>NZ_JBMDXM010000184.1:0-30157 GCF_048594345.1 Longimicrobium sp.
CGCGCCTGAGAGGGTGTCGAGAAACCTCGGTTCTTCGTACGGCAGCGTACGGTCATCCTGAGGGAGTGCCGCGCGGAACCTTCAGGAACACAATAGCTTACGCGCGACCGAAGGACCTTCTCTCCGCCGCCGTGAGGCCAGATGCGGGGCATGAAGCCAGCCTCACGCATCTGCGGGCAAGGTCCTTCGGTCGGCGCCAGAGGATCGTGTATGAGCAGGTTGTGGAGCGGCGCCTCCCTCAGGATGACTGGCACGATTCGAGGTCTCTCAACAACGTCTGATACCCTGTATCCCGTATCAACGAAAGAACGCCCCCGGACGCTGAGGCGTCCGGGGGCGTTTCCGTCCATCGAAACCGGCCTCTACTTCCCTTCTCCGGCGGGATGGATGGTAAAGACGGGCTGCACGTCGCCGCGCTCGGGGATCAGGCGGAAGGGCTCGATGCGGACGTGCACGTCGCCGCCCTCGGTTGGCTCCATCAGCACCAGGATGCCGCGGCTGATGCCCATGGGCCCCGCGGCGAAGTACTTGACGCCCACGTGGTACGCGCCCGGCACCACGCGGTCCGTGCGCACCACCTCGGGCCCGAAGCCCTGGGTGATGTCCTGCAGCAGCTCGATGCCGCTGGCCGCCTGCTTGTGCCCGTAATACACGTGCTCGCCCGGCGGATCGACCACGTGCAGATCGACGTCGTTGCCGTCCGTATCCCACGTCATGGTGATGCGCAGGCGATCCGTCCGCCCCAGGTCCACCCCGTGCTGGCCGGCGCGGCGGCGGATCTCCTCGGCGCGGCCGGGCTGGGCGCGCATCCAGGCGCGGTACACGTAGCCCAGCTCGTCGCGCACCACCTGCGCGGCGTTGCCGTACCACCCGTCGATGGGCATCGCCAGCGCGCGCTCCAGCACGTCCGCCGCTTCTTCCATCCGCCCCGACTGCCAGAGCAAGAGGGCCAGCGTGCGATACGGGTTGGGCAGGTCCGGACGCATCTCCACGGCGCGGCGAGCGGGGGCCTCCCACGCGTCGCGGGCACCCACGCGCCACAGCAGGAGGGCCGCGCGCTGCAGCATCTCGGGCTTGCCGGGCGCCACCTCGACCAGCGAACCGGTGGCGCGGTACCCCTCGTCACGGCGGCCCAGGCCGTGGCTGGCCAGCGCCAGGCTCTCGTAGACCTGCGGGTTGTCCGGATCCATGGGCTGCCAGCGGAACGCCACGTCGCGCAGCTCACGCCAGCGCTGCGCCTCGGCCAGCGCCTCGCTGAGCTCGTTGTAGAGCACGCGGTCGCGCGGGTTGGCCGCCAGCCGCGCCAGCAGGCTGTCCGCCTCGCCCGGGCGGAAGCGGCGCGCGCCCACCCACTCCGGCAGCGTGGGGCGCGGCGAGGCCGCCGGGGCCGGGGGCGGGGTGGCCGCGGCGGGGGTTCCACCTGACGGCTGCCCCGTCACCACGACCTCCTGGCCCGCGACCCGCCCCTGCACCCGCTGCGCCGCCTCCGGAGCCGCCGCTACTGGCGGCGGCGGCATGGCCGGCAGAGGCGGCGGCGGGGGCGGCGCGGGGGGCGGCGGCTCATCCGACGGAGGCGCCGCGGACACGAAGTCCTGCGCTACGCCGGCGGCGTTCCCCTCCTCCGCCACGGCCGCTTCGTCATCCTCCGCCAGGGCGGGCGCATCCCCGGGCGGCACGGCGCCGTCATCGTCCGCATCCTCCCGCTCCTCGCCAGGACGCTTGGCGGTAAGGGCAAGCAGGGACGAGGGATCGCGGTCCAGCCGCTCGATGCCGCGCGGGCCCACGGTAAGGACCTGCGCCAGCGCGGTGCGGTCGATGCCAAAGCGGACGTAGTCCTCTTCCGTCTCCAGCACCAGCATGGTGGTACGCGGCACCATCACCCGGTGCTGTACGCTGAGCGCCACCTGCTCCTGCGCCAGGCGCTGGCGGGCCTCGTCGCCGTCGGCGTGGCGCTCCTCCTCCTGCAGCCGCGCCAGGTGCGCGCGGTAGAACTCGCGCACCAGCAGCGGCTGGAACAGCTCCGCGTCCAGCGGCAGCGCGGCGCCGGTGCGCACGCCATCCACCGCCACGCGCGTATCCTCCCCCCGGCGCAGACGGCCCAGGACCAGCACCTCGCCGCCGGGCTGCACGTCCTGCTCGCCGGTGGCGTAAAAGGCCTCGGCCGCGGCGTCGCGCACCTCCACCGTGCGACCGGGGGCCAGCGCCAGGCGCGCCGCGGCCTCGCGGGCGCGGTCGTCCATCCGGTCGGTAAAGGGAACGCGGACGATGCGGCCGCGCCCGCCGGTGATCTGCCGCAGCGCAACGGCGTCCTCGCGGGCGCCCAGCACCAGCGCGCTGAGCTGGGCGCCGGCCGGCATGCGGTCCAGGGGGCGGAACAGCTCGGCGGGCGCGGTCTGGCCCACGGTGGCGGCGCCGTCGCTCACCAGGACAAAGCGGGTGGCGGGCTCGCGGGCGGCGCGCGCCTGGATGTGGGCCAGCGCGGCGTGCAGGTCGGTGCCGCCCAGAAAGCCGCGCTCGCGCACCAGCGCCTCTACGCGCGCGGACGCCTCGCGCGGGGTGAACGCGCCCAGCGGCACGACGGCCTGGTCAAAGGCGACCAGCTCCACGCGGCTCCCGGGGAGCGCGGCCAGCACGCCGCTCAGGGCGGCCAGGCGGTGGTCCATCCCCTCGGCGGCGCTGGCGCTGGTGTCGAGCAGAAAGACCCAGCGGGTGCCCGGGCCTGCTGGCGGCGTGGGCCGCACGTCCGGCCGCACGCCGGCGATGTAGAAGTCACCGGCGCGCAGCAGGTACTCGCGCGGCGCGTCGGGGCGCGGGCTCCAGCGGATCTCCAGGTCTTCGGTGGGTGTGGCGCTCTCGGCCTCCCACTCCACCTTGCCCGCCTGGGTTACGCGGGTGCCCATGGGGCCGGTGACGCCCGCGCCCTGCTGCTGCTCGTGCGGAAGCGGCTGAAAGGTGCCGCTCACGCGCAGCATGCCGATGCGCGGAAGGCCGCGCAGGGGCACGCGATAGCTGCGCACGCCGCCCTCCAGCGGCAGCAGGCGCGTGTAGCCGAGGACGACGCGGACGGTGGCGCCCGCCTCGATGGGAAAGATGCGCGCGCTGAAGCGGTTGCCCTGGTCCTGCTCCAGCAGCGCGGGGTCGCGCATCTGGTGCAGGATCTGGGCATAGACGCGGTTGGCGCGCAGCCGCTCCACCACTTCGCCCTCCATCAGCCGGCCGTTTACCTCCTTGGCGAAGCGGCTGATGGTGGCGCCCTCCGGCAGCACCGCGGTGAATCGCCCCTCCATCCGCCGTCCGTGCGGGTTGCGGAAGACGATCTCCATCTCGGTGAGCGAGAACACCCCCTGCACCGCCGCGCGGACGTTCAGCTCCTGGATGACGAGTTCCTGCCCGTCCGGATCGGAAAGCGCGATGGGCGCAGGTGTCTCCGGCTGCGCCGCCAGCGGCGCAGCCGCGAAGACGGACGCCAGGACCAGCAGGATGCGAGCGGCGAGGCGGCGGATGGCGTGTCGGGTCATCGGCTGGTGTGGCGGGTGGATGCCGGCGCGTCAGGCGGCGCCGGCCGGCGTCAGCGCGGGAGCAGAACGACAGGCCCTCGCCGTTTCTGCCGGGCGCGGGCGCGGGAAGTTTGCTGCCGCTTGCGGATCGCGCGCAATGGCACACCTGCCCCCGGGAGAACGTTCCGGTCGAGCCGCACTAGGTAAGCATACTTCACGTAGCCTGCCAGACCAGTTCTCGAACCGCTTACGTGAAAGACTCACCTCTTCGGCGGGCGAATACTTGGCACGTCGGCATTCGATGTACCTCGTGATCTTGATGTGCCCCGAGTAGACGGCACACTCCTCAGAATCTTTTTGGCCGAAGCCGCCGCCTCACGTTCCGCCAGGATTGTGTCTGGATCCAGCTCAAGCCCTAGATCCAACAACTCGGGGGCGGCACCAATCTTGGATTTACGCTGCGGCTTCCTCTTTGTCGTACCGCCGAGCCGGTTCGGGTACTGTACCCGTTGATCGTTGAGTAAATCTTCAATTGTGAGAACTTGGATTCGAGGGTATTGGTAGCCCCACGGCGACTTGTACAAGCCGGCTGAAACGGCTTCAGAACGCATTGGCTTTGTTGGAGGTTCCAGTGTAATCAGAACTCCGATCTGCGCCTCCTCCCGTCTGACAACATCGCTCAACTCACGTACATCACGAACACTGACGTGACCTGACTTCACAGAGAAGATGATCTGCTTTGTTTTTCCCTTGCCGGGCTCGTCGTGAAAGAACAAACGGCCGTCGATACCGCGATCTGCACCCTTCTTCTGTTGGTCGCGGACACCAACGAGGTCGAGCGCCCACCACTGGAACTGATGCCGATCTTGACGCGCGAGTGCGCGGGCCTCTGCCATCGACGTCGGAACGCCATGGACTTCATAATCAAGCAGAGTAGTGGGTTTCTCTAGGCGAGCCCGGATAATGTTGATGGCCTCAATAGTGATATCAATGCCAATCCACCGTCTTCGAAGCTTCTCGGCGGCGGCGACTGTCGTACCACACCCGCAGAATGGGTCGAGGACAGTATCACCGGGATTGCTGCTCGCCTCGATTATGCGTTCAAGCAGCGCCTCAGGTTTCTGTGTCGGATATCCGAGCCGCTCTGCTGCACGAGAATTTAGTGGTGGAATGTCCGTCCAGACGTTCGTTAGCAGCGTTCCGGACATTTCATCCAGGTAACGCTTTAACCGCGGTCTTTTCATCTTACTGTCTGGATACCAGATGCGACCTTCACGATCCAGCCGTTCCATCGTTTCCCTGGAATACCGCCATCCATTTTGCGGACTGCTGTGGCCCTTCCACTCGTACATCATGCGGGGGCGAGGCTTGGGACTGGTCATATTATCCAACTGATACCTGCGTCCATTCTTATCTTTAAACCGGTACTTATCTTCGACGTACTTAGGGTCGTGATCGACGTAAGGAGCGTTCCAAGTAAAGCTACCGGTCTTCGTGTAGAATAACAGGGAGTCTGTGACGTGGCTCCATGTCTTGCTGTCGTTGTGGACGTTAGTACGTTTCCAGATGATCTCGTTGCGAAACATTTGCGGCCCAAAGACCGCATCCATCAGAATCTTTAGATAATGGCTTGCGGTCGTATCACAATGGAGATAGATGCTTCCTGTAGGCTTCAATACCTCACGGAGTTCTAACAACCTGGGAGCCATCATTGCTAGATACGCCATCATATCAGACTCGCCAAGAAAGGTGCGGAATGCTTTCATTGCTTGGCCAAGTTTGAGGGGACCATTTTCAATCAGCTCTTCGTAGGTGAGGGCCGACCTTTCGTCCCACCACCACGTATCACCGAACACCTGTTCTTGGGCTTCGGCACGTTTCCCGTCCTGCTCCTTAAAGAGCAGATTGTATTCGTGATTGCTATTGAAAGGGGGATCGAGATAGATCAAATCAACCGTTTCGCTCGAGACCGCGCGACGCAGGATATCGAGGTTATCCCCATAGTACAGCAGATTAGCGCTCATGTCCCAGAGGAGTCGGAGGAAAGGATCGGACGAAATGCATTGCAATGGACTTACCGAACAGGAAGCGCCGGATCCGCAGCAATGTCAATGCTTTCGAATTTTCTTCGGGACACAATCCGTCAGCACCCGAGCTAAAAAAGCAGATTCGGCGATACGATAGCAGTAGCAGTGTGGTCGCTAGCGATCGTAAATCATCGCAGACAGAGAGTGGCTATCGGAGAACGTCGCTGAAGCTATTCTGTCGTGCGAGCCTCTGCTGATGTTCGCACCAGCCGGCAACTTTCCGCCCTTCTCCCCCGGAGTCGTCCGATGCGCAAAACCATTTTCCTTCCACTCGCCCTCGCCGCTTTCACAACCGGGTGCGGCAGCACACCCACGGATCCGGGCGTGCGCGCCCCAGCACCGTCCACGATCCAAGCGGACGGTATCGAGGTCGACTCGGACGCGGCGCGCGGTGGAACCGGATGGGCTTGGGGCACTGACCCGGCGAACCGCGCGTGAGCCCCGGCAAACGAAAGAGCGGCCCCGGCGAGCACGTCACCGGGGCCGCTCTCCATCATGCACATCACTGCGTCCGCGGGCTCAGAACCGTACGCCGTCCTACTTCGTGTTCCGTTTGTCGCGGCAGCCGGAAAGATCCCGGTTGAATTCGCGCATTGCCATCTGAAAGGCGCCTTGCCCGCGGAGTGTGCGCGCATCAATACCGAGAAAACGGTTGAAGGCGCGCCGCAACGCACGGTCGGTGGTATACCCGCAGGCGATGGCAACCGCGGAGATCGCGCGCGGCGGCTCTTGGAGCAGAAAGGCGGCGAGCAGAACCCGCATCCACGCCTGCAGGCGGCGCGGCGGAGGCAGGGCCGCCGCGGCGCACCAATCCCCCACCGTTTCCGGAACCACGTTGAACTGAGCCGCCAGTTCGGCCGCGCTCCCACCCGTCGCAGCGACGTGCGCAGCGGCGCGGATGATCGTTCGCGCACGTGCCGAAGGATAGCGGTCGAGACCGCCCTCGATGCTGCGTTTGAACGGTCGAGCGTGAGCCTCGCGCAGGCGCTGCTCGGCCAGAGCGGGCGTGTCCTCCAGGCTCAGGTCCAGAATGTCCGCGACACCCCGGCTGAGCAGCTGACCCACGAGCTCAGGCGCGACACTTGGGACATCGAGGGCCGCCACGATCGCCACGGAGGGAAACTCCAGCAGCAGCTCCCACATCCGGGCGGGAACCCGCTCCGACCGCCCCTCCGGCGTGCAGTCGAGCAGGACGATGGCTGACGGTGGCAGTTGGGGCACCTCCGTCATCAATTCGGCCCAGTCCGCCTTGAACTCCACCGAATATGGCTGCGGTAGCGCCGAAACCGGGGCGAGCCGGACGGACGGAAGTGCCGCGATGCGGATTTTTCGCGTGCTGTGCATGGTTGCGCTCCTCAAACCGGACATTTCCACCGGTGTTTCTGTTGCTCCCCCCGAAGCGTCCGCTCATCTTCGCACGTGTCGGCAACCTTTCGCACTTCTTCCCGGAGCCATTCCATGCGCAAGACCATCTTCCTTTCACTCGCCCTTGCCGCCGTCGCGGCAGCATGCGACGGCACACCCACGGAACCCGGAGCACGCACGCAGGCACCGTCCACCATTCAGGCGAACGGCGCCGTGGCGGACTCGGGCGCCGCGCGCGGTGGAAACCTGATGGGCTCGGGCCACTGACCGGGTGAATGGCGGCGTGGCGTTCACGATCGGGTGAGCGCCACGCCCGCTACACGCATCCAGCTGACACGAACGTACTGAGCGCGGTCGTGAACCGTGCCGCCAACTCCTCCTGCGGCTGGCGCGCGTCCGTGTAGGGGCGGCGCTCCCACACCCGCTCACCACGCCGAAGCTGATCGAGGGCTTCATCCGCCTTCATCAGTGTATCCGACAGACCACGCTCCCGTGCCAGGGTGAGCGCATCGGTCAAAGCAGATTCCGCCAACTGGTTTTCACCCAGCGCCAGGGCTCCGACACCCAGGTCCACCAGTGCAGCCGCGCGCGTGCTGTCCGGCTTTGTCCGCCCGGTGATCTCCGCCACCCGCGACGCGCATGAAGCGAACACGTCGCGTGCACCGGTCATCCCGGCAGCCTTGCAGGTGGCACACAGGACCTGAACCTGTGCGCAAGTCTCGGAGAAATGAGGAAGCAGAGCCTGGAAGACGCGCAGTGCCCTGCGGGTATGACCGCGAGACAGCCATAGATAAGCAGTATCGTACGCCAGGGCCGGGAGCTTGAGATGGTCGGGCATGTACCGATCGAACGCCGCCTGAGCGAATGCCTCGGCCGAGTCCAGTTCGCCGCGGTCGATCGCCACGACCAGCAGGTTGTGCAGCACTTCGCCTTCGAGCGTGCGCAGCCCGTTCCTGCGCGCGACGCGTTGCGCACGGGTGAGAAATCGTTGCGCCTGCTTCAGGCTGCCCTGCTCCCAGTACAGCATCGCCAGCGAACTGGTGCTGAGCACAAGGCATTCATGGTCAGAGTAATGCGCGGCCAGGCGGCGCGAACGGTTCAACCACGCTTCACCCTCGCGCGGCTTGCCGTTGCGGCGGAACAGCCGGCCGGCGGCAAGGGCGTAGCGCGCGTTCACAGGCCAGGTCAGCGCGGCGGCTTCCGTGAACGCCAGTGCCGTGGCAACGGAGCGGTCGCCATCGAGCGCCCAGTCCACAATGCACCAGCAGGCGTGCGCCACGCACTCCATGTCGGCGTGATCAGGATCGACCAGTTCGTCGACGATAACGGCACAGGCAGAGCGGAAGCGTACATCCGCCGCTCCCAGAAGCAGGTCTTTCTCCCAGACCCGGAGCCGGCCGGCATCGAACCATCGCCGGTCGTAGTCACCGCGGGCATACGACAGCACAAGCCGGAGCACTCTCCAGAGAAGCACCGCGTCAGCAGGGGGCAGGTCGGCAAAGATCCCCACGCCCGCGGGTTGTGCGACCGGCACGCACGTCCTGTCACAGAAGTCCAGCGGGCCATTGGGAAATCTGGCCGTATGAGGAGCGGCTGTAGCCATGAAGTCCTGATGATGCCGGAGGATGTGTCCTGCCGCGGCCGGCAGCGTGATAATTGAACTATCGGCGTATACTAATTGGCTGAAATGTGCAGGTCTACACAGTAAAATGTCCGGTCATTTCACCGACGCGTGAGTACCGGCGACGGAAGGCGGCCCCGGCGACGTGCTCGCCGGGGCCGCTCTCCATCATCCCTTCACCGCGTGCGCTGGCTTAGAAGCGCACGCCGAGGTGCAGGGAGACGCCGGGGCGGTTGTAGCGCGTCGACAGGGCGCGATCGACGGTGTTGGTGTGGGAAAGGTTCGCCCGCACCACCAGCCAGTCCCTGGCGACCGCAACGCCGGTGTTCACGCCCCATCCCAGGCCGTTGCGCGTCTCCGTGACGCTTCCACCCGTCCCGGTCCGCGCCACGTTACCCACGGACGTCATCCGCTCGCTCTCCCACACCACCGTGGGCTGCAGGTACGGCACCAGCGACACCCCGCGGCCCACGCTGAACTCGCGGCCCAGGCTGATGCCCACCGGCACGCGCACCCGCTCGTATCCACCGATGATGCGGTAGCTGTCGGTGTAGATGCCGTCCTGACCCGTCCCCGAGCCCGCGTGCTCGCTGTACTCGTAGTCCGCCAGCTGCACGCCGGCCGTGAGGCACAGCGGCAGGCCGAACCGCCCCAGGCGCATGGCGCCCTGCACCTCCGTCTCGCTGATCTCGTCCTGCTGGGCAAAGGCATCCAGCGAGCGGTGTTGCAGCTGCACGGACGCGCCCTCCGTCTGGTACGCGAAGGCCACGCCCCGGCCGGTGGCGCCGTCCGTCCCTTCCACCCCCAGCGAAAGGATGCCGCGGCCGCCGGGCAGGCCCACGCACTCCTGTGCGTAGGCGGGACCCGCCGCGGCAAACAGGGCCAGGGCGGCGAGGGGCGCGGAAAACTGACGAAAGCAGGGTTTCATACCGTACCGCTCCGTGCAAAGAGGAATGGACACCAGGAACGGCACGTCGTACTGCCGCGGCACGCCCACTGTTCCGGCCGGAGAAGCACACGCGCGGCGGGACGGGAGCCGCTATCCGCGTGTCGCGATTCGGCGGGTACGGGCGTTGTCTGTGGTCGCGATTCGCGCGGCGGCGGGTCACCTCAATGCAAAGGAGCCTTTATGCCAACTCTCGTGTCCGGACGCTGGCGCGCGGCGGTGATGGGCGTGCTGCTGCTGGCGGCGGCGGCGCCCACGGCGCAGGCGCAGTCGCATCCACGGTGGCAGGTGGAGGCATCGCTGGACCACACCGGGTCCAGCAGCATGTTCAGCGTGATCGCGGACGGCCCCTCCGCCACGTTCGACGTGCGGCAAAAGGAGACGGTGCGGTACGCGATGGGCGTCTCGCGGCTGGCGCCCCTGACGCCGCGCAGCGCGCTGCGGGTGGGGCTTTCGCTGAGCAACAAGGGGTTCGCGGAGCAGACCACGCTCTCCAACGCCACCAGCACCCGCACCGCCGAACGCCAGGTAGACCTGCTGTACCTGGGCGCGCCCATCACGCTGGGGTACAACCTGGTCAACCCGCGTCGGGGCATCGTCCCCGTGGCGGAGGCGGGCGTGGTGGCCGTGGTGCTGCTGCGCGAGGACGAGAGCGCGTTCGACTACGACCTGCGCAGGACCGGTCTCAGCTACCTGATCAACGCCGGCGCCAGGTACACGCTGGCCGACGGACGCGCGCTGGTGCTGACGCCGGAGCTGCGCGTGGCCGCGCGGGCGTACTCGCGCCAGACGCCCGGCTCGCTGGAGTTCCGCCCCGTGACCGTCGCGCTCAAGCTGGGCTTCCACTTCTGAGCGCACCCCGGATCGCACCGCCACACAGCGGCGAGGGTGGATGAAACAAGGCCCCGGCGAGCGCATCGCCGGGGCCTTCGGTGGCTTCCCGCGCCTGGGTCCAGACGCCGCCGAGACTACCGAGGCGAGGAGAACGCGATCCGGAAGCCGTCCGGATCGCGCACGCGGAACGCGCGGACGCCCCAGGGCATGTCGGCCGGCTCCGAATCCAGCGTACCGCCGCCCGCCCGGATCCGCGCGGCCAGGGCGTCGACGTCCTGCGCGGTGGTGATGTTCAGCGAGATGCCCTCGCCCTTGGCGCGCTCCCATCCTTTGGCGCCGTCGTCCTGGTTCAGCAGCAGCCGCACGTCGCCCGCGCGCACCGCCACCGCGCGCAGCTGTCCGTCGCGCTCCATTCGCTGATCGACGGCGAAGCCCACCACGCGGTGGTACCAGGCCACGCTCTGCTCCAGGTCCTTCACCGTCAGCGAGGCCGCCAGACCCTGGGCGTGGAACGGCTCGGACCGCGAATCCGCCGCGGCGGCGGAATCCTGTGAATCGTTGCTCATGGTGATGTTTCACTGGGGATAAGGACGCGCTTCGGAGCGCATCAACAAAGCGCGGACGCGGAGGGCCGGCAAGGGCCGCGGGCTGCATGGGATACCCGGCGGCTCGCCATCCCATCCTCCCTCCTCCGCGAGAAGCGAACAGGAAGGGGCCGGGGACGGGGCACCGCGGCGGTTCGCGTCCGTCTGGCGGAGCATGGGCGCGGCCCGTACACTCCGGCCATGGCAGCCGACACCGATCCCGCGCCCTCGTCCACGGCCCCGCTCCCGAGCCCCGCCGACCTCACCGCCAGCCGCGACGACGAGCCGGACGCGGCGGCGGTGGGCTTTGTGCTGCACCTGGGGCGCGCGCTGCACAGCTACGGCGAGGCCAGCCACCGGCTGGAGGACATGCTGGGCGCCATGAGCGACCGGCTGGGGCTGCGGGGCGCGCAGTTCTTTACGCAGCCCACCTCCATCATGGCCTCGTTCGGACCGGTGGAGCGGCAGCGCACGCACATGCTGCGCGTGGAGCCGGGCGACGTGAACCTGGGCCGGCTGGCGGCGGTGGAGGACGTGTCGCGCGAGGTGGCGCAGGGCATCATCACCCCCGTAGAAGGCACGGCGCGCATCAACCGCATCGCCGAGTCGCCGGGCCCATACGGGCCGTTCACCACCACGCTGGCGTTCGCGGGCATCAGCGGGGCCACGTGCCAGCTGCTGGGCGGCGGCGCGCGCGAGGTGGGCGCCGCCACGCTGCTGGGGCTGTGCGTGCGCCTGTTTTCCATGCTGGCGGGGCGGCAGCCGCGGCTGATGCGCGTGTTCGAACCACTGGCTGCTTTTCTGGTAAGCGGGGCGGCGGTGGCGCTGGCCCACCTGGCGGGGCCGCTGTCCGTGCTGGTGGCCACGCTGGCGGGGCTGATCGTGCTGCTTCCCGGCCTTACGCTGACGACGGCGCTGCGGGAATTGTCCAGCCGCCAGCTGGCGTCGGGGACGGCGCGGCTGAGCGGCGCGTTCATCACCTTTCTGGGGCTGGGCTTTGGCGTGGCGCTGGGCAACCGGCTGGCGTCGGCGGCGTTCGGCGCGCCGGTGCTGATGGATCCGGTGCCGCTGCCGGGGTGGGCCAGCTGGGCCGCGCTGCTGCTGTCGCCCATCGGCGCCATCATCATTCTGCGCGCCGCGCCGCGCGACGCGCTGTGGATCATCCTGGGCACCATTTTGGGGGCAGAGGCCGGACGGCGGGGCGCGGCGGCGCTGGGGCCGGAGCTGGGGGCGTTCGCGGGCGGGTTCGTGGTGGCACTGGCCAGCAACGCGTACGCGCGCTGGCGGCGCCGGCCGCCGGCGGTGGTGCTGGTGCCGGCCATGCTGCTGCTGGTGCCGGGCAGTATCGGGTTCCTGAGCCTGAACGCGCTGATGGAGCGGCAGGCGCTGGCGGGGATCGAGACGGCGTTCAGCATGATGCTCACGGCCGTCGCGCTGGTGGCCGGCCTGCTGATCGCCGGCGTGATCGCCCCGGAGCCGCGGCTGCGTGCGTCACCGCCGCGGTAGAAGGCGTGAGGTCGAGTTCGAGCCGTACGGCCGCAAGGGCGAATGAATTCGCTGCAACAACTACACAAAGTCCACCTTCGTGGACTCGGCGGCCCGGCGGTTTGCGGCGTTCCAGGCACCGGCGCGTCCGCAACCGGGAGGTTGCCGCCGGCCTCAGCGCGGTGATCCGGTAATGTGCCGTCCGCCTGCAGGAGCGACTAAAATCGCCGCTACAACATCACAAAGTCCACCTTCGTGGACTCGGCGGCCCGGCGGTTTGCGCGTCCCAGGCACCGGCGCGTCCGCAACCGGTGCGGCCCGGGCTCTGTCTCGGCGGTTGAAACCGCGCCTGGAAATTCACGAAGCCCCCTTCGCGGGCTGGCGTGCATCGCTCCAATTGGGCACTTCGAAGGAGCGCCGCGCTGCACCGTCCGACGCCCGCATCAACCCGGCGCGCGACTGAGACATCTAGTGTCGGTGTGCTCGTGGCCGCTCATCGCGCCCCAGGCTCGCGGCTACAATCCGCGCAGGCGGATTTTGCGCTTTTCCAGCGGCGAATTCATTCGCTCCTGGCGGGACGCGACGGCCCGGCGGTGTGCGGCGTTCCAGGCGATTGCGTGGTTTCGCGATCTTTCATCATCATCCACCTGAGGACCCGTGTTCCGGCTTTCCTCGACGCTCACCACCGCGGCGCTCCTCCTCTTCTGCACCAGCTGCGGAGGCGCGGAGCCGCGGGTGCGCACCCACGGGACCGTGGCGGGCGAGTACGTGCTGGTGGAACGCGACGGCGAGCCACTGCCGCACACCATCAGCACGGTCTCTGGGGGCTACCGCTGCACCGCTACCCTCATCCGCCTGGTAATGACGCTGCGGGCGGACGGCACCTGGTTTGAGGACGGGCAGAACCGCAGGGGCTGCACCCCCGTGATGGTGGAGCGGATGGAAACCGAGGACACGTCGCGCATTTTTCACGGCACCGGGCGCTACGAACTGCGCGGCCCGCGCGGCGACACGCTGGTGATGACGGACAGCGCCCTGCCCCACCAGCCGCAGACGGGCGTGTTCACCGGCGACGAGCTGCGGATGATCCTGCCGCTCGCCCCGCCGCTCGACACGGTGCGCTATCTCTACGTCCGCCAGCGATCGCCGGACCGAGCCTGATGATGCGGATGATCCCGCGATGCGCCGCCGGGCTGCTTCTCGCGGCGTGCGCCGTCCCCCGCCCCGTGGTTCCGCCGCCGGCCCCCGAACCGCCGGTACGGACGGTCGAGACGTGCGCCGTCTCAGCCGGGCAGCTGCGGAAGGTGCAGGTGGAGGTCAGCGCGACCACGGGCGACACCACGTTCCAGGGCCGGCCGTTCGCCTCCGCCTTTCCACTCACCGCGGAGTACGCCACCGGCGCCGCGTGGTACGAGCGCAACGAGCCGCTGCCGGAAACGGTTCGGCCGCGGGAGAACGAGCGGGGTGATTACGTAAAGTACGGCCGGCCGCGGGTTCTTTCCGCGGATACCCTCATGCGCGTGAGCACCCACCACGGCGTGGGCGTGTACATGACGCACGAGGACGCGTGGATCAACGAAGGCATCGTGTGGGTGCCCGTCCGGCCCGGGTGCTGGTTTCAGCACTACCAGTTCTCCGGCGTCGGCGAGGTGCGCGAAGGGTGAGGGCGAGAACGCGCGGCGGATGAAGCGCAGGCCGGCGAACTGGCTACACCCAGGGAACGGAAAAGATGGCCTCACACAGAGTTAACAGAGTCAACAGAGTTTTCTCGTGCCGATTCCTCCGATCATTACGCGTGCTCCACATCGCACGCATTCTGGGGATGCGGACGGATCAGCTCTGTTGACTCTGGTCTGAGTGAGACATGATCAGTTGGATGCGAGTGGACGATCCATCCTGTACGTGAGGCGGTGATGCACAGCGACCAGCAGCCGTATCGGCAGCTGCACGACGAGATGCTGGACTACGACGGCGACGCGCTGTTCGATGACCTGCTCGCGCCGTGGCTGCGCGCGTACGACGGCGAACGGCGGTGGCTGGAGGATCTTCGGCGCAGGCGAGGCGATCCGGTGCCGCGCGTTGAGCCGGAAGAGTCGTGGCGGCTGTACGCGCTCTCGCGGATCGTCCAGCTGCTGCAGCTGTCCTTCGCGCCGCGGACGGTGGAGGAGGGGTGGAACGTGGCGCCCGTAAGCCGTGACGAATTCGCCCGCTTCATCGGCGGGCTGGGGCTGGAGACGGTAGATCGCGCGGGATTCCACCCGTTCTACCACGAGATCGTCACCGTCGATCAGCTGCCGGATGAGGACGCGCCGCCGGAGCTTGCCGACGTCCTGTGGCCCGGCTGCACGCTGGGCCCGCTGCTGATCGCTCGCGCCGGTGTGCGGGTGCGAGCGGGGCGGCGGCACCTGGTAAAGGAAATTGCGGAACATTCTACGCTGTACTGGGCGTACGCGCGCAACAACCGCCGCGCGGAAGACCTGGGCAGCGGGTGGGGCGGCAACTCGCAGTGGCGCACGGAGTTCCGCCGCGACTACGCGCTGGATGGCGCGCTGCACTACAACGTCGATGGGCGGGACCCCGGCCCCGGCGCCGGAATCGACTTTACCGCAACGGAGCGCGCCGAGCTGCTGCGCCACCGCTGCTTGGTCACCAGTCCCCGCCCGTCCAACGACCTGTGGCCCTACGGCCTGCGCCTGATCGAGCCCGCCTGACGCACTCCGCGCGCTCGAAAGCGCGCGAGCCTGGGAGGGGTGTTGCCAATCCTTCCCCGCGATCAGTCATCCTGAGGGAGGCGCTGCGGCGTATCTTGCTTGTACCACGGATTTTGGCGCCGACGGAAGGACCTTGCCAGCAGAACCGAGGGGCTGGATTCCGGCGTGGATCATGCCCCTCGCCATCGGAGAGAAGGTCCTTCGGTCGCGCGCATGTCACCACGTGACTCCTGGTTGCGCGTGGTGCGCTCCCTCAGGATGACTGGCTTTTGGGTTTAGATCGGGGAGGTTCGGCACCCTCGAAGCCAGCGGAGGGGCCCCGTCGGACGTAGTTCGATGCAAGTCGTCGATCCCCGATCCATCCTCAACCTCCCCCAGGTTTTTTGGGGGAGGTGCGAGCCTAGGCGAGCGGAGGGGGCGCAGGAGGCCAGCCATTCCCCCTACCCCCGCGGTGACCCGAATCTCACCTTCCCATCGTCCTGCCTTTCAGCGCATCCAAATCCCTTCCAAACCGCTTGTTCCGCGTGCGCGCGTGGTTTACTTTTCAGGGATCTCCTTCCCCGCCCCCAGTCCGGCTGAAGTCCCCCGCCCGTGATGGCACCGATGGACCCGCAATCCCCGTCCGCATCGTCCTCCCTGCTCGCCGTGCCGGTGACCGGCGGCGAGGACGCCCTGCGCGCCACGCTCGCCGCCGCCCTGGAGGCGCTGGAGACCGAGCGCGCCGCCCGCCAGCGCGCCGAGGCCGCCCTCCAGGAGCGCGACCGCCGCCTGGACGAGGTGGAGCGCCTGGCCAGCCTGGGCAGCTGGGAGCAGACGCTGGCCGAGCCGCTGGACCAGCAGCCCGTACACTGGTCCGCCGAGCAGCTGCGCATCCACGGCCTGTCGCGCGAAACCGCCCCGCGCACCTTTGCCGAGTTCCTGCAGCGCGTGCACCCGGATGACCGCGAGTCCGTCAAGGAAGCATCCGCCAGCGTGGTGCGCACCGGCGACGCCAGCGCCATCGCCTACCGCGTGGTGCGCGGCGACGGGCAGTTTCGCTGGCTGTACGCGCAGGCGCAGGTCCTTTCCCACCCGGACGGCGGCCTGCCGCGCCTGATCGGCACCGCGCGCGACGTGACCGAGCACCAGCTGGCCGAGGCCGCCCTGCGCGAGCGCGAGCGCACGCTGGACGAGGTGGAGGAGCTGGCGGGGCTGGGGACGTGGGAGTGGCACCTGCCGTCCGACACCATCACCTGGTCGCGCGAGCAGCGCCGCATCCACGGCCTGGGCGAGGACGCGCCCTCGCAGACCTTCGCCGAGTTCCTGGACCGCGTGCACCCCGACGACCGCCCCCGCGTGATCGACGAGTGCGAACGCCTGCTGGCCACGAAGGACCCCTTCTCCTTTCCCTACCGCGTCATCCGCCCCGACGGGTCCGTGCGCGAGATGAACGCGCTGGGCAAGCTGCTCCCCGACCCCGCCGGCACCGGCGAGCGGATGGTGGGCATCTCGCGGGACGTTACCGAGCGCAACGCCGCCGACCGCGCCCTGCGCGAAAGCGAGGCGCGCTTCCGCGACCTGTTCGAGCAGTTTCCCCACAGCGTCAAGGTCTACGCGCCCGACGGCACCGTCGTTCGCGTGAACGCCGCGTACGAGCGGCTGTGGGGGCTCAACCTGGAGCAGGTGGCCAAGTTCAACCCCCTGCGCGACGTGGGGATGGTGGAGATCGGCGAAAAGGTGCGCCGCGCCTTTGACGGCGAGACCGTCGTGCTTCCCGCGGTGCAGTTCGATCCGCGCGAGTACTCCGCCGACCACGTGCCCCCCGAGGGCGAGTGGCCCCGGTGGGTGCAGGCGTCGTACTTCCCCATCCGGGGCGCGGACGGCGAGGTGCTGGAGGTGGTGGCGGTGCACCAGGACGTCACCGACCAGCGCGTGGCCGAAGAAGCGCTGCGCATCTCCGAAGACAGCTACCGCACCATCTTCGAGAACAGCAACGACGCCATCTTCGTCACCGACGGCGAAACGGGGCTGGTGGTGGACGCCAACCGCCGCGCCTGCCAGATGACCGGCGCCACGCTGGACCAGCTGCGCGCCGACGCCGCCTCCATCATCTGGAACGGGCCGGAGCCGTACACCGCCGAGCGGGCCATGGACCAGTCGCGGCGCGCCGCCGCGGGCGAGGCCCAGACCTTCGAGTGGATGTCCATCCACCCCGGCACCGGCCAACCCATCTGGGGCGAGGTGAGCCTGCAGCGGGTGGTGCTGGCGGGCAAGGTGCGCATCCTGGCCCTGGTCCGCGACATCGGCGAGCGCAAGGCGGCCGAGGAGGCGCTGCGCCGGAGCGAAGAGAGCTACCGCACCCTCTTCGAGCTGTCCAACGACCCCATCTACGTCCACGACGTGGAGACGGGGGCCATCCTGGACGCCAACCGCCGCGCCTGCGAGGCCGCGGGGATGACGCTGGAGCAGGTGAAGCGCGGGGGGATGCACGTGATCGCCGGCGGGGCCGAGCCGTTTACCGCCGAGCGGGCGATGGAGCACATCCGCCTGGCCTCGCGGGGCGAACCGCAGCGCTTCGAGTGGATGACGGGGTTCCCCGCCGACGGGCAGGTGTGGAGCGAGGTGAGCCTGAACCGCGTGAACATCGGCGGGGTGGACCGGCTGGTGGCCACCGCGCGCGACATCACCGAGCGCCGCGCCGCCGAGCAGGCGCTGCGCGACCGCGAGGAAAGCTACCGCACCATCTTTGACCTGGCCGGCGCCGGCCTGTGGGTGCACGACATCGACACCGGCGCGTTTCTGGACGTGAACCAGACGGCCTGCGAGATGTACGGCTTTTCGGTCCAGGAGCAGAAGGAGATGGGGGTGGCCGGCATCAGCTGGGGCGAGCCGCCGTTCACCATCCGCGAAGCGTCGGAGTACGTGCGGCGCGCCATCGACGGCGAGGCGCAGCGCTTTGAGTGGAAGGGGCGCCACCGCCTGGGTCACCCGGTGTGGGCGGAGATCACCCTGCGCCGCGTGACCATTCTGGGCGAGGACCGGCTGCTGGCCACCGCGCGCGAGACCAGCGAGTGGAAGGCGGCGGAGGACGCCCTGCGCCGCGCCAACGAGGAGCTGGAGCAGCGCGTCCAGGAGCGCACCGCCGAGCTGGCCGAAACCAACGAGGCGCTGGAAGAAGAGGTGGCCGAGCACGAGGCCGCGCAGGAGGCGCTGCTGGAGCGCACGCAGGAGCTGGAGGGCGTGTTCCAGGCGCTCCCGGACCTGTACTTTCGCCTGGACCCCGACGGCACCATCACCGACCACCGGGCCGGGCGCGCGGCCGCGCTCTACGCCCCGCTTCCCGAGTTCCGCGGCCGGCAGATGCAGGAGCTGCTGCCCGCGGACGTGGGCCCGCGCTTTGGCGACGCGGTGCGCGAGGCCGTGCGCACCGGCGAGCTGGTGTGCGTGGAGTACCGGCTGATGGACGGCGACGCCGCGCAGGAGTTCGAGGCGCGCGTGGTGCCGCTGGCCGACGGCACGCTGGTCACCGTGGTCCGCGACATCACCGAGCGCAAGGCGGCCGAGCGCGAGCTGGAGCGCCGCCGCCGCGAGGCCGAGCAGGTGGCCGAAACGCTGCGGCAGCAGGCCCTGGTCTTCGAAACGCTGGCGGAGGCGGTGGTCATCTCCCGCGCCGACGGGCGCATCGCGGACTGGAACCCGGCCGCGGAGCGCATGTTCGGCTACCACCACAAGGCCGTGGTGGGCCGCGCGGGCGGCCTGGTGAACCCGCCGGGACGCGAGCCGGCCGCCAGCCCGGCCGTGCTGGCCGCGCTGGACCGCGACGGCAGCTGGTCCGGCGAGGTGCCCTTCGTGCGGCCGGACGGCACGGCCGGGATCGCCGAGGCCGTGGTCGTGCCGCAGGTGGACGACGACGGCGAGCGCATCGCCCTGATCAGCGCCTACCGCGACGTCACGGCCCGCAAGGAGGCCGAGGCCCAGGTGGAGCGGCAAAAGGCGTTCTTCGAAGAGATCATCGCCTCGCTGGAAAGCGGCGTGGCGGTGTTCGATCCGCAGCTGCGCTACACCTACGCCAGCCCCAACTCGGTGCTGGACCCCGAGATCCGCGCCTGGATCGTGGGCAAGACGGTGCGGGAGTACGGCGAGCGCAAGGGGCTTTCCGAGGAAGTCATCCGCATCCGCCACGACGGGATCCAGCGGGCGCTGGAGAGCAAGAAGACGACGGAGTTCGAGGAAACGCTCAAGGGGCCCAACGGACCCCGCCACGTGCTGCGCCGTTCGCTCCCCGTGCTTGACGCGAACGGCGAGGTGCTGCGCATCATCGGCTACAGCCTGGACATCACCGAGCGCGTGCGCATCGCCGAGGTGCTTCGGCAGAGCGAAGAGCACTTCCGCGTGCTGATTGAAAACTCGCACGACATCACCTGCATTCTGGACCCGCTGGGGGTGATGACGTACCAGAGCCCGTCGCTGGCCCGGCTGCTGGGGTGGGAGGCGGACGAGATGATCGGCCGCTCCACCTGGCAGTTCATCCACCCCGACGACGTCCCCCGCGTGGTCGAGACCATGGCGGCCATCCTGGCGCAGCCGGGGACCAGCCGCCGGGTGGAGTACCGCTTTCAGCGCAAGGACGGCGACTGGCGCACGGTCGAGGCGATCGGCCGCACCCTGGCCCCCGACACGGCCGACCAGGGGCTGGTGGCCAACATCCGCGACGTTACCGAGCGCCAGCTGGCCGAGCAGGCGCTGCAGGAGCGCGAGGAGCACTGGCGCCGGCTGATCGAGAACGCGCACGACATCACCTGCATTCTGGACCGGCAGGGGGTGATGACGTACCTGAGCCCCTCCATCCAGCGGGTGCTGGGGTACGCGCCGGAGTCGCTGGTGGGCTGCAACTCGTTCGACTTCATTCACCCCGACGACGCGGCGGGGGTGGCGGCCGCCATCCAGGCGGTGGCCGAGAGCGCCGAGGGCACCGGGTACGCCGAGTACCGCTTCCGCCACGCGGACGGCAGCTGGCGGCACCTGGAGGCGGTGGGGCGGATGGTGATTCCGGGCGAGCTGGAGGCGGGGTTCGTCTCCAACATCCGCGACGTCACCGAGCGCAAGCACGCGGAAGAGGCGCTGCGCGAGGCCACGCTGGCGGCGGAAAAGGCGCGCGCCGAGGCGGAGCGCGCCAACCTGGCCAAGAGCGAGTTCCTGTCGCGCATGAGCCACGAGCTGCGCACGCCCATGAACAGCATCCTGGGCTTTGGCCAGGTGCTGGCGCGGGCGGAGCTGCGGGTGGACCAGCAGAAGCACGTGCAGCACATCCTCAAGGCCGGGCGGCACCTGCTGCGGCTGATCAACGAGGTGCTGGAGATCGCCCGCATCGAGGCGGGACGGCAGAGCTTTTCGCTGGAGCCGGTGCACCTGGGGACGGTGATGCAGGAAGCCGTCAGCCTGGTGCGGCCGATGTCGGAGCAGTACGGGGTGGAGGTGGAGGAGGTGGCCGGCACCGGACGCGACGGGTTCGTGCGCGCGGACCGGCAGCGGCTTACCCAGGTGCTGCTGAACTTGCTGTCCAATGCCATCAAGTACAACCGCACCGGCGGCATCGTGCGGCTGAGCTGCGCGGTGGACGCGGCGGCGTACGACCCGGCGGAGGAGGACGGCGGCGAGCGGCACGTGTGGCTGCGGGTGGAAGACACCGGCCAGGGGATCCCCGAAGCCCGCGCGCACCAGCTGTTTACCCCCTTTGCACGGCTGGGCGCGGAGCAGACGGAGGTGGAGGGCACGGGCCTGGGACTGGCGCTTTCGCTCCGCCTGGCGGAGGCGATGGGCGGCACGCTGGAGCTGGAGCGCAGCGGGCCGGAGGGAAGCGTGTTCCGCCTGGGCCTGCTCGGCGCGGCGAACCCGCTGCGCCGCGCGGAAGACGCCGGGATGCAGGTGGCGCCGGCGGGCGACGGCGAGCACGGGCAGGCGCAGCTGCTGTACATCGAGGACAACCTGGCCAACCTGGACCTGGTGGAAACCTTTCTGCTTACCCGCCCCGGGTGGAAGCTGGTCCCCGCGCTGCAGGGGCGCATTGGGGTGGAGCTGGCGCGCGAGCACCGGCCGGACCTGGTGCTGCTGGACCTGCACCTTCCCGACATCGGCGGCGAAGAGGTGCTGCGCCGGCTGCGGGCTGACCCGCGCACGGCCACGATCCCCATCGTCATCATCAGCGCCGACGCCACGCGCGACTCGCTGGACCGGCTGCGCGCGGCGGGGGCGGACGCGTACCTCACCAAGCCGCTGGACCTGGACGAGTTCCTGGCCACGCTTGAGACGCACCTTCCCACGGGCGGGGGGCGATGACGGAGGGCGTTCTGGGGTGCACGCTGCTGCTGGTGGATGACGAGGAAGCCAACCTGGACCTGCTGGAGGTGCTGCTGGAGGGTGAGGGATACACCAACCTCATCCGCACCAGCGATGCGCGGCAGGCCATTCCGCTGTGGGAAAAGCACCTGCCGGACCTGGTGCTGCTGGACCTGCACATGCCCTGGCGCGACGGCTTCGCGGTGCTTCGCGACATCCGCGAGCGCACCCCGCCGGACGACTTTCGCCCCGTGCTGGTGCTGACGGCGGACGCCACGCCCGAGGCCAAGGAGCGCGCCCTGTCGACGGGGGCGAAGGACTTTCTGAACAAGCCGATCGACGCGACCGAAGCGCTGCTGCGCGTGCACAACCTGCTGGAGACGCGCGTCCTCTACGCGCAGCAGCGCCTGGCCCGCGAGGCGGCGGAGCTGCTTGCGGAAGCCAGCCGCGTGCTCAACGCGTCGCTGGACGCGGCCACGGCGGTGGCGCAGCTGAGCCGGCTCGTGGTCCCGCGGGTGGCGGACTGCTGCGTGGTGGACCTGTTCGACGCGGGCGGCGCGGTGCGGACGGCGGCCACGCACGCCGACCCCGCGCAGGAAACGCGTCTGCGCGGGGTGCAGGCGCAGCCGGACGGCGGCGGGCTGGATGCGGCGCGGATGGCGGAGGGGGAGGAGCTGGGCGGGCTGCTGGGGGGATGCCCGGCGGCGGCGGCGCTGGTGGTGCCGCTGCGGGCGGCCGGCCGCGCCGTGGGGCGGATGGTGCTGGGGCGCGTGCGTCCCGGGGCGCGCTTTGGCGGCGCGGAGGTGGCGCTGGCGGAGGAGCTGGGGCGCCGCGCGGCCATGGCGGTGGAGAACGCGCGCCTCTTTGGCGAGGCGCGGGCGGCTACGGAGGCGCGGCAGCACACGCTGGCCGTGGTCGCGCACGACCTGCGCAATCCGCTCACGGCCATCCGCATGGACGCGGAGATGCTGGTCCACATGATCGGCCCCGCGCTGGACGCGTACCCGCGCGAAAGCCTGGAACGCATCTACGCCATCACGGGGCGGATGGACGCGCTCATCCAGGATCTGCTGGAGGTTTCGCGGATGGAGCGCGGCACGCTGGCGCTGGAGACCTTTCCCCGCGACCCCGCCGTGCTGCTGGCGGAGGCGGCCCACGCGCTCGCCCCGCTTGCGGCCGCGCACGGGCTGTCGCTGGCCGTGGACGCGGCGGACGGGCTTCCCGCGGTGGACGCGGACGGCGAGCGGGTGCTGCAGATCGTCAGCAACCTGGTGGGGAACGCGGTCAAGTTCACGCCCAAAGGCGGCACGGTGACGCTGTCGTCGGCGCCGGCTGAGGGCGAGGTGCGCTTCGCGGTCACGGACACGGGTCCGGGGATTCCGCCGGAGCAGGTGCCGCACATCTTCGGCGCGTTCTGGCAGGCGCAGCACGCGGACCGGCGCGGGCTGGGGCTGGGCCTGTCCATCGCCCGCGGGCTCGTGGAGGCGCACGGCGGGCGTATCTGGGTGGAAAGCGAGCCCGGCCTCGGCGCCAGCTTCGTCTTCACCCTCCCCCTGCACGACGCGGATGCGGATGCCGCCGGGGCCAGCCGTGACGCGTCGACGGCCTCGGCCGCCTGATCACCCGTTCACCCGCTCGCTCGTTCACGATGAGCCGCATCCTGGTCGTAGAAGACAGTCTGGACATCGCCGAAGGGCTGCAGCGCAGCCTGGAGTACGACGGGTACACGGTGTCGCTGGCGACGAAAGCGGCGCACGCGCTGGCCGTGGCGACCAGTGACAAGCCCGAGCTCATCGTGCTGGACCTGGGCCTTCCCGACAAGGACGGCTACGAGGTGCTGCGCGAGCTTCGCGAGCGCGGGGTGATGACGCCCGTGCTCATCCTGTCCGCGCGTCGCGAGGAGGCCGACAAGCTGCAGGGCTTTCGGCTGGGCGCGGACGACTACGTGACCAAGCCGTTCAGCATCCTGGAGCTGATGGCCCGCATCAGCGCCCTGCTGCGCCGCGCGAACCCCGCCCCTGCCCCGGCCCCCGCGCCCGGCAGTGCCGCCGCCGTTGCCGCCAGCGCCGCCGCGGAGGCCGCGCCCAGGCCCGGCCCCCTGAGCGACGAAGCGCTGCGCGAGCGCTATTCGCTGACGGCCCGCCAGATCGAGGTGGTGCGCCTGCTGGCCGAAGGCTGCAGCAACGCCGAGATCGCCACCCGCCTGGAGATGAGCTACTACACCGCCCGCAACCACACCGAGCAGGTGCTGGGCAAGCTGGGCGTGTCGTCGCGCGCGGCGGTAGGGGCGCTGCTGTACGCGCAGGGGTAGAATCGGTGGATGAGGCGTAGACGTTCTCCTCGAAGCGCAACCCAGCCCTAGCGCCGGTTTCGGGAATCCTCTATCGTCGAAGTACCGGACCCCCGGGTCACAATCTCTGTCGAGGCTTCGATGCCGCCGCTCGCACTACCGTACGCAACACCCGCCGAGTACCTCGCGGCCGAGAGGAAGGCCGCGGAGAAGAGCGAGTACATCAACGGCCACGTCTACGCGATGGCCGGCGCGAGCCGCGTGCACAACCTGATCGTGGTGAACACCGTTTCCGAGCTTCGGACGCAGCTCCGCGGCCGACGGTGCGAAGCCTACGCCAACGACATGCGCGTGAAGGTAGAGCGCACGGGGATGTACACATATCCCGACGTCATCGGGCTTTGCGAGGAGCCGCGGTTCGAGGACGAGAACGTCGATACGCTGCTCAACCCCACCGTGATCATCGAGGTGCTTTCCCCTTCGACCGAACGCTACGATCGAGGCGAGAAGTTCGCGCACTACCGTCGCCTCGAGTCGCTTCGCGAGTACATCCTGATCGCGCAGGACATTCGCCGGATCGATCATTATCTGCGAGATGGAGACACCTGGGTGCTGACGGAAGTGAGCGAACCGGAATCCGCGCTCGTCATCTCCTCGCTTTCGTGCACCCTGCGGCTCAGCGACATCTACGACCGCGTGGAGCTTTCGGCCGTCGGATCCCCTCCCCGCGCGTGAGCCGCGTCACATCGGCGCTGCCGGCTCCATCACCCGTCCGATGATCCGGATCCCCACCCTCACCACCGACCGCCTCGTCCTGCGCGCGTTCCGCCAGGAGGATCTGGACGCGTACGCGGAGATCTGCGCGGATGCGGAGGTGATGCGCTACCTGGGCGACGGCAAGCCGCTGGACCGGGCTGGTGCGTGGCGGCAGATGGCGCTGATCGTGGGGCACTGGCAGCTGCTCGGCTATGGGATGTGGGCCGTGGAGGCGCGGGACAGCGGCGCGCTGCTGGGGCGCATCGGGTTCTTCAACCCGGAAGGGTGGCCGGGCTTTGAGCTGGGGTGGACGCTGGGGCGGCACGCGTGGGGACACGGCTACGCCACCGAGGGTGCGCGCGCCGCGCTGGACTACGCGTGGGGCGAACTGGGGCGCGAGCACGTGATCAGCCTCATCCAGCCGGCGAACCAGCCGTCCATCCGCGTCGCGGAGCGGCTGGGCGAGCGCCTGGAAGGCGAGGTGGAGCTGTTCGGCAATCGTGCGCTCGTCTACGGCATCGACCGGCCGTAGCGGCAAGGCGGGTAGAACGTGAAGAGGCGACGGATCGCACCCCCGCGATCCGCCGCCTTTTCACGTACCCTCCCCCCGGAGGTCCGACTTTTTACGACTCCGTATTGGCCGACCGGCGACGCCAGTGCTGAAGCGCCTGCAGCGACTCGCTCACCGGCAGCAGGCCCAGGAAGTTGCGAAGAGCCTGCATCGTGGAGCGGGTCCGGGCGATGTAGCCGCGGTCGGTGCTGCGGCGGGTATATGATTCGGCGGTCATGGTCGGATCCTGGTTTTTTGCGTTGAGCACCGGTCGTCTCCCCCCAGCCGGCGCCGGAGCATCGCTGCCCCGTGTGCAACAGAATAATCTCCGCCGGGATCGTCCACATGGGTTGATTGACCCATAGGCATCCGAATCCAGAAACACGGCGATGGTTTCCCGGGCCTGAGGGAGGCGCCGCGCCAGTGCCTGCCCCGCGCACCGCAGTCGGCGCGCGACGCAAGGCCTTCCTCTCGCCTACATCATACCCAATCCGGCAATTCACCTGACCTCACGTCGGACTACAGGAAACAGAGGTCAGGGTACAGAGGAACAAACAACAGCCAGAGGAACAGAGGAGGAATGCGGATCATCTCTGTTCCTCTGGCTGTTCTCCGTTCCTCTGTACCTTCCGATGTTGTTATTCCGGATTCGGTGTCAGGAGTTGGAATCGCGGCGTGAAGCCAGCCATTCAGTTCTGCCAGCATAACCTTCAGTTGGCGGCTCAGGCTGACGGGATTGAGGAGTGGGATAGAAACGAGGCCGGCCCCGGCGTGAATGCCGCGGCCGGCCTCGTCCCCATCGTCCGCCCTGAGCGTTAGAACGGCAGGCCCATGCGCAGGGTGGCGCGCCAGCCGTCTTCGCCGTGGGCGGCGAGCAGCGTGGTGGTCCAGGCGTTGTCGAAGGCGGAGAAGTACAGGCCGCCGCCGTACGACGTGTGCCATCCCCCCGGTGAGTCGCCGTCCACGTACACCCGCCCGGCGTCCATCAGCAGCAGCGCGCCGGCATCGCCACGCACCACGCGCAGGTTGGCGCGGCCCAGGCTGGACCGCAGCTCCGCGTTCCCCCACACCGCCGCGTCGCCGGCAAAGCGGGCGCGCGGGTCGCCGCGCAGGCTGCCGGTGCCGCCCAGGAACGCCGCCTCCTGCACCGGAAAGCTGCCCCACACCCGCTCACCCCCCGCGCGCACCGCCAGCGTCGCCGCGCCCAACATCGGCAGGTAGGCGGCGCCCTCGCCGCGGGTGCGGGCGAACGAGCCGTCCACCTGGCCGCTCAGCCCCTGGTGCGCCTCGCCGGTCAGCAGCACCCAGCCGCCGCGGCGGGGAAAGGCCGGCGCGTCGCGGCGGTCCCAGTACAGCGTCGTCCGCAGGCCGCCCGTGGCGTACGCATCGCTCCCCAGCGGCGCGGCGAGGGCGAACGGCGTCCCCGCGTCAGGCGAGGCGTCGCGCCAGCGGAGCACCGGGCCCACCCCCACCCGCAGGCCGGCCACCGGGCGGCTCACCTCCGCCTCCACCGAAACCACGTCCTGCGCCACCAGGTACGCGTCGCGCGCGCCGGAGCCGTCCGTATCGTTCCCCAGGCCGTGGAAGCGAAAGCGGTCGATCTGCGAGGCGCGCGCGTGCACCGTCAGCATCGTTCCATCCGACGCGTGCTGCGTGCGGCGCCAGTCCAGCGCGGCGCCGGCGTCCATGGGCGCCACCTCCAGCCGCAGCGCGTCGCGGCTGGCGAAGGGCGCGCGGCGGAAGCCGTAGCGCGTCCACGTCATGCTCCCACCCACCAGCACGCCTGCGTTGCTGTAGCCCACCCAGGGCTCCAGGGAACGGCCGGCGCCGCGGTCGCGCTCCGCCGGCAGGTTGTCCAGGCGCGGGCCGGGCGCCGGCGGCGTGTACGGCCGCGCGTCCACGGTGGCGCCGGCGCCCGCGTCGATGCGGTTGCTCCCCTCGCTGTCGTGGAACACCGTCCGGCGGCCGGCGCGCACCCGCGACGCATCCACCATCACGTCGTCCCCCGCCCCGCCGACCACGCGCACCAGCGGCCCGTCCTGGGCCTCGCCCTCCACGCGCACGTCGTCATCGCCGCCGTACAGGTGCAGGCGAACCTCCCGCGTTTCGCCCGGCGTGAAGCGGCGGCGAAAGCTGGCCATCCGCACCTCCACGCCGCCGTCGGCCAGACGCTGCACCCGCACCGTCTCGGCCGCGTCCGTCCCGTGCAGGTCCACCACCTGCGCCAGCTGGCGGTAGAAGGCTTCGGTAGCCTGCGGCAACGCGTCGCGGCGGGCGCGCAGGGCGGCGGCGATCCGCGCGCCCACGATGGCGTGGTGCTCCGGCGGCAGGCGCCGCACCGCCTCGTCGATCACCTCGTCCGTCAGTCGCGCTCGCACGTCGGCGGCGGCAAAGTCCCACGCGGCGCGCGGCAGGTCGGACAGGATCTGCCGGTCCAGCAGCTGCGCGCTCTCCGTCAGCGCGCCGATGGCGGGGTACGTCTCGCCGAACGCCACCAGCTTGGGCATCCGCGAGCGCGCCACGTTCAGCAGCACCCCGTCGTGCATCGCAAAGGCGTTGTCGCGGTCGCGGGCGATGGGGCGCCACAGGTGCGTGCCGTCCGGCGCGTCGTAGCGGGCCCAGCGCCACTGGTCGTCGTGGCGGTCCCAATCGCCCATCACCAGGTCCAGCAGGCGGGCGGAAAGATAGGCGTGGCTGTCCACGCGGTGCCGCGGCCCCTCCTTCAGGCGCTCCAGCATCGTGACGCTGCTGGCCACTCGCGCCGCGCCCTCGAACGCCGGCCCCTCGTCGGCATCCCCCGGACGCTCCTCGATGGTCCCCAGCACCCCCGCGAACTCGCCGCGAAACTCACCCAGCCGCGCGTCGTCGGGCATCACCACCAGCCGCGGCGGCGCGTGCAGGATCCCCGCGGCCGACTGCAGCGCCGAGGCGACCAGCACGCCGGCCGGCAGGGCGACGCTCACCTGGTCCTGCACCACGCGGTCGGCCAGCGTGTTGCGCAGGTCGGGGTGCAGCCCCTGCGTGGCGTCCTTGTCCAGCGAGCGGAACACGTACTCGCGTCCGTCCGCCCCGCGCAGCCGCAACGCTTTGGTGCTGAAGTCGCCGCCCGTGCGCGTGGGCGTCAGACCATCGGCAAAGCGCGCCATGTCCAGCACTTCCACGGCCACCGGCGTCTGCCACAGCTCGCGGTAGCCGTCGCCCAGCAGCGTGCGGTGCAGGCGGCCGGCCGCGTACCCCGCCCCGGGCGTCGAGGTGGTGGTGTGGACGGTGGATGGATTCGGCGCGGTGCGAGGAGGCGGCGAATGGACGGCCAGCTGCGCGGGGAGCGTGGCCGGCGCGAGCGCGGCGAGCATTCCCAGGCGGACGATGGCGGTGGTTTTCATGGTACGCGTCCTGGTTTCCGATGGGGGCCGGAACGGTGCCGCGGAAAGGCACCGGGGCTTTCGCGTCCCAGAATGCGTTTCGCCGCGGCGGAACGCGCGGGTAGAACGACCCGGGTAGGCTGACCCGGGTCGATTTCCTCATGTGGCGCACGGGGGCGAACCGTATCCTGTCGCTCACCGGGGCACCGCGCCCCCCTGACACCGATCGACGCCCGCGACGGGCTGAACCCCATACAGGACGGAACGCACATGCGCAGCACCTACTGGACGACTCTGGCGGCGGCCCTGGTTCTGGGCCAGGCGGCCTGCACGGTCGACAAGGCGGCGGACGAGACCCGCGGCACCCGCGAGGCGTACGCCAAGGCCCCGGCCGCCGCGCCCAACCTGGTGACCATCACCACCACCGAGTTCGCCTTCGCCGCCCCCGCCAGCATCCCCGCCGGGCTCACCACGGTGCGCCTGGTGAACCAGGGCAAGGAGATGCACCACGTGCAGCTGGTGCGCCTGGCGGAGGGCCACACGGTGCAGGAGCTGGCGCAGATGGGCGAGGGGCCGATCCCCGCGTGGGTGACGTTCGTCGGCGGGCCCAACGCGCACGCCCCGGGCGGGCACAGCGAGGCCACCGTACAGCTGGAGGCGGGGAACTACGCGCTGGTGTGCCTGATCCCCAGCCCCGACGGCGTGCCGCACATCGCCAAGGGGATGGTCAAGCCGCTCACCGTGGTTCCCGCGTCGGGCCAGGCGCAGGCGCCGGTAGCGGACGTGCGGATGACGATGACGGACTACGCCTTCGAGTTCGCGCCCGAGCTGACCGCCGGCCGCCACACCGTGCACGTGACCAACGCCGCCGCGCAGCCGCACGAGTTCGTGCTGATGCGCCTGGCGCCGGGCAAGACCCCGCACGACATGATGGGCTGGATGCAGGCCGGCATGCAGGGCGCGCCGCCGGCCATGCCCGTGGGCGGAACGTCGCTGCTGAGCACCGGCCAGAGCAACCTGATGACGGTGGACCTGGAAGCCGGCGAGTACGCGCTGTTCTGCTTTGTGCCGGATGCCAAGGACGGCAAGCCGCACGTGGCCCACGGCATGGTGCGGCAGATCACCGTCCGCTGACCGGCGGGCGCGCCGCGGGTCCCCCGCGGCGCGCCCAGGGAAGCGCTCGCAACAAAGCCAGTCATCCTGAGGGAGCCGCCGCGCACTACCCTGCCCTGCGTGGATCCCTGGCGGCGACCGAAGGACCTTGCACGCAGAACCAAGGGGCTGGATCGCCGCGAACGAGCTTGCATCACGCAGGCCGAAAGAAGGTCCTTCGGTCGCGCGCAGGCGGTTGAGCAGCTTCAGGGTTTACGCGGCGCTCCCTCAGGATGACTGGCTTTGAGTGCGGGATGAAACGACCGACTCGGTCTGGGGCGCTGGAAGCAGAGAACCGGGCGAAAGCCATGTCGGTCATCCTGAGGGAGCCGCCGCGCAGATCCCTGCCCTGCCTGGATCCATGGCGGCGACCGAAGGACCTTGCATGCAGAACCGAGGGGCTGGATCAGCGCGGAAGAGCTTGCATCACGCAGGCCGAGAGAAGGTCCTTCGGTCGCGCGCAGGGGGTTGAGCAGCTTCAGGTTTCACGCGGCGCTCCCTCGGGATGACTGGCTTTGAGTGCGGGATGAAACGACCGACTCGGTCTGGGGCGCTGGAAGCAGAGAACCGGGCGAAAGCCATGTCGGTCATCCTGAGGGAGC
>NZ_JBMDXM010000185.1:0-20521 GCF_048594345.1 Longimicrobium sp.
ACTCGGCGAATCCGGATCCAGCGGCGGCGATAGGAAAGCACATGCACCCAATGTAAACTGGACGGGTGTTTGGGCGAGACCTCCCGCCGCGTCACGATGTCAACTTGGACAAAGTCGAGCTCAGAATGACACCGATCCGCCGGATCGGATCGGCCCGATCATGAGGAAGACGCGCGAATCTCTCGCCGAAACCGGCGGGCGCCGTGCCAGGGCCAGCCGTAGCCGACAGGACGGTGGGCCCATCGGGCAGATTCTTCGGTCGGCGCACGGGCAATGGTGCAATCCGGACAGATCGGGGCGTGCGCCTTCCTCAGAATGACATCGATCCGCCGGATCTCGTCGGCAGTGTTTTTCGGTCGACGAATAACGCGAAGCCCCGCCCGACGTGTCGTCGGGCGGGGCTTCTGCCGATCGGCGGAGGGCGGCGCGCTACGCTTCCACGAACTGCTCCACGAATCAGCGCGGGTTCAGCGGCTCGCCTGTGGCGCGGAGCAGGTGTTCGTTCTTGAGCACAGGTTCTTGGATGATGAATACACGCATGGATCAAACGTTTGCCTTGTTCCGATGCCGCTCCGAGTACATTATGGCGAAAGCTTCGTTACATGCATTTTGGCTTTATCTTCCTGCCGGAGCCTCTCCAATGCGCCCTGCACCGTTCTGCATCCTCCTCTCATTGATGGCCACCCTGTTCTTGTCGCTGCCCGCCGCCGCACAAGAACCCACGCTCACCTGTTCGACTCCTGCCGAAACCTCAGGCCCCTGCACGCTGAAAGCGGCGGCCAATCCCGGACAACACACTCTGACGGTTCAGATCAACCACGCGCGGCAGGTGCGCGGCATACCCGTCGAGTTCGTCGTCGAGGAACCAGGCCGTACAATCACGGACATCGTGCGCACGAACAGGGATGGAAATGCCACCTTCTCCTGGTTCGGCGCAGCTGGGACGGGAGTCAAAGTCACGGCCAAGGCAACGGTCGCGGGCAGGACCACGACGCGTGTGATCAACGTGAGTGCCCCCGCGACGGCTAGTACCCAGCGCAGCGTCGTTCTCGTCAGTGACAGCGTGGTATATGGATATGAAAAGGGCCAGATCCACGAGCCCGTGACAGTGCGGGTGGAGAACTTTGGCGACCGTTGCGAGAGCAACGTCGTGGTGTTTCGGTCGTACGGAACGGTGGGCACTGGCAGTCCCGACAGTGTACGCGCAGTTCTGAATCCCTCACTGGGTGGATGCACTGCGAGTACGTGGTGGCGGCTGGGAGAGGTCGTCGGACGCCAGCACCTGCTGGCATCGTTGGCTGACGAACCGTCGAAGAGCCTGGCGCTGAATGCGGTTGCCCGTGCACTACCTCGCCTCGGGGCTGGGGTTGTATCTACATATGATTTCCGGGAGTACGATACCAGGACCGTTACTGAGAAGAAAATCCAGGTGACGCGCAGGGTTGTGGATGCTGTCACGGGCGATACCACCACGCTGGTGACCGATTCTACAGCCAGGACGATCTCGGTTGGAAGGGAGGAAGGCGGCTGGCAGACACAGCCCACCCTGAGCATCGACTTTCCGTTCGTAGCCAGTTTGACCGGCGTGCGCGTGTCGTTGGGTGCGGCTTTCGAAACCGAAGGTAGGGATTTTTACATGGGAATGTCTCTCCTTCAGCCGTTCCGCGGCGTTTCTCAGGAGGCGGTGAAAGCTGATTTCCACGGCGTCGTTCACTTTGGCCGCAGAGAAGTGCTCGCTAACTCCTCGTGCGATGACGACGGCAATACCGCCGACTGCCGGTCGAAAGAGAAGTTTTTCTTTCCGCTCGGTGTAGGGGTAATGGCGACGTTCGATGCCAGCGCGCTGCTTACGGCGCTAGGCAACATCTTCCCATAGCTGACGGATCCGGATCCCATGCAAAGCCCCGCCCGACGTGTCGTCGGGCGGGGCTTCTGCCGATCGGCGGAGGGCGGCGCTACGCCTCCACGAACTGTTCCACGAACCAGCGCGGGTTCAGCGGCTCGCCGGTGGCGCGGAGCAGGTGCTCGTTCCACGGGACGGAGGCGCCGGGAGCAAAGATGCGCTCGCGGAAAAAGTCTCCCACCCGCGGCTCGCCGGCCACGCTGCGGTCCGGCGCCAACCCCGTCTCGCGGCGTACCGCGGCCGACACCTGCGAGGCCATCAGCTCGCCCAGCAGGTAGTTGTGGTAGTAGACCGGGCTCATCGACAGGTGCATCTTGCTGGCCCAGTCCGTCCCGTCCGGACGCGCCTCGGGGTGCCGCACCAGCTGCAGCCGCTCCACCAGCTCCCACCAGACGCGGTTCAGGTCCTCCCGGTCGGGGTCGCGGTACAGCTCGCGCTCAAAGTAGATCATCACCAGCATCCACCGCGCCGCGATCAGCATGGCCGCGCGCGACTGTCCGCGGATCTCGCGCGCCTCCGCGTCCGACACCGCCGCGCCCGCCACCTCGCGCAGCCACGCCGGCTCGCGCGTAAGCCGGCCGAAGTACATCGCCACGCTTTCCGTGCTCAGGATGTGCGCGGGCTGGCGGAGGAGGAACGGAAGCTCGGGCGGCAGCGCCTCGTCGTAGACGGCGTGGCCCAGCTCGTGGAGCAGCGTGGCCGTCCACTTTTCGTTCGGCCGCAGGTTGCACAGGATGCGCACGTCGCCGCGGCGGTCCACGTCCTGGCAAAAGGCGTGCTGGTCCTTGCCCTCGCGCTCGTACAGGTCGCTGCGGGCCAGGATCGCCTCCGCGGGAAGCCCGATGCCGGCAAAGAACTCCGTCGCCAGCTGCACCGGGTCGCGGTTCAGGTACTGGTCGATGTCCACCTCGCCCATGGCCGGCGCCTGCTGGCCAAACGGATCTTCCCAGTGCCAGGGCCGCAGCGCGTCGGGCGACACGCCGAAGCGCGCCGCCATCTCCGCGTCCAGCCCCGCGCGAAAGGCGCGGAAGGGCGCGTCGCTGCCGTCACGAAGCGCGTCCATGGTGGCGAACATCTGCGCCTCGTCGATCTCCTGCAGGTGCAGGTCCATGGCGTACGCGTCGCGAAAGCCGATGGAGCGGGCCGCCGCGTTGCGCCGCCGCACCAGCTCGCGCAGCGGCTCGGCCACCTGCGCGCCAATCTGCTTGCTGGCCTCCCACGCCGCGCGGCGCCGGGCGGAGTCGCGCTCCGTGGTAAGGATGTCGACGATCTCGTTGTTGGTCACCCGCGCGCCGTCCAGCTCCGCGCGAAAGCCGTAGAACAGGCGCTCCAGCTCCGACTGGCGGTTCACCAGGTCGTCGATGGTTTCGCGCGGCAGGCGGTTGCGGGTGAACTCCTCGTCCAGCAGGTGAAGCTGGCGGCGCAGCAGGGGATCGGCGACGCGGCCCGACTCCATCCACCCGCGCACCCGCCGCGCCCCCTCCGCGTCGGTGAACAGCCCGCGCAACGCCACGCGCGCCCGCGTAGCCCGCTCCGTCGCCTCGTCACCGCCGCCGGCCGCCGCGTCCCACGCCGCCAGGTTGGCCTCGTGCTCCAGCGGCGCGATGCGGCTCGTCATCTCCTCGACGAACGCCCGCGCCTCGCCCTCGGCCGTCTCGTCCATCACCTCCGCAGCGCTCACCGCAGCCCCTCGTACAGCATGGCGATCGCCTCGGCGCCCTTGTGGAAGTTCTCGACCGACATCCACTCGTTGGGCGCGTGCGCGTTCTCGCCCGGCAGCCCGAAGCCGATCAGCAGCGCGGGCGCCCCCAGCGTTTCCTGGAACGCCTGCACGATGGGGATGGATCCGCCCTCGCGGATGAACACCGGCTTGCGTCCCCACGCCTGCTCCAGCGCGCGCGCCGCCGCGTCGAACACCGGGCCGCTTCCCTCGGCGAACCAGGGCTGGCCGCCGTGCAGCGCCAGCACCTCGACCGTGACCCCCTCCGGCGCCAGCGACCGCACGTGGTCGATGAACATCGTTTCCACCTGCTTGTAGTCCTGGTCGGGCACCAGCCGCATGGACACCTTGGCCATCGCCCTGGCCGGCAGCACCGTCTTGGCGCCCTCTCCCGTGTAGCCGGAAAGCAGGCCGTTCACGTCCAGCGTGGGGCGCGCCCAGATGCGCTCCAGCGGCCCGTACCCGTCCTCGCCGCCCAGCCTGGGCGAGCCCACTTCCTTGCGCAGGTTTTCTTCCTCGAACGGCAGCTTGCTGATGCCGTCGCGCTGCTCGGCCGTCAGCTCGCGCACCTTGTCGTAGAAGCCGGGGATGTTCACGCGGCCGCGCTCGTCGTGCAGCTGCGCGATGATCCTGGCCAGCGCGTTGGCGGGATTGACCACCGCGCCGCCGTAGGCGCCGGAGTGCAGGTCGGTGGACGGCCCCTGCACGCGGATCTCCATGTACGCCATCCCCCGCAGCCCCGTGGTGATGGAGGGCAGCCCGGGGGCGAACATGGTGGTGTCGCTGATGACGACGGCGTCGCACGCCAGCCGCTCCGCGTTCTCGGCGAGGAACGCCGCCAGGTTGGGCGAGCCGACCTCCTCCTCGCCTTCGATGACGAACACCACGTTGGCCGGCAGCGTGCCGTCTTCGGCCAGCAGCGCCTGCACCGCCTTTACGTGCAGGTACACCTGCCCCTTGTCGTCCACCGAGCCGCGGGCGAACAGGTTGCCGTCACGCACCTCGGGCTCGAACGGCTCGCTGGTCCACTCGTCCAGCGGCTCCGCCGGCTGCACGTCGTAGTGGCCGTAGACGAGCAGCGTGGGCGCGCCCTCCGCCGCGCCGCGCCACTCGCCCAGGACCACCGGGTGCCCCGCCGTGGCGATAATCTCGACGGTGAGGCCGGCCTCGCGCATGCGCTCCGCTAGCCAGTCGGCGGCGCGCGCCGTGTCGTCCTTGTGCTCGCTCTTGGCGCTCACGCTGGGAATGCGGAGCCACTCCTTGAGCTCGTCGAGGTGCTTGTCGCGGTTGCGCTGCAGAAATTCGGTCGCGGGCATCAGCGTTCTTCCGGTGTCGGTGCGCGGTTTTCGCAATCCGGCGGAAGATACAGCCGTGGTCCGGTCGCGCGCGAGGGAGGAAGCCCCAAGCGCGTGCAGCCGGCGGTCCGGCCCGCGTGCTTGCGCCGGTGCGGCATTCCGTGCACTGTGAGAAGGTACGTTGTGTGGACAACGAGGGAGAGGACGATGAAAAAGATCCGGCCGTGGATGTCGATGCTGGAGAACGGGGCGGCGCCAGAGTGGCCCCTGGGCACCCTCGCCTTTTACGGACCCGACAACCTGCACGCCAGCAAGGTGGTCGCCACCGTGATCGCGTACGACGGCGCGGAACCGCTGATGCGGAAGTGGTTCGAGGATCGTGTGGACGTACGGGTAGACCGGCGGATCGGGAAGGAGGTAACGCGCTTCTTCAAGACACAAGGAGCCCGCCAGATTTCGCTCATGGCGGGGATCTTCGGATGCCCGCACGAGGAGGGGGTCGACTACCCTGACGGTGAGGCGTGCCTGCAATGTCCCTTCTGGGCGACCCACAACCGCTACCAGGATTCCGTGCCACGCAATGTGGCCTTCTGATGCACGGCGGGGCGGCCATCGTGGCCGCCCCGCTTCGCATCATCCGCTCAGGCCTGCTCGCGTTCCCGCCCCCGCTCGGCAGCGGCGGTTTCGCGCTCGGCGTCGAGGCGATACTTGCGCTTTACGCCCACGATGAACAGGAACAAGCCCGCGGCGCCCAGCGCCACGGCCGTTTTGGATACTCCTGCTTTTGCGCCGTCTCTGGGCAGCCTGGGCTCCGCCATACGTTCTCCGGGGGTGATTACGGGGTGGTCGGGGGATGCTCGTTTGACGAAGCCGGTCGCACGTGCGTCACGTGAGGGCGGTTCGTCATCATCTGCTACGCAGTCGCAAAATGCCGGCCCCACAGAGGGCGCGACGCTCAACTCAGTCCTGAGCTACGTTTGACGGCACCGGACGGAAACAAACGTCGTTCTGACGCTGCGCGCGGCCGGGATTTTTGCAATGCAATATGGACGTTTGCATTCATCCTGCAATACTGATCTTGTGCCCACCCTCCCGCGCGCGCCGTGCCGCGGAAACGCATAGATTGCCCACCATGCGCGACCACGACGACCTGTTCGCCGCCCTGGGGCAGTCCGCCTTTCGCCGCCGCTTCCGGCTGCGCGGGGCGGATCTGGCGTACCAGCAGGCGAAGGGGATGCAAACCGTGCTGCGCCACGCGGACGAGATGATCGCGTCGCGCCTGGCGCCCGCGGAGCCGCCGAACGACGGCAAGCAGACGCCCATGCGCGGGCACCCCGTCTTTCTGGCCCAGCACGCCACCGCCACCTGCTGCCGGGGCTGCCTGGCCAAGTGGCACCGCATCCCCAAAGGCCGCGACCTTACGGGGGAGGAGCGCGCCCACGTGGTCGCCGTCATCGAGCGCTGGCTTCGCGAGCAGGAATCCGCCGCCCCGCCGGATAACGCCGGGGCAGGGAAGCCCGCGCAACGCCCGGACGATCCGCAGATGGGCCTGGACCTGGGCTGATGGACCGGCCGAGGGCGTTTACATCCCAAATGCGAAGCGCTGACTTCCTGAGCCTGAGGGAGGCGCCACCCCGGAAACTGCTTTCACGCAAAGCGTTGGCGACGACCAAAGGATCTTGCCTGCCTGACCGAGGGACTTGAATTGAACGGCTCCCGAGGGCTGGGTCTCGCGTGACCCGACAAAGATCCTTCGGTCGCGCGCAAGCTCATGCGGTTATGAAAGTTGCGGGCGTGCGCTCCCTCAGGATGACAGTGTGCCTCCATCGGGAGCAAAAGAGTCGGCGATCCCCTCTCAGGAAATCATCATTTCGCCGCGCGCCGGCAGCAGAGGCAACGGCGCGAAAAAACTCCGTTGACTCCGTTGACTCCGTTGACTCCGTGTGAGGCCATCCTTTCCTTGCGGCCACGAACAAAAACCGCCCCTCTCCCGGAAACCGGAAAAGGGGCGGTGCTGCGTCACGGAGCAAAGACTACCGGCGGTCGTCTTCGTGCGTGAAGTTGGGGCGCGACGGCTCGTCCTCGTACACTTGGTGGCCGGTGCGCGCCAGCACGCTGTGGTGGCGGCCGTAGACGAAGTAGATCACCACGCCGATGATCATCCACACGATCAGGCGCAGCCACGTGTCCAGCGGCAGGAAGTACATCATGAAGCCGCAGGTGAGGATGCCCAGGATGGGCACCAGCGGCACCAGCGGCGTCTTGAACGGACGCTCGCGGTTGGGCTCCTTGACGCGCAGGTACCAGGTGCCCGCGCACACGATCACGAACGCCAGCAGCGTGCCGATGGACACCAGTTCGCCCAGCAGGCCGATGGGGAAGAAGCCGGCCACCAGCGCCGCCACGCAGCCCGTAAGGATGGTGGTGATGTACGGCGTGCGGAAGCGGGGGTGCACCTTGCCGAACACCGGCGGCAGCAGGCCGTCGCGCGACATGCTGTAGAAGATGCGCGGCTGGCCCATGAGCATCACCAGCACCACCGAAGCCAGGCCGGCGATGGCGCCGATGTTCACGAAGTAGCGCAGCCAGGCCAGCGGCTCACCCGCCTTTTCCAGCGCCACGAACACCGGGTGCGGCACGTTGAGCTCGGTGTAATGCGCCATGCCCGTCATCACCAGCGCCATCAGGATGTACAGCACGGTGCAGATGGCCAGCGAGCCCAGCATGCCGATGGGCAGGTCGCGCTGCGGGTTCTTGGCTTCCTGCGCCGCGGTGGATACCGCGTCGAAGCCGATGTACGCAAAGAACACCACCGCCGCCGCGCGGACGACGCCGCTCCATCCGTACTCGCCAAACTCACCCGTGTTGGGCGGGATGAAGGGCGACCAGTTGGCGGCGTCCACGTACTGGAAGCCAAAGCCGATCACCAGCAGCACGATCGCCGTCTTTACGTAGACGATGATGTTGTTGAACTTGGCCGACTCCTGGATGCCGACCACCAGCAGGCAGGTCATCAGCAGGATCAGGATCATGGCCGGCAGGTTGATGATGGCGCCCGGGTTGCGCACCAGCGTGTGCGTGCCCTGCACGTTCAGGGGCGCCTGTGTCCATGCCTCGGGCAGGTTCAGCCCGATCTCGCGCATGAACTCGGTAAAGTAGCCGCTCCAGCCCACCGCAACCGTCGCCGCGCCAAACAGGTACTCCAGGATCAGGTCCCACCCGATGATCCAGGCGATGAACTCGCCCAGGGTTGCGTAGCTGTACGTGTACGCCGAGCCCGCGATGGGGATCATGGCCGCGAATTCCGCGTAGCACAGACCCGCGAACAGGCAGCCAAGGCCTGCCACGACGAACGAGATGACCACCGCCGGTCCCGCGTTGCGCGCCGCCGCCGTGCCGGTGAGCACGAAGATGCCCGCGCCGATGATGGCGCCAATGCCCAGCAGCACCAGGTTCATGGCGGTCAGCGACCGTTTCAACGCGTGCTCGCCTTCGCTGAAGGCGTCGGCGCGCAGCTCGTCGATCGACTTACGCGCGAAAAGGCTCATGACAGCTCCTGTCTGGGCGGACTGCCCGTCCGCCACGTGGGTGGGAACACGGCGCGCCGGCCCGGCGCGCGCGCAAAGGCGGCCATGGGGCCGCTCGGGGTGCTTTGCTGTGAAATCGGTCTGGCGACGGACACGCGGAGTACGCCGGAAAGTCTGGATCGCGTGAGGGAGCGGGTGCCGGACCGGGGAAAATCGGGTAAGGAATCCCGTGAATGTAAGCGACGGATGATTTCGGTCAAGCGTTCGATCCACCACGGGGCACTTTGCGGCGCCTTCCGGCGCCCGCCGCGGGCCTCCGGACGCCCCGCACGTTGCGCGGCGCGGCGCGCGCCCGTAGGATTTTGACCCACCGTGCACCCCGCGTCTTTGACGGAGCCGATGAGCGACCTGCTGGCCGTCCCCGAGTCCCGAGCCTTTCCCCTGCGCCGGCTGCTGCAGCCGCTGCTGGGGGCGGCCCACGTGTCGCTGCACACCCACGTGCACGCCGACGGCGACGGCGCCGGCTCGCAGGCGGCGATCGCCGCGTGGCTGGAGGGGCGGGGCGTGCGTGCTACCATCGTGAATCCCACTCCGTTCCCTGACTCGCTGCGCTGGGTGCTGCACCGGCAGGACGTGGTGGCCGACTTTGGCACCCCCGAGGGCGAGGCCGCGCTGGAGGACGCGGACCTGCACCTGGTGCTGGACACCAGCGAGCCGGAGCGGCTGGCGGGGCTGGCCACCTTTCTTGCCCCCGGGCGGACCCTCGTGGTCGACCATCATCCGCCCGGGCGCGAAGTCGTTGGCGACGTGGCGGTGCAGGACGCCAGCGCCGCCGCCACGGGTGAGATGGTGTACGACCTGATCACCCTGGCCGGCGACGCGGTGCCGCACGCTTCGGCGCTGGGGGCGTACGTGGCGCTGGTGAGCGACACCGGCTCGTTCCGCTACGGCAACACCACGCCGCGCGTCCTTGCCGTGGCGGCGGAGCTCATGCGGCTGGGCATTGATCCCGAGGTGGTGTACCGCCGCCTGTTCGCCACGGCGCCGCGGCGGCGGCTGGAACTGCTGCGCGAGGCGCTGGAGAGCCTGGAGAGCGACCCCGACGGCCGCATCAGCTGGATGGTCGTCCCCCACCGCGTCACCGCGCGCCTGGGCGCCACCGGCGAGGACTTCGACGGGCTGATCGAGCACGTGCGCTCCGTGGAGGGCACGGAGGTGGCGCTGCTCTTCCGGGAAACCAAGCCGGGGGAGACCAAGGTTTCGTTCCGCTCCAACGGCGCGGCCGACGTGAACCGGGTGGCGCGCGAGTTTGGCGGCGGCGGGCACGTAAAGGCCGCCGGCGCCACCTTTCACGAGCCGGTGGAGAGGGTAGTGGACCGCGTGGTCGACTCCGTGCGCCGCGCGCTCAAGGGATAGCGGAGCGCCTTACGCGCAGACGCGGAGCAAAACGAGAGGACGCGGATGATTGCTCATCCACGTCCTCGCTTTCGTTTCCCGGACTTCCTGCTTCAGCGGACCTTTACTGCATGGGGGTACAGAGGAACGGAGAAAAGCCGGAGGAACAGAGGAAAACGTCGATCGGGTCCTCTGTTCCTCCGGCCTTTCTCTGACCCTTTGTACCCCATGCAGTTCAGTCGAACTCGGGGTGCGGATGACGCCTGGCGTAGCGGTAGGCGGTGATCGCCGCGACCACGTGCGCCACCCAGCCGAAGAATCCGCCGGTCCCCAGCCACAGGCCGGGGGTAAAGATGAACCAGAAGATGGCGCGCATCCACCGGCCGTTGTACAGCTGTCCCAAGCCGGGGACAAAGAAGCTGAGCACCGCCGCCGTTCCAGGATTCCGCATATCCGCCTCGCATTCTTGCAATGAAGTCGCGGAAGCGCCCCTCCCGCTCGCCGTACCTTACGACGGGAGCAGCGGCAGAGTTTCGCGAATCCGCGCGTCTGTTCTCGTCCTGACAGGGCGCGCCGATGTAACTCGCCGGCGGTAAGCATATTGGGCTGCAAACGGCGAGGGCGCCTCCGCGAGGGAGGCGCCCCTGTTGTGTTCCGCCGCGCGGATGCGTCACAAGGTAGCGGAGGATCCGCGTGCTGGTGGGTGTGCCGTCCCTCCGGGCGGCGCTGGGCCCCCACGCGCCGGCGATGCAGGTGGCGTGGGAGCCCGCTCGGCGTTCTAGCAATACTCCGGGTTTTCGGTGGGCGCGGGCGCCTGTACCAGCGTCCCAATGGCGCAGACCTGCACCTGCTCGGTGACGGGACGGGTTGTCCGCATCAGCTCCGGCGCGCCGGTGCTGGTCTCAAAGCTCTCCACGTACAGCTGGTTCAGGTCCAGAATCATCGATCTATCTCCAGTCTGGAAATTTGTTTTCGTCAATTGCCGCGTGAGGCGGCGGGGAGGTGGCTACCGGTTCAGCAGCCGCAGCTGGTGTCGGGCGTGGGCGCCACCAGGCACGCCTGCGTGCCCTCGGCAAAGCACACGACCACGTTCTTGGTGACGGTGCGGGGAAGCATCTGCAGCTCCGCCGAGCCGGCGTCCGTATCAAAAGACTCCACCGTCAGCGCGTTCAGGTCCAGGATCATCGATCTATCTTTCAGTCGGATGGTTGTCAGGTTCGTGAACTCCGGGCCGCGCTCGCCGCCCGGAGCGGTGCCGCGTGTGCTGGCGGCGGTCAGGGCTTCACCACGCAGCAGGGCTGCACGACCGTGCACGCATCCACGCCGGCTTCGTAGCAGGTGATGGTGCCGGGCGTTGGCGGGGGAGCCACCGCGGTCCACTGCGTGGGATCGCCGGCCGCCTCCGTCGAGAAGCTGTCCACCGCGAGGGCGTCGAGGTCGAGATTGCGCATCGGTCTATCTCCAGAGAAACGGTTGGTCGATTCGGATTTCGTCCGGGGCCCAGCCCGCGGCCGCTCAGATCCGGCGCTCCACCATCGTGAGCCCGCCGGACGCCGCCGCCTCAGGCATGGCATGTTCCAATCGGTGCCGTTCCGATGTAAATACCTGACAGGTAATGGTTTGGATGATATTCCGGAACGCATCTGCCACACACGGAATGTGGCGCGTGTGTCTCAGATTGAGAAACGGAGTCCCACCTGTTACGCCGGTTACTGAGATTTGTGAATCGCAAGCGGGTCATCTGCCCCATGGCGAAAAGGGCGGGCTCCCCAACCGGGAAGCCCGCCCTCCGTGCATCACCCTCACACCCTCACACCATGACACCCTCACACCCTCACACCACAGCCTACGCGTCGCCCTCGAGATACGTATACCCCGCCAGCCCGGCGATGTAGTCCGCGATGAACGCGTTCGCTTCCGGCCGCGTGATGCGCGTGCCGGCGTTGGCGATCTTGCGGCGGAAGGTGGCGATCAGGTCCTGCGTGTTGAACTGCACGTAGTTCAGCACCTCGGTGATGGTGTCGCCGTGCACCAGGTCGCCGATCTCGTACCCGGTTTCGGTGAGCTTTACGTGCACGGCGTTGGTGTCGCCGAACAGGTTGTGCAGGTCGCCCAGGATCTCCTGGTACGCGCCCGTGAGGAAGATCCCCAGCACGTACGGCTCCTCGCGCCGGAACGAGTGCAGCTCCAGGCTGGGCTTGGCTTTGCGCCATCCCACAAAGTGGTCGATCTTGCCGTCGCTGTCGCAGGTCACGTCCTGCAGCGTGCCCCGCCGCGTGGGCTCTTCGTCAAGCCGGTGGATGGGCATGATGGGGAACAGCTGGTCGATGGCCCAGCTGTCCGGCAGCGACTGAAAGAGCGAAAAGTTGCAGAAGTACCGGTCGATCAGGATGGCCTCCAGCTCGGGGAGGATGTCCTCGTACTCTTCCGGGTCCTTCGCCGCCAGCTGCGCCACCCGGTTCATGATGGCCAGCCAGTACCGCTCGCCGTTGGCCCGCTCGCGCAAGGACAGCGTGCCGGAGTTGAAGTGCACCACCAGCTGCTCCTTGAGGAACGCCGCGTCGTGGTACACCTCGTGGACGCGGCGCGCGTCCAGCTCGCGGTACACGCCCGCCAGCTCCTGGATGAGCGCGTGGTCGTCCTCGCCCACCGGCTCCGGCTTTTCCGGGCTCTGCGTCTCCAGGTCGATGACGTTGATCAGCAGCAGCGCGTGGTGCGCGGTAAGGGCCCGGCCGCTCTCGGAGATGATGTGCGGCATGGACACCTCGTTCTCGCGGCATGCCTCGGCCAGCGCGTAGACGATGTCGTTGGCGTACTCCTGCATGGAGTAGTTCACGCTGGCCGAGCTGGTGGAGCGCGACCCGTCGTAGTCCACGCCCAGCCCGCCACCCACGTCCACGTACTGCACGTCAACCCCCAGCTGGCGCAGCTCCACGTAGTACCGCGCCACTTCCGTCATCGCCAGCTTGATGTTGCGGATGTCGGGGATCTGCGAGCCCAGGTGAAAGTGGATCAGCTTGAGGATGTCCATCTTTCCCGCCTGGTCCAGCACGTCCAGCACCTTGACCAGCTGGGCGCTGTTCAGCCCGAATTTGCTCTTTTCGCCCGCCGTCTCGCTCCAGCGGCCGGCGCCCGTGGCGCTGAGCTTGATGCGCACGCCGGCCGTGGGCGTAACGCCCATCTCGTCCGCCACGCGCAGCAGCACCTCTACCTCGCTCAGCTTTTCGATGACGATGAGCACCTTGTGGCCCAGCTTCTGGCCCATCAGGGCCAGCCGCATGAACTCCTCGTCCTTGTAGCCGTTGCAGATGATCAGGTGGTCGGTGCGCTCGTTGAGCGCCAGCACCGCCTGCAGCTCCGGCTTGCTCCCCACCTCGAGCCCCACGCCGTGGCGCTCGCCGTACTGGACGATCTCCTCCACCACGTGCCGCTGCTGGTTGACCTTGATGGGGTACACCGTGGTGTAGCCGCCCTCGTAGCCAAACTCCCGGATGGCCGTGGCAAAGCGGTCGCCCAGCGTTTCGATGCGCGTGCGCAGGATGTCGCTGAAGCGCAGCAGCAGGGGCAGCCCCACCCCCTGCGCCTCCATGTCGGTCGCCAGCTCGTAGAGGTCCAGCGCCGGCCCGTCCGTCTTGGACGGGCTCACGGTCACGTGGCCCCGATCGTTGATGTCGAAGTAGCCGATTCCCCAGCCTTCGATGTTGTACAGCTCGCGGGAATCGTCGATGGTCCACTTCTTAGGCAGCTCGGCCTCCGTCGGATGGAACGTCCACGGTCAATCGGAATTGTGAAGGGGATCGAATCTGGACCCTTTGGCCCGCGCGCGAAAGAGGCGGGGCCCATGCCGCTGCGCGCGGCATCCGTCCGCCGCTCCGCCATCCCCCTCCTCCAGGACGCTGGCGGAAGCGCGAGACGGCCCGCTACCTTGGCTTTCACCCTCCCGCTCCACCCCCGCCTTTACACCACATGGACGCTCCCACGCGCGCCACACTGCTTCTTTCCGCCCAGCGGGCACTCCTGGGCGAGGTGTCGTCCGCCCTGCGCGGCGTGTCGCTCCGACTGCGCGGCGACACGCTGGAGATCGCGTTCTACTTCGACGGCCCGGTGAGCGAGGAGGATCGCCTTTCCGCATCCTGCGTAGGCGCCCAGGTCGTGGCGGACTTCCCGCGCCTTCGCAGCGTGGATGAGCGCATCGAGCGGGTGGATGCCCCCGCGCCGCTGCCGCCGGACCCCGTGTGGGCGTATCGCCGCCGGGAGGAGGGCGGCGCCTGACGTGCGTGCGCACGTCTTGTTCGCGGGGGCCGTCCCCGGCTAGTTTCGAGCGTTCGCAGACCGAATTCCCCCGGCGATTGAAGACGTACCGCATGTATCGCGCGCCCGACTTTTCGCAGCCCCGCTTCGCGAACGCCCCCGCCGCCCGCTTTCAGGCGGCTCCGGCCGACGGGGTGCTTCCCGAGGGCTTCTTTTCCACGACCAACCTTCCCACCTACGTCCGGCTGGAGAGCGGCGAGTGGAAGCTGCCCCGCGACCCGCGCATGGACAGCGCGCTGGTGCTGGACCCCGACGGCATCCCCCGCGTGCTGGAAGGCCGCTACGTGCGCGGTGGGCAGCCCGTGGCCATGGGGCTAGCCGAGGACGGCAGCGAGGGGATCTTCGTGCACGCCAGCGGGCTGATGGGCGCCGAGGGCGACGTGGGGCCCGAGGGCGAGTTCAAGTTCATGTCGTCGGAGGTAAGCCGCGAAAAGCCGACGGACTACGGCGAGATGGCGCGCATCCTGGTGGACGAGCGCGAGCGGGGCGGCCACTTCATCTGGGTGGTAGGCCCCGCCGTTCTCCATTCGCGCGGCCGCGACACGCTGGCCTGGTTCATCCGCGAGGGGTACGTGGGCGCGCTGTTCGGCGGCAACGCGGTGGCGGTGCACGACATCGAGAGCGCCACCATGGGCACCACGCTGGGGATGAACAACCGTGGGATTCCCATGGAGGGCGGCCACGCCTTTCACATGCGCGCCATCAACCGCGTCCGCGCCGCGGGCTCCATCGCCGCGGCGGTGGAGCAGGGGATCATCACCGAGGGGGTGATGCACGCGGCGGTGACCTCCGGGGTGCCGTACGTGCTGGCCGGCTCCATCCGCGACGACGGCCCGCTCCCCGACACCATCACCGACGCCATCCGTTGCCAGGAGGTGATGAAGGAGCACACGCGGCGCTGCACGGGGGTCATCATGATCGCCACGGCGCTGCACTCCATCGCCACCGGCAACATGCTCCCCTCGTACGTGTGGACGGAGGAAACGGGCGCGGTGCGGCCGCTGACGACGATCTGCGTGGATTCGTCCGAGTTCGTCGTTTCGAAGCTCAAGGACCGCGGCACGCACCAGGCGTTCGGTGTGATCACCAACGCGCAGGACTTCCTTCACGTCCTTCGCTTTTACGTGGAGCAGGAGGCGGCGGAGCGCGCGCGAGCCCCGCAGACCGCCGGGGCCGCCTGAGCCAGGACGCGGAGGTCCAGCCGGGGCGCATCAACCCCGCGCTGGCGGCGGCGCTGGCGGCCGCGGCGGAGCGCATCGCGCCGGAGCGGGTGGACGCCGTGTGGCTGTTTCCCGCGCGGCAGCTGGGGGCGCGGGAAAGCGGGCTGGCGGTGCTCTCCGTGTTTCCGGAGGACGACGGGGCACGGCGGACGCGGACCATCCACACGCTGCACTACGTCCTGGAGCCGCCCGCGCCTCGCGCGAAGCCGGTGCGCACGGACGAGCTGGCGGAGCAGGGGACGGTGCCGCTGGACCGCATCGACCGCATTATCGAAGGCGTGCTGCGCCGGCTGGACGTTCCGGAGACGCCGGACGTGCGCGAGACGGGGGGAGACGCGGGGCTGTGGGCGGAGCTTCTGGCGGAGCTGGGGGGCGTGGTGCTTGACCCCGGCTATCGAGAATCATTATCGTTAGTGCCGGATGCGCCTTCCGCGGATCCCGACGACCCGAGAACTTGAATGGCCGCCACCGAAGCCGTCGCCAACTCACCCTACCTGCACCTGTTCCGGCGCTACCTGCGCCAGCACGGGCTGCCGGTCACGCTGCAGCGCGAGGTCGTTGCCGACGTGGTGTTCAGCTCCACCCGGCACCTGTCGGTGGAGGAGATCGAGGCCGAGCTCAAGCAGCGTGGCGAGCGCATTGGCAAGGCCACCATCTACCGCACCATGGAGATTCTGGTGCGCAGCGGGCTGGTTGAGGACCACGACTTTGGCGACGGGTTCAAGCGGTACGAGCACCTGTTCGGGCAGCAGCGCGGACACCAGCACCTGGTGTGCACCAACTGCCGCAACGTGGTAGAGTTCCGCCGCCCCGAGATCCAGCGAATCCAGGACGAGGTGGCGCGCGCCCACGGCTTTCTCCCCGCGCGGCACAAGCTTGAGGTGTACGGCCTGTGCCCCGACTGCCGCGCCGCCGGCGTGCAGCTGAAGCACGAGGGTGTGGCCTGCCCGGCGCTGACGTTCTAGGAAGGTACGAAGGTACGAAGGTACGAAGGTACGAAACCGCCCCGCGAGATGATCTCGCGGGGCGGTTTGCGTTTGGCGGGTCGCTCGCCCAGGCACCCCGGGCTAAAGCCGGGGGCTAGCACGGCCATAAGCCCCGTCTTTGCTCGTTCCTCGCAAAACGGGGCTTCACCTGCTCGCAGGTCAACGCCAGTACTCCGTGGATGGCGGGTCGCATCAACAATCTCCCTTTGTCCCCGTTCACCCATTCACCCGTTCACCCGTTCACCCGTTCACCCGTTCACCACCCGCCGCCCCTTTCCCCGCCGCCTCCCGCGCGCGAGATTGCCCGCCCCCGCGCCACACCCGGCGCGGCCGCAACACGCCCGCAACGCAGATGAACGACATGTCCGTCGAGATCCCCGAGTCGCTCCAGGGCCTGTCCTGGGAGCTTCCGCGCAACTTCCTGGGGCTGGAGGGCGACGCGGCCACCTGGCAGAACGCCGGCGTGGTCATCCTCCCCATCCCGTACGAGTCCACCGTCAGCTACCAGGGCGGCACCAAGCTGGGGCCCGACGCCATCATCCAGGCGTCGCGCTTTATCGAGCTGTACGACCAGGAGCTGGATGACGAGCCCGGGCCGCGTGTGGGCGTGTGCACGCTGCCGGCGCTGCACCTGACCAGCGCCGGGCCCGAGGCCGCGGTCACGGAACTGCGCGAGTCGATGGCCGCCATCCTGGCCGAGGCGGGCGACAAGCTGGTCATTGGGCTGGGCGGCGAGCACAGCATTACCAGCGCCCCGGTGCTGGCCCACGCCGACCGGCTGGGCGAGGGACGCCGGCTGAGCATTCTGCAGTTCGACGCGCACGGCGACCTGCGGCTGGAGTACGAGGGCAGCGCGTACTCGCACGCGGCGGTGATGGCGCAGTGCATCGACCGCGCGGATCTGGTGCAGGTGGGCATTCGCGCCATCACCAGCGAGGAACGCGCGCTCATCCGCTCCCGCGAGGGGAACATCACCACCATCTTTGCCGAGGAGATGTGGGACAACGAGGCGTGGATCGACCGCGCCTTCGACGCGCTGGGCGACGACGTCTTCATCACCTTCGACGTGGACTACTTTGACCCGTCGCTCATGCCCGCCACCGGCACGCCGGAGCCGGGCGGCCCCGCGTGGTATCCCACGCTCAAGCTTCTGCGCCGCGTGTTCGAGGAAAAGAACGTGGTCGGCGCCGACGTGGTGGAACTGGCGCCGATCGGCGGCAACGCGGCGCCGGACTTCGTCGTCGCCAAGCTGGTGCACAAGATGATCGGCTACCACAGCCTCTCCAGGCGCCGCAGCTGACCCGTTCGAAAATAGAGCCCACGCTCTACCCGGTTGAGCCGAATCGGGTGGAGCGTGGGTCTTTTTGTGTCCCGCGAGCAGCGACACCCCGCGAAATCGTACTGCTCACCGCTGAGCGAGCGATGATTCAAAGGAGCTGTCCGGTCCCTCCAACAAGAGGTATAAGTGGATTTTGTGGACGAAGGACGCCGCCGTGCGCTTGTATTCCGCCAGTTTGGTAACGCCGATTCACACGAGTGAGTTCACAGTTTCGCTCTATGAGGGTGAATCGAAAAGGCGGCCGGTGAAAAATCCACCAGCCGCCAATCGTGTGGTCGTCTGATATCGTCTAGTGTGTCAGAGGCGGAACACAGTCCTGGGCGGTGTGGATGCACTCACATGTATGTTCACAGGAATACACAGAGCATTCCATTGATGGAGAGGCGCAAAACGTGTCCGGTGTATGGGCAAACTCGCGCCCATGCACGGTGCCGCGCTCAGGTACTGCCCCTGGACTGGTGTCGAAAGATTCTACCGCAAGCTTTTCAGGGTCGAGACGCAGTTTTTTCACAAGAACCTCCCGTTGGGCTGTGATTTGTCGTCTTTAAAGGGTATTGTACGTACTTGGCCAAGTCAACCGTCTGCTATCCCAATGCAGGCGTGGGTCAGAAACCGATGTCGCCCCCGGCATGATTTCCGCACCCGAACCGGAAATCTGGATCACATCAGATTGAGGAGAAAGAACGGATGCCGCGCGAGGTGACGGACGGGGAGGGGACCACGTGGAGCTGCGTGGAAGCGTACGCGGGACTTTCGGAGGACGGAAAGAGCGAGGCGGCGCGGGTGGAGGGGACGGACCGTTACCGCGTGGTGTGCACGCCCAGCGGCGGCGCCATGTCGGTGAACCTGGAACTGCCCGGCGGCTGGGACGAGAACCTGTCGGACGAGGACCTGGTGAGGGAGATTGAGTCAGCGGCAGAGTAGGAGAGGCGTCGCGGGACGCACCGAACCGTCGTCGTACCTGTGAAACAGGCGCCAGCGGCCGGAGAGTAAATCTCTCTGTCTTGCGCCGGGTGTCTGGCTGGGGGAATCGGCGCGGCGCTCTCCCAAAATGACAGTTCGGCGGTGCAATGCATAACCGCATGTACATCAATGATTTATGTGCTGCGGGAGGCTCCTGTTTCAAGCCGCGGGTTCGGCTGGCGGTGCGCGTGGAGCACAAAAGATGGCCGCCATCCGTTGACTTGCAGGGCTGGCGTGCCTAGTTTATAGGGCTGCTATGCCGTGGAAATCGCGGATGTGACGGGTTCGTTGGACCTGGACACGAACGCCAGGTCTTTTTTCTTTCATCCTGGAAGGGATCGTCGTGGTAGAGATTCAGCTCGCGGAGACCGACCGCCTGGACTGGGCCCTGAAGCAGTTCCGCCGCCGCATGATTCGCTCGGGCCTGTTCAAGGACATGCGCCGCAAGCGGTTCTACGAGAAGCCCAGCGAAGCTCGCAAGGCCAAGGAAAAGGCCGCCGAGCGCCGCCGGCACAAGGACCGCAAGCGCGCAGCGCGCCGCTACAACTTCTAAGCGGCCGCTTCTCCTCGACGTCTGAAGCAGAGCGAGGCCCCCGCCGCCATGGCCGGGGCCTCGCTCTGCTGCGCCTGACGGTGGCGCAGGGACAGCGGGCGCGCCGCTCCGATCGTGCGGCGGCCCGCGTTCTCCCGACGTAGTGAAGCGCACGCGAGGCCCGGCCAACACAGGCCCGGGCCTCGCTATGCCGCGCCTACCAGCGATCGCCGCCGCGGTCGCGGTCGCGATCACGGCCGCCGCGGCCACCACCACCACCGCCGCCGCCGTAGCCGCCGCCCCCACCGCCGTACCCGCCACCGCCGCCGCCGTAGCCGCCGCCACCCCCACGGCCGCCACCACCGCCGCCGTAGCCACCGCCGCCACGGCCACCGCCGCCGCCGCCGTAGCCGCCGCGGCCGCCGCTGTCACCGCCGCCCGCGGGCGCGTCAAGACGCACGACGCTCTCCGCCGCCGGGCCCTTCTGGCCCTGCACCACGTCGAACTCCACGCGCTCGCCGTCAACCAGCGTCTTGAACCCGCCCCCCTGGATGGCGCTGTGGTGGACAAAGACGTCGCCTTCGCCGTTTTCACGGGCGATGAAGCCGAAGCCCTTTTCCGGATTGAACCACTTCACCGTTCCCGTCTCTCTGGCCATTTCCTCGCCCGTACGCAAGAGGTGTTGAACTGTACTGCCGCCCCGACAAGCTACGCGCGCGCAGGGCGCGTGCCAAGAGCCGAGTGCGTTATGCGCCAGCAAGGGCTGGACCATGCACGTCCGTGGCGGTAAAGTACGCGGTTGCCGCAAGAGTGGACACCTCTTTCCCAGGTGCCCGCTCTTGTTCGTTTCGCCGTATCCGTATCGTCCATGAGCGGGGGGGAATAGAGTCCGGCGTCGATTCGTTACACCGATTCGTTGCAAACGGAAACGCCAGCCCCGCCGGGGGCTCCGCGCGTCTTTCCGTCCATTCCCTTCCGCGCGGGATGGATGAACGGCCCGCAGGGCTGGACGCTACGGCAAATCTTCGCTATTTTACATGGCTGTCCCGGAAGCGCGGGCACCTCCTGAACGAGGCGCCCGCCTTTCGTTGCTTTGGTTTTGGAAACGCGGACGTGCGGCGGGGCGGCAAGCCTTTCGCTGGCTGTACCCTGTCCCCCGGACCCTGTCCCTCTGGAATATGCCGATTCGCAACATCGCCATCATCGCCCACGTGGACCACGGAAAAACCACGCTGGTGGACCACATGCTCCGCCAGGCGGGGACGTTCCGTGACAACCAGCACGTGGCGGAGCGGGTGATGGACAGCAACCCGCTGGAGCGGGAGCGCGG
>NZ_JBMDXM010000186.1:0-18056 GCF_048594345.1 Longimicrobium sp.
ACTCGGCGAATCCGGATCCAGCGGCGGCGATAGGAAAGCACATGCACCCAATGTAAACTGGACGGGTGTTTGGGCGAGACCTCCCGCCGCGTCACGATGTCAACTTGGACAAAGTCGAGCTCAGAATGACACCGATCCGCCAGGTTCTGCCGGGCTCTTTCTCCGGGCACCCGGTCCCGTGGCAACGCATCGGGGAAATCACTTCGGCGTATGCGGGAAATCACTTCGGCGCATCTGGGAAATCACTGTCATCCTGAGGGAGCGCGCACCCGTAACTCTCAAAACCACATAAGCTTGTGCGCGACTGAAGGATCTCTGTCGGAAACGGGCGGGGCCCGCCCCGAACCCAGCCGCAGCCGACAGGGTGGTGGGCCCATCCGGCAGATTCTTCGGTCGGCGCACGGGCGATTGTGCAAGCCGGACGGATCGGGGTGGGCGCCTTCCTCAGAATGACACCGATCCGCCAGGTTCTGCCGGGCTCTTTCTCCGGGCACCCGGTCCCGTGGCAGCGCGGGCTCCAGCCCGTGCGGCCGCGAGCCAAGCACCGGCCGGTCCTCGAAGACGGCGCTGCGGTCAGGCAAACAGAAGTCCAGTTCATCCATCACCCATCCGAAACTCCCGCGTGCTTCACACCGTATCGGCAGCATCGCCGCAGATCGGACACCCTTATCCCAGATGGAACGATGGTCCAGAACTTCCCCAGCCAGATCCCCGGCACCGTGCTTCGCCGCTGGATGCTTCGCGCGATGATCGTGGGCTTTTTCACCGGCGTGGCCGCCGGGATCGCGGCGCTGCTCAACTGAGGAACCGGCGAATGCCGCGCCGGATGTGGTGCGGATGAGCGGCCGCACGTCGCGGCGGGTGCTCGCGGGGATCTTCGTGTTCGCGGGGATGATGCACTTCATCATCCCCGCGAGCTACGTGCGCATCATGCCGCCGTGGCTGCCCTGGCACCTGGAGCTGGTCTACCTGAGCGGCGTGCTGGAGATGGCGGGCGGCATGGGCCTGCTGATCCCGCGCACCCGCCGCGCGGCCGGCATCGGCCTGATCCTGCTGCTGATCGCCGTCTGGCCCGCCAACCTGCAGATGCTCCTCGCCGCCCGCGCCGCGGACAAACCCATCTGGCACGAAGCGCTGCTCTGGATACGCCTGCCCCTGCAGCTGCCGCTGATCTGGTGGATCTGGCGCGCGTCGCGATCGCCCGAAGGAGAAATCTCGCGCGCCGCACGCGGAGCCAGGTAGACCGAATCCGACATCCGGAAAACCAGCGCCTGCAACACGCTGCGGATACAGTCATTCTGAGGAAGGCGCGCGCCCCGTCCTGTCCGGCGTGCACCATCGCCCGTGCGCCGACCGAAGAATCTTTACGCTGGGTGCACGATCTGTCGGCTACGTTGGCTTCGGCGCGAGTCTGGGCCCGTTCCGGCAGAGTTTCTTCGCCGGCGCCCTGACTTGGGAACTCCCGACGGCTGGGTCTCGCGCGACCCGACAACGATCCTTCGGTCGCGCGCAAGATTTTGGGGTCATGAAAGTTACGGGTGGCACTACCTCGGGATGACAGTGGGCCTCTTCAGCGTGGGTGGGTTGAGTATCACTCGTGCTTTGAATGACAGTGATCTTCCGGACGCAGTCTTTATGCGGATTGGAGATGCGGAGCCGCGGAGGAGCTGATCTTCCGCGGCTCTCTCTTTTCCTCCGCGTCTCCGCGTGAAATCCGTCGTTCGGACTTGTGGAACGAAGCCCCGGGAGCGATTGTATCCGGCTTCCCCTGAAGCCTGAGTATCGCAACCGGAAAAACCACAAGCGTATGCATCGCAACCTCTTCGCCCGCCTGGGCGTGCTGGCCGCGCTGGGCGTGGCGGCATGCGGCGGGCCTGCCAGCCCCCCGCCGCCCGACCTGCCGGCGCCGCGGCAGCAGCCGGCCGCCGGGCCCGCCACCGCGCAGGAAGCCGCCGCCTTTATCCAGGAGGCCGAGCGCGAGCTGGCGCAGCTGCAGGTGCGCAGCAACCAGGCGTCGTGGGTGGCCGCCACCTACATCACCACCGACACCGAGTCCATGTCGGCCGAGGCGGCCAAGAACCTTGCCGTCGCCGTCCAGCAGCGCGCCCTGGCCGCCCGCCGCTACGACGACGTGCAGCTGGATCCGCAGCTGCGCCGCAAGTTCAACATCCTCAAGCTGGCCCTGACCGCGCCGCCGCCGGGGAACCCCGAAGAAGCGTCGGAGCTCACCCGCACGCAGGTGAGCATGGAGGCCGACTACGGGCGCGGCGAGTACTGCCGCCCCGGCGGCGAGTGCCTGGACATCGGCGGGATCACGCGGATCATGGCCAGCAGCCGCGACGCCGCGCAGCTGCTGGACGTGTGGCAGGGTTGGCACCGCGTGGGCGCCCCCATGCGCGACCGCTACGCGCGCTTCGTTGAGCTTTCCAACAAGGGCGCGCGCGAGCTGGGGCACCCCAACACCGGGGCCATGTGGCGCTCGCAGTACGAGATGCACCCTGACAGCCTGGCCGCCGAGACCGAGCGGCTGTGGCTGCAGCTTCAGCCGCTGTACGAGTCGCTGCACGCGTACGTCCGCGCGCGCCTGGTGCAGCAGTACGGGCCGTCCGTCGTCCCGCCCAACGGGATGATCCCCGCGCACCTGCTGGGGAACGTATGGGCGCAGGAGTGGGGCAACATCTACCCCGTCGTGGCCCCGCAAAACTCGCCGGGCACCGGGTTCGACCTGACGCAGCTCATCCGGGCCAAGAACCTGGACGCGGTGGCGATGACCCGCTTTGGCGAGCGCTTCTTCACCTCGTTGGGGATGGATTCGCTGCCGGCCACCTTCTGGCAGCGGTCCATGCTGGTTCAGCCGGCGGACCGAGACGTGGTGTGCCACGCCAGCGCGTGGGACATCGACGACCAGGAGGACCTGCGCATCAAGATGTGCATCGAGCCCACGGCCGAGGACTTCGTCACCATCCACCACGAGCTGGGGCACAGCTTTTACCAGCGCGCGTACCGCAACCAGCCGCCGCTCTTCCGCAACGGCGCGCACGACGGCTTTCACGAGGCCATTGGCGATGCGGTGGCGCTCAGCATTACCCCCGAGTACCTGGTGCAGGTGGGGCTGCTGGACCGCGCCCCCACGACCGCGGCCGACACGGCGCTCCTGCTGCGGCAGGCGCTGGACAAGGTGGCGTTCCTGCCCTGGGGGCTGCTGGTGGACAAGTGGCGCTGGGGCGTGTTCAGCGGGCAGATCACGCCGGCCAACTACAACGCCGCGTGGTGGGAGCTGCGCAACCGCTACCAGGGCGTGGCGGCGCCGGTCGCCCGCAGCGAGGCGGACTTCGACCCGGGCGCCAAGTACCACATCCCCGGCAACACGCCTTACATGCGGTACTTTCTGGCGCGCATCCTCCAGTTTCAGTTCTACCGCTCGCTCTGCCGCGAGGCGGGGTACACGGGCCCGCTGCACCGCTGCTCGTTCTACGGCAGCGAGGCCGCCGGGGCAAAGCTGGAGCGCATGCTGGAGGCCGGCAGCAGCCAGCCGTGGGAGCAGACGCTGTACGAGATGACGGGCGAGCGGCGGATGGACGCCGGCGCCATGCTGGAGTACTTTGCGCCGCTCAAGGCGTGGCTGGACCGCCAGAACCAGGGCAAGCCCGTCGGCTGGTAAGGCGGATCGGTAGATTGAAGGAACGGATGCGGGGCGCCGGGGTCACACCTCCGGCGCCCCGCTCGGCTTCGCGGGGACGGCGCAGACCTCTTTCGTAATCGGATGATGCTCAGCTTTCTCGCCCTGCTCGGCTCCCTGTGGATCACGCCGCCTTGCGAAGCCGCCTTCTGCAAGTGCGCGGCTCCGGCGGACGTGCCAGCCGCGGTGGCGGCTTCGGACGCAGTGTTCACCGGCCGTGTGCTTTCCGTCCGCGACACCACGATCGCCGTCGGAGAGCACGCGTGGCCGGTGCGGCGCGTAACGCTGCGCGCGGACCGTGCGTGGAAAGGCGTCGAGTCTCGCCTGGTGGTCGTGCTGACGGGAATGGGCGGCGGCGACTGCGGGTTCGCGTTCCGTCGCGGCGAGTCGTACCTGGTGTATGCGCACGAGAACGGCGGCGTGCTCCGTGCGGGGATGTGCGGACGCACCGCAGCGGTTTCCCAGGCGCGGGCGGACGTCCACGAACTGGGCCAGCCCGCCCACCGGTGGCGCCGCTGGAGCCGGGGCGGACGTGTGGAGGAATGACGGGTGGCTGCTGGAGACCGTCTGAGTTCGCGGGCTGATCTCGTGGATCAGGGTTCAAGGAACGGATGCCGGGCGCCGGGGTTCACACTCCGGCGCCCGCTTCGTTTCTTCCGCGGTCGCTGCTCCCTTCTCCGGAAACCCGATGATGCTCAGCGTTTTCGCCCTGCTCGGCTGGATGTGGATGGCGCCGCCGTGCGAGACCGGTTTCTGCTCGTGCGCGCCCCCTGGCGACGTGCCGAGTTCGTTGGAATCCGCCGAGGCGGTATTCACCGGCAGCGTGGTCGCCGTGCGTGACACGATCATGGGTTCTGCGCACGGTTCCTGGACGCAGCGGGTCGTAACGCTGCGCGTGGACCGCGCGTGGAAAGGTGTAGAGTCGGAGACGGTGGTCCTGATGACGGGATGGGGCGGCGGGGACTGCGGATTTCCCTTCGAACACGGCAAGTCGTACTTGGTGTACACCGACGGTCGTCCCGGCGAATTGCCCCGGGCGGGCATCTGCGGCCGCACCGCCGTGCTCTCCCGCGCCAACGCGGACATCCGCGCGCTGGGCGAGCCGGCTTGGCGCTCGCCCCCGGGTTCGGACGCGCGCGTAGAGCCGTGATGGACGTTTCGGCGGATGACAAAGCGCCGGCTCCCGCGTGGGGCCGGCGCTTCGGTTTACCAGCCGGGCCCGCCGCCGGAGCAGCCGCGCAGCGCCAGGTTCAGAACGATGGTCAGGATGATCGAGGCGATGATGCTGAACATGCATCCCGAACTGCGTACCTGCATCCGCATCCGCGGCTCCTCGTCAATGTAGGTCATCTTGTGGAGCCGACTCGCCGGGCAGCAACCGTGCCGGGAGGGGTGCAGCCGGATTATGTCGCACCTTCTGCCTCAACCAAGGCAAGTCTTGTATCCGCAAGACTTGCATCTCATCCTTGTGCTGATCGGAGATTAGGTTGACGAGATCACCATCTGATAAATCTGGTTCTTCAGGATCGCGGAAAAGCTTTTGTTGGAGCCGGCGAACCTCACTACTCTGAAACAAGTACCCTGGTTTCCCACTCATAATCGCACCAGTCGCCTTCACATCTCCAATCATCAAGAATGATGATTGGACTTGGAATTGGCCTAAGCGTGCCGTTGCTGCCATCGGTACGCACCATGGTATACCCGGCCGAAGTTCGCCATCGGCCAAGGCAAACTCAACCCGAAAATATGCTGGTGCGCTTCGAAGTATCGATGCAAGAAGGTGCAGTTGCCTGCGATATCTGGCTAATTCGGCTGCGGAGGTAGTTACGTCTTGTTCTATCTCAAAATAACGAGCAATCGCCCACGCGTTTTTCGCTCTTCCGGCCCATTCCACGAGTGGGCCCGAGGGTGGACCGGGAAGCACCATCTGGCCAGATCTAAATAGTTGCGTTTCGAACGTGAGTTGAAGCTCGATCTCTTGGCCGGACGCCTCATGAAGGAACAGAATGAGATTTGCAGCGGGTTGCTGATCGGCAAGCCGATGCGCCGCTCTGATGGATGGAAGTTTTAGCTGCCATTCGAGCGGTCGCCCGCCAGTTAGCCCAATGGTCATATCAAGGAATGCTGTCGAATATCGTACTCTCACATGTTCGTCACTGACCTCAACCCCGTGCGGTAAGTAGACCTCTGCATTAAGGAGCACTTCTTGGATGGGCGGTTGGGCCCGCAGGCGAATGGTTCCGCGCCCAGTTGGAGTGCGGTTGACGAGGTGTAATTCGGATTTGGGCAGAGGCTCTGGAAGCACTGCCGGTATGCCAAAACGTAGGTCGATAACTTCGCCAGTCTCTACCTCCAAGTGCGGTAGAAGTCCTAACGCGAAATCAACCAACAAGTCTTCTGGACTGCCGAGCCAATCATCAGGAAACCGAGGCTTTACTCGGAACTTCTGCGCGACTTTCTCATACCCTACCTTCGCAAGAAACTGCTGCTTGCGAGCAACGTACTCTTCGAGCCCCAACCCAACATGGCTGTGCACAGCTGAAGCAAGCCCTGATCCGTTGAGTATCGAGATCTCGTCGTCTTTGCCCCATGTGAAATCCATCGTGTGTTCGTGCAGCTTTACGTCGGGTTTACTCACTGTGAGTTCGCGCAGACGCTTTAACACGCGTTCGATGTAGGACTCTCCGACGTGGATGAGAAACCCCCGCTGACATCCATCTGCAGTGCCATACTCCAGCACAAGGAAGAACGTTGGTACTGGATTTTGAACGAAGCGCCACCAGTTGCTCAGCTTTACGGACCAGCGTCTTCGTTTCGACGCAGTTGACTTGACCTGCACTAGGCACTGAATCGGAGCTGGGCGTCGATCCAGAGGGAAGGTGGTAGATGATTTCTCATGATCCTCAATGGGCCATTCAAGGTGAAAGTCCCAGCCTGCTGCGTCATGATCGTCCGAGTTGTTTACAATGAGACCGACCTCTGCGCCCCACCCTCGCAGGAGACTTTCGCCCATCTTTCCGAGATCCCGACGCATCGCCGTCTCCCAATCTGAGGTACTTCCGAATCGGTAACACTTAAAGATAAAACAGGAGGGCCGGATCACGCGATTGTGAGATCCGGCCGCGCTGGTGTTCACGGCTTGCCTCAGACGCAGCCGGCGCAGTTGCTGGCCTGAGCGAGAAAGTACTCGCGGATGTAGCCCACGGCGATGGTCCCCATCCGCATCAGCCGCTCGTGGAAATCCTTGGCCGTGTACGCGTCGCCGCGGGCGCGGCGGTAATCCTCGCGCAGTTCCAGGATGGCGTTCTTGCACAGGTTGTAGGTGGCCTGCGTGGGCCACTTGCTGTAGCGGTACATGGTCCGCTGCGCGCCCTCGCACACCGCGCGAGCGCCCGCATCCGTCTCCGCCGCGCGCACGCGTTGGGATAGAAGTTCTCCGCCGCCATGAGGGACAGGGTTGTGCAGAGATCCAGCCTCACGGTTCTACCGACAAGGTCCTTCGGTCGGTGCCAAGCTGCGTCGCGTCAGCAGGTTGGGGCGCGGGGCCTCCCTCAAGATGACTGGTGTTACGCATCAACCGCCACGCTCGGGTGCCGACCGAACATCCCGCCGGCATAACCGTGGGACCGGCTTCATGCCTCGATTCCGGCCCCGGCGCAGCCGAGAGGAGGTCCTTCGGTCGCGCGCAAGGTGCAGTGTGGAGGCCAGAGATCGCGCGGCGCTCCTCAGGAAATCAACGCTCGATGTTCAGACAGTCGTAACGCAAAGCGGGCCGGCGATTGCTCGCCGGCCCGCTTGCCTTCATCCGATCCGTCGCGGCTCAGTGGCCCTGATGCGCGCGGCCGGACTGCACCAGGCGCTGCCGGCTGGTGTTGCCGGGTACAGCGATGTGCGTGGCAGGGTCGTACTCCTTGCCCACGGCCGGGCTGCCCTGCGGCACCCAGATCTGCGTGACCGTGTAGCTGTACCCCTGCGGGATGTAGCGGACGTAGTACCCGTCCGGGTGCAGCGACCAGCGGCCACTGGGCACCGCGCGGCTGCCGGGGCCCATGCCCACGGCGCCCGCCAGCACGGCCACCCGCTCCATCTCGGCAAAGCTGGCGCCCGGGTCCGTCACCATGCGGCGAAGCTGGTTCTCGGCCTCGACGATCTGGCGCAGCGGGCCGGGAACGCGGTTCATCAGCGCGCCCATCTCGTCGCCGGGGATCAGGTCCAGCGCGCTGCGGTTGAGCGCGGTGAGCTGCTGCGGGGTGAGCAGCCGCGACGCCGTCGCCTTGTGCTGCGGCGACAGGTCCTCGAACTTGGCCCGCGCGATGATGGCCCACAGCAGCGTCTGGATCTCGCTCTGCGCGATCTCGGGGTGGTTCACCGAGTTGCGCAGGATGGTGGTCACCGCGTCCTCGGCCGGGCCCGCGGTGGGCGCGAACAGGTAGCCGTCGCCGCCGCCGGGGCCGTGCGTGCCAGCCTTGAGGCAGTAGCTCTGCGTGTGCATCTCCCAGTAGCCGGGCTGCAGCACAAAGCCGCCGTTGGGCGTGCGCTGCAGCTCAAGCATGGAGCGCTTGCTTTCGCGCGGCGTAAAGTTGTCGAGCGAATCCACCGCCCAGCGCGCGTGCTCCAGGCTGGTGGTAATGGGGTGGTTGCCCCCGGTAAGCTGTTCTACGCTGATGCGTCCACCGGTAACCCGGTTCACGGCGCCGCGCAGGCGGCCGCCGATCTGGGCGCTGGCGGTCTCGGCCGCCGCGGCGCCGACCAGCAGCGCGAACGCGGAGAGCGTACCCAGCCTGCGGATGGAAAGTGCGGTTGTCATCCTGGTTTTCCTGCGGGTGATAAGGGCGGCCGCGGGTGGGATCGTGTGCCGCGGCACCAGATTACGTACGATCCCCCGATTCCGCCAGTGCATCGGCCCGCTGCACTGGAGCGGCGTCATACGCGGCGTTTGCCCCCCGAGTTTCGGCCTCTGAATCTGCTCCGCCAGGGCGTGTCAGGACCGCGGCGGCGCCAGGATCCAGAACGTCCCTCCCTGCGGATCGCGCAGCCCCGCCAGCCGGCCGATGCCGGGAATGTCGTCCGGCGGCGCCACGGTGGTTCCGCCCAGTTCCTCGGAGCGGCGCAGGGTGCCGTCCGTATCCTCCACCGCAAAGTACGGCGCCCAGTGCGGCGGCACGCCCTCCATGCCGGGCAGCATGGTGTAGATGCCGCCCACAGGCGTTTCGCCGTTCATCATCATCGTGTACGGTACGGGGCTGTCCTCGAAGGGCGCCGGCGTCCAGCCGAAGAGCGCGGCGTAGAAGGTCGCCGCGCCGGCCATGTCGCGCGTGGCCAGCTCGTTCCAGCAGAGCGAGCCCGGCTGGTCCTTGACCCCCGCGCCGATGTGCTTCCGGGGCTCCCACGCGGCGAACATGGCGCCGGTGGGGTCGCCGATCAGCGCCATGCGCCCCACGTCCATCACGTCGAACGCATCCGCCAGGATCGTGGCGCCCAGCTCGCGTGCGCGGGCCGCCGTCCGGTCCGCGCTCTCCACGGTAACGTACGACAGCCAGGTGGAGGGCATTCCCTGCGACTTCTGCGTGACGTCCATGCTGTACAGCGCCGCCGCGTCGTGGCCGTCCTTGCGCAGCATCACGTACACCTCATCCGGGCCAGAGCCGTACGGCATGCGCTCCGCCTTCCAGCCGAACAGCTGCGTGTAGTACCGCACCGCCGCGTCCACGTCGTGGGCGGCCAGATCTACCCACGAAAACGTGCCCGGACGATGCGAGGTCAGGACGGCCATCGGGAGCCTCCGAACGACTGAGGTGGGGAGTGCAAGTGCGCGGAGTGCGCATCAGTGAACCAAACATAAACCGAAACACGTGACGCGTCCAGATCCTTGATCGCGATCAACGCAGATGCGCGTCGATTTCTCAGCCGACACCAGCGTATCCGATCCACAAATCCGCGGAAACACTACGTATGGACGACCATTGTCATTCTGAGGAAGGCGCCGCCACGGGCGTTCGGCAACCCCCGGCAGCCGGTGCGCCGACCGAAGAATCTCTTTCGGAAACGGGCGGGGCCTCGCGCCAGGCCCAGTCGCAGCCGACAGGATGGTGGGCCCATCCGGCAGATTCTTCGGTCGGCGCGCATGCTTCGGTGCCTTCCAACGGGATCGCGGGTGCGCCTTCCTCCGAGGGTGTTGAGAAACTTCGGTTCGTGCCAGTCATCCTGAGGGAGGCGCCGCTCTCAAACCTGTTCATACACAATACTCTGGCGCCGACCGAAGGACCTTGCCGGCAGAAGCGTGAGGCTGGCATCATGCACCGCACCTGGTCTCACAGTGGCGGAGAGAAGGTCCTTCGGTCGCGCGTAAGCTCTTGTGTTTCTTAAGGTTCCGCGTGGCGCTCCCTCAGGATGACTGTGCGCTGGCGTACGACCGTACCGAGTTTCTCAACACCCTTTCAGAGTGACAGTGTCCGCCAAGCCGCGTCGCGGCCAGCGTTCATCGTTTAGGCCGTCGCCGCGCGGCGCAGGCGGTCGCGGACGCCAGCCCAGGCGGGCGCGTCGGGGGGCGGATCGATCAGAATCACGTCGCAGCCGGCGTCATCCAGCTCGTGCAGCGCGGCGTAGAGGCGCGCGGCGTAGGCGGCGGGGTCGTCGGGCATCCGCACGACCGGCGCGATGCGTCGGTCGCCGGCATCCTCCAGCAGCAACGCGCCGACCCGCATCCCTTCATTCACCCGTTGCGCCGCATCCGCCAGCGTCCGCGTCCGCTCCGCGTGGGGGAGGATGCGGACGGTGGCGCGCGGCGCGTAATGGCGGTCCAGCATCCCGGGCGAAGGGCGCGCAGCCGTCTCCTCGGTGGCGGATGAGGGGAGGGCAACGTCGCCGATCACGGGGCGCAGGTCATCGACCGAGATCGTTCCCGGCCGCAGCAGGGTGGGGACGGGGCCGGCCAGGCTGAGCACCGTGGACTCGATGCCCACGGGGCAGGGGCCGCCGTCCACGATGACGTCCACCCGCTCGCCCAGGCTGCGCGCCACGTGCCGTGCCGTGGTGGGCGACACACCGGTGGAGCGGTTGGCGCTGGGCGCCGCGACGGGGATGCCGGCCAGTGCCAGCAGCGCGTGCGCCACCGGATGCGCGGGGACGCGCAGAGCAACGCTCGGCAGCCCCGCGGTGACGGAAAGGGGGATTGAATCGTGTTTGGGAAGCACGAGCGTCAGCGGCCCGGGCCAGAACGCCCCCGCCAGCCGCTCCGCCTCGTCCGGCCACGCCGACGCCAGCGCCCGCGCCGCCCCCGCATCCGCCACGTGGACGATGAGCGGGTTGTACGACGGGCGCCCCTTGGCCGTGTAGATACGCTCGACGGCGGCGGGGTCCAGCGCGTGGGCGCCCAGCCCGTAGACGGTTTCCGTGGGGAACGCCACCAGGCCGCCGCCGCGCAGTACTTCGGCCGCCCGCCGGAGCGCTTCAGGGTCCGGACGGAGCGGGTCAACCGGTAGCAGGATCATGGATTTGGGCGCCATCTGGAGCCGCCGCGGCGGTGGGAGAAGGAGACGCGGAAGTGCAAGGCGCAGGCCCCGGTTGGAAGGGTGCTCCGCTGGCGGCGGATGGGTACGGGGTTTGCCTGAGCGAGTGGGGCAAGAGCGGTGGCGGCAGCGTGACCCGCGCCCGCGACGATCAACCGGGAACCACCCCGAGTGGCAGCAAGGAGGACGAGATGTTCTGGATGTTCATGACGGCGCTCTGGGTGGTGATGCTGCTGGCCCCGCTGGCGCTGCTCGTCGCCCTGCTCCCCGCCGGACGCGACTGTCCGCGCTGTGGCGGAGAGACGTTGCTGCTCAGGCAGCGGATGATGCACAACGTCCGCCGCTTTCTGGGTCGCCGCTGGTGCACCGCCTGCGGGTGGGAGGGGATGATGCGGTACTCGCAAAACGTCCCCGTGCCCGCGATGGAGGTGGTGGAAGTGCGCGACGAAGCCGACGACGACGCCGTGTGGCGCGGCGAGCGCGACGGCAACGTGTTCTGAGTCTCCATTCGTAACGCGGCACCCGGCGCCCGCGCAGACTTCCGCGCGGGCGCACCCGTTTGGGCCCTCACCCGCTCGCTTAGGCTCGCACCCTCTCCCGCAAGCTGGAGAGGGTATAAACGTCGTACCTGCTCGCGACGCGCCCGGTCGAAGCGGGATCGAATTCTCCCCTCTCCGTGAGGAACGAACGGGGAGGGGCCGGGGGAGGGGCACCCCGCGGACGCATTCCGATCGCAGGCGTCGATTCTGCGTCCCCGACCCCGTGCCGTCTACATCCCCCCGCCCACCACCACCCGCACCAGCCGCTCCGGATCGAAGCACCGGCGCGAGATGGCGAGCACGTCGTCCGCCGTCACCGCTTCGATGGCGTCGGGGTAGCGCTCCCAGTAGTCGTCCGAAAGGCCGAACGCCTCGATGGTCACAAAGCGGCTGGCGATGCTGCCCGGCGTTTCGAACACGCGCGGCAGGGACAGGATCATCGCGTCCTTGGCGCGGCGAAGCTCGTCGTCCGGCACCGGCTCCGTCGCCATCCGCCGCATCTCGCCGATCATCTCTCCCACCGCGTCAGCCGTCACGGCCACCTCCACCGCCGTGTCCGCGCCCCACCCGCCGATCGCCTGGCCCGCGTGAAAGGCGGAGCGCACGCCGTACGTCCACCCCTTGTCTTCGCGCAGGTTGGCGCCCAGGCGGCCGGTGATGGTCGATCCGCCCAGCACGTAGTTGGCGACGGCCCCCACCAGCCACTCGGGCGAGCGCCGGTCCAGCCCCGCGCCGGCGATGCGGATTTCCGACTGCGCCGCGTCGTCCCACGGCACCACCACGGCCTGCCCGGCGTTGGCGGGCGCCGGCGGGCCGGCGGGGTAGGGGACGCGCTCCACGGCGCCCGTCCAGCCGGCGAACGCCTCGTCCAGCCGCGCGCGCAGCACGGCGGGATCAAAGTCGCCCGCGGCCACCAGGAACGACCCCTGGGGCCGGTAGCGCGCCGCGTGGAACTCCGCCAGCGCCTCGCGCGGCACCGACGCGATCCCCGCGGCCGTGCCGAACGACGGGTGGCCGTACGGGTGCGCCTCGCCAAACACCTCCAGCGCCACGCGGTCGTCCGCCACGTTGGCCGGCTCGTCCTCGCGGGCGACGAGTGCGTCCAGCGACTCGGCACGCACGCGCTCCGTCTCCTGCTCGGGGAACGAGGGGCGGGTGGCGACCTCCGCCATCAGCGCGATCCCCTCGTCCATCGTGTCCGTAAGCAGGATGGCTTCCACCTCGGCCCAGTCGTGGCCGGTGCTGGCGTGCACGGACGCGCCCAGCAGGTCGAGCCGCGCGTTCAGCTCGTCCGCCGTCATCGACTGCGTGCCCTCCGTCAGCAGGTGCGCGACGAGGGACGCGGTGCCGGGGTACGCCGCGGGGTCCGATGCGCCGCCCGCGGGGATGGCCAGGCGCAGGACGACCTGCGGGATGCCGCGCTTCTGGATGGCCACCACGCGCAGCCCGTTCTCCATCACCCAGCGCTCGGGGCGGGGAACGCGCGGCCGCGGCGGCGCACCGGGGACGGGCGCCGGAAGGACGGCGACGGTTCCGTTATGCGGCATCGCGCACCTCCTCGTCGTCGTCCGCTTCCGACCCTTCGCCGGGCAGCACCACCAGCGTGGCGCAGCGCTCGGCGGACAGGTACTCCCCGGCCACGCGGCGCAGGTCGTCGACCGTCAGCTTTGCGTACGCGTCGAGCACGCCGTTCAGCGCCTCGGCGTCGCCCAGCACGGTGGCGGCGTAGGCCAGGGCGTCGGCGCGCTCCTCAACCGTGGCCAGCTGGCCCACGTGGTCGCGGCGCACGCGGTTCACGGCGCCGGTCAGCTCGTCGTCCGTCACCCCGTCGCGGGCCACGTCGTCCAGCACGCGGCGCACGGCGTCTTCCAGCGCCTGCGGGTCGATCTCCGACCGCGCCGTGCAAACGATGCCGAACATCCCGCAGAGCGCCGTGGGATACAGGTACGAATCCACGTCCTGCGCCAGCCGGCCGTCGCGCACCAGCGCCCGCTGCAGCCGCGAGCTGTCGCCGTCGGCCAGCAGGTAGGCCAGTGCGTCCAGCGCCACCCAGTCATCCGTGCCGTAGCCGGGGACGGCGTACGCCAGGTACACGCGGGGAAAGGAGACGTCGTCCTCCATGGTCGCCCGCCGCTGGGCTGGGGGCGGCGGCAGGGCGGGCGCGGGGGAGGCGGGGACAACCGGCCCCGCGGCGATGTCGCCGAAGTAGCGCTCCGCCAGCGCGAACGCCCGCCCCGGCTCCACGTCACCGGCAAAGACCAGCACCGCGTTGCCGGGGGTGTAGTAGGTGGAGTAGAATCCGCGCGCGTCGTCCAGCGTAATGGCTTCCAGGTCGCGCATGTAGCCGATGGTGGGCCAGCTGTACGGGTGCCCGCCGGGAAAAAGCAGCTCGTGCAGCCGCTCGTCGGCCAGGCCGTAGGGGCGGTTTTCGTACGCCTGCTTGCGCTCGTTCATCACCACGCCGCGCTGCAGCTCCAGCACCTCGCTGGTCAGCATGGGCAGCTGGAACGCCATGCGGTCGCGCTCCAGCCAGAGCGGAAGCTCCACCGCGTTGGACGGGACGGTGACGTAGTAGTTGGTGCGGTCAAGCCAGGTGCTGCCGTTGTTGCTGCCGCCCACGCGCTCCAGCACGTCGTCGAAGTGCCCCTTGGGCGCGTGCTGGCTCCCCTCGAACATCAGGTGCTCCAGCAGGTGCGCCAGCCCGGTGCGGCCGGGCACCTCGTCGCGGCTGCCGGCGCGGAACATCAGGTGGACGGTGACCAGCGGCGCGCCGGGGTCGTGGTGCGCCACCACGCGCATGCCGTTGGCCAGCACGTGCGTGCGGCTGGGGATGCGCAAGGCGGTGGATGCGGAGGTCGTGGTGCTCAAGCCTGTTTTTCGTCTTTGTTGTGATGATGCGATCGCGATTCTCCGGCGCTCCCGCCACGCGGAAGCCGCGGAATCTAACACCCGGCCGGCCGATGCGCCCGTCCCGGCGCGCCGCGTGCATCCGGCCGGGGCGCGCTGGTGGCCGAAAGCGTGCCGGCCCCGACAAGAGCGAATAAATTCGCGGCAACAACTACACAAAATCCGCCTGCGCGGATTCGGCGGCCCGGCCGTGTGCGGCGTTCCAGGCGGCGGCGCGTCCGCAGCCGAGGCGTGTCCGCAGGGGACGTGGCGCGTCCACAACGTCCGGATGGACCAGCAACCGAGCGTGGCCGCCCGCGGGAGCGAATGATTTCGCCGCTGGAAAATCGCAAAATCCGCCTGCGCGGATTCGGCGGCCTGGCCGTGAGCGGCGTCCCAGGCGGCGGCGCGTCCGCAGCCGGACCATCCGCCGGTGTCGCAATAGCGGTTGAAACCGCGGCTACAACGTCACGAAATCCGCCTGCGCGGATTCGGCGGCCTGGCCGTGAGCGGCGTCCCGAGCGGCGGCGCGTCCGCAGCGGGACCATCCGCCGATTGGATCGCGAAGAGCCCGTGAGCATGCATCGTTCCGACGAGAATCCCGATCTGCCGAATCTGCGCTGGCGCGCCGCGCTCAGCCTGCTGAAGCGCCTGCCGCAGGGGGCACTGAGCCGCGGTTTCGGCCGGCTGGCGGACGCGCCGATCCCGCCCGCCATGCGCCCGGCCGTGCTGGGCGCCTTTGCGCGCGCGGTGGGCGCGGACCCGACAGAGGCGGAGCTGCCGCTGGAGGCGTATCCCACGCTCAACCGCTTCTTTACCCGCAAGCTGGCGGCGGGCGCGCGGACGTGGCCCAGCGATCCGTCCGTGGTCGTGTCGCCGGTGGATGGCGCGGTGGGACAGCTGGGGATCGTGCGGGAGGGACGATTGATCCAGGCCAAGGGCCGGCTGTACGACGTGGGGCAGTTGCTGGAGGATGACGCCGCCGCGGCGCGCTACGAGGGCGGCGCGTTCATCACGCTCTACCTTTCGCCGAAGGACTACCACCGCATCCATGCGCCCGTCGCCGGCGAGATCTGCGCAGCGCGACACGTGCCCGGCGCGCTGCTGCCGGTGAACGCGGCGGCGGTGGCGCACATGCCGGAGTTGTTCGCCCGCAACGAACGGCTGATGTGCCACATCGACGGTCCGCTGGGACGCACGGCCGTGGTGGCCGTGGGCGCGTACAACGTGGGCCGCATCAGCGCCGCCTTTGACCCCGCGTGGAACGCGCCGCCGGGCAGCTCCGCCTGGGTGACCAACCGCCGCGGCCTGCAATCCGCCGCCAAATTCTACGATCCGCCGATCGCCGTCCAGCGTGGCGACGAGATCATGACCTTCCACCTGGGCTCCACCGTGGTCCTGGTGTTCGAGCCCGGTCGTATCGACCTGCTGCCCTCGATCAAGCCCGGCGACCCCGTGCGGCTGGGGATGCCGATCGGCCGCATGGCGTGAGCGGACGATGACCCACTGTCCCGCGCCCGCGCCTTCATTTCGTGGGCGTGAAAGTGTGTTCAAGAATCTACCAGGAGTCTGATTTCCTGAGGTAGGCGCCGCGCGTAACCTGCTCGGACGAAAGACCTTGGCGCCGACCGAAGGATCTCGCCGGCACGACGTCGAGGGCTGGATTCTGCGCTCGGATCTCCGCCCGGCATAGGGGCAGACGAGATCCTTCGGTCGCGCGCAGCGGGTGAGCAGGCTCGGGTTCGGCGCGGCGCTCCCTCAGGAAATCAACGCTTTCGGGATTGGGGTTCAGCGGAACTCTCGCCGTGTGACGCCGAGGGACAGCATCGATCGTCGTCCGTGGCCCAATCGTCAGCGCAGGTCAGGGCGACCGGATGCAATCCCGTACTGTCCGTGCAAAGCCGGTTCGCGCGTTACACCAGTCACGCGCGCGAGATCGTCCCCTCCTTCCATCATCCCCCCATGAAACGCCTGCTTCGCCACCTCCCCCTCTGCGGGCTGCTCGCGCTGTCGGCCGTGGCTTGCGAAAAGGGTCCGGCCGACCCCAATCCCGATGGGCCAGACATCAGCTGGCTGCGGCGGAACGTGGTGGAGCTGAAAACCACCGAGCCCGGCCGTGGCTTCAGCGATCTGGCGGCGTTCGGGGAGATGGTGGGGGATGCGCGGATCGTGGGCCTGGGCGAGCAGACGCACGGCACCCGCGAGTTCTTTCAGATGAAGCACCGCGCCCTGGAATACCTGGTCAAGGAGCACGGCTTCAACACCTTCGCCATCGAAGCGCCCTGGGCCGAGGCCAGGCGCATGAACGACTACGTCCTGAACGGCGTGGGCGATCCGGAGGTGCTTCTCTCCGGCCTGCTGTACTGGACTTGGAACACCGAAGAGGTGCTGGCCATGATCCGGTGGATGCGGGAGCACAACCAGAACCCCGGCGGCGCGCCCAGAGTGAGCTTTCACGGCTTCGACGTGCAGCATGCCCGCGTGGCCATGAACGACGTGGTGGCGTACCTGCGCCAGGTGAGCGACGCGTCCGCGGATTCGGCGGTGGCGCAGTACGCCTGCTACCGCGAGTGGGAAGACGGCCGCGGCTTCTACGGCGGCGCGGTGCCGGCCACCCAGGCGGCGTGCCGGCAGGGCGTGGAAGCGGCGTACGCGCAGATGGCGGCCGGCGCCACCGCCTACGCCGCGGCTACGGGGGCGGACGCGTACGACGTGGCGCTGCGGGCCGCGCGCATCGTCGTGCAGAACGAGCACGTTCGCCGTGTCCCGTCGCAGGGCCCCGCTCTGCGCGACCAGTACATGGCCGAGACGGTGGACTGGATCGCGGGGCCGGCCGCGTCGGGGCGCAAGGTGGTGGTGTGGGCGCACAGCGGCCACATCTCCAACCGGGAGCCGTGGATGGGCTCGCACCTGGCCCGCACGCATGGCGACGCCTACCGCATCGTGGGGTTCTCGTTCTACCGCGGCGCATTCAGCGTGACCGTGCCCGGCGGCCAGCTCACCTCCGTGGGCGCGCCGCCGGCGCTGGAGGAGAGCTACGAGTACCAGTTCCACCGCCTGGGCCTGCCGCGCTTCATGGTCGACCTTCGCCCGGTGCGCCGCGGCCAGGCCGCGGGTGCCGAGTGGCTGGCGGGCCCCATGCCGATGCGGCACGTCGGCTCGATGTACGATACCTCCGCGCCGGATCTGTATTTTCTTCCCGCCTGGCTGACGCAGGAGTACGACGTGATGATCCATGTCGAGGAAAGCACCGCCACGCGCCGCCTGCCGTTCCGATCTGAGTGAGCGCTTGGATAGGGCACCGCTGTCATTCTGAGGAAGGCGCCCCTCCCGAGGTATGCGGAAACGCGGCGCAGCCCATTGCGCCGACCGAAGAATCTCTCTCGGAAACGGGAGGGGCCTCGCGCCAGGGCCAGCCGTAGCCGACAGGACGGTGGGCCCATC
>NZ_JBMDXM010000187.1:0-24163 GCF_048594345.1 Longimicrobium sp.
GGTCCTTCGGTCGCCGCCATGGACTCTGCAAACAGAAGGATTTGCGCGGCGGCTCCCTCAGGATGACTGGCTTGGGACGTAAAGGCTCAGGCGACATCTTTTTTCCCCTCGTCCCCTCTCACCCCTCTCACCCCTTCACCCCTTCACCCCTTCACCCCTTCACAACCGTCGGCTCGTGCCGGATCGGGACGCTGCACGAGCGCGCGATGAAGCAGAGCGCGTGAGCCCGCTCGTGCAGTTGCAGCGCGAGCGTGGCGTCCGCCTCGCCACCGACGACGACTTCGGGACGCAGGGTCACCGCCTCGAACTGCCCACCACCGTCGGCGTTTGTCCGCATCACTCCGTCCGCGTGGTCTTTGTAGGCGAGCACGCGAATGCCTGCCCGCGAGCAGAGGGAGAGGTAGAACAGCATGTGGCAGGCGGAGATGGCGGCCAGGAACAGGTCCTCGGGGTTGTGCCGCGCCGGGTCGCCCCGGAACGCCGGGTCCGCCGAGCCCGCCAGGTCCGGCTTGCCCCCGATCTCCACCCTGTATTCGCGGCCGTACGCCGTGTAGCGGGCCGTGCCCTCGCCCGTGTTTCCCTCCCAGACCACCCGGGCGGCGTATCCGTGCTCCCCTGCGGCCATCGGTTCTCCCTTCGCGTTTCGGTGGATGCGGGGCGGCGCGCCCCGGTGGGAATCGTACTCCTTGCGGGCGAACCATGCTTCGCGCATCATCAAAGTATGTCCAGCACGATCGATTTGGCCTCCGTCGCCGCCCTGGTGGGCGAGCCCGCCCGCGCCGCCATGCTGATGGCGCTGATGGACGGCCGCGCGCACACCGCCACCGAGCTTGCCCTGCACGCGGGGGTCACGGCCAGCACCGCCAGCAGCCACCTGGCGCGGCTTGCCGCCGGAGGGCTGGTGGCCATCGCGCGGCAGGGGCGGCACCGCTACTTCCGCATCCCCACGCCCGAGATCGGCGCCGCCATCGAGGGGTTGATGAGCATTGCCCCGCGCGCCCAGGCCGCGCCACGCGGCCCGCGCGACGAGCGGATGCGGCGGGCGCGCGTGTGCTACGACCACCTGGCGGGCGAGGCGGGCGTGCGGCTGCTGGAGCGGCTGCGCGAGCAGGGGCTGATCGCCGGCGGTGACGAGGCGCTGCGGCTTACGGAAGCAGGGGAGGCGTGGTGCGGGCGAGTGGGGATTGACCTGGAGGCGCTGCGGGCGCGGCGGCGGGGAATGTGCCGCGGGTGCCTGGACTGGAGCGAGCGGCGCACGCACCTGGCGGGGGCGGTGGGCGCGGCGCTGCTGGACCGGCTGATGGCGCGGGGCTACGCGCGCCGGGAGCCCGGCTCACGCGTGGTCGTTCTCGCCCCGCGCGGCGATTCCTTTATCGAGCACCCGCACCTGGCGGGCTGATTTCGAACGGCGGAGTGTAGCCGCCAGTCCCACGGTTCAGCGTTGACTTCCCGAGAGTGTGGTCAAGAGTCTGAATCTCATGCTCATACCGGAGCATTGATTTCCTGAGGGAGCGCGCCTCCCGAACTTGACGCTACTCAATCGCTTGCGCGCGACTGAAGGATCTCGTTTCGGCCATCGTGGGGCTGGGTCTCGCGCGACCCGACAAAGATCCTTCGGTCGCGCGCAAGTTTCGGTGGGTATGAAAGTTACGGGCGGCGCTCCCTCAGGATGACAGTGGGCCTCATTCCCCTTGTCACCCCTTCACTCGTTCACCCCTTCACCCCTTCACCCCTTCACCCCTTCACCCGTTCACCCGCTCACCCGCTCACCCGCTCACCCGTTCACCCGTTCACCTCAATATCCCCACGGCGCGGGCGGCGCCGCGACGGGGCGCGTCAGGTCGAACTCCACGCGAAAGCGGCGGTCCGTGCCTTCGCGGCGCAGGGCGTAGGCGAACCGCTGGCCGGGAATCACCTCCATCGTCCACACGTTGGTCACGGCGGCGGGGATGAGCGTGGCGGTGTGCGCGTCGGCGTAGAACTCCTGCGCGGCGGGGGTGCCGGCGCCGCGCGTGTCGCCGCCGTACTGGGTGATGGCGTCTTCGCCGCCGTCCTCGTGGCGGTGGTCGTGCTTCAGCCGCAGCCCGCCGTCCGTGCGCGTGAGGATCCAGGTGCGCGAGCGGTTTTCGCCTACGTGAAAGGGAATGCGGATCTCGCCGGGCGCGCACTGCCGCACGTGCATCACCAGCGTCTTGCCGACGAATCCCGTGTCCGCGGCGGTAGGATTCACCACGGTGCCCGCGTACGCCTGCCCGCACATCCGCTGCAGCGAGGCCCAGAACGCGTCCTGTTCGCCAGCCGCGCGCGCCGCCGGGAGTGACGCGCGGCATCCGGCCAGCGCCGCGCAGAAGATGATCAGCAACGCCCGAATCCGCATCGTTCCTCGCCCGTGGTGTGGATCAACCTTCGTTCCCCGGGCGCAACATCTCACGCGCCGCGCACCCGCCGCAACCCGCCCGCGTTGCGCCGCATCCCCACGCGGCGCCATCGTACGGCTCACGGTGCGTCCAATCGGCAACGGGGAAGAGGGAGACGGGGATGGGGATCGAGCTGTGGATCGGGGTGCTGGGCTTTCTGGGCACGCTGCTGCTGGTGCTGGTGGGCTTGATGAACTTCACGGTGTTCCGCAAGCAGCTGCGGATCGCGAAGGAGCAGATCGAGCACGGCGTGCGGCAGCTGGAGATCGCGCAAAAGCAGCCGGACCTGCACCTGATTCAGCGCTCCATCACCGAATCGTCCGACCACGTGCGGCTGATGGTGGAGCGTCCGTACCTGCGCCCGTACTTCTACGCCGACGCGCGGTGGCAGGCCGGCGATACGGCTACGCGCGACGAGGTGCTGGCCATGGCCGAACTCATCCTGAACAACTTTGCCTCCGCGCTCATGCATTCGGCCGCGTTTCCGCAGTACCCGGTGCGCGGCATCGACCGCATCATCATGTTCCACATGCGCCACGGGCCGGTGCTGCACGATTTTCTGCTGGAAAACTTCGACCGCTTTCCGTTTACGGGCCTTACCCTGCTCACGCTGCGGCACGAGCGTCCCGATCAGGTGGAAGCGGACCTGCGCCGGCTGGTGGATGCGCCGGGCCTGGACGCGCGTGAGTCCGCGCGGCGGAGGGAGTTGCTGGATCTGTACCTGCGCACGCCGGACCGCGATCCCATCGAGTTTACCGCCCACACCATGCAGCGGCGGCGCTGACCCGCCCGCCCCAACCCCGTGCCGCGAACCATGGGAAAGCGACCCAACGAGTTTGAGCAGATGGCGATCACCGTCCCCGAGGTGCGCCGGTTCGTGAACCAGTGCGGGGGATGCGGAAGCGTGGGCGTAAAGCCGGACGCGCCGGATGAGTTCACCCGCTTCGCGCCGCTGGGGCCGGGGCTGCGGGAGCGTATCGGCGTGCTGGCGCTGGACGACCGCGGGCTGTGCGAGATGTGCGGCCGGTGGCTGGACGATCGCACGGCGCACCGTCCCGCCTGACGCGCCGCCCGTCCGAATGCGCCGAGGAGGGGCGTTCTACGGGCGTCCCATCGACCCGTAACCCTGCACCGGATCCTACCCATGACCCTGCTCCGTTCGCTGCTCGTCGCCGTCCTTGCCTTTGCCGTAAGCGCATGCGGCGGCTCCAGCCCCTCGCTGCCGGAAACCGACGCGGATTACGGCGGCACGCTGACCGAGTTCCTGCTGGGACCGGCGTCGCTGGACGCGCCCGCGCGCGTGCTGGTGCAGCGGGATGGGTCAACTTCGCCGCCGGATCGAAAGATCGTCGAGATCGGATCCTCGACTCGCCTTTACCTGGCGGATCGCAACGGGCAGCCGCGCCGGGCGAGCACGGATGACCTCCAGGTGGGCGACCGGCTTCTGGTATGGACCACGGGTGTCGAACTGCGCTCCGACTCGGGGCAGGTGTTCGCGACGGACGTCCACATCATCCGGCAGGAGCTGCCGAGCCTGGATTGAGGCATGGACCCTGCTCCGTCCGGACCCTCCATTGCCGGACGGGAGAGGGTACCATGCATCGATGCGCGGCCGTTCTGCTTCTGTTCCTCGCCGCCTGCGGACCCTTCTTTCGCGGCGGCGAGGAGGGTGACGCGGGCGACCGCCTTACGCTGTGCGTGGAGAACGCCGCCATCGCGTACGGCAACGTGGTGGCGCGCGCCGGCCCGGTGCGGTTCGACGTGATGCCGGGGCAGCAGGTGTGCAAGCCGCTCCTGGGCGCCGGCGGTTTCATTGCGCTGCGCGCGTCCACCACCGGCGGCGGAATCGGCGGCCCGCGCACCTACGAGGCGCGGCTCCCCGTCAGCGGCTACCCGTGCTGGCGCTGGCGCCTGACCGATTCCCCCGCCTCCTCCGCCGACCTCAACCGCTGCCCCGCCGAACCCGACGACGCAGACGCCGATACGACGTCGGCGGATCCGGCCCGGGCGCCGTAGGGATCATGAGACAGGGGCAAACGTCCAGAACGGTCGCTCACCTCGACCGTGGAGTGGGTGGACGGTTCTACAGATCGCGCATCAGGTGGTGCGATCCTCTCGATTCCATGCGCTGCCGAGACCCATCTGCCCACCCACACCTTTTCAAAAAAATGCGGATGGCCCCCTGCCGCATTCCATCTTCCTCCCGTTCCCGACACCCTTACAAAAGATCGTGCCTCGCCGGCAGCCCCACCCGCACCCGACACCTGGGAATCCGGCTCCACTCCGAGGAAATGGCACGAGAAAACTCTGCTAACTCTGGTAACTCTGCGTGAGCCCAATCTTTTAGCGGATCCGCGTGAACCTGGAGGCAACGGCACGAACAAACTCCGTTGACTCCGTTGACTCCGTGTGAGGCCCATTCTTTTGCTGATCCGGAATCACCGCCGTTGCTCGATGGCACAACGAAAGAACCGCCCGGAGCGACGTGCCCCGGGCGGTTCCTTCGTGCTGCGGCATCAGCGTCCGCGACGCGGGATCAGCGCGCGGCGGCGAGCTGCTCCACGGCGGCGGCGAGCATGTGCACGCGGGGCTCGTCGGCCGCGCCGCGGGCGTCGCCGTGCAGCGCGGTCGCCAGCTGCGTCAGCGCGGTGCCGCGCGCGGCGCCCGAGGCGCGCTCGGCGGTGGCCAGCGCCTGGCGCACGGCGGTGATGCGGGCGGCGGCCAGGCCGTTGCCCCGCTGCAGCTGGTCCAGGTACGCGCGGGCCAGCGCAAAGCTGGGCGGCCACACGAACTTGGGCTGTTCCTGCGCGTTCAGGTACTCCAGCCGCACCGTCTTGGCCGCGTCGATCTCGTTCTGCGACAGGTGCTCGCTGGGCGTCAGCTCCATCACGTCCAGCCCGCGCGAGATCTCGGAGCTCACGATCACCCCGTTGTACCAGTACGCCGACCACGAACCGCCGGGGGCCATGCGCGTGCTGTCCGCCGGCCCGCGGTCAAAGAAGGCGATCTCTCGCGGGCGGCCGGCGTCGGTCCAGTCGAAGACCGAGATGCCGCCCTGGTACCACGCCTGCACCATCACGTCACGCCCCGGGATGGGGATCAGCGAGCCGTTGTGGGCCACGCAGTTCTCGAACGCGGTCTGCACCGCGGGCAGCTTGTAGTAGCTGCGGAACTGCATCTGCCGGTCGCGCGTGACGGAGAAGATGGCGTCGGCGCCCCACTCCGCCGGGTCGGTGGCGCGGCACTTGGGCTGCCCGCCGCCGCCCCACTCGTCGCTGAACAGCACCTTGCTGCCGTCGTTGCTGAACGTGGCCGAGTGCCAGTACGAGAAGTTGCTGTCGGCCACGGCCGAGACGCGCACCGGGTTTACCGGGTCGCTGATGTCCAGCAGCATCCCGTACCCCTCGCACGCGCCGCCCGCCAGGCCGATCGCCGGGTAGACGGTGATGTCGTGGCACTGCGTGGGCCCGGGGCGCGGCCCGCTGCCCTCGCCCATCGCGGCCGCCAGGATCCCCGGCAGCATGGCGCGCGCGGTGGCGCTGTCCGCCGCCGTGGCCTGCGCGCGCCCGGTGCCGCCCCGCCTGCGGACGATGCTGTCCAGCACCACGTTGGCGAAGCCCTGCTGCACCACGCGCTCGTGCCCGTTCACCATCACCACGAACGCGCCGCGGGCGCGCGCCGCCTCGAGGTCAGCCCGGGTCTCGCCGTGGCGCGGGGGCGCGGCAAGGTCGTTGAAGATGCGCGGCGAGCTGACGATGGCCGCGCGCTCGGGGTTGCCCAGCGGCACCTTGACCACCTCGATGCGGAAGAGCGCCGAGTTGGGGTCGCGGTCCGGCGTTTCGTTCACGCAGCCGGCAAGCTCGCTGGGCGAACGCACACCCGCGGAGCCCGAGATGTACACGTAGACGTTCTCGCGGTCGTCCGGGTCCGCCAGCACGGTGTGCGTGTGCGAGCCGCGGCACGTCTGCACGTTGCCCACGTTGCGCGGGTTGCGGATGTCGGTGATGTCGAAGATGCGCAGGCCGCGCAGCCGCTCCTGGCTCACCGTGTCGCGCACGCCCTGCGTGCCGCAGTCCAGCCGCCCCGTAAGCCCCTCGCCGGAGACGAAGAGCAGGTTCTTGTACACGCTCACGTCGCTCTGCGAGGCCGGGCACACGAAGCCCTTGACCAGCGACGGCCGGCTGGGATTGGAGATGTCCCAGATCATCCAGCCGTTGTAGTTGCCCTGGATGGCGTAGTTGCCGGTGAACGCCACGTCCGAGCTGCTGGCCCCGGCAAACTCCGCCGCCGGCTGGCTGCGGGAGAGCACGCGCATGTTCCACGTGGCCTCGCCGGCGTCAAAGCGGCCGGCGCGCAGCCCCACGCGCGGATCGCTGGAAGTGCCCTGCGCCGCCGCGGGGGCCGCCTGCAGCGCGGCCGCGGCCAGCGCGGCCGCCAGCGACAGCGCGCGCAGCCGGGTGGTGGTGGAACGCACCCGCGCGGGGCGGGGCGAAGAAGCGAGTTGCATCACGGTGTCCTTGTGTCGGGTGGAGTGGGTCCTGCGCGCCTGCCGGGTCGGGCCGCTCACGGGGCAGGGGAGGCAAAGAGAAGCGCTTCCAGCATCCGCTGCATCCGGTCGATCTCGGTAGCCTGGTCCACGTTTACGTCCGAGGCGAACTTGAACACGGTCTCGTCCTGCCCGGCGCCGTAGCTGCCGAACAACTGCTCGACCATGGCCACCGCGCCCCGGTGGTGCTGGATCATGAACGTAAGGAACAGGCGGTCAAAGTCTTCGCCGCGCGCCGCGTCCAGCTGGGCGACCTGCGCCGGGGTCAGCATTCCCGGCATCATCCCGCCGCCGTGATCGTGGTGCCCGGCGTGCGCCTCGGGCACCGGCAGGCCGCGGTCGGCCAGCCACTGCCGCATGGTGGCGATCTCGTCTTCCTGCGAGCCGATGATGCGCGCGGCCAGCCGGCGCACCTCCGGGCTGGCGTCGTGCGTGGGCGCCAGCTGCGCGATCACGATGGCCTGGGCGTGGTGGCCGATCATGCTGCTCATGAAGCGCGCGTCCGCCTCCGTCCACGGATGGCCGCCGTTGTTCACCGCGGGCGCCGGGCCGGTGGCGGCGTGGGTGCCGTGCACGTCCACCGCGGCGGGCACGCCCGGGCCGGGCGCCGGGGCGGGGGTGGCGCGCGTGGTGCCGCCGCACGCCGCGGCAGACAGCGCCAGCAGGGTGGCGGCCAGCCGTCTGGTAATGGATGCCTTCATTCCAGCTGGTTTCCGGTGATGTTCAGTTCGAACGTTCGATACTAGCACGGCGGAGCGGGATGGCAAGTACTTAGCACCCGCGCCCAGCGATCTCAGACACCGTGCTCCGCGGCGGCGTTGGGTGAACGGGTGAACGGGTGAACGGGTGAACGGGTGAACGGGTGAACGGGCAGGCCTTCTCGATCGTCGGATACGAACGCCCCAACGCATCGCAATCTGTCCGCTCGGCTCGATCTGTCCTTTCGAAGGAGGCGCCGCGCGGACCCGTCCCCTGGCTCCACACCCTGGCGCCCACTGAGAAATCTGCCGTCCGCCGGCAGTGGGCTGTCGCGAGTCCAGGATTTGGCGCCCGCGGTCCTCATCGGATACGAACGTTGCGCACACCCTGCCCGGGCTGGAACTTTGTTGGTCCAGGTAGAGGCGTAGGATCCATCCCGTAATCGGAGGCACCTCGATGGGCCTGCTCGACTGGCTTCGGAGTCCGTATCCCGCTCGCCCCCAGCCGCGGGACACGTCCCCCGCGTCCACCGCGGCGGCCACCCGCGTGCTGGCGATCGTGCTTTTGCGCGAGCCGGTGCCGGCGGACGGGCAAGCGGTGATCGACCATCTGCGCGGCCAGGGCGTGCTGGGCGACCCGTTGTTCCTCCCGATCACCGACGTCAGCGAAGAGCGGGGCATGGTGGTCTGCCGCATTCCTGGCGGAACGGTGACGATTCGCTCCCATCCCACACCCATCCCCGCGCGGGAGCTGGAACGGCCTGTCGCCCTGGCGTGGCAATGGCCCGCCGCGCGCGAAGAAGTGGCCGCGCACCGGGGACACATCCTCGTAGAAGCCAGCAGCACGGAAGCGGACCTGATGCACCTGTTCGGCCTGCAGGCGCGCCTGGTGGGCGCCGTCGTAGCCACCACGCCGTCGGCAGGCGTGTACGTGCCGGACGCAGCGATGGTGCGCTCCCGCGGCGATTGGCTGGACGAAGCGCTCACCACCGAGCGCGACAACTTCTCCCTCCTGCTGTGGGTGGGGGTCAATCCCGTTCGCGAAGCGGATGGGCGCGTGTCGGCCTACACCACGGGCATGTCCCGCTTCGGGATGATGGAGCTGGAGGTGTGGGCTAGTGCGCGGGGGTTCCAGGAGATGCTGGACAGGGTGTGTGACGCCATCGACGACCAGGTGTGGAGGGACAGGCCGCTGGATGATGGCGAGATGTTCGGCTATCCCGTCGAGGACCGCCACCCCGTGCGCCATCTTCCCTCCCGTTTTGCCCCCGGCACCCGCGCCGTCGTGCTCGAAGGCGGTGAGGCGGCGGCCGGAAATCCCACCACCCGCCAATCAACCTGATACGCAAAGGGATCATCACGCACCGGCGCAGGGGAACTCGACCATTGACCCCGTTGACCCCGTTGACCCCGTGTGAGACACGTCTTTTCCACGATCCGGGATCGGGAGCACAACGGACAGCGGGACCCGCCTCAGACCGCGGGATCCTGCCGGCGAGTGCCTGCCGACGCGGCGTCTTCTACCCGGCGCGAGGGAAGGGCGAACGCGAACACGGTGCCCTGCTCCGGGAACTCCGCCCACGCGCGCCCGCCCAGTGACTGCACCGTCTCGCGCACGATGTTCAGCCCCAGCCCCGTGCCCTCCACCTCCGCGAGGTCCCCCTCGTGGGCCCGGTAAAAGCGGTCGAACAGCCGGGCGCGCGCGGGCTCGGGCACCCCGATCCCGTTGTCGCGGACGCGGACCACCAGCTCGGACCCGCGGTCCTCCGGGTCCGCAAAAACCAGCTCGCCCGAGACTTCTACCCACCGCTCCGGCTGGTGCGGGTTCGAGTACTTGATGGCGTTCGACAGGTAGTTGGCCATGCACAGCTCCACCGCGGCGGCGTCCACCTCCACGTTGGGAAGCGCCGAATCCACCCGGATCTCCACCCCGTGCAGCTCCGCGCCCGCACGCAGCTGCCGCACCACCTCGGCAACCGCCTGCGGAAGAAGCACGTTGCGCTGCTGGCGCGCATCCTCTTCCAGGCGCGACAGCGTGATCAGGTTCTCCAGCACCAGTTGCAGACCCTCGGCGTTCTCGCGCACCATGCGCTGAAAGCGCTCGCGTTCGGCCTCGGCCAGCCAGGGCTCTTCCAGAAGACTGACGGCGCCGCGAATGGCGCCCACGCGGTTCTTCAGCTCGTGGCTCACCATCCGGTTGAACCGCCGCAGCCGCTCCTCGCGCTCGTTTACGCGGTCGCTCCACAACCGCAGAAAGTTGGTGACCGCCGCCTGCCGGATCGTCTCCAGCGCATCGCCCAGGCGCTGCCAGCAGTCCACCACCTCGGCGCGCGTTCCCGGAGGGTTTTCGCGCTCCAGGTACTCCGCCAGGTTGGCGCTGATGATCTTGGCGAGGATCTCGTGCTCCTTCAGGATCTCGTAGGCGTCGAAGCCCTGCTCGTGGCGCAGCGCGCCCAGCTCCATGGCCTTGGCCAGCACCCCCGCGCTGCCCCCGGGGTCTCTGCCCGGGCTCTCCAGGTGCTCCGCCAGCCCGTCCAGAAGCACCGGGACGTGGTTCAGCAGCTCCTCCGACGGAAAGATCCGTCCCGGGTCGATCGTCACGCGCGCGGCGATCCGCTCCAGCCACCGCCCCACGATCTCGGATCTCGCCGCCCTCAGGTGCGCCGCCAGCGCGGCCGCCAGGGCGTTGGGCGGGAGCACGGCCGCGCCTGGGGCGGTGCCGGGGGTCGTTTTGTCGGGGTCGGGGTGTGTCATGGTGGCGTGGGATAGCACGATCCGCGCCCTGTGGCAAAGCCGGATGAACCCGGCCCGGACCGTATCCCCGCGCGTCTTCTGACCTCGACGCCGACCACGTGCGGGACCGGCTGCCGCCGCGTGATCCGCGACGGATGCGTTGTTTCCGTCGCCGCGGGATACGATCTTGTCGCCGCCGGGCGCGATCCTGCCCGGCCTCTCCCTCCCCCGGCCTTCGGCGGGGAGCGCTCCGCAACGGGCCGGCATCCGCGGATCCATGAAATACGACGTCTTCGTCAGCTACAACCGACGCGATACGCTGGTGGTGGATGCGCTCGTGGCGCTGCTGCGCGCCGAGAGCGTTTCGGTGTGGAAGGACAGCGACCAGCTGATCGCCGGGACGCCGCTGCTGGCCAGCATCGAGCAGGGCGTGCGGGCCTCGCGCAACGTGCTGGTGTGCGTGGGGGCCAGCGGCGTGGGCGACTGGCAGGATCCCGAGATCCAGGCGGCGCTCACCCTGTCGCTGGACGATCCCTCCATCCGCGTGATCCCCGTGCTTGTGCCGGGCGCCCCGGCGGAGCTCACGCTTCCCCTCTTTCTCCGCTCCAACCTGTGGGTGGACCTTCGCGGCGGGCTGAACGACCCCGCGAACTGGAGCCTGCTGCGCCGCAGCATCCAGGCGCCCTCGTCCGCGCCTGCCGCGCCCGCCAACACGGCGGAAAGCGCGGAGCCAGGGGTGCGTGGGGCGGCCAGCCTTGCGCTGATTCGCGACGGCGCGGTGCTGCTGGTCAAGCGCGCCGCCACCGCCAAACTGGGCGCGGGAAACTGGCAGTTCCCCGGCGGCAAGATCGACCCCGGCGAGACGCCGCTGGCCGCGGCGGTGCGCGAGGCCCGCGAAGAAGTGGGATTTGGGGTGGAGCCGGACGCCGCCACGTTCATCTGCGAGCTGCGCGACGCGTGGCCGGACAGGCGCAGCGGCAAGACGGTCCGGATGAGCCTGTTCTGGGCTCCCGCCCCCGCCGGCGACGTGGTGCTGGAATCCACCTTCGATGCGTACGCGTGGGTGCCGCTGAGCGAGGCGTTCGAGCAGCGCGACAAGGTGCTGTTCGGGTCGACGGGGCGCCTGCTGCGGGTGCTGCGCCGCTACTTTGACGCGTACCTGCCCCTGCTGCGGCTGGCGGATGTACTGCAGCAGTCCGTGGACTCGCACGCGCCGCTGCCACACGCCCCCGCGTTGGGCGGCGGCGCCGGGGAGACGGTGTACGGCGTGCTTAGCCTGCTGGGGCTGGTGGACGACCGGGGCAGCTATCGCGCGGCGTCCCCGTTCGCGGCGCCCACGCTGCGGGTGCTGGCGGCCGCGGCGCTCACCGAATCATCCGTCTTTGCGGCGGAGGGTAAGGGCGAGTGGTACGCGGACGCCGTGCACCGCGGCGCGCGCGACGAGGTGGACAAGCTGCGCCGCCAGCTTTTCGACCGCCACGCGTCGCTGCTGGGTCTGCTCTCGTACCGCGTCATGGTCCCGTCCAGCGAGCGCCGCATCGCCGCGCTGCTGGTGGGCGCGACGGACGAGACGGGATGCCGTTACCTGCTGGTGCGCTGGGACTTCAAGGCGCGCAAGTTCCAGCTGCCGGCGCGCGGCCTGGAGGAGGTGGATGATCCCGACGTCACCTCCCCCGACTCCGCGCGCTACGTGGTGGCGGAACGGCTGGACCGGTCGCTGGTGCAGGCCGTGGGCTGCCGCTACCTGGGCCGGCTGGAGACGCGCCACGTGGGCGCCGGAAGCATGAACGACGGGCCCCTGATGCGGCGCTACGACATCGGCGTCTTTGAGCTGGAGGTGCTGGGCGCGGCGCAGCACGCCACGCTGCAGTGCCTGCGCAGGCACAACCAGCACACCGAAGCGCTGCTGCAGGACCTTTCCGCCGACGAGCTGGGGGAGCATCCCACCAGCCTGTATTACATGTGGGCGGACCTGGACGAGATCCTGCGCAACCCCACCGTACTGCTGGGCCGGCCCATGCAGGGTTTCCGGGAGATCATCGAAGAGCTGAGACCGCAGGTACTGACGTCGGTCCGCAATCCCATCGCCATCAACTCCGCCGCCTCCCCCATCCCCGTCGTCTCGCCCCGCCTGCGGGACACGCGCCTCCCCGAGTGGTTCACGGACGATGGGTGATATCCACCCGAAAGACGTTGATCTCCTGGGCCGGTGTTGCTGAACCTCTCCCTTCGCTCTCGCGATCGGTCATCCTGAGGGAGCGCCGCGCGGAACTGTGCCTTGCACCGCCACTGGCGCGCGACCGAAGCACCTTCTCTCCGCCACCGCGCGGCATGCGCTTCCTCGGAGATCCAGCCCCACGGTTCTGCCGGCGAGATCCTTCGGTCGGCGCCAAAGTGCCTCGGGAGCAGCAGGTTCGGAGCGGCGCCTTCCTCACGAAATCCAGGTCTTGGGAAATCCTGAAACACACTCCTGGATGTCCCCCACAGAAGTACGATGTCATCCTGAGGCTGAGGGAGCGCACACCCGGCAACTTCCGCAATCACGGGGGCTTGCGCGCGACCGAAGGATCTTTGTCGGGTCGCGGGAGGCCCAGCCCTCGGGAGCCGTTCAAGTCCCTCATCCACGCAGACAAGATCCTTCAGTCGGCGCACCAGCTTCGTTGTTCAGGCAGGATAGGCGTGGCGCCTCCTTCAGGAAATCAACCCCTGTGCTTTGCGGGTTGGCCATCCGTATCCCGATGCCGTGAAACCAGTTGCGGCTGCGCATCGTATCCATCGCTCGCGCGGCGGTGCGCTTTCCCTCTGCCCGTCGCGCCGGACTTTCGAGGGATACCGACACAGGAGAACTCCCATGGCGAACGGCAACGGCGGCGGGAACTCGGCGGGATACCCCAGCACCACCGGCAACCCGTCCGGCGGCGGACGCGACAACGGGCCGCGCAGGTAGAGGATGATGAGGCCGCCCGGGAGCTGCTCCCGGGCGGCCTTGCACCTGATCCGCAAACACACTCCGTATTCCCCAACTGCAGGTTCTCACGCAGAGGGAGCAGAGGAAGCAGAGTTTTTACATGCAGTTCTCTGCTTCCTCCGCTTCCTCTGCGTGCCCAATGTTTCGTGGATTCGGTGTTATCTTGCGCCGATCAGCGCTCGTAGAACGGGGGCGGCTCCACGCCCAGCGAGCGCAGGTACACGTAGCCCTGCCCGCGGTGGTGGATCTCGTTGTCGATCACGTACAGGATCAGGTCCGACGCGCGGCCGGGATACTGGCCGAACGCCACCAGCTCTTCCTGGAATCGCTCGGCCGGGATCCGCGGCCACAGGGTGTTGAGCTCTTCGGTGGACTGGTCCCACATCCGCAGGATCTCTTCCTTCGGCTTCTGTTCCCGGTCCCACGACGTGGTCCAGTCGCCGGTCACCACGCCCCGCGCCATCGGCGCCGCCATGGTGAGCAGTTCCAGCACCAGCTCGCCAAAGGTCCGCATCCCGCCGATGGAGTAGGTGAAGAGCTGGTCTTCGGGATACGCCTCGATCAGGCGGCGCGTAAGCCGGCGGTGCCCCTGCCAGTGCTCCAGCAGGGCTTCGGCGGTAACGGCGGCGGTGTCGGACATGCGTGCCTCACGAGCGGTGGATGGGCAATCCTCCGAATCCCCTGTTCGGGATTCGTTCGGGCGGAGCGACGAAGATAGGGCGCCCGGCCGTCGTCCACAAGGCAAACATTTGCTTCTTCCGCCTTCTCGGGAACTCGCCGGCTCCCGCGTGCATTGGGAATGTGGAGTGAGATGGATAGGATGGCTCACCAGAACCCAAAAACCGGGATGGATACCGAGATCGAAGCCCCCGCGGCCGCCGCCGGCGCGCCCAAGCTGTACGGCGACCTCGCGTCGTGGTGGCCGCTGATGTCGTCGCCGGACGAGTACGAGGAAGAGGCGGGGTTCTACGGAGACGTGCTCATCGAGGCAGGCAGCCGTCCGCCGCGCACGCTGCTGGAACTGGGCAGCGGTGGCGGCAACAACGCGTCGTACCTCAAGGCTCGCTTCGCGGAGGTGGTGCTGGTCGATCTCTCTCCCGGAATGCTGGAGGTGAGCCGCCGGCTTAACCCGGAGTGCGAGCACGTGCAGGGCGACATGCGCACCGTGCGGCTGGGGCGCCGGTTCGACTGCGTGTTTGTGCACGACGCCGTGTGCTACATGACCACCGAGGCGGACCTGCGGCGGGCGATGCAGACGGCATGGGAGCACTGCGCCCCCGGCGGCGCCGCGCTCTTTGCCCCCGACCACCTGCGCGAGAACTTTGCCCCCTCCACCGAGGAAGGCGGCCACGACGGCGACGGCCGCGCCATGCGCTACCTGATGTGGACGTGGGATCCCGACCCGTCGGATACCACCTACACGGCCGACTTCGCCTACCTGCTGCGCGAGGCGGACGGCTCGGTTTCGGTGGAGCACGACCGCCACGTGGAAGGCCTGTTCTCGCGCGGCGACTGGCTGCGGCTGCTGGCGGAGGTAGGATTCGAGGCCCGCGCCGTCCCCTTCGACCATTCGGATCTGGAGCCCGGCTCGTACGAGGTGTTCGTGGGCCGCAAACCCGCCGTCTGACGCGGCTCGCCATCGAGCGCGATCAATACTCCCCGCGCCGCGAGGAACGAGCGGGGGGCTCGCGGCGGGTACCTGTGGAAGCAACGCCGCCGTCTCCCCGCGGCGGCGTCTTTCACGTGGCTCCAGCCCGGCCTAATGCCGCGGCGGCTGCCACACGTCGGGGTGCTTCAACCCGTTCCACCAGCGCCGGCGCGGGCACTTGAAGCGCTCCAGCTTTACGCCCCTGCGCAGCTCCACCTTGTGCGGGTGCATGGGGTGGGTGCAGCGGCAGATGGGCCAGTGGTCGTCCGCATGTACCTGCGGCGGGGCTGCGGCCGAAACCGGCGTCGGTGTCGGCCCGGGCCCGGGGGGCGCCGCGCCGGCGATCTGTCCGTCCTTGGGAATGTTCATCCTTTTGCCCTGGAGCCGAGGAAACATTAAACCCGGCGAAAGCTTGGTCGTAACCGGATGTTCAGCAATCCTTTTGTTGCGCGGCGTAGGCGTGCCCGGCGCGGACAGGCCGTGGCACTGGAGAATCGCGGACGGCTGGGTCCGTGCGTGACGAGGCGGCGGTTCCTTTCCGGGGGCCGCCGCTTCGTTTTTACGCGCCGGGGACGGACGCTCATCCCCGGACTTCGACGGAGAGGCGCACGTTACACCTGTATCGGAACGCTGTAACGGAATGTGAACGCACCACGATTCGCCAGGTCCCCGCCTTGTTGTCCCGCAACGATTTTCCCGGTTTTCGCGCACGGTCCGGCGGTTGCCCACGACGGCGTCATCCCCAGGCAGATCTGCCCGTTCCTCTGCGACGGGCTGGCGGTTCTCACCTCGCACAGCAAAGGCATCCCCATGTCGACCGGCACCAAGTACGGCATCTGCTACAACCCCACCTGGCCGGGCTACACCGGGTCCTATCCCAACAGCGGCCCCAACGCTCAGCTTTCCGACGCCGACTTCTTCAACGTCTCGTTCCAGGCCCTGTGGAACGCCGGCACCGATGCCAACGGCAACGTCTACCGCGACGACCTGGGCACCATCGGCGGCGGCGGCTTCAACCTGGTGCGCCTGTACAACTGGGGCCCCACCCGTGGCTGGGACGCCACGACCCAGGTGGGCACGGCGCACCTGGATTTTCTGGACTACGCCAGCAAGAACGGCATCCAGGTGATCGTCCCGGTCTCCAACTACTTTCTCTCGGACGACACCTACGCCTGGAACGGAAACAATCCCGGCGGCGACTACTCGTTCGGCAGCGCCCCGGCCGCCATGCAGACCGCGCTGACGCAGTTTCTGAGCAGCGTGACGAAGAACGGGAAGCTCCATCCGGCGGTGCATTCCTTCTCCGTCGGCAACGAGATCGACATCAACACGCTGCAGGGGCAGGGAAGCAGCGGCATCGTGGATCCGGCGTCGCGGCTGGCCCGCATCATCTGGTGGATCGTCAACCTGCAGGGGCAGATGACGGCCAACAGCCTGGGGCAGGCGCTGCTCACCAGCCCCATCTCCAACGCGGACCAGGGCAATCCGGGCACCACGCCGGCCAGCTACTGGTTTGGCGCGCTGGCCGGGGGCGTGACCGGCGGCACCACCCCGCTTCCCCAGGGCACCACGGGCGGCTCCGGCACCTTCGGCGCGACGTGGAGTGGCCTGAGCGGGTACACGTGGTTTGCGGACTGGTACTACAACAGCGTCAACATCTACCAGTCGGATAGCGGCCTGTCGGCCACCCTGACCCAGTACGACGCGTGGAAGTCCAACACCACCAACAACCTCAACTGGCCGGGTCAGCAGTTCGCCGTGCCGCTGCTGCTCACCGAGTTCGCGCTTTCGCCGCGCGGCGCGGGGTCGGCGGGGGAGAACGCGGAGTTTGCCAGCCTGGTTGGGCAGGTCACCACGGTCACCGACTACCTGGCGAGCAACCCCGGCAGCCTGGTGATGGGCTTCTGCATCTACGAGTTCAACGACGAGGCGTACCTGAACGCCAACTGGGGGATCTTCATGGAGGGCAACGTCCTCTACAACGAGCCCACCGGTACCACCCAGGTCAGCTACGCCACCTGGCCCAGCGTGGACTACCCGGTGAACCAGCTCAACCCCGTGACCAACTCCACGACCGGGCAAACGCTGATCGCCGCCCTGTCCGCCATCTTCAACCCGCCGGCGGCCATCCCGTTCAAGGGCGTGGCGGATCACGCGCCGGCGGCCACCTGATCCTGACGTTGCGCGGGCGCTGAATCGAATCCGCCGTCCGCGCGGTGACGGGATCGACGGGGCCGGCTTCACGAGCGTGGAGCCGGCCCCATGTTTTTGCCCGCCGCGACAGGCTTGTGCGATGCGGAGGGGCGCGGTTATCCTCGAACGTCCTCCCTCGATCTTGCCTGCTCACTCCACGGCGCCATGGCCACCATCCTCTTCTTGACCCCTGGTTCGTCCCCCCTGCGTGGCGCGCTCACGGCGACCGAGCTCGCGCCGGTGATGCAAGTTAGGGAGAGAAGAGTTTACCGATGAATGAGCCACCTCCCGGGATTCCAAGGCGCGGGATGGTTTTGCCGTTCCAAGTTCGCAAAGAATTGCGAGCGGACCGGCAGTTTGTGCGGACAGCGCCGTGGTTCCCGCCTGCGTGCTACGGTGTGGAAGGTGTTCAAGTCAGCACGGAGGAGCCTGCGATGATGGTCGGTGGTGAGATGCCGATCCACCTCTATCCGTTGCAGGCACCTATCTCCAAAGACCAGATGGAGGAGCTTCATCTGCAAAAGTTCTGTACCGACTTCTGCTTGGCCTTCGGAGCGAGACCTTATGTTGGTTTGAGGCGCGGTGAAGATCCTCCCGATTTTATTGGCCTCGCACCTGAAGGCGTTCGACGAATTGACTGTACGCAATTTGTAGTTGGCTCTCGGCGTGCCTCACAGGCAATGTTCCGTTCGGTCCGCCGCGCGATCTTCGACGCAGGACCAGACAGGTTCAGTCATCTTACTGGCCTGCTGCTTTGGGTTTGGGCGACTACCAGTAGGGATTTGTTGGATCTTCCGCTCCGGGGAAACACGCAGCAGGAACTACTGAATGGACTAGAACTGTTCCGTTTTCAATCTGAGATGGGTGTATCATATGGGCCTGAAGTACCGGAGCAGGCACCGGACTTTGGGATCCAGACTTCTGCAAGTGGGTGGCGCTACTACGCGGTGCCTTTGCTCGTGGCCGCACCAAGTTCTCCGTTTTTCGTAAAAATGGGCTTTGAGATCGCGTATAATTACCCAACCGAACACACCTCTCTTGAACTATGGGAAGAGTTTAAGCGGGTGGTCATGCAGCACGACCAACCCTCGGTGGATGATCTAATCATCACAGTTGGCGGCCCAGACCGGGAGGGCTACCAATATTTGGGAGAAGATGCGCTATTCGATTTTATGATCAGAACGATGACGATACCTCCTCTGCCGTTGCAGCATACCAAACGCGTTCTGGTTCACAGGTGGGAATCTGGAAGTATTATCCAGTTTTATCCAACCTATGGGACGATTTCTCGCGGGCCCCACCAGTTGAGTGTTCCCGCGCACCAACCGCTGGTGCCTAATGAAAGCTGAGATCAGCCTTATTGTGGATGGTACTCGTTGCGGTGCTCGCGGAGATGGAACTCGCGCCGATGTAGGCTGGTCCGTCGCCGTGAGCGCATCGTTATGCGCGTTAATTGACGGGGCCGCGCGCGGCATCGGTCGCCCTCGGGGGGTGGCTAGACTAAAGCAGTGGCATCAGGCCGCGGTGGGCCCGGCGAGGGCGCCGATTTTGCTTCCGCGATGGGTTGAATGAGCCCCGGAGCGGGCTCTAGATGGACATCGGAGGATGCGGGACGATGGTGTTGAGAAAGCCGCGGAACCTCGCGGGCGGCGGTGGCGACGTGGACGTGCTGCAGTACGAGATCCTGCAGGAAAAGGCCGCGGTGCTGGCGCGGCTGGGAACCAAGCTGCAGGCGGCGCTGGACCGGCTGGCGGAGTTCGATGCGGCCGCGCGGCCCGGCTTCGGCGCGCGGGAGCGGGACGCGCTGGTGGCCGCCGCGGGCGAGGCGCTGTGGTACTTTGTGGTGCAGCGTGAGGTGCTGGGCATCCCCGACAGCGAGGGGATGATGCGTCAACTGGGCGTCCCCCGCGAAGTGCGGCTGCGCATGGGCCTTAACCGGCGCCCTGGTCCGTAGCCTGTTCCCCCTCGCGCCCTTCTTCTCCGAACGACGAGAGTCATGATGAAAGCGATCCTCGCCGCGTTTCTGCTGGTGCTGGCGGCGGCGGTGCCGGCGCGGGCGCATCCGGGCGTGGGGATCGTGATGGACCGGCAGGGGAACGTGTTCTACACCGACCTCGTCCACGTCTGGCGGATCGCGCCGGACGGCCGCAAGTCGGTCGCCGTGCGCGACGTGCACACGCACGAGCTGGCGATGGACGCCGCCGGCAACCTGTTTGGCGAAGACAGCGAGTACCAGGGCGGCGACCGCTGGCGCCACCGCGTCTGGCGCCGCGCCCCCGACGGCCGCGTGACGGACGTCATCCCGTGGCGCGACGGCTTTTTTCGCGACTACGGCTTTGTGCGCGACGCCGCGGGGGCGATGTACTGGGTGCCGTGCCCGGAGCGGCGCTGCACCATCCGAAAGCGTACCCCGGACGGCCGCACCACCACCATCGGCCCGAACGTGCGGTTCAACCACACCATCAACTGGATTGCGCCCGGGCCGCAGGCATCGGTGTGGGTGGTGGATGGCGAGGACCTGCGCCGCATCGACCGCGAGGGGCGCATCTCCACCGTCGTGCGGGGGATGGGATCGGGGATAATGGGGCTGTTTCCGGATGCGCGGGACGGCCTGTACGTCGCCGTCTACGGCACGCGTTCCGTGATGCACGTGGGCGCCGACGGACGCGTGGCGACGGTGGCCCGCACCCCCGCACCCTGGGCTCCCTCCGGCGTGATGGTGGCGCCCAACGGCGACCTGTGGATCCTGGAATACTCCACGTCCAACGAGGCCCGCGTGCGCCGCATCGCCCGCAACGGCCGCGTCACGGTGTTCTGAGGCTGAGCGGACGAGTCCCACCCACCCGTGGAATGACTCGATCGACGCCGTTCCGAGGCCCAACCGCGCCGCGCCCGATTCCGCGCGCGGCAGGCGGTTTTTTCGTACCGGATGGTTCCGCGCGGCGCTCCATCGAAATGACAGTTCGACGCGTGCCGAACGGAGGAGGCTCACCCGGATCCCGCCACGCCCACCACACCCGCTTTCCGCGCGTAAGCCTCCAGCCCGCGAAGGCGGACTTCGTGTAGTTGTTGCAGCGAATTCATTCGCCCCTGCAGGCGGTCCGCACGTTACCGGCTCAGCTTCTCGATGGGCATCATGCGTCCTTGCCGCTGGCCTGACTCCACCCGACGATGACCCATGCAGAGCGTGAAAGCCGAGCTCCTGGACTTCTGCCGGACGCTTCCGGGCGCCACGGAAGACGTGAAGTGGGGCGACCACCTGGTGTACTCGGTGGGCGAAAAGATGTTCGCCATGTTCGACGTGGGCGATTCGGACCTCGTGCGCTTCAAGGTGAGTGACGGGGTGTTCCCCATCCTGACCCGTGAGGCGGGGATCTCGCCGGCGCCGTATCTTGCACGGCAGTCGTGGATCAAGCTGGACCACACCCGCGTCCTTCCGCGCGAGGAGATCCAGGACCTGCTGCGTGAGTCGCACGAGCTGGTCGCGTCCAAGCTGACGCGCAAGCTGCGTCGCGAGCTGGGCATTGAACCGGCGCCGACGCGCGGCTAGAGCCCGCGCACCTCCCTTATCGACGGATTCCCGTGATCGTGGAGTACGTGCGCTACCAGATCCCGCCCGAGCGGCGGGACGCGTTCGAGGATGCGTACGCCCAGGCGCAGTCCGCGCTGGCCGCGTCGCCGCATTGCCTGGCGTGGGAGCTTTCGCGCTGCGCTGAAGATCCCATGCAGTACACGCTGCGCATCGAGTGGGACTCGGCCCAGGGGCACATGCAGGGGTTCCGGAAGGGACCTGACTTCGGCGTCTTCTTTGCCGCCATTCGCCCGTACGTGGGCGACATCGCCGAGATGCGGCACTACGACGTTACCGCCGTCCGCGGGCGAAAGGAGGCCGCCGTTGCCTGATTCCGCGGAGCGCAGGGAGGGCCGGTGGATGCGCCGCGGCGCCATCCCGCTGCTCCTTCTGCCGTTGCTGATTCTGATCGGGTACCGCGGCAAACCCGGCCGCCTGGCGCCGCCGGACGGGCCGCTGCAGCCGTGCCCATCCACCCCCAACTGCGTCTCGACCGAGGCGACGGATGCAGGGCACGCCATGCCCGCGCTGCCGTTCACCGGCACGCCGGGGGAGGCGCTGGCGCGCGCGCGGGCCGCGCTGCTGGCTGAGCCGCGCACGCGCATCGTCACCGAGCGGCCGGGCTACCTGCACGCCGAGGCCCGCAGCCGCGTCTTCCGCTTCGTCGACGACGTGGAGGTGATGGTGGACAGCACCTCGCGGGTGGTGCGCTTTCGCTCCGCGTCGCGGCTGGGCCGCAAGGACTTTGGCGTGAACCGCGCCCGGATGGAGCGCTTTGGCGAACGGTTCCGCGCCGCCGAACGCTGAAGCGGCCGCCGGGCGTGAACCGGGCGGCCGCTCCACCAACATCCCCGATCCGTCCGGAGCCTACGGACGGCGGGTGGTGATGAGGATGACTCCGTTGGCCGCGCGCGAGCCGTAGATGGCGGCCGATCCGGCGTCTTTCAGCACGTCGATGCGCTCCACGTCGGCGGGGTTGATGCCGTCCAGCTCGTGCCCGGCGCGCGCGCCCAGCAGCGGCACGCCGTCCACTACGAACAGCGGCTCGCCGCCCTCCGTCAGGCTGCTGGCGCCGCGGATGCGCACCGAGTAGCCCCCGCCCGGCAGCCGCGTGACCGCCACGCCCGCCAGCCGCCCCTGGAACATCTCCTCCACCCGCGACACCCGGCGCGATCGCAGCCGCTCGCCGGAAAGCGACGCAACCGAGCCGGTGATGTTCTCCGCCTTCTGCGTCCCGTAGCCGACTTCGACTCCGTCGGCCTCGGGGCCCGGCGCGTCAGCCGGCGGATGGCCCGCGCACCCCGCCGCGAGCAGTGCGGCCAGGCCGGCATGCAGAAACGCGTTGCGGCGGCGGTGCCCCGTGCGTGCCATGGTTTCCTCCGTGGCTGGGCCCGCCACCCGCGAGCGGACGCGGCGTGCGCCCGGTCGCGGGATGGGCGGCGGGCGCCTCGCCACGGTGCGTCACCGGGCCGAACGCCCCGACGGGATGTGCTGCATGGCCGGGGCCACGGAGCGGCCGCCGCGGCTTGATGCGCGCGGCGGCATCCACTACTCTGCATTCGTGTGGCGCGTGGGGCAAGCAACATCCTCACGGGCCCCGGGGTGCCATGCATCCGCGCCCCTCCCTTTCCGCGTATCCACACGCATGACGGACGTCCACACGTTCACCCCGCGCCCCGCCGAGGCCCGCACCGAAAGCCTGGTCGCCGCCGGCCTGGCCGCGGCGCTGGTGGCGGGATACCTGTACGTGGGGCAGGGGGAGCGCGACGTGCGCCTGCTGGCGGGGCTGAGCGCGCTGGCCGCGGGCGTGGTGCTGGTGGGCTACCTGCTGCGCGCGCACGTCCAGTGGGTGGATGAGATCCAGCTTTCCGCCGAAAGCGCAACGCTGATGCGCAACGACGCCCCGCAGACGCTGCCGTGGACGGCGGTCAGGTCCGTCCGCCACTACTCGCGCGGCGGAGAGCACTGGATTCTGAGCGCCGATCCCGGCCACAGCACCATGATCATCCGCGCCGACGGATTGAACCGGGAAGAGGCCGCGCGGCTGCGGGAGCTGATCTCCGCGCTGCACGCCGCCGCCGTGCCGTCCGCCGCGACGGAGCACGGCCGGTGAGCCGGCGCGCGGGGGAAAGCGCGGGGATGGTGCTGTTCCGGCGGACGGAGGAGCGCGGGCTGGAGGTGTTTCTGGCGCACCCGGGCGGCCCGTTCTGGAAGAACAAGGACGAAGGCGCCTGGACCATCCCCAAGGGCCTGGTGGACGAAGGCGAGACGCCGCTGGACGCCGCGCAGCGCGAGTTCCGCGAAGAAACGGGGATTGCGCCGCGCGAGCCCTTTCTTCCCCTGGGCGACATCCGGCAGAAGGCGGGGAAGCGCGTGCACGCCTGGGCCTGGGAGGGCGACGCGGACCCCGCCACCGTCACCAGCAACGAGATGCGCACCGAGTGGCCGCGCGGGTCGGGGCGGATGATCACCTTTCCCGAGGTGGACCGCTGCGCCTGGTTCTCCCCCGCCGAAGCCCGCCTGAAGATGAACGCCGCCCAGGCCGAGTTCGTCGGCAGACTGGAAGCGCTACTGGCGGAGTGAGTCGCGACCCGCCGCGCTCCCTCCGGGCCGGCACCACCGGCCCACCTCCCCCGAAAACTGCCGGGGGAGGTTGATGTGGGGCAGGGGTTTGGGTGCTGCGGAGGGTTTCGCGCGGCGCCCCCTCCGGGCCGGCACCACCGGCCCACCTCCCCCGAAACTGCCGGGGGAGGTTGATGTGGGGCTGGAGCTGTTTAGCTCTGGACGGTCGGGAGCGAGATGGTGGGTCGCCCCCTCCCCAGCCCTCCCCCACAAACTGCGTGGGGGAGGGAGAACGGCCGTAGGTCCTTCGCAGCGGGATCGACTTCTCCCCTCTCCGTGAGGAACGAACGGGGAGGGGCCGGGGGAGGGGCACCGCGTCGCGAGCCGCTGATCCGCCCCGCATCCCCCGCCATTCCTTGCCCCACCGGTTGACACGGTGCGCAAGTTTGTGTATCGTACCGATCTGTCCCGACCACGCTCCGCCCCGGCAAGGCGCCGGAGGCGGAATTTTCGTCCGGAACACCAGAACCCGCCGGCACCTGGCCGGCACAGGCCCGCGCTTCGGGCGCGAGAAAAGTACGATGAAGACGTATTCCGTAAAGGCGGGAGAGATCGAGCACAAGTGGTTCGTCGTCGACGCGGACAGCAAGATCCTGGGCCGGGTGGCCACGGAGATTGCCCGCGTGCTGCGCGGCAAGCACAAGCCGACCTACACCCCGCACCTGGACACCGGCGACTACGTCGTGGTCATCAACGCGGACAAGGTCCGTCTGAGCGGCAACAAGGCCGACCAGAAGACCTACTTCAAGCACACCGGCTACATGGGC
>NZ_JBMDXM010000188.1:0-88733 GCF_048594345.1 Longimicrobium sp.
GCTTTCGCACGCTGGACGACCTGCCGCGCAGCGAGGAGCTGCCGGTGGTGCTGGCGCGGCGGGAGCAACGGAAAGAGGCAGATGGCCAGGCAGCCGGGGTTTCTGAAGCGGGGTGAGCCGGTGCGGTTGCAGGCGTTCCTGGCACGGTCCGGGATCGCCTCGCGGCGCGCGGCGGAAGAGATGATCGTGCACGGCCGCATTGCGGTGAACGGCGAAACCGTCACCGCGATGGGGCTGACCGTCGTCCCCGGCGTGGACCGGGTAGAGGTGGACGGCGACGAGGTGAAGGTGGCGCCGACCATGTGGCTGGCGCTGCACAAGCCCAAGGGCTTCGTCACCACGCGCATCGACCCGTACGACCGGCGCACCGTCTACGACCTGCTGCCGGAAAAGTACCACGGCCTGTTCCACGTGGGCCGGCTGGACCGCGACAGCGAGGGGCTGCTGCTGCTGACCAACGACGGCGAGCTGGCCAACCGCTTTCTGCACCCGTCGTTCGGCATCACCAAGGAGTACGAGGTGGTGGCCACCGGCAAGCCCACGGACGCGGCGCTGCGGCAGCTGGTGGAGGGGGTGGAGCTGGAAGACGGCATCGCCCAGGCGGAGAGCGCCAGGCTGATGGGCCCCGCCGGCAACGGCCACTCGCGCCTCAAGCTGGTTCTGCGCGAGGGAAAAAAGCGTGAGGTGCGGCGGATGCTGGCCGCGCTGGGGCACGACGTCACCAGCCTGGTGCGCCTGCGCTTTGGACCTATCGAGCTGGGCGAGCTGCCCAAGGGTAAGTACCGCATCGTTCAGCCCGAGGAGCTTTCCCACGTGCGCACCCCGTCCAGCAAGAGCAAGGCGCGCGACACGCACGGCGCCTACGACGCCGAGTCCGAGAAGCCGCGCGGCAAAACCGGCAAGAAGGCTCCCGGCGCGAAGTCCGCCGCCGACCGTCCCGCGCGTTCCGGTGCCGCGGCTCGCGGCGGCGGCGCGCGCTCCGCCGCCACCACGGCGGATGGCGAGCGCCGTCCTCGCGGCAAGGCCGGAGCCGAGGATCGTCCGGCGCGCTCCGGCACCGGGGCGCGCGCCGGAACAAAGCTGGGCACCGGCTCTCGTTTCGATGCCGACGATCGCGCCAACAAGCGCCGTTCTGGCCAGGAGAAGCGCGGCCGTCCGGTGGATCTCGACGCGCCGCCCAAACGCCCCCGCGCTGAACCCGCGCGCAGCGACAACGAGTGGGATGACGCTCCCCCGCCGCGCAGCCGTCCCGATCGCGAGTACGAAGAACGTGGTCCCGCGCGCGGCGCCCGCGCCGGTGGCGCCCGGGCCGGCGGCACGCGCAGCGGCGGCACACGTCCCGCATTCGGTGGCGACCGCGGCCGCTCTGCCGATCGTGAGGATCGTCCCGCCCGCTCTGGCGCCGGCGGACGTGACGGATCGCGCGGCGGACGTTTTGCTGGCGAGGAGCGCGGCGGCGGCTCGCGTGGAAGCCGTTCTGCCGGCGAGGACCGCGGTGGATCGCGCGGAGGCCGTTTGGACGGCGAGGAGCGCGGCGGTGGTGCGCGCGGAGGTCGCTTTGGCGAGGAGGAGCGTGCCGGTGGCTCGCGCGGCGGTCGCTTCGGCGGTGAGGAGCGTGCCGGCGGCTCGCGCGGAAGTCGTTCGAGCGGTGAGGCGCGCGGCGGTGGCTCGCGTGGAGGCCGCTTCGGTGGCGAGGAGCGAGGTGGCGGTTCGCGCGCCGGCCGATTCGGGGGCGGAGAGCGCGACGGTGGATCGCGTGGGAGTCGCTTCGACGGTGGCCAGCGGGGCGGCGGATCGCGTGGGAGTCGCTTTGACGGCGAGGATCGCGGATCACGCGGCGTGAGGCCTGGTGCGACGCGCACGCCGCCTCCGGCTGATGGAGATCGGGACGAGCTGGACGAGTGGTCGACGGCGCCGCGGCGTACGCGCCCTGGCGCGACGGGCGGTGCGCGTGGCGGCCGGCCGGGGGGCGCGAGGTCCGGCGGCGCTGCCGGTGCCCGGGGTGGCGGAAGCCGTGCGGGCGGTGGCCGGTCCGGGGCCCGCGGTGGCGGCCGGCCCGGTGGAGCCCGCGACGCTGAAGGCGGCGGCGGTGCCGGCGGCGCGCGTGCCGGCGGCGGTCGTCCGGGTGGAGCCCGCGGTGGCGGCGGCAGGCCGGGTGGCGCGGGTGGTCGCTCAGGCGGCGGTCGGCCGGGAGGCGGTGGCCGTGGAGGTGGAGGTGGAGGTGGAGGTGGAGGTGGAGGTGGAGGCCGGCCCGGCGGTCGGTCGGGTCCGCGCGGCGGCGGTGGCGGACGGCGCGGGTAGCGGACGCGTCTCGGGAGGTTGCAGCCGTTGGAGAGTGGCGCGTTCCAGAGGAATGGGGCGCGAGTCCCCTCCAGGAGCGAATGAATTCGCCGCTGGAAATTCGCGAAATCCGCCTTCGCGGATTGTTGCCGCCGGTGATGAGTGTTGTCGGCCGGCCGCGAGCACGCCGAACCTGCGGAAACGTCGGTTGCTGACGCGCCGGAGGGTGGCGCGTTCAGGAGCATGGGGCGCGAGTCCCCGCCCAGGAGCGAATAAATTCGCCGCTGGAAACTCGCGAAATCCGCCTTCGCGGATTGCTGCCGCCGGTGATGAGCGTTTCCGGCCGGCCGCGAGCACGCCGAACCTGCGGAAACAGCGGTAGCGGACGCACCGGTGCATGGAGCTCCGCACACCGCCGGGCCGCCGAGTCCGCGCAGGCGGATTTTGCGATGTTGTAGCGGCGAATCCATTAGCTCCTGCGGCGGACTTCGTGTCGTTGTTGCCGCGAATTGATTCGCCCAGGCAGGCGGGCGCCGCGTTGGTTGTTTCGCGGTTCATCCGGCCTGACCGGCGACCAGGTACATTGCAGGGCGAAATCGGCCAGACCCCTGCTCCATCCGAACACAGCGGAGAGCGCGTCACGCGCTGAAGAAACCCGCCATGGCCACACCCAACACGCCCGGCCGCCTGCTCGTAGACCTCGCCAAGGCGTATGCCCTGAGCGAGTTCTACCCCCTCACGCACCCCACCCACACGCAGGCGGTGCTCAATCTGGCGCAGGCGCTGCTTTCGTCCGGCGAGCCGCTGGCCATGCGCTGCAGCCCCACCGGCATTCAGCTGGCCGGCGCCACTCCGCCGCGTTCCGGGCACGTGGACCGCTTCGTCGCGCGGCTCTGCGAGCACGGAGTAACCAGCGTCGTCCTGCGCCACGACGTGGGAAGCGAGTCGATGGGCCGCTTTCTCTCGGCGGTGACGCTTCCCGCGCGGGTGGTGCGGGCCGCGGGCGGGCTGAGCACGGCGCTGGCGGCGGCGGGCGCGGGGCGCGTTTCCATCGACGGAACGTGGGTGCAGCCGGCCTACGCGGCGCATTCCACGTTCGAGCAGGACACGTCGGGACGCGTCAGCGGGCTGGACAACGGCGGCATTCAGATGTGGAACGCGCACGACATGTACGAGCAGGTGCGCGACTCCGCCATCCGCGTGGAAAGCGAGGACACCGAGGAACTGCGCCGCCTGCTGCGCCAGGGGAGCGACGGCGAGCGGCTGACGGTGATGAACCGGCTGGAGTTTCTGGCGCAGTACTGCCTTACGCACGGGATGGTGGACCGCGGCATCGGCCTGGTGCAGGACCTTCGCCGCGACGCGGAAGAGATGCACGGCCGCAACCCCGCCACCCGCGCCATGGTGATGCTTGCCATCCACCGCGTGAGCACCCGCCCCGTCATTGAGGAACTGGTGCAGCGCCTGGGCAAGGCGCGCACGGAAGAGGAGCGCACGGGCCTGCGCTCCACCCTGCTGCACGTGGGCGCCGACACGGTTACGCCGCTGGTGCGCGAGCTGGTGGCCGCGACGGACGTCTCGGCGCGGCGGGCCTACCGCGACGCGCTGGTGGCGCTGGACCACGTGGGCGTGTCGCTGCTGGAAGACATGATCGGCGACGAGCGCTGGTTCGTGGTGCGCAACATGGTGGGCATCCTGGGCGAGATTCGCAGCGCCGACGCGGTGGAGCACTTTCGCCGCACCGTGGAGCACGGCGACGCGCGCGTCCGCCGGGAAACGATCCTGGCGCTCTCCAAGATCGGCGGCGAAGAGGCCGTGCCGCTGCTGGCGAAGGGATTGAACGACCGCGAAGCCAGCCTGCGCACCGCCGCCGCCCTGGGACTGGGGCTGACCAAGCTCGCCGTCGCCGTGGGGCCGCTGCTGAACCGCCTGCCGCAGGAGTCCGACGCGGAGGTGGAGATGGAGATCGTGCGCGCGCTGGGCCGCGTGGGTGATCCGCGCGCGGTGCCGGTGCTGGCGGAGCGCGCGGCCAGCGGCGGATTCTTTTCGCGCACTCCCACCGCCATCCGCGTGGAGGCCGTGCGCGCGCTGGGCGAGCTGGGCGGCGAGCCGGGCCGCGCCGTGCTGCAGCGCCTGCTGCGCGACCGCAGCCCCGAGGTGCGCGAGGCCGTGCTCAAGGCGCTCTCCCACGCCTGATCCGCCGGCCGCGCCGCCGCGGCATTCTTCTGGCGACGACTGGCGCCGCGGTCCGCACGGATCCGCGGCGCTTCGTGCATTCGCCGAAACATCTGCTACCGAAGCAGTGTAGGCGAGCAGCAACTTGGGGCTGGCGTCGGCGCGACTCGTAGGGGCCCTCTCCCCCGACCGGCCTTTTGCTCGTTCCTCGCAACGGCGGTCGACCCCTCCCCCAACTTCGGGGGAGGGGTGGTGGAGAACGCACGATCGCGTGTCGCAGCGGGATCGAATTCTCCCCTTTCTCCCGCGCAGCGGGGGAGAGGGGCCGGGGGAGAGGGGGCCGGTCGGCCGCCAGTTCGATCTTCGTCGACGAGCCCCGGATCCATCGGCAACGACCTCCCCTCTCCGCGAGGCACGAGCGGGGAGGGGCCGGGGGAGGGGCACCACGTCAGGCGCCAGTTCGATTTCCGTCGCCGAGCCGCCATCCGTCGGAAATCCCAACCTCCCCCAGGGGTTTTTGGGGGGAGGTGGGCGAGTGGTGCTCGCCCGGAGGGGGCGCCGCGGCGCGCGATGAAACACGCCACGCCGAGCGATGCCGGCGATCACATCCTGTCGATCCACCGAACCACAACCGATGACGCAGCCCTCGCCGTACGCCCCGCCCGCCGCGCCGCCGCGCGCGGATTTTCTGCAGCGCATCGCCGCGGAGGTGCACCGCCGCGTGGTGGGGCAGGACTACATGGTCGAACGGCTGCTCATCGGCCTGCTGACGGGCGGGCACGTGCTGATGGAGGGGCTGCCGGGGCTGGCCAAGACGCTGGCCGTGCGCACCCTGGCGGACTGCATCGACGGCTCGTTCCAGCGCATCCAGTTCACCCCCGACCTGCTCCCCGCCGACGTGGTGGGGACCACCATCTACAACCAGCGCACGGGCGAGTTCGTCCCGCACCGGGGGCCCATCTTTGCCCACATCGTGCTGGCGGACGAGGTGAACCGCGCACCCGCAAAGGTGCAGGCCGCGCTGCTTGAGGCCATGCAGGAGCGCCAGGTCACCATCGGCGGCGAGACCTTTCCGCTGCCGCAGCCGTTTCTGGTTCTCGCCACGCAGAACCCCATTGAGCAGGTGGGCACGTATCCGCTGCCCGAGGCGCAGGTCGACCGCTTCATGCTCAAGGTGCGCGTGGGCTACCCCACGCGCGACGAGGAAAAGGAGATTCTGCGGCGGATGTCGGCCGGCGCCGACATCCCCGTGTCCCCCGTCGCCACGCCGGACGAGATCCTGGCTGCGCGCGAGCAGATGGCGGGATTGTACCTGGACGACCGCATCGCCGATTACATCCTCGACCTCGTCCATGCCACGCGCGAGCCCAAGAAGTACGGCGCGGCGGAGCTGGCGCCGCTCATCGAGTACGGCGCGTCGCCGCGGGCCACGCTGGCGCTGGCGGCGTGCGCGCGGGCCCACGCCTATCTGCGCGGACGCGGCTACGTGGTGCCCGAGGACGTAAAGGCCATCGCGCCGGACGTGCTGCGCCACCGCATCCTGACCACCTACGAGGCCGAGGCGGAGGAGGTCACGCCGGACGACGTGGTGCGGCGCGTCCTCAAGGCCGTCCGCGTACCCTGAGCGTCCCGCCGATGCCGCTCTTTTCACGCTGGCGGCGTCCCGCCCCCGATGCCGAACCCGCCGCGCCACCCGGCCTGGCGGACGTGATGCGCCAGGTTCGGCGCATTGACCTGCGCACGCGCGGGCTGGTCGCGTCGCAGTTCACGGGCGAATACCACTCCGTCTTCAAGGGACAGGGGATCGAGTTCGTGGAGGTGCGCGAGTACGTGCCGGGCGACGACGTGCGCACCATCGACTGGAACGTGTCGGCCCGAACGGGCCAGACGTTCGTCAAGAAGTACGTGGAAGAGCGCGAGCTCACCGTCATCCTGGCCGTGGACCTTTCCGCGTCGCAGCGGTTCGGAACGCGCGGGCGCTTCAAGAGCGAGATGGTGCCCGAGGTGGCGGCCACGCTGGCGATGTCGGCCGTGCGCAACAACGACCGCGTGGGGCTGCTCGTCTTTACGGATCGCGTGGAGGCCTTCGTTCCGCCGCAAAAGGGGCGGCGCCACGCGCTGCGCATCCTCCGCGACCTGCTCGTCTTTCGCCCCGCGGGGGTCGGGACGGACTTGGCCGGGGCGCTGGAGCACACGCGGCGGGTGCTGCGGTCGCGCTCCATCGTGTTCCTGGTCAGCGACTTTCAGCTCTCGGGGGATGCGCGGTCCCGGTTTGAGCGCGCGCTGGGCGGCGTGGCCGTGCGGCACGACGTGATCCCCGTCGTGCTGGCGGATCCGGCGGATGCGGAGATGCCGGAAGTGGGCGTGCTGCGGCTGGTGGATCCCGAGACGGGGCGGATGACGTACGTGGATACCGACGCGGCCGTCGAGCGCTTCGGAACGTCGGCGAAGAAGGAGCGGGCGGAGCTGGCGCGCGTCTTCCGCCGGCTGGGGATGGACGAGATCGAGCTGCGTACCGATCAGCCCGTATCCAGCGCCGTCGTCTCCTTTTTCCGCCGCCGCGAGCGCCGGCTGCGGCGATGAGCACCGACAGTCATCGAATGGCGGAGGAGTGTGCTTCGACCAGCATCGAACTGCGCCCGCGGGGTGCCCCTCCCCCGACCCCTCCCCGCTCGTTCCTCGCGGAGAGGGGAGAATTCGATCCCGCTCCGATCAGGATCGAACTGCGTCCGCTGGGGCCCTCACCCGCTCGCTTAGGCTCGCACCCTCTCCCGCAAGCGGGAGAGGTTATAAACGTCACGTCTGCCTCCGGCGCGCGCTCCCGAAGCGGGCGTGGGGGTCGCGTCGGCCGCGATTCGATCCACGTCGCCGAGCCCCGATCTGTCGGCAACCCAACCTCCCCCAGTCTTTTTGGGGGGAGGTGCGAGCCTAAGCGAGCGGAGGGGGCGCTCCTCCGGATCTCCCGCAGCGCGCCCCTGCTTCTCCTCGCGCTCTTCCTCGTCCTCCCCGCCGCCGCGCAGACGGCCGACACCGTCGCGGTCGCCGGGATCAGCGTGTCGCCGGACACGGTGACCGTGGGCGACCGGTTCCGCGCGGCGGTGTTCGTGCGGGCGCCGGCGGACGCGCGGGTGGAACTGGTCGTGCCGGCGGCGGGGGATGGAAGCTACCAGACGACCGATTCCGCGCGCGTGTATCCGCCGGATTCCGCCGGGCTCGTCCGCATCGTGGCGACGATGGTGATGTGGGCGACGGAAGGCCCCAATGCGGCACGCGCGGAGACGCGGATCACGCTGGCGGATGGCGCCGTGCGGACGCTGCCGATCCAGCTTCCGCTGCCGTTCGTCCGCTCGGTGCTCCCGGCGGATTCCGCGCAGCCGCGTCCGCCAAAGGACATCATCCCCAACCCGCGCCGTGCGTGGCCCTGGGCGTGGATTGCCGCGGGCGTGCTGCTCGTGCTGGCGCTGCTCGCGCTGTGGTGGATGCGCAGGCGCCGCGGGCCGCGCGTCGTCATCGAACGTGATCCGCGGAAGCATGCGCTGGCGGAGCTGGACCGGCTTCGCGGCGCCGGCGTCATCCACCCCGACGGCGTGGAGGCGTTCAGCGCGGAGATCAGCCGCATCCTGCGCGAGTTCGCCGCGGCGGCGGACGCGCGGCTGGGGACGGACCTGACCACGGAGGAACTGGTCGATCTCCTGCGCCGCACGGGCGTACGCGAGGAGGACGTCGGCAGCGTGGCCGGAGCGCTGGCGCACGCGGACCTGGCCAAGTTCGCCCGCGCGCGCCCTTCCGCCGATCGCGCGCTGGAGGACTGGGAGGCGGCGCGGCGCTGGGTGCAGACCTTCCGCGCGGACGACGCCGAGCGTCCCGAATCGGTGGGGGCGGGGGGATGAGGATTGCCTTCGCCAACCCGTGGGCGCTGCTCCTGCTGCTGCTGATCCCTCTCTGGATGGTGTGGCTGCGCCGCGCGCGGCCGGGCGCGGTGGCGTTCGCGCGGGCGGACGCGGTGGCGGAGGCGTCACGGGGGCGCGGGCAATGGGCGGGTGCGATGCCGGACGTGCTGCGCGCGCTCAGCTTTGCGCTGCTGGTGCTGGCGCTGGCGGGGCCGCGGACGGGCGCGCGGGTGGTGGAGGAACAGTCGGAGGGGATCGCCATCGTGCTGGCGGTGGACGTGTCGCAGTCGATGCTGGCGGAGGACCTGCGCCCGCGGAACCGCCTGGGCGCCGCCAAGCAGACCGTCGCCCGCTTCATTGCCGGGCGCGACAACGACCGCATCGGCCTGGTCGCTTTCGCCGCGGAGGCGATGACGCGGGTGCCGCTTACGCGCGACTACGAGGTGCTGGCGGAGGCCGTCAGCGGGCTGCAGTCCGGCGGCCTGGGCGAGGGAACGGCGATCGGCGACGGGCTGGCCGCGGCCGCCGCCCGCCTGCGCAAGGCGGAGGAGCGGTCGAAAGTAGTCGTGCTGATGAGCGACGGTGCCAACAACCGCGGCGACGTGGACCCGCGCCAGGCGGCGCGCGCCGCCGCCGTGCTGGGGATCCGCGTCTACACCATCGCCATGGGGAGCGACACGGTGGCGCGCATCCCCGTCGCAATCACCCGCGTGGGTGTGCGCTACGCCGTCGCGCGCACCACGGTGGACGAAAAGCTGCTGGCGGAGATGGCGACGGTTTCCGGCGGCCGCTACTACCGCGCGAAGGACACCAACGCGCTGCGCGACGTCTGGACGGAGATCGACCGGCTGGAGCGCACCCCCGTCCGCGTGCGCCGCTACGTGCGCTACAGCGACTGGTATCTCCCCTTCCTTCTCGCCGGCGCCGTGGGGCTGATCCTGGAATGGCTCTTTCGCGCCACCCGCTGGGGGAGGGTGCCGTGACCGAGATCCGCTGGGAAGATCCCTTTCTGCTGCACCTGATCGCGCTCTTTCCCGCGCTGCTGCTGGCCGCGCTGCTGCTCTGGTGGCGCCGCCGGCGCGAGGTGGCGCAGGCGCTGGGCGACCCCGCGCTGGTGCGGCGGCTGACGGCGACGGACCTGCGCCGCTTTCCCCTGATCCGCGCCGCGTTCCTTCTCCCCGCCGGCGCGCTGCTGGGCGTTGCCGCCGCGGGGCCGCGCTGGGGAGCGGCGGAAACCGGCGCGCCCGGACGCGGCGACGTCGTTCTCGTGCTCGACGCGTCCAACTCCATGCTGGTGGCGGACGTGGCGCCGTCGCGGCTGGAGCGGGAGCGCGCGCTGGCCCGGGCGCTGGTGGATCGACTGGCCGGGTCGCGGGTGGGGTTGATCGCGTTCGGCGGCAGCGGGCACGCGCTCTCGCCGCTGACCTCCGACCGATCCGCCATCCACCTGTACCTGGACGCGCTTTCTCCGGAGATCGTGAACCAGGGCGGCACCTCGCTGGATTCCGCGCTGCGCCAGGCGCTTGCGCTCCTCGGCGGGGCGGGCGAGGGGGCAGGGCCGATCGGCGGCTCCATCGTGCTGGTGAGCGACGGCGAGGCGCTGGAGCCGCCGGAGCTGCTTGGCGCGGCGATCGGCAACGCGCGGCGGCGTGGCGTGCCGGTGCACACGGTGGGCATCGGCACGGCGGCGGGCGGGCAGGTGCCGGACATCAACCCGGAAACCGGCGAGCGCGAGGGCGTCAAACGCGAGCTGGATGGCACGCCCGCCGTCTCGCGGCTGGACGAGGCGACCCTGCGCCGCATTGCGCAGGAAACCGGCGGTACCTTCCGGTTGATGCCCGACGCGCAGGGTGTCGCCGCCCTCGCCAGCGCCGCCGCGCAGGGTGGGCGCGCGCAGGGCGGCCGTGGTACGTCGCTCCCCGACAACCGCTACGAGTGGTTCCTGGGCCTCGCACTGGTGCTGATCGCGCTGGATTCGCTCGCCGAACGCGGGCGGCGGAGGAGTGAGAGATGAGGGTGGACGAAAAGTGTTGCGCCAGGATGTCGTCCGCATGATTCTGAGGCCGTCCCGCGGATCCGCGTCGCCTTCATAATCGAAAGACATCCGATGCCCTTCAATGCCGTTCCGTTCGCAGTGTCGGTGGGCCCTGGAGACGCGATGGTCTTCTCTGACCGCGCGCTCTACCAGACGTACAACTTTCATGACCCGGAAGACCTGGACCGGCTGGCGGAATGGCTGGGCCGGGATGAGGACTGCGACGGTTCCGGCGTGGCGGTGGTGGCGGGACGGCCCGGCGCAGGCCGCGACTATGTCGTCCGCGCGGCGGCATGGCTCGCGGGGGAGCGGGGCGTCCGCGTACGGCACGCGCGGCTGAGCTTCGACGGCTTCGATCCCGACCGCGCGGGGTCGCTGGCGGAGTTTGCCGACCACCAACTGCGGATGCGCTTTGCGCCCGGCGGCGGCGACCTGCCGCCGAGCCTCTATGACCGGCGAGGGGCGCTGCTGGGGCTGGCCGGCAGCCTTCCCGCGACGTTCCTGTCCGCCGCCGGGCTGTCCTTCCTGGCTGCCGTCGCCCTCTCGTTCGTGGATCTCCCGGCGGTCCTGCGCTCCGGCGTGCCCGTCCTCGCTGGACCGCGCACCGCGCCCGAAGACCACCTTCGCGCCATCCTGGACTTCGCGACGCGCGCGGAGCGGCTGGTGCTGGTACTCCCGGCCGACGAGCTCCCCGAAACCATAGTGCAGTGGTTCGTCCACGAGCCCCGTCGCAACCGCCGGCTCTCCGTGGTGCTGGGGATGGCATCTGTGCCAGCTGCGGAAGCGCTCCATGGAGAGCCGCTGGCGCAGCGGGTGGAATTGCGGCAGATGACGCCGGAGGTGCTGCGGGAGCGTATGGACCTGCGCTTCGAGCCCAACGAATTTCCGGATCGCTTTTTCTCCGGGCTGTGGAAGCGCACACAGGGGGTGCCCGGGCAGGTGGCGCTGGCGATGGTCGACCTAGACCGGCTCGAGCTCGTCACGCGCGGCAAAGGCGGGGCGTGGCACTTGGCGGTTGCGGTGGACGACCAGCGCCTCGTGGAATATTTTGCCTCGCACTTCTACGATCAGCTCAACCAGATTCGCAATCAACGGGGCGCCATGGACCTGCACCTGGTGCGGTTCGTGGAGCTGGCCGCGCTCTGCGGCTCCATCGTGCCGCCGCGCCTGATCGCGGCGTACATGGGGCTGACCGACGCCGAGCGTGACGACCTGCTTGATTGCCTGGACGAGCTGTTGGACGCGGGAAGGGCGGTGTTCACCAGCCTGGACTACCGCCACCCCACCTTCCGCATCGAGCAGGACGCTCCGGAGCTGGTGTACCGGTTCGCGGATGAGAGCAACCGCCTGATCGTGCTGCGCCGGATGATTCACCGGGCGAAAGAGGCCAGGGGGTTGCTGGAATACCTGTCCTCCCGCGCGCACGTCCCTACGCGCGGGACGGCTGAGCTATTCGCGCAGCTTGTCGCGTATCTGCCGGAGGATTCGCGCGAGCGGGAGGTGTACACGCGGCCGCTGCGCTGGTGGACCACAGCGGAAGAGGTCGAGGCGCTTACGGAATTCCTTTCCGACGAGGTGCGGGCGCACCGCCTGGATGCGCAGACGCTGTGGGATGCGGTGCAGTATCATCCTGAATGGCCGCCGGTTCGCAAGCTGGCTCTGCTCGACGCGATGCTCGCGGCTTCCGAGGGCATACCGCTGGACCTTCTTCGCCTGTTCTATGCAACTCGCGGAAACCTTCTGACCGACATGGGCCGGTTCGCGGACGCGTTGCTCGACTGTCGCGCGGGTCTGAAGCTGGTGTCCGCGGACGACTACGCATCGCTGGCGTGGCTCCATGAGCGGGCGAGCTTCTGCAGTCTCTGGGCGTCGACCAAGGAGGACGTTCTGTCACACGCGCGCGAGAACTATCGCGTAACGCTGCTCCGATCCGGGCCCGACAGCCTGGACATCGGGCATGCCGCCGGCCTCGTGGCGAATGGTCTGATCGGGGTGGGAAACCGTGACGAGGCAGAGCGCTATCTCATGGAAGCAATGGTAATCGCTTCCCGGGAGATCAGTCCGACGGAGGGTGTTCATCAACGCAGTGTGTTGATGAACATCCTCGGCGTCATTCTCCAGCAGCTGAACAGGCACGACGAAGCCGCCGAATGTCATCAGCAGTCGCTGCGTCTCGACGACGAATCGGTAGGGCCGCTCGAACACAAAAGTCCGGCCCGGTTGATGAAGCTCTACGCTCTGGCCACGTCACTCGACGATGCCGGGCGCATCGGCGAAGCGCGTTCCCCTTTCGAAGCGGCGGTAAACCTGGCCACGGAGCTGTCCATCCCTGCTCATCCGGGCTACTGGGGAGCACTCCTCAGGCTTTTGATGATTGCGTTGAAGCAACAGGATGATGAAAAGGCCGAGGAGTGGGCAGAGTTGCTCTGCACGCTGGCGGGAACAGAATCCCCCGATCTTGCGTCGCGGGTGATCGCGAATGTGAGAATTCTCTACAGGAGCGAGCGCGTGCGGAACGAACCCGCAACGCTCCCCGCATCCGTACGGCAACTCCTGTGGATGCTGGAGAATTTCGATGAAGCGGAGCAGGATGAGCCCGGCCATGCTGATTCGTGACCTGCTCCCCTCCCGCCGCCTGCTCGCGCAGCTCACGGCGCTTGCCCTGATGATCGGTGGCGGGGGCGTGCTGGCGGATGCGGAGCGCGCGTACCGGCGCGGCGACTACCAGGCGGCGGCGCGGGGGTACGCGCGCGCGCTGGCGGAGGGCGATTCGTCCGCAGCCGTGCGCTACAACCTGGGGACCGTGCTGCTGCGCCTGGGCCGCCCCGACGAGGCGCGCCCGCACCTGGAAGCCGCCGCCCGCGCCCGCGCGTCCGCAGACACCCGCTTTCGCGCGGAGTACAACGCAGGCAACGCGAACCTGCAGCCCGTCGCGGCGGGGCGCGTCCCGGCGGAGCAGCGCCGCGAGCGGCTGACGCGCGCCATCCGCCACTACCGCGGCGCGCTGCTTCGCAATCCCGACGACGCCGACGCCAAGTGGAACCTGGAGCTCGCCAACCGCCTGCTCCGCGACCAGGCTGGCGGCGGCGGTGGGGATGATGAGGAGGAGAACGAGAGCCCCAGCGGCGGTGGCGGCCAGAACCCGCCCTCTCCCGCCACCCCGCAGCCCCGGCCCGCCGGCGGCGGCGAAGGCGCCGGGCGGCCGATGACCCCCGAGCAGGCGGAGCGCATCCTGGCCGGCGCCGAAGCGCGGGAGCAGCGCATCCAGCGCCAGCAGCTCAAGCAGGACCAGACGCGCATCCACGGTGTTCGCGACTGGTAGCGCAGCTGGTCCGGGCAGCGCACCGATCTTGCTCTACCGGCGCCGCATGCCGGCATCTCCCGCCTTCCCGCGCCGATCGTGCTGATGCACCGCGGCCTGCGCCGCCAGCTGCTGGCCGCGGACCCGGGCCTTCAGCGCACCCTCGTCGCCGGCCGCACCACGCTCGCCGTCGCGGCTGCGCTGGCGGCCGCGTTCCCGCTGGCCCGCGCCGCGGCGCAGCCCCCCACCGTGCCCCTGCTCGCCGTTTCCGTTGCCATGGTGACGGCCACCGCCATCGCCGGCGTCGGCCGCGCCGCCCAGGCGCGCGCGATGGGGCTGGCCGCGCTGGTCGCCGCCGCGGCGGTGTCGCTGGGCGCGCTGCTGGCCGGACATGCGCTGCTGGGCTTCACCGCGTTCGTGGGCGTGATGTCGATGGCGGCGTGGGCCGGCGGGTTCGGTCCGGGCGGGCGCGGGCTGGGGATGGTGGGATTCATGACCTTCTTCTTCGCGCTCTTCACCGCCGCGACGGTGGATCGCCTCCCGTGGCTGCTGCTGGCCGTCTGCCTGGGCGTCGCCGCCGCGGGGCTGATGCGCATCGTCGTCCTTGCCGACCGCCCGGAGCGCACGCTGCGCCACCTGCTCTTCGCGCTGCGCGCGCGCACGGAGACGCTTGCCGCGCACGCGGAGCAGGTGCGCGGAGGCGCGTCCGGGCGCGCGGACGCACGCGCGCGGCTGACCGACGATTCCACCCGCGTGGACGAGGTGGTGCTGCCGCTGCACGACCTGCTGCGCGACGCGCCGGGCACCATTCCCCGCGAACCCTCGTTCCAGCGGCACCTGTTCGCGGTGGTGACGCTCAGCCACCTGCTGGTGCTGCGCGCGCTGGAGGGTCCGGCCGCGCCCCGTGCCGCGCTCGCCGCTCCGCCGGTGGATCCCGCCGAGCGGCTCCGCGCGCACCTGGACGCGCTGGAAGCCGCCGCCGCGGGCCGACCCGAGCCGCCCATCGCCGGCGCGCGTGCGCTGGCGGAGGATGACGACGGGGATGAGCCCGAGCCGCCGCCCGCGGATGCCGAACCGGTGCCGCTCTGGGCGCGGGGCTCCGGCCGCACGGCGCTGCAGGTGGCCGTCGCGGGCGCCGGGGCCATCGCCCTGGGGCACCTGCTTTCGCCGCACCGCTGGTACTGGGCGGCCATCAGCGCCTTTATGGTCTTCGTGAACAGCGGGTCGCGCGGGGCCACGCTTCGCCGCGCGGTGGAGCGGACGCTGGGCACCGCGGCGGGGATCGCGGGGGGAATGCTGGCGGGCTACCTGCTGGCCGGGCGCAGCGCGCTGGAGCTGGCGGCCATCTTTCCCCTCCTGTTCGTGGGATACTGGATGCTGCAGGCGTCGCCCGTGGCCATGGTGGGGATGATCACCATCCTGTTCGCGCTGATGTACGACCTGATGGGGATGCTGACGCTGCACGTGATGCTGCTGCGCCTGGCGGAAACGGTCGTTGGCGCGGCGGCGGGCGCCGGCGCCGCATACTTTGTGCTCCCCGAGCGCTCCCGCACCGCCGTGGACGAGGCGTTCGCCGGCTACTTCAGCGCCATGGACACGCTGCTCGCGGCCGTCGCCGACGCGCCCTCGCAGCGCGGCGGCGCCGATCGCGCCATGCTGGCGGGCGTGCAGGGGCTGGACCGCGCCGTCGGTGCCCTGCGCGCCGGCATGCTGCCGCTGATCGCCGCCGTCCCCGGCGGCCGCGCGCGCGACCTGAACCGCCAATTGGTGCTGGCGCTCACGGCCCGCTACTGGGTGCACCGGCTGGTGGCGCGCATGCTCTTTCACCTGCACGCGGTGGATGCGGACGCGCTGCGGCGGCGGGTGGCGTGCGTGCGCGAGCGGATCGCCGCCCTCCAGGAGCGCCGCGCCGGCGACGAGCTTTCCGCCGCCGGCGCCATGGCCGACGCCGCGCAGACGGAGGAAGCCGCCCCGCTGGTGCGCGCCGAATCCGTGCTCGCCGAGCTTGCCCGCGCCCGCGCGCAGCTCACGTGAACAGGAGTCCGATCATCGGCGGGCGGGCTGAACCTGGGGATGAACCGTGCATCGCCACCTGTCATTTCGAAGGAGCGCCGCCCATCCTCGTACGTACGCCATGAACCCTGCGTGCGACTGATACCATTTCTCTCAGTTCGTTGTGCAATCAGAGGAACAACGGAAAAGCATCACGCGGAGCCGCGGAGGAACTGATGAGGCGCGGAGGCGTTTTGGGCGTTCCCTCCGCGCCTCTTCTGTTTTCTCCGCTCCTCCGCGTGAAAATGGTTCCCTTCACGGCACGGAACTCCGGGGATGGTATGAGAAGCCTGCCGTCGGCGTTTCCGTGGCCGGCTCGTGCGCGAAGGTGCCGCGGCTACAGTCCACGCAGGTGGACTTCGTGCTCTTCCAGACGCGATTTCAATCGCCCCAGACCCAGCGCCGGTGTCGCGCCTCACTCGCTCCTGCACGACAACCGCCCGCCGCCGGTTGACACGAGCCGGGGGGCGGGGCTAGATTACCGCGCGAAATTGCTGGAAAGTGGGGACCGGCGGGTCCTCCACCTGTTCGGCTCGGCGCCTTTCGGGGCCCGATGCTGCCAGGTCCGCGCGAGGCGCGAGCGGCCGTCCCCCGGGACCGGTCCGTTCGTGCAGCGCATGGACGGACCTGAACGAATGCTTCAGGTCCGTCTTTTTGTTTCCGGCACCAACCCGACCAAGGGAGAGCGGCGTATCAACGAGAAGATGCGTGTGAACCGGCAGATCCGGATCAGCCCCGTCCGCGTGATCAGCACGGATGGTGAGCAGCTCGGAATTCTGCCGATCGAACGGGCGATGGAGATCGCGGAAGAGCAGGGGCTTGACCTGGTAGAGGTCGCGCCGCTTGCCCGGCCGCCGGTCTGCCGCATCATGGACTACGGCAAGTTCAAGTACGAGGAGCAGCGTCAGGCGCGCGAGGCGCGCAAGAAGCAGCACCACGTGCAGCTGAAGGAAGTGAAGATGCGCCCGGGGATCGAGGAGCACGACTTCGACTTCAAGGTGCGCCACGCCAAGCGGTTCCTCGAAGAGGGGAACAAGGTCAAGCTCACCATGATGTTCCGTGGCCGCCAGATGGCGCACCCGGAATACGGGCGAAAGGTGCTGGACCGGGTGTTCCAGGAGCTGCAGGACGTTTCCAAGGTGGAAGCCCACCCCATGCTCGAAGGACGCAGCATGGTGATGGTGCTTGCCCCCGTGGCGGCCAAGCCGCAGCCGCAGCAACAGACCAGCCAACCCACCGCGGCCGCGACGGCCGCGGACGAAAGGTAGTATACGATGCCCAAGATGAAGAGCCATCGCGGCTCCGCCAAGCGCTTCAAGGTCACGGCCAAGGGCCGTGTGAAGCGTGGGAGCGCGTTCCACAGCCACATCCTGACCAAGAAGTCGCCGAAGCGGAAGCGGGCGCTGCGCGGCACCACCATGCTCGCCAAGGCCGACGAGAAGCGCGTAAAGCGCCTTCTGGCCTCCTGACCGCAACCTGACGACATCTGTAACGGGAGGCTGAAATGCCGCGTGTAAGCACCAACGTTGCGCGACTCAAGCGCAAGAACCAGATCCTCAAGCAGGCCAAGGGCTACTTTGGCCGGCGCAAGAACCTGTACAAGACGGCCAAGGAGGCCGTGGAGCGCGCACATAAGTACGCGTACCGCGACCGCAAGAACCGCAAGCGCGAGTTCCGCCGCCTGTGGATCATCCGCATCAACGCGGCGGCCCGTCAGAACGAGCTTTCGTACTCGCGCCTGATGGACGGCCTGAACAAGGCCGGCATCGAGATCGACCGCAAGGTGCTCGCCGACCTGGCGGTGCGCGATCCCAACGCGTTTACGCAGCTGGCCAGCGCCGCCAAGTCGCAGCTGGCTGCCTGAGCGCAGCACGCTCCAGACTTGCGCAAGCGGCGCCGGGGTTGATCCTCCGGCGCCGCTTTCGTTTGCGGGTAGGAGACGAGGGAATAGGGAGCAGGGAATAGGGAATAACCAACCTGCGTCGGGAGATCCGGGACGTGTCGGGGCTGGGGACCGCGTCTTTTTGTCCCCATGTCTACCTGTCCGCCTCCCTGCGGGGTAGCCAAAGCGGGGCCGGTTCGCTCAATTCAGAGGGTGCAGGGAACGCGCATTCATCCGGAACGAAGCATCATGCCGCGATCGCTCATCCTTCTGTCCATCCTGCTGTGCCTTCAAGCCGCGTGCACGCAGCCCGACGAAGGGGAATGGATCGAGCCCGGCGTTGCGGCTGCCGGGCGGACGGTGAACGGGGTGGGGATGGGGGAGATTCCCCTGGCGCAACTGGTACCGGACGTGGAGCAGGGCGAGTGCGAGATCTCGCACCGCCAGCCCAGCGGGTTCGGCATCGTGCAGATGGGCTGGCCCGCCGCGGAGGGTGACATGCGTACCGCCACGGTGATGCTGGATCGTGCCGGCCGGCTGATGAGCTATGGCGAGATGCGCAGGGCGGGGGCGGCCACCACCAGCGTCGTGGTGGACATGACCGACGGAACGGGCGGCGCCACCAACGTCACCGACGGCGGGGCGGTGATGACGATCGGGCGGGGAACGGCGGACGAGGCGCTGCGCAGCGAGGTGCTGGGCGTTCCCTCGCGCAGGATAGAGAGGATCCTGGCCCGCTGCGGGCGGCCGGGGACGAAGAGCCCACAATCCTGAACACGTACGGGGCGATGGCGGTCGACGAGCTGATTGGGCAGTTGAAGGCGCTTGAGGCGGAGGGGCTGGACGCCGTGCGCGCCGGCGGCGACGCCGCGGCGCTGGAGGCGCTGCGCATTGAGTACCTGGGCCGCAAGGGACGCCTTACCGGCATCCTGCGCCGCCTGGGCGAGCTCAGCGCCGAGGAGCGTCCCGCGGTGGGCGCGGAGGCCAACCGGGTCAAGGAAGCGCTCAACGTGCTGCTGGAGGAGCGCGAGGCGGGCTTTGCCGGCGCGGCGGACCAGGGGCCGCGCATTGACCTCACCCTTCCCGGCCGGCGGCGCTGGGAGGGCGGCGTGCACCCGGTAACGCTGGTGATCGACGAGATCTGCGACATCTTTCGCGACCTGGGCTTCAGCCGCGTGGCCGGCCCGGAGGTGGAGACGGTCGACTACAACTTCAGCAAGCTCAACACGCCGCTGGACCACCCCGCGGCCGACATGCACGACACCTTCTACCTGGCCGACGGCGTCGTCCTGCGCACGCACACGTCGCCCGCGCAGGCGCACGTGATGGAGAACTTTCAGCCGCCCGTGCGCGTGGTCGTTCCCGGGATGGTGTACCGCCGCGACCCGTTCGACGCCAGCCACGCGCCCGGCTTTGCGCAGCTGGAAGGGCTGGCGGTGGACGAGGGGATCACCTTCGCCGACTTCAAGGCGACCATCGGCGAGTTCGTGCGCCGCTTCTTTGGCGCCGACGCCAAGACGCGCTTTCGGCCGTCGTTCTTCCCCTTCACCGAGCCGTCGGCGGAGGTGGACGTGTCGTGCCGCATCTGCAAGGGCGCGGGGTGCAGCGCCTGCAAGCAGACGGGGTGGATGGAGATCATGGGGAGCGGCATGGTGCATCCCAACGTCTTCGAGGCCGTGGGCTACGATCCGGAGAAGTACACGGGATACGCGTTCGGCATGGGCCCTGGCCGCATCGCCATGCAGCGCTACGGTTTGCCGGACATCCGGCTGCTGTACGAGAGCGACATGCGGTTCTTGAAGCAGTTCGCGTGAGGTAGAAGAAGGGAATAGGGAATAGGGAATAGGGAATAGCCTGCAGGGGAAAACTGCACGGCATCCCTGATTCCCATCCTTATCCCTTGTTCCTGAGAGGCCGAAGCAACGACAAAAAACCGGGAAGGGGCAGGGACCCCGCGGACGCACCGAATCCATCGCCCGCTATTCCCTATTCCCTATTCCCTATTCCCTGTCAGTCATGAACATCTCCTATCGCTGGCTCCAATCCATTGCCCCCGGCCTGCAGGGCACCCCGCAGGAGCTCGCCGAACGCCTGGCGATGCTGGGCGCGCCCGTGGATGAGATCGTGGACCTGGGCGGGCAGATCGGCGACGTGGTGATCGCGCGCGTGGACGAGGTGCGCCAGCACCCCAACGCCGACCGCCTGCGCATCTGCACCGTCAACGCCGGTGGCGACGCGCCGCTGCAGGTGGTGTGCGGCGCGCCCAACGTGGAGGCGGGCGGGCTGTATCCGTTCGCGCCGGTCGGGGCCACGCTTCCCGGCGGGCTGGAGATCAAAAAGGCCAAGCTGCGCGGGGAGGAGTCGCAGGGAATGCTGTGCTCCGCGCGCGAGCTGGGGCTGGGGCGCGACCACGCGGGGCTGATGGCGCTGCGCGGCGACTTTTCGCCCGGCACCAACTTTCGCCAGGCGCTGGGGCTGGACGACTGGCAGCTGGTGGTGGACGTGACGCCCAACCGCGGCGAACTGCTGTCGCACCTGGGCGTGGCGCGCGAGCTGGCGCCCGGTGGCGAGGACGGCATCAAGCTGCCCAAGTTCCCCGGCGACCGCGGCCACGCGTGCCCCGTTAAGCAGGGGCGCCGCGAACTCGACGTGGGCGGGGTGGAGGTGCAGATCCAGGACGACCAGGGGTGCACGCGCTACATGGGCGCCGTCATCCGCGGCGTCGCGGTGGCGCCCTCGCCGGAGTGGCTGGCGACGCGGCTGCGCGCCGTCGGCGTGCGGCCGATCAACAACGTGGTCGATGCCACCAACTACGTGCTGCACGAGCTGGGGCAGCCGATTCACGCCTTTGACCTGGCGCTGCTGCGCGGCGGGCGCGTCGAGATCCGCGGCGCGCAGAACGGCGAGCGGCTGACCACGCTCGACGGCGTGGAGCGCGTGCTGGAGCCCACCGACGTGGTGATCGCGGACGGCGAGGGCGCGGTGGCGCTGGCCGGGGTCATGGGCGGCGCCAACAGCGAGGTCAGCGAGACGACGAGGGACCTGTTCGTGGAAGTCGCCCTCTTCGATCCAAAGGCGGTGCGCAAAGCGGCGCGGCGGCTGGGGCTGAACACCGACGCCTCGCACCGCTTCGAGCGCAGCGTGGACCCCGAGGGGCAGCCCGCCGCCATGAAGCGCGTGATCGAGCTGATCCTGGCCGTCGCCGGCGGGGAGGCCGTGGGCGCGGTGGACCTGGTGCCGCACCCCTTCGAGCGGCTGAAGGTGGGCGTGCGCGAGGAGCGGGTGGAAAAGGTGCTGGGCGTGCCGATCAGCGCCAAGGAGATCGCCGAGCTGCTGGAGCCGATCGGCTTCGAGGTCAACACGCGGCCGCGGCCCATGCGCGTGCTGGTTCCCGGATTTCGCCCGGATGTGACGGCGGAGGTCGACGTGATCGAGGAGATCGCGCGGCGCCGCGGCTACGGCTCGTTCCCCGAGGCCATGCGCCCCTTCCGCCCCACCGCCGTTCCGGAGCATCCGTCCGTCGCCGTCGAGCGGCGCGTGCGCGACCTGCTGGCGCGCTGGGGATTCCTGGAGTCGGTGACGACGGGGTTCGCGCCGGAGTCGCCGGGCGCGGTGCCGCTGCTGAACCCGCTTTCGGCGGAGGAGGGTTTTCTGCGGACGTCGCTGGTTCCCGGGCTGCTGCGGCGGCTGGAGCACAACCTGGCGCACGGCGTCCGCGACGTGCGGCTGTTCGAGGTGGGCACGGTCTTCACCGCGGGTGATGGCGGTGGGCTGCCGCGCGAGGAGCGGCGGGTGGCGGCGGCCTTCACCGGCACCAGCCGACCCGCGCACTGGTCCGGCCCCGCGCCGGAGTGGGACGCGTGGGACCTGAAGGGGCTGATGGAGGAACTCGCCGCCCAGCATCCGGGCGCCGTGGTGGATGCGGCGGATGGCCGGTTCACGGTTTCGGTGGATGGACACGACAAGGGCAACGGCCGCGCCGCCGCGGAGGGCGAGGTGGACGTGCCCGCGTGGGCGGGGACGGTGTTCGTGCTGGAGGTGCGGCTTCCGGATGCGGTCGCGTCGCGGCGGGCGGTGACGTACCAGCCGCTGCCGGTGCATCCCGGTTCCGAGCGCGACCTGGCCCTTATCGTCCCCACGACCATTCGTGGCACGGACGTGTCGGGGACGATCCGGCAGGCGGCGGGGGCGCTGCTGGAGGACGCGTATCCCTTTGACCTGTACGAGGGGAAGGGGATTCCGGAGGGGACGCGCAGCCTGGCGTTCCGGCTGCGGTTCCGGGCGCCGGAGCGCACCCTGACGGACGCGGAGGTAGACGGCGCCGTGACGAGCGTGCTGTCGGCGCTGGAGGAGCGGCACGGTGTCCGGCGTCGCTGATCCCCCCGTACTCCCCGCGGACGCGCCCGCGCCGGCCGAGACGCCGGCGTGGGAGCGGCTGGAGCACGCCGCCCGCGGTGCCGTGTCGGCGCTGGGCGAGTGGCGCCGCCGCGCGCTGGAGGCCGAGCACGAGGTGCAGCGCCTGCGCACGGAGCTGGAGCAGCTGACCTCGCTGGGCCCGATGCCCTCCGACGAGGCGGGGGACGAGCTGCGGCGCCTGCGCGCGGAGAACGCTCTGCTCACCAGCCGCGCCGCCGAGGCGCGGCAGCGAGTCAGCGGCCTGCTGGCGCGCCTGTCCGTGCTGGAGAATCGCCCGTGAGCCGCCGCAAGGCGCCGCCCCCGCGGCAGTCCGTTACGGTAGAGATCGCCGGAGAGCGGCACGTGCTGCGCTCCGACATGCCGCCCGAGTACACGCGCGCCGTCGCCCAGCACGTGGACGACACCCTGCGCGCGCTTCCCAGCTTTCCCACGCTGGAGCCCGTCCGCGCGGCAATCCTGGCGTCGCTCTCCATCACCGACGAGCTGTTCCGCGCCCGCCAGGAGGTCGACCGCCTCCGCGCCGAGATCGAGCAGAAGACCGCCGATCTCGCCGCGATCCTCGAAGAAGCGCAGACGCCGGGCTGATTTTCCTGCCTCACCTGACGTCGACTTTCGCTCCCCCGGGCCCCCACTGTCATCCTGAGGGAGCGCACGCCCATAACTTGCCTGACCACAGTAGCTTGCGCGCGACCGAAGGATCTTTGTCGGGTCGCGCGAGACCCAGCCCCCGGGAGCCGTTCAAGTGGCTGAGACGCGTAGGCAAGATTCTTTGGTCGGCGCCTCCCTCAGCCTCAGGAAGTCACGCTATTGTACGGTGTAGCAACACCCTCCGAGGACCCTGGGCGTAAGGCAGGGCTCGTCGCGCATCGGATAGAGATCCTTCGGTCGGCGCACGGGCTGCCGCGTGTCCCCGACAGTTCGGGAGGCGCCTCTCTCAGGATGACAGGTGGGGCGGACGGAGGTGCACGGAGAGGTGTTGGCAAGCTTCGCTTCCTCCGATTGAGGCACGCTGTTGTCGCACGGCAGGGCCCGGACCGAGAAGTACTCTCGTTTCTCCTGAACGGAGGGCTCGGGCCGAATCGGCGGAGTCAACCTCGTACGAACTCCGTTAACTCCGTTGACTCCGTGTGAGGCAATTTCTTCGTGGTTCCGGCCGGTGCACAGGGTCTGGTGCTCTTGCCACGGTCACGTAACTGAGCGTATGTTTTCCCGTTGCGGCCCTCTCCCGCCGCACGGCCTGAGCAGGGCTCAGCAGTCCAACGGTGGCGGGGTGATCGGGCTCGGCCACCGTTTTCATTTGCACCGGCCGCGGGTACGCCCGCGCTGAGAATAAAGACACACGATGGAGATTCTGCTGATCGTCGCCGCGGCCGTGGTCGCGGGCGCAGTCGGCTTCTTTGCAGGGAAGTCGGTCACCGATTCGCGTACCCAGGCCCGCCTGACCGCGGCGAAAGCCACCGCGCAGGACGAGGCCGGCCGCATTCTCGCCGCCGCCCAGCAGGAGGCCGAGAGCCTGCGCAAGGCCGAGGTGCTCAAGGGGCGCGAAGAGGCCATCCGCTCCCGCGAAGCGTGGGAGCGCGAAGAAGCCAAGCGCCGCGACGAGGTGGACCGCCTGGAGCGCCGGCTGCAGGAGCGCACCGAGACGCTCGATCGCAAGCTGCACCAACTGGACGAGAAGGGCGAGGCGCAGGAGCGCCGTGCGCAGAAGCTGGGCGAGCGCGAAAAGCAGGTGGAGCAGCAGTCCGTGGAGCTGTCCAACCGCATCGGCGAGGCGCAGCACCGGCTGGAGACGCTCGCCGGCCTGAGCGCCGACGAGGCGCGCCGGCAGCTGATGCACGACATGGAGGAGCAGGCCCGCGCGGCGGGCGCCCAGCGCGTCCGCGAGATCAAGGAAGAAGCCAAGCGCGACGCCGAGCGCGAGGCCAAGAAGATCATCTCGCTGGCCATCCAGCGCATCGCCGCCGACCACACGGCCGAGACCACCGTCTCCGTCGTCGCGCTGCCGTCGGACGAGATGAAGGGGCGCATCATCGGCCGCGAGGGGCGCAACATCCGCGCGTTCGAGCAGGCCACCGGCATCGACGTCATCATCGACGACACGCCGGAAGCGGTGGTGCTGAGCGGGTTCGATCCCGTGCGGCGCGAGACGGCGCGCATCGCCCTGGAAAAGCTGGTGTCCGACGGGCGCATTCACCCCGGGCGCATTGAAGAAGTGGTGGGCAAGGCGCGCAAGGAGGTGGAGAACGGGATGCGCGAGGCCGCCGAGGAGATCCTGTACGAGCTGGGGATCCACGGCGTGCACCCCGAGATCGTCAAGGTGCTGGGGCGGCTGAAGTTCCGCACCTCGTACGGGCAGAACCAGCTGCTGCACGCCAAGGAAGTGGCCATCCTGGCGGGCAACATGGCCGCGGAGATGGGCTTCGACGCCACGCTGGCCAAGCGCATGGGCCTGCTGCACGACGTGGGCAAGGGGATGACTCACGAGCACGAGGGCACCCACGTGGAACTGGGCTACAACCTGTGCAAGAAGTACAACGAGCCGGCGCAGGTGCTCAACGCCATCAAGGCGCACCACGACGAGGAGCCGCACCTGTATCCCGAGAGCTTCCTGGTCACCGCGGGCGACGCCATCAGCGGGTCGCGCCCGGGCGCGCGGCGCGAAATGTTCGAGACGTACGTCAAGCGGCTGGAGAAGCTCGAGGAGATCGCCACCAGCTTTCCCGGTGTGGAGCGCTGCTTTGCCATCCAGGCCGGCCGTGAGCTGCGCGTGCTGGTGACGCCGGAAGCCGTGTCGGACGAGGAGATGACGCGCCTGTCGGAAGAAACGGCGCGCCGCATCGAGGCCGAGCTGCAGTATCCGGGGCAGATCAAGGTCGTGGTCATTCGCGAAACGCGCGCGGTGGATTTCGCCCGCTGATCCTGGCCCTGACGCAGTGCAAGTTGGGCCCGCGCCACCCGATACAGGGAGCGCGGGCCCTTCGTGTCTGATTGTGTCCGATGGACAGCCGGAGGTGTTTCGGTTTATTTTCGGATAAGGGTCGCGCGAGCGGGCCTGGCGATGTAGACTTCGGCGCGCGGCGGGCGGGCCCTCTCCCCCGACCGGCCTTTTGCTCGTTCCTCGCAACGGCGGTCGACCCCTCCCCCAAACGGCGGGGGAGGGGTGGTGTGGGAGCGAGGTCTGTCGCGCGGGATCGAACTCTCCCCTCTCCGTGAGGAACGAACGGGGAGGGGCCGGGGGAGGGGCACCCCCGCGGACGCAGTTCGGTGCCTTTCGGCGACGCTCGTTACGTGCGGCGTCGCCTGTTCAGGTCTTCATCAACATCGAAAGATCACGTGCGGATTCTCTTCGTGGCGGACGTCATCGGCTCACCGGGGCGGCGGGTGCTCAAGCAGCTGGTGAGGCTGGTAAAGGCGGACGTGCGCGCCGACGTCGTCGTGGCCAACGGCGAAAACTCGGCGGGCGGGTTCGGCATCACGCCCGAGACGGTGGCGGAGTTCAAGGAAGCCGGGGTGGACGTGATCACCACCGGCAACCACGTGTGGGACAAGAAGGAGATCCTTCCGCTGCTGGACAAGGAGCCGCGCCTGCTGCGCCCCGCCAACTACCCGCCCGGAAACCCGGGGCGCGGATCCGTCGTCATCAACGTGGGGACGACGCGGCTGGCGGTGATGAACCTGCAGGGACGCACCTTCATGTCCCCCATCGACGATCCCTTTCGCGCCGCGGACGCCATGATCGCCGAGCTCAAGGACCAGGCGGACGTGATCGTCGTCGAGTTCCACGCCGAGGCAACGAGCGAAAAGCAGGCGTTCGCGCGCTACCTGGACGGGCGCGTGGCGGCCGTGGTGGGCACGCACACGCACTGCCAGACGGCGGACGAGTGGGTGCAGCCGAAAGGAACCGCGCGCATCACCGACCTGGGGCTCACGGGCGGGCTGGACGGCATCATCGGGATGAAGGCCGACATCAGCATCGAGCGGCAGCTCAAGGTGGCGCGCGGCGAGCGGATGCAGCCCGCCGACGGCGACCTGCACCTGCAGGGCGCGGTGGTGGATGTAGATGAGGCCACCGGACTTGCGCGCTCCATCGAGCGGGTAAACGTTCCCTACGAGCGGGTGCTCCAGGGCGAGTTCAAACGGAAATAGGGCATGGCGGCAAGGATCATCGATGGGGCGGCGGTAGCGCGCGACATCCGCGCCGAGGCGGCGGCCGAGGTGGCGCAGCTGCGCGCCGAAGGCACGGTGCCGGGCTTGGCCGTGGTGCTGGTGGGCAACGACCCCGCCAGCGAGGTCTACGTGCGCAGCAAGACGCGCGCGTGCCACGAGGCGGGAATGCACTCGCGCCTGGTGCAGCTTCCGGCGCAGAGCACCGCGGACGAGCTGTTCGGCACCATCGACGGGCTGAACGCGGACCCCGGGATCCACGGGATGCTCGTTCAGCTTCCGCTCCCCCCGCACCTGAACCCCAAGCTGTTCCTGGAGCGCGTCAGTCCCGCCAAAGACGTGGACGGGTTCCATCCCATGAACGTGGGCCGCGCCTTCGTGGGCGATCCCAACGGCTTTGTCCCCGCCACGCCGGAGGGGATCATGGAGCTGCTGCGGCGCGAGCGCATCGACACCCACGGCAAGCACGCGGTGATCGTGGGCCGCAGCCTGATCGTCAGCAAGCCGCTGGCGAGCCTGCTGATGGCGCCGGGGCCCAACGCCACCGTCACCCTGTGCCACCGCCACACCGCCGACCTCGCCCAGCACACGCGGATGGCCGACATCCTGGTCGTCGCCGTGGGCAAGCCGGGGCTGATCACGGGCGACATGGTCAAGCCCGGCGCCGCCGTGTTCGACGTAGGCGTCACGCGCGTGGACGATCCCGCGGCGCCCAAGGGTTACCTGATCAGGGGGGACGTGGATTTTGACGCGGTGTCGCAGGTGGCGTCGGCCATCACCCCCGTCCCCGGCGGTGTGGGGCCGATGACGATCGCCATGCTGCTGCGCAACACCATCACCGCGGCCCGCCGCGCGCACGACCGCACCCACCGCCGCACGCCGGCCGTCGCGCGGTGACCTGGGATCTGTTCTCCGCCGCCGCGGCTTCCACACCCGAGCCGCTGAACGAGACGCGCAACGAGGACGTGGCGCGCCTGGTGGCCGCGCAGCAGGCGGACGCGGGCTTTCCGGACGACCCCATCGAGGCGGTGGTGGAGTTGGAGACGCCCGCGAAGCCTGGTATCCTGGGCCTGCTCCCGGTCAAGCCGAAGCGCGGGAAACGTTCGGCGAGCAAGGCACAGGCGGAGGCGCCGGAGGGCGGATGGACGCCGTCGACGCTGAACTCCGCTGCGCGCCACCTGATCGAGGGGATGTTCCCCGCGCTCTGGGTCTCGGGCGAGGTGAGCAACTTTACCCGCGCGCGCTCCGGGCACTGTTACTTCAGCCTGCGCGACCGCGACGCGCAGATCCGCTGCGTGATGTGGCGCGAGGAGGCCAAGCGCCTCCCCACGCAGCCCGCCGAGGGGATGGAGGTGCGCGTCCTCGGCAGGTTGACGATTTACGAGGGGCGCGGCGAGTTCCAGCTCTCCGTTTCGGAGCTGGAGGCCAAGGGCGAGGGGCTGTTCAAGCTGGCCATCGACCGGCTGCGCACCAAGCTGGAGACGGAGGGGCTGACCTCGCCGCACCGCAAGCGGCCGATCCCGCCCCATCCGGCGTGTGTGGGGGTGGTCACCAGCTCTGCGGGAGCGGCGCTGCGCGACGTGATCTCCGTCATCCGCCGCCGCGCGCCGTGGACGCGCATCGTCCTCAGCGCCGCGCGGGTGCAGGGCGAGGGTGCCGCCGCGGAGATCGCGGAGGCTATCCGCCGCATCGGCGCGGCGGGGTGTGCGGACGTGCTGATCGTGGGGCGGGGCGGGGGATCCATCGAGGACCTGTGGGCGTTCAACGAAGAGATCGTCGCCCGCGCCATCGCGGAATCGCCGGTGCCCGTGATCAGCGCCGTGGGGCACGAGACGGATTTTACCATCGCCGACCTGGTGGCGGACCTGCGCTCGCCCACGCCCTCCGCCGCGGCGGAGGCGGCGGTGCCGGATGCCAACGCGGTGCGCCGCGAGCTTTCGGACCTGCGCGAGCGAATGGCGCGCTGCACGCGCGACCAGGTCGACCGCGGCCGCGATACGCTGTTCAACGCGCGCCTGGACCTGCGCGACGCAGGCGACCGCCTGATCCGCCGCCGCCGTGAGCAGGCTGCCTCCCTCGCCGCCCGGCTGAACGCGCTGTCGCCGCTCTCCACGCTGGCCCGCGGCTTTGCCGTGCCGCTGGACCCCGCCGGCCGCGTCCTGCGCCGCACCGCCGACTTCCGGCCGGGTGAGCCGTTCCGGCTGCGAGTGGTGGATGGGACGGTGGAGGCGCGGGTGGAGGGGATGGGGGGGACGGCGGAGGGGGTGGAGTAAGAGCAGGCGGTGGAGTGTTACCGCCGCGCCCCCTCCGGGCTCGCACCACTCGCCCACCTCCCCCAAAAAAGACTGGGGGAGGTTGAACTGCGATGCTGCGTGGTGGGGGCAGGTGTGGCGTGCCTGGCCAGCGCCCCCTCCGCTCGCTTAGGCTCGCACCTCCCCCAAAAAGGACTGGGGGAGGTTGAACTGCGATTCTGCGTGGTGGGGGGGCAGGTGTGGCGCGCCTGGCTAGCGGCCCCTCCGCTCGCTTAGGCTCGCACCTCCTCCAAAAACTGGTGGAGGTGAATCACGGTACGGTGCGGATGGAGAAATCCGATGCGCAGAACGATTCGTGGCACTTCGCGTGAGCTGGAGGAGGCGGCGCGCAGCATGCGTCGCCAGCCCACATGGCCGAAGAGGTGTTGTGGGGTGCGCTGCAGAAGAAACAGGTGGCCGGCCTGAAGTTCCGACGCCAGCACCCGGTGGACCGCTTCGTCCTGGACTTCTACTGCCCGTCGCACAAGCTGGTGATCGAAGTCGACGGCGGGGTGCATGACCAGCAGGCGGAGCGGGACGCGGAGCGAACGAAGGTGCTGCAGGCATACGGCTACCGAGTTCTGCGCTTCCGCAACGAGCAGGTGCTGCACGAACTACCGAAGGTAGTGCAGGAAATTGCGGCCGCCGCTGCATCACAAGTCCACACAGCGCAGCCTGCATAACCCCAACCTCCCCCAGGGTTTTTTGGGGGAGGTGCGAGCGGAGGGGGCGCGGAGGGTCGCGTTGGATTTGGCCCCTCGCACCAGACCGAATCAAATCGTCGTAGTAGAAGATATGACCATCACATCCCCATCCACCGACCCGCACGCCGGCTGGACGCTGGAGGCCGCGCTCGACCGCCTGAACGAGATCGTGGGGCGCATCGAGGGCGAGTCGCTGGAATTGGACGAGTCGCTGGCCCTGTTCGAGGAGGGCGTACGGCTGCTGCGCTTTGCCGAGGGCGTGCTGCAGGGCGCCGACGAGCGTATCCGCCAGCTGCTGGACGACGGCAGCGGCGGCTCGCGCCTGGAAGACTTTCGCGAAGAGCCGTGACCCCGCTCGCCGTGACCGATCCGCCAGCCTCGTTCGACGTGGAGGCGTTCCTGGGCGCCGAGCGCGGCCGGGTGAACGCCGCCCTCTCCGCACTCGCGTCGTCGCGCGTGGAGGGCGCGCCTACCGTGCTGCGCGAGGCGATGCAGTACGCGCTCGCCACGCCCGGCAAGCGGCTGCGCCCCGCGCTCTGCATTACCGCATACCGCCTGCTGCGGCCCGGGCCCGCGCCGGACGCCGTGTACCGCCTGTCGTGCGTCGTGGAGATCATCCACACCTACTCGTTGGTGCACGACGACCTGCCGTGCATGGATGACGACGAACTGCGCCGCGGCCGGCCTACGGTGCACGTGGTTTTCGATCCCGGCACGGCGGTGCTGGCGGGCGCGGCGCTCATCCCCGCGGCGGTGCGGGTGCTGGATGACGCCGCGCGCGAGTTGGGGCTGGACGCGCCGGCGCGCGGCCGCATGATCGGCGAGCTGTGCCGGGCCGGCGCTGCGCAGGGGATGGTGGGCGGGCAGTGGCTGGACCTGATCGGCGAGCAGCCCGGCGCGACGGTCGATGCGGACGGGCTGGAGCGCATCCACCGCCTGAAGACGGGTGCGCTGCTGGCCGTGTCGCTGCGCATGGGCGCGATGGCCGCCGGGGCGGATGAGGCGCGGCTGGAGGCGCTGACGGCGTACGGCAACGAGCTGGGGCTCGCCTTTCAGATCGTGGACGACGTGCTGGACGTCACGCGCACGGCTGAGGAGCTGGGGAAGACGGCGGGGAAGGACGTGGACGCGGGCAAGGCGACGTATCCCTCGCTCTTCGGCCTCCAGCGGGCGCGGGAGATGGCGGTGGAGCGCACCGGACACGCGGTGGATGCGCTGCGCGCGGTGGACATCCACTCGCCGGAGCTGGAGGCGCTGGCGGCGTACGTGCTGGAGCGCGGCCGGTGAACGCGCTGCGCGAGCTGTTCGCCCCGCTGATTGCGTGGAACCCGCCGCTGGCGCTCGCCTTTCTGGCGATGCTCACGGCGCAGGGCTTCAAGTTCATCCGTTCCATCTTCCGCCGCCGCCGGCCGGACTTTACCCGGCTGATCGGCACGGGGGGGATGCCGTCGGCGCACTCGGCGTCGGTTACGGCGCTGAGCGTGGGGGTGGGGATCGGGCACGGGTGGGGCTCGCCGCTCTTCGCGGTGGCGGCGTTCTTTTCCGTCATCACCATGTACGACGCCACGGGGATCCGCCGCGCGGCCGGCAAGCAGGCCCGCATCCTCAACCGCCTGGTCGAGGACCTGCACGAGCACCACAAGATCACCCCCGAACGCCTTGCCGAGCTGCTGGGCCACACCCCGCTCGAGGTGCTGGTAGGTGCGCTGTACGGCGCCGTTCTGGCGTTCCTGCTGCATCCGTAGAAGATCATCCCGCGGTCGTGGTGCGGCGACGGCACCATGACCGCCCGGAATCAACGGTGCCCGACAGGTTCTACGCGCACCGCGAGTCTGGCGGAGGTCGAGGCACTGGCGTTGCTTCAGGGACCTTCATTAAGCTTGTGATCGAACTACCCGCCCCCAGACCCAGGACACACCCATGGTTGCTCCGTCGATCGCCCCCGAACAGTTGAAAGACGCGCTGAAGGCGGCCCTTGTAGAGGTGCTCGAAGAGCGGTCCGACCTGCTGCGCGACGTGCTGGCCGAAGTACTCGAAGACTTCGCGCTTACGCGTGCCATTCAGGAAGGTGACACTGGCGAGCGCGTGTCCCGGGAGGAAGTGTTTCAGGCCCTGGACGCCCTGAAGTGAAGACGGAGTTCACGCCTGCGTTTCTCCGGGATCTCCGCAAGCTCCCCGACGCAGTCGTGGGAGAGCAGGTCCGTAATGCGATCCTCACTGTCGAGCAGGCAGTCGACCTGCGGAGCGTGCCAAACCTCAAGAAGATGACCGGCGTGGGACCCTACTACCGAATCCGCACCGGTGAATACCGGATCGGGCTGCGAGTAGAAGAGCAGACGGTCGTCTTCATTCGCGTCCTGCCTCGTGGCGATATCTACCGGTACTTTCCGTAATCGTCCCCCCTCACCCACTTGTCGATTCTGCGTTGTAGTTGACGCACAGGTGTCCGCTTTATACTATAAAGCGGAATCGCGCGGCGGTGTTACCGCTCTGCGCGACAGATGATTGGACGAGTGGCGCTCAGTGCGGTAAGTTGACGGTGGCGCGGACCATGCTGCCCCGCGCCTGGACACGAGTGGAACCGAGGACGAGCCTTGTCGCTTCTGGATACCGTCAGGACCCCCGAAGACGTGCGCGCGCTGCCCGAGGCGCAACTGCCGGAGCTGTGCGTGGACGTGCGCGACCGCGTGATCGACGTGGTATCGCGGCACAAGGGCGCGCACTTTGGCAGCAACCTGGGCACGGTAGAGCTTACCGTGGCGCTGCACCGCGTCTTCGACACCCCGCGCGACCAGCTGATCTGGGACGTGGGGCACCAGGCGTATCCGCACAAGATCCTCACCGGGCGCAACGAGCGGATGGACAGCATCCGCAAGCGCAACGGGCTCAGCGGTTTCCTTCGCCGCGACGAGAGCGACTATGACGTCTTTGGCGCGGGGCATGCGGGGACATCCATCTCCGCCGCCGTGGGCGTGGCCGCCGCGCGCGACCTGAAGGGCGAGGACTTCGAGGTCATCGCCGTCATCGGCGACGGATCCATGACGTGCGGGCTGCCGTACGAGGCGCTGAACAACGCCGGCCACACCGACCGCGACCTCATCGTCATCCTGAACGACAACGAGATGTCCATCTCCCCCAACGTGGGGGCGCTGCACAAGTACCTGGGCATCCACAAGACGCTCACCGACGTCCGCACCTCGTCGGTGTACAACCGGCTGCGTGAGGAGATCAAGAAGCTCATCCACGCGGCGCCCAGCCGGCTGGGCACCATCGGCGAGATGATGGAGCACTTTGCGGTGCGCGCGGACGACGCCATGAAGGGGATGTTCGTCCCCGGCATGCTGTTCGAGCAGCTGGGCTTTCGCTACGCGGGGCCGGTGGACGGGCACGACGTCAACGCGCTGATCCGCACCCTGGAGGGCGTCAAGAACATGAAGGGCCCGCGCCTGGTGCACGTGCTGACCAAGAAGGGCAAGGGCTTCGCGCCGGCCGAGGCGGACCAGGTGAAGTGGCACGCGGCGGCGCTCTTCGACAAGGAGACGGGCGCGCCGCTCAAGAAGCCGTCCGGCGCGGTCGCCATGCCGCGCTACCAGCAGGTGTTCGGCGAGGCGCTGACGGAGCTGGCGAACACGGACGAAAAGGTGGTCGCCATCACCGCGGCCATGGCCGGCGGCACGGGGACGGACATCTTTGAAAAGGCGCACCCCGGCCGCTTCTTCGACGTGGGGATCGCCGAGGGGCACGCGGTGACCTTCGCGGCCGGGCTGGCGACGCAGGGGATCAAGCCGGTGGTCGCCATCTACAGCACCTTTCTGCAGCGCGCGTACGACAACATCGTGCACGACGTGGCGCTTCAGGACCTGCCGGTGACGTTCGTGATGGACCGCGCCGGCATCGCGGGCGACGACGGGCCCACGCACCACGGCGGCATCGACATCGGCTACATGCTTGCCGTGCCGGGGATGACGATCACGGCGCCCCGCGACGCGGACCAGCTGATCGGGCTGATGCGGACGTCGCTGGGGCACACGGGCGGCCCCTTCTGCATCCGCATCCCCCGCGACGGCGTGCCCGCGCTGCCGAAGCCGGTGGCGGAGATCGAGGCGATCCCGGTCGGCACCTGGGAGACGCTGCGGCAGGGCAAGGACGTCGCCATTCTGGCCACGGGGACGATGGTGCTGCCGGCGATCGCCGCGGCGGAGGCGCTGCAGCGCGAGGGGGTGCAGGCGACGGTGGTGGACTGCCGCTACATCAAGCCGCTGGATGAGCGCACGCTGGAGCGGCTGTTCCCCGGCCACGGCTACGTGCTGACGGTGGAGGAGGGGACGGACGCCAACGGCTTTGGCGCGTACGTTCGCCGCTTCATCAACGACCGCTGGCCGGGCGTGCGCGGCGCGACGATGGGGCTGCCGGACGGCTTCGTGGAGCACGGCGAGCGCGCGGAGCTGCTGGCGGAGCTGGGGCTTACGGCGGAGGGGATCGCCGCGCGCGCCCGTGAGCTGCTGGGCAAGCCGCTGCGAAAGCTGGCCGAGACCGCCTGATGGCGGAACCGCGCCGCATCGGGGTCGTCGGCCACAGCAACTACGCAATCCTGGGCGAGACCGTCGCCCGCCTTCAGGCGTTCGCCGGGCGGGAGGCGGTCTCGCTATTCTTTGAGCCCGACCTGGCCGGGCACGTGGGCGACGGCGCGCACGAGCTTACGCCGGACATCTGCCGCGAGCTGGACCTGCTGGTGACGCTGGGCGGCGACGGCACGCTGCTGCGCGGGGCGCGGATGGTGGCGGCGGACGGGGTGCCGGTGCTGGGCATCAACCTGGGGCACCTGGGCTTTCTGACCAGCGCGCCGCCCGACGCGGTGGAGGAGGCGCTGGCGCACTGGCTGGCCGGCGACTTCGACATCGACGCGCGGATGGTGCTGGCGGTGCACGCGGAGGACGGCGACGGACGCGCGGGGAAGACCCACCTGGCGCTGAACGACGCGGTGCTGCACAAGACCGGCGCCGCGCGCGTGATCCGGCTGAGCATGCGCGCCCAGCGGGACGTGGTGGGCAGCTACAGCGCGGACGGGATCATCCTGGCCACGCCCACGGGCTCCACGGCCTACTCCCTCTCCGCTGGCGGGCCCATCGTCTCGCCGTCGGTGGACTGCATCATCGCGACCCCCATCTGCCCGCACACCCTGGGCGTGCGCCCGCTCATCCTTCCCGCGGACGAGACGATCACCGTCGAGGTGCTGTCGCCCACCGAGGAACTGATCCTGACCATCGACGGCCAGGAGCACGAGCGCCTGGTCCCTGGCCAGAAGGTCGTCGCCCGCCGCGCCGAGCAGCCCGTGCGCCTGGTACGCTTCGCCGGCCAGACCTTTTTCCAGACCCTCCGCCGCAAGCTCAAGTGGGGCGACCTGGCCGAGCGGGAGTAATAGATCCGCTACGTACCTCTAGGTAAAAACAGTGTCATCAGAATACGACAACTTCCCGGAGCATCGACAGTACCTTCCGGCTTTTCGGGCATTTGCTGCTGGTCATGTCGAGGAATTCATTGTAACTCGGAACAGAGCACAGACGCTGCTCGGGAATAAACAACCCTACATTTTGGGAGCTGCACGCGAGGAACTCGTCCGTGAGTTTTTACGAAAAGTCCTGCCCGCCGGTGTCGGAATTGATTCAGGAGTCGTATATGGGTTTGAGCGAAAGCCTAATAGTAAACAGATTGACGTGCTTGTTTGGGATGCTATACACTATCCAGCGGTATTTCGGGCAGAGTCGTTCGTGATAGTACCACCCGAGGCAGTGATTGCCGCTATTAGTGTCAAATCGGGTGCAGCCCGTAGGGACTACAAAGAAACTATCGACAATCTTCTTTCGCTCACAGAGCTTGATCTCGCATACCGCGAACCCGCAGATCTAGCACCAATTTATAAGTTCGGGCTCTTCTACGATGTGCCAAGAAGTCCCGGAAGCGTCCACCAGTTGATTGTTGACACATTGAGGAACAACTTGCTTGGCAGGATTGATTTGCATTCTCGGCTAGTTGAAGTCATGGAATCAATCGACCCGGGAGATCCCTCGACGGAGGCAACGTGGTATTTCGACCGGCTACTCCCGAAGTCGTTTGTTCATCTTAAGCCTAAGGCTTTGACGATTGGTCATAACTGGGGACCTCCGTTAGTTCCAGTTTACAAGGCCAATCGTGAACGGTTTAAGCGGCGTCCTTATATGTATCGGCAGCATTCGAACCTGACGTCATCTTTGGAAAAACTCGTTTACCGGCTCTTGGGTGCAACATTGAGGCACTTCGGTCGCCGGGGTGGTGCACTACTTTCTGCTTGGGGTGATTTCGATCCAGAGTACCACTATCGAGAGGGAGATGCTGAAGAACTGGATGAGCACACGGGCCTAGCAATTCTCCTTGAAAATGACTTCACCTAAAGCGGTAATGCGGGAAGTCTGCAGTACGCGTAGCCCCGTCATTCCTCCCCTCCCAGACGTCTCAACAACTCCGCTGGCACAGTGCCAAGCGCTTCCGCCAAGCGCACAATGTTCACCAGCGCTACGTTCCGCTCGCCTCGCTCCGCCCCACCCACATACGTGCGGTCGATGCCCGCTTTGGCCGCCAGCTTCTCTTGTGAGAGGCCGGCGCGCTGACGGTGCTCGCGGAGGGTATCGCCGAAACGCTTGAGGATCTCGGCTCGGGAGAGGGCGCCCAAGATACACCATCGTTGATAGTGGACAGAGTAGCGTCGCATGGAAGATGCGGCCCTTGACGACGATGTGTCCACGGACTATACGTATCGTACACTGATGACTATGAGCATCAACATACGATGAGAGAGACAGCTATGAGGATGGATGGATCGCCCGCGCGGCTGCTGGAGATGCTGTCGGACCGCTTTGCGGCGTTCGAAGCAATCGCGACATCCACGGTTAAGCTCGCCCGCTTCGTTCCGGAGGACGAGCTTGCGATGGAGCCGGGTGTGGCTGAGGCGGTGTTGGAGTTCGGAGAGGATTTGCGGGAGGCGGCGGCGTCGGCAGCGGAGTGGGCGCGCTCGGATGCGCCTGTCGCGACGTAGCCGCATCAGTTAGCGTTACACTTTGATGGCGGCGACGCTTCGCTCGCGGATTCACGAACCTCGAAGACAACCAGCCTCGCTCCGATGCACCGCATTCGTCACGAGGATCTGCCCCACCGGGGCAGTTCGCACCGCTTCGTCGGGGCGGATCAGGGGGACACCGGGATCTCCGTCTTCCTCTTCAACGGGCAACCGGGGAGCGGGCCGGGGCCGCATCGCCATCCCTACGACGAGGTGCAGTTCATCCAGTCGGGGCGCGGCCGGTATACGGTCGACGGAGAGACGTTCGAGGCCGGGGCCGGCGACATCCTGGTGATCAAGGCGGGCGAGGTGCACAGCTTCACGTGCATCGGCGATGCTCCCCTGGTGCAGATGGATGTGCATCTGAGTCCCGACTTCATCCAGGAGAACCTGGACCCGGAAAGCCCCTGACGTCGCGCGCATCTGGACTGTTCTACCCCACCCTCCCACCGCTACCGGGCACCATGTACCGTCTCCCGATCCTGGCCTGCGCCGCGCTCTGCATCGGCGCCTTGCCGGCCGCCGCACAGCAGCCCATGAACGACAGCACGCGCGTGGCGCTGAACCGCGTCTTCGCGGCGTGGAGCGCCGCCGACGGGCCGGGATGCGCGGTGGGCGTCAGCCGCGGCGGGATCCTCGTCTTTCAGAACGGCTACGGGCTGGCCAACCTGGAGACGGAGAGTCCCATCACCCCCGCGTCGGTTTTTCACGTGGCGTCCGTCAGCAAGCAGTTCACGGCGGCGGCGGTGATGCTGCTGGCGCGCGACGGCAAGCTGTCGCTGGAAGACGACGTGCGGCGCCACCTGCCGGAACTGCCCGACTACGGGCACCGCATCACGCTGCGCCACCTGCTCACGCACACCAGCGGCCTGCGCGACCAGTGGGACCTGCTGTCGATGGCGCGGGGGCGGTTCGAGGAGAACCGCATCACGGAAGACGACGTGCTGGAGATCGTCGCGCGCCAGAAGGCCCTGAACTTTGTCCCCGGCACGGAATACCTGTACAGCAACACGGGCTACACCCTGGCGGCGGTGGTGGTGCGGCGCGTGAGCGGCAAGTCGCTGCGCGAGTTCGCGGACGAGCGGATCTTCAAGCCGCTGGGGATGGGCGACACGCACTTTCACGATGACTACACCGAGGTCGTGAAGGGGCGGGCGGCGGGGTACGCGCGGCGGCCGGCGGGCGGGTGGCGCGTAAGCCTGCCCAACTACGACACCTACGGGGCCACCAGCCTGTTCACCACCGTGGGTGACCTGCTGAAGTGGGACGCCAACCTCTTCACGCCCCGGGTGGGGGACGAGGGGATGTGGCGCGAGATGATGGCCAGCGCCGTCGTGGCGGGCGGCGACACTACCGGCTACGGGCTGGGGATCGCCACGGAGGAGTACCGCGGGGCACGGCTGGTGGGCCACGGCGGCGCGGACGCCGGGTATCGCACCTATCTGGGCCGCTTTCCCGAGCACAATCTGTCGGTGGCGCTGTTGTGCAACGCGGCCCAGGCCAATCCCTCGGCCCTGACCCGGAGCGTGGCGGACGTGCTGCTGGGCGACCGTCTGGTGCCCGCTCCCGCGCCGCCGACGGCGCGTGCGACGCTGGCGCCGGAGGAGCTGTCCGCGCTGGAGGGCGTGTACGTGCACCCGGTGACCGGCGGACCTTTCTTTATCACGCGGCGCGGTGACACCCTGGTGGCGGGCCGTACCAACGGACCGGCGCTGCTGCCGATGGGGGAGCGCCGGTTTCGCGTGGGCACGCAGCCCGTGGAACTGGAGTTCACGCCCGATGGCGGTCTGGTGCAGACGGTGCTGGCGTGGCCGCGGCGGACGCCGGTGACGCTGCGCCGCCAGGAACGGTCCCAGCCATCGCGCGCGCAGCTGGAGGCGTACGCCGGCACCTGGTACAGCGAGGAGCTGGGCGCGACGTATACCGTTGTGGCGACGGACAGCACGCTGGTGCTGCGGACGCGGGGAGGTGCGGAGCGGACGGTGTATCCGGCGTACGGCGACACCTTCGCGGGAGATTTTCTGCTCGCGTTCACCCGTGGACGCGGGGGCCGTGTCGAGGTGATGCGGATGAGCAGCGGGCGTACCCGTGGCGTGCGCTTCGAGCGGGTTCGGCGGTAAGGGGCTGAGGCACACCATGAACGCCACCGAAATCGCCGGCTACATCATCGAATCCTTTCCGGGCGTGGAAACCACGGAGGCGTACAGCTACACCTTCTTCTTCTACGGCTCCGAGCGGATGCTTCCGTTCGCCACGCTCGCCATGGCCGACAACGAGCATGATCGCGTGTCCGAACTGGATCGCGACGGCGCGTACCGGCTGAACATCGGGGTGAGCCGCGACACGTATCGCTCGCTGCTTGGCGACGAGAAGCCGCGGCTGGGCTCCGCCGGCATCATCGACGGTGATCACGATTTCACGCTGCGGGACCAGATTCTTCCCCATCCCCACTACGCGCCGCAGTCGTGGATCTGCGTGGTGAGCCCCGGCGCGGAAACGTTCGAGGTCGTCCAGGGCTTGCTGCGGGAGGCGTACGAACGGGCCGTGCTCCGGGCGAACCGTAGAGAACCATCGGAGTGAATGGGTTCTGATGATGAAGCCCGAGGTCGGCATCTGTATGCACGCGAGACGCCGAAGCAATACGGCACCCTCATGGTCTCGCCGCTGGGTGGCTGCGGCCGCTTCAGAAGGGGTGTGGCCTGACCGCAGTGGGACGCGCTACTCTGGAAATGCCGCTCGTTGCACCGCAGCCCACTCTTCGTCGAGCCTGAGCTCTGTTACCCAGTGCTCCACGTACGTCCGGTCGATTCGCTCAGACCCCACGCGGAGCATCCTCGCCGCATCCTCAATCTGGCGCGCTGATTGGCCCATGCGCGCCCATTCCCTTTTGGCGATCAGGATGTCTTCCGGCGTGGCTACCGGAACATGGGCCCCTTCGATCGCTACCAGACTCCGCCGTTCGAACTCCTCGCGGCTGAACGGCCGGGACTTCCGGATGATCAGGTCGACCTTCCAGCCCGTTCGCAGGTCGATCAGGTTGAACAACCCTTCCAGGCGCAGCGCCTCGCGTGCGGCTCCTTCATCAACATAGAACTGGTCGCGGGGAAGGAGCGCCACGAAGTTACGAAGCTGTTCAGCTGTCGGCGCGATGACAAAGTCCACGTCCTGGGTCGCCCGTGGTGCGCCATGATAGGAATTCGCGAACGAGCCCGTCAGCATTACCGGAATCCCCGCCGCTTCAAGCGCGCCGAGCACCCGGGTAAAGAGATCCTGCGTAGTCAACGGAGAGGCAGGGGCCAGGGTTCTGCCCCGAACGCGTAGCGCAGAAGCTCACGTTTAAGTTCCCAATCCGTCCAGTCGGGATGCTCCGTGCGCAGCCGGGTGAGCGCGAAGTTCCGGGCCATGTCGCTCATATCCATGGCCAGCTTCAACTTTTCCTCGCCCGGCATGCGGCGATGGATCTCGTCCTGAACGGCTTGTGCGGCTGGGCTGGTATCGCTCATCGCGGGTTGCTTGCGAGCATGTGCTGGTTCCGGCTCCGGGTCACGCCTGAGTATATTCGGGCCGCAGGATGACATCAACGTAATACCACCAGCGACGTCCCGCCCAACCCCCCAATGTCATACTCGCAAGCAGCCTACCCGCTCATCGACCTGGCGCTGGCGCGCAGGCTGGAGCGCGTCGAGGCGTCGGCCAACGCGGCGTTCGTGGCCGCACGCGCGCGGCTGCAGCCGGAGAGCGGCGCCGCGTGGATCGAGGTGGCGGGCGCGTACGCCATGTTCGACGGCGTGGGCTCGCCGCTCACGCAGACGTTCGGGCTGGGGCTGTTCGCCAAAGCTGGCGAGGCGGAGTTCCAGGCGCTCGAAGCGTTCTTTCAGCAGCGCGGCGCGGGCGTAGACCACGAGATCAGTCCGCTGGCCGCACCCGCCCTGCTGCCGCACCTCAACGGCCGCGGCTATCAGCCGATCGAGTTCAGCAGCGTGATGTTTCGCCCCGTCACCGGTGCGCTATCCACCGTCCCCGTCAGTGGAGGGCTGCGGGTACGGCGCATCGAGGCGGATGAGGCGGATCTGTGGGCCAGGGTTGCGGCGGAGGGGTGGAGCACGGAGTCGCCCGAACTGATGGACTTCATGCTGGAGATGGGAAAGATCAGCGCACGCGCGGAGGGCGCCTCCGCGTTTCTGGTCGAGCTCGACGGCCACCCGGTGGGCGCCGGCGGCCTGAACGTCAGGGATGGCGTGGCGCTGCTGGCGGGGGCGAGCACGATCGCCGCCGCCCGCCGCCGGGGTGCGCAGCGGGCCCTGCTGCAGGCCCGGCTGCGTTTCGCGGCCGAGCGGGGGTGCGACCTGATGATGATCGTCGCGCAGCCCGGCAGCGCATCGCAGCGCAACGCGGAACGCCAGGGTTTCCGCGTCGCCTACACACGCACCAAGTGGCAGCTGCGGCCGGCGGACGCGCGACGAGAGCACTGAGATGCCCCGCGACGACCTCACGCCCACTCCCTCGCCGCTGGACAGCATCAGCTTTCGTCTGAACCCGCCGCTCTCAGAGAACGAACTGAACGCGCTGTTCGCGGCTGCCTGGCCCAACCATCAGCCGCGTGCGTTCGCCGGCGTGCTGGCGCGCAGCATGGCGTGGATCGGCGCGTTCGCGGGTGGCGAGCTGGTTGGATACGTGAACGTGGCGTGGGACGGCGGCGCGCACGCCTTTCTGCTCGATCCCACGGTTCACCCGGACCGTCGGGGGCGCGGGATCGGGACGGAACTGGCGCTGCGGGCGGTCGAAGCGGCGCGCGAAGGCGGGGCCGAGTGGATGCACGTGGACTACGAACCGCACCTCGACGGCTTCTATCGAAGCTGCGGCTTCAGGCCTACCACAGCCGCGCTGATGCGCCTGCGGTAGGCTGCCGATGCGCCGCGCCGGGATCACGCCGTGAACGTGATCTGGCCCAGCTCGCAGGCAAAGATGCTCTCGGGAAGGCCGGCGTGCTCGTGGCCGGGGATCTGCGGCGCGAGCTGTGCCCACGCCACGGGCATGGAGACGCCGCGGAACATCAGGCCGAACAGCTTGCCAAAGAACGCCGGGAACGCATCACCCTTCCGCTCCAGTGCCATCACCAGGTTGGCGGCGCCGTACCCGGCAGGCTGGGCGGCCTCCATGTAGCGCTCCGGGTCGTTCTCCGCCGCAACGATCACCACGCGGGCCCCGGCGTCACGGATGATCTGCCGCAGCGAAAGCGGCGATCCGCCCACCTTTCCACCCGTCTCGATCTCACAGTACAGCAGCAGCACGTCGCACGTGGGCGGTGCGCCGTCGGACTCCACCACGGAATTGAACAGCGGACCGAGTGCGGTGCGGTCCTCGCTGGCGAGCGAGCCGAAGCGGGCGCGGTCCAGATCCAGAATCCCCAGCACCGGCCCGGTGATGGTGGGTGCGGACGTCCGCCGCGAGCGCATCAGCAGCCCGGCGCCGCCGACCGCGACGACGACAAGAATCGTAATCCAGCTCATTGGAGGTTGAGTGGGGTGGGTGAAGAGGGCGCGGCCGCCAGCGGCAGGGCAACCGCGCCTGCATGTTATCGTCCATACGAACGATCCGTCTACCCCACCCGCGTGGCGATCCACCAGGTGGTGCCGCCGGCGTCCTTGATGCCGCCGCGCTTGTCTTCGTCGCCCTTCTGAACCGGCTCCTGGACGGATTCGGCGCCGGCGGCAAGGGCGCGGCGCCAGGTGTCGTCCACGTCCGCCACGTAGACGTGCACGTGCGCCGGGATCGGCGGCCAGCCTTCGGCGCCATCCGCCACCATCACCACGGTGTCGTCGATGCGCACCTCGCCGTGCATCACCTTGCCGTCATCCGTGCCAAAGACGCGAAGCTCCTGCGCGCCAAAGACCTGCTTCAGAAAGTCGATGGTGCCGCGCGCGCCGTTGACGATCAGGTACGGCGCAACGCTGGGGTAACCGTCGGGTTTGTGGCTGGCTGGCATGGTCTGGATGAGGTCTGGTGGATGGAGTACGCGGACGCAGCCTGGCGGGCTACCGCCGGGGGCGGCGCTTGCGGGTCGGCCGGTGAAGGACGGTGACAAGTTCCTCCATCTCCGCTTCGTCCAGTTCGTCCCGCAGGGAGTTTGCCTGGCCGAGAAGGTTCAGCACAAAGTTTACGCTGACGGACAGTGCCAGCACGCCGATGAGGATGCCGGTTCCCAGCCCCACATCCGGGAGCAGCCGGTCCAGCAGCATGCCCACACCCGTTGCTCCGGCGAGCAGAAGCGTGATCGTGAGCGCGACGAGCAACAGGGCGAACATCAGGGTGCGGACGGCGTTCATGGATCGGTGATCCTGGATGCGGACGGCGTTTCCGGAGGCGCAAGTCAACAGAATGCACACTTCCGCCGTCTTCCGCAACGCGCAGCGTGACGTGTCGAGGAGATCCGCCCCAACTGGACATGATCGGCCTCGTTGTGGCTCTCCGTCCGAGCCGTGTCAGTGCTCCCTGGCGTCGGCCGTCAGTGCGCGGAACGCCTCCAGCGCGGCGCGCTCGGCCCAGCACTCAGCCAGGCGTCCGTCCTGCACCCGCCAGATGGCGATGCCGGTGAAGGCTACCGCGCGCCCATCCGCCGGCAGGCCGAAGATGCCGTTGTTGCGCCCCGTGCACAGCCAGCGGGAAACCACCCGCTCGCCCGATCCATCGGCGAACACCTCCAGGATCTCGTTCTGCGCACCTTCCAGCACCGTCTGAAAGCTCGCCACCCACGCCTTAGGTGTCGCGCCCGCGGATGATGGAGCCGGCGGAGTGGATGGCGTAATCCTCTGTCATCAGCTCGTCGATGGCGTCCAGGTCGTGCGCGGGGCCCCACACGCGCGACAGGAACTCGATCGCCAGCCGTTCGGCTTCCGGGCGGGAGGCGGGTTCGGGTGTCATCGTCATGGGAGGAGATGATGTGCGTGAAGGGCCCCCCTCGCAGGTGCCGTGGGAGTCTGGGACGACACTATGCTCTGGGCCTTCGGATTCGAAGATTCCAACGAGGCACTTGTACCTCATCAGGGCGCTATCTCACTGTGCCGCGCCGGATGCTCTGTAGTTTGACTGGCGCACCGGTGAAGGAAATTCCTGCAGTTCCGTCTTTGTTGACTACGACTACGCGATCACCGCGTCTCGAAGTCAGAAGGACGTATGCTTGGTCGGTTTCAAGCAGCAGGTAATATACGTGAGCCTGTTTGATCGCCGCCGTTACCCGGTTCCGCAACGGGATGGAGTCTGCGTCTTCCGGAAGCATGACCACTTCGACTGGTGCGCCGCCTCCCAGAACGGCGGGAATATGTGGGTATGCCGACGTAGAAAAATGCATGATGTAGCCTATTGAAAGCATGAAAGAGAAGCTTCCAAACGCTATACCCCAGAGCAAGTCGTTCGCTGATGCGCGCAAGTGCTCGCCGTCAACGTCACCCAAGAATAGGAATGTGCTGTAAACAGTGCTCGCCATCAATGTTCCATATGCCAGAATCACTCCGGCATACTTTATTAGTGAGACGGCCTCTATGCTTTGCCAGTGAACGCGGAATTCGGGGGCTGAGAATACGAACATTTGCCCGGCAACGTTTAACCACCCAATCGCAACCGCCAAGGCAAAGAGGAGTTTTTTGGCATGAAACACGATCCGCTTCACACGTCCGTGCTGAATGACTTTCTTTTGCTGGTACTCATTGTGTAGAACCGCGGCGACCCAAATCAGGGGAACCACCACCGTCGCGAGTGGAACGAGCACCCAGATGCCAGCGAGCAGATACTGAACGCGTAGCAGCCCGAAGGGAAGGACGTGGTACTGGCTCAGGTGAAGAGTGACAACGAGAAATCCGAGCCCGTACAGAACACCAATGATGAGCCCACCCGCCTTTACCAAGTCGAGCGGCTTCGTAACGGAGGTGGTTGTGACGGGCAAAGCCTCAGAATCAGTCATTGCTCAATAGGACTTATCCCTGGAAGGATCTCCGCCACACTCGATTCGGGCAGGATTTGGCGACGTGGCAAAGGCCTCCTCGCTGCCCGAATTAGGTGGCGGTTGACTGGCGTTTAGGTAAAAACCGGGTTTCCGAGCACGCCTGAACGTGGTGTCTATACTGGCGAAGCACACACCAAGGGCGTTCGCGGCCCCTGCAGTCTGCCATGACCATCGCGCCGGCGCAACGTTCTTGCGAAACCCGCCGCAGCTCGTCATCCGACTTCTGGCGCGGCGCGAGCATACGATCCAGCAACCGTATGGGTTCGGCTGATCGTCACGCCGGGTGCCTCAATCTGCGTTGCCGCCACCGCAGCACGGACCACACGAGCGTGATAGAATCCAGCAGGATGCGGATGGTCAGCAGGACGGCGGGGCAAGCCGCAGGAGCCTCATCATGTCGTCCGTCGCGTGGCGTTCATGCGGCGGATGCGGCGCGCGGGCCAGTCGCGAAGGCGCGTCACCGGACGGCTGGGGCCAGGTCGGATCCGCAGTAGCGGCACTTGATGGCTTCGCGGCGAATCCATTCGGCGCAGTACGGGCATTTGCGCAGATCCGGCGATCCCGCGCTCCCCGCGTCCGCGCCGGTGAACCACGGTGCTGCCTTGCGGCTGAACATCGACACCACGGCGAGGGCCTGCAGCACGAGCTGGATGATGCCCAGCAGCGCGGAAAACGGCGACGTCCCCAGGGACTCAAGCAGAGGTACGATGGTAAAGGGCGCGCCCAGGATGAACAGGACCAGGAACACGATGCGTGCCCAGTTGCGCCCCCGCGACACACGCGACGCCAGCCACACGACCAGCGCGTACCCGGCGAGCGTCGAGATCATCAGCACGTCCGTCGGGACCCCCTGCGAGACTTCCGGCCACTCCAGGATCAACCGGACCACGCCGATGGCCAGCGTGACGTAGATCAGGGTGACCGCCGATGAGACTGCCTCGGGCGGCTCCGCGTGGTAGGCGGATGTCATGGATGCGGAACGGATCGGGGTGAGGGGGGGATCGAGGTGCACGGTGCGCCGGATTGTCACACGCCAGACGCGGATGGTGGGGTCCTTGCCGCCGGGAATCGCCTGCGCGCGGCCGGACAACGACGGGGAAGGGGATGCGGATCCCGGGAGACGGACCGCCGGTTGCGCCCCGGCGGTCCTCGCCCGGCCTACTGCACGGCCGGTTTGCGGCCGGGCCGGGGGGGAGCCATGCGCGGATCGCCCACCCTGTCGGGCGGCGGCGGGGGGAGCCGGGTGATGACGGAGTCCGCCATCTCCGCGGGCCGCGGCGGCGGCACCTGACCGTCGGGCGTCGTGGGCGCGGGCGGCGGCGGCACGGTGGGGTTGCTCAGGCTGTCCAGGCGGAAGGCGATCTGCTCCCACGCCTTGGCCAGCGTCTCGGGATCGCGGGCGTGGCCGTTGACCCACGCCTTGAGCTGCACCTCCGTCACGCCGTGCTTGCGCAGCACCGCCGCGCGCTCCCGGGCAGACGCGTCGTCGGGCAGCGACCGCACCGCCACGTTGGCCGCCACGAACTTTTCCGGCGGAATCACGCCCGCTGGCTGCTCGTCGTTGCCGCACGCGGCCAGCAGGAGGGCGGTGGCCAGGATCAGGCGGGGGCGGCGGATGGTCGTCATCGGGTTCAAACTGCGTAAACGTCTGGATACCGCCAGGGCGACGGAAGCGCGCCGGACGCCGCGGGGAAAGCGCCCGCGCGACGGTTTTCCGGAACCGGAGCGTACCGGCGCCGTGCGTTTGTGTCAAGTCACGCGTTGCGCCGCCCGCGGCCGCCGGATAAGCTACGGGCGGGTCACCCGTTCACCCACGAAACCAGTACCGGCATGGCACGCCCCAACCTTCGCAGATCCTACCGCCACGCGGCGGCCGCGGCCTTTCTCGCCCAGGCGCTGGCGGCGGGCGCGGCCGCCGCGCAGCAGGCGCCCCCGTCGCCCGCCGAGGTGCTGGGGCACCAGCTGGGCGAGCGCTTTACCTCGTACGCGGGGGTGCAGCAGTACGCGCGCGCGCTGGCCGAGGCCTCGCCGCTGGTGGACTACCGGCCGTACGGCACCACGCCGGAGGGGCGCGAGCTCATCCAGCTGGTCATCGCCACCCCGCAAAACCTGCAGCGGCTGGACGGCATTCTGGCCGCCAACGCCGAGCTCACCCGGCCCGAGACCTCGGCCGAGCGCGCGCGGCAGATCGCGGAATCCAACCCCGCGATCGTCTACTTCAGCTACGGCGTGCACGGCAACGAAAGCTCGTCCAGCGAGGCGGCGCTCTACACCGCGTGGGACCTGGCGCGCAACGCGCCCGAGGTGGCCGGTGTGCTGGAGTCGCTGGTCGTCATCATCGACCCCTCCGCCAACCCGGACGGCCGCGACCGCTACGTCAACTGGTTCAGCTCCGTCGTGGGCGCCGAGCCCAACGTGAACCCGCAGGCCCGCGAGCACCGTGAGCCGTGGCCGGGCGGCCGCTTCAACCACTACCTGTTCGACCTGAACCGCGACTGGAGCTGGGGCACGCAGCCCGAGACCCGCGCGCGGCTGGCCACGTGGTGGCGGTGGAACCCGCAGGTGCACGTGGACTTTCACGAGATGTTCTACAACAGCAGCTACTTCTTCTTTCCCGCGGCCGCGCCCATCAACCCCATCTACCCCCAGCACGTGCTGGACTGGGGCAAGCGGTTCGGGCAGAGCAACGCGCGGGCGTTCGATCAGTTTGGCTGGGACTACTACAGCGGCGAGGCGTTCGACCTGTTCTACCCCGGCTACGGCGACAGCTGGCCCAGCCTGACCGGCGCCGTGGGGATGACGTACGAGCAGGCCGGCCACAGCGCCGCCGGCATCGCCATTCAGCAGGAGAGCGGCGACACGCTTACGCTGCACGACCGCGCGCAGCACCACCGCACCAGCGGCCAAGCCACGCTGCGCACCGCCGCCGCGGAAAAGACGCGGCTGCTGACGGACTACGCCGCCGGCCAGCGCACCGCGGGCGCCGGCGAGCAGGACTTCCTGCTGGTGCCGGGCGACGACCCCACGCGCATCGAGGCGCTGGTGACGCACCTGCGCCAGCAGGGGATCGAGGTGGAGCGCGCCTCCAGCGGCTTTGGCGCCCGCGCCACGGCGTACCCGGGGTGGCCGTCGGCGTCGTCGTTCCCGGCGGGGACGTACCGCGTGCGCGCCCGGCAGCCGCTGGGGCGCCTGGCCGTGACCCTGCTGCAGCCGGAGACGGAGCTCAAGGCCGAGTACTCGTACGACGTGAGCGCCTGGTCGCTGCCGTACGCGTACGGCGTGGCGGCGTACCGCGCGCCGGCCGGGGCGGGGGCGGGGTGGACCCCCGTGCAGGCGCCGGCGGGGCGGCAGGCGAACGTGGCCGCGCCGGCCCCGGGCGTGGGCTACCTGGTAGCCCCGGGCGACGCCGCCTCCGCGCCGATGGTGCGCTTTCTGGCCGGCGGCGGCCGGGCGCGGGTGCTGGGCAGGCCGTCGACGTTCGGCGGGCGCACCTGGCCGGCGGGCACGTGGTTCATCCCCGCGCGCGGCAACGACACGGTGCAGGCGCGGATCACCGCCGCGGGGCTGGGCGGGCTGGTGCGCCCGGTAGCCACCGGGATGGCGGAGAGCGGCATCGACCTGGGGAGCGAGAACGTGGCGCGTGCGGAACTGCCGCGCGTGGCGGTGATCGCGGGTGAGGGGGTGAGCCCCACCTCGTTCGGCGGGCACTGGTATTTCCTGGAGCAGCAGCTGGGGATGCCGTTCGATGCGCTGATGGCGTCGGACCTGACCGCCGCCGACCTGTCGGAGTATGACGTGATCGTGCTGCCGGACGCGTCGCCGCGCGCCATCCGCGGCGCGGACGAGGCGCTCAAGAGCTGGGTGCAGGGCGGCGGCCGGCTGATCGCCGTGGCCGGCGGCGCGGAGGCGGTGGCGGGGATGGCCGAGGTCAAGGTGCGCGAGGGCGCGCGCGGCGACAGCGCGGCCAACGACCGCGCGCGCTACCTGGCCGGGCGCGAGGAGCGGCAGCGGCGGGAGTGGAGGCAGGAGGTGCCCGGAGCCATTTTCCCCCTGCGCCTGGACCCCGCGCACCCGCTGGCGTACGGCGCCGGGATGGACGGCCGCCCGGCGGAGACGTACGCGCTGCATTCGGGCACCACGGTGTTCGAGCCCGCGGAAGGCGTGGAGACGGTGGCGTACTTCCCCGAGCGGCTGCAGCGCATCTCCGGCGTGATCAGCCCCGAGAACGTGCGGCGCCTGGAGCAGGGCTCGTGGCTGGTGACCAAGCGACTGGGCGGCGGCAGCATCGTCCTCTTTGCTGACGACCCGCTCTTCCGCCTGTTCTGGCGCTCCACGCACCCGCTGTACGTGAACGCGATTCTGCTGGGTCCGTGATGTCGTTGAGGTCCTGAACAGATGGGCCTCACACGGAGTCAACGGAGTTAACGGAGTTTTGCTGGATGGATGATGACGCGCCCCGAGGCCTCTGCGGCTCCGGGGCGTTCGTCATCATCTCAAGAAAAACAAATCCTCACGCAGACGCAGAGTCACCAGAGTTAGCAGAGTAGACATTGCCCTGTCCATCCTTGTCCCCTGGGAGAAAAGAGGATACGGCACGGGATCCGTCGAAGCACCTCGAACAAACTCTGCTAACTCTGGTGACTCTGCGTGAGGCCATTCTTGTGAAGCTTGTGAAAGCGCTCAGTGCCAGCGAAAACGGCACGAGAAAACTCCGTTGACTCCGTTGACTCCGTGTGAGACCATTCTTCTCGTTTCGGATCGGATGATACACGGGGGTTGATGCTTCATCCGTTTCGAATATGTTTGTCGCTCTCCAACGGGCACGGCGAAAGGGATCTCGCCGCCCCGCGTTTCTTCCCCAGCAGGCTCACGGAGTCGATGATCGTTTGCTGATCGGGTAGGGTTGCAGCCTCCGGGAGGCCCTCCCTCCGCCCGCGTCCAGTGTGACGCACCGCGCGCCTATGTGCGTGCTTTTCCTCCCGGCACCCTGTTCTGATCACCTCCCCGTCCGCGTCCGCCGGAGCGCTCCTTCGCTCGCGTGGATGCAGGGGAAGCAACCGCATCGACCGAAATGTCAAGCCATCTCGAGCTGTCTCCCGCCACGGAGACGGGCGCACATCCGCCGCCGGGCTTCTGGAGCTCGGTGCGCGAAGCACTGCGCGGCTCGCACCAGGACTACACCGACGGGCCGGTGGGCCGCTCCATCCTTCTCCTTTCCGTGCCCATGGTGCTGGAGATGGCGATGGAGAGCGTGTTCGCCGTCGTCGACATCTTCTTCGTCTCTCGCCTGGGCGCGGACGCGGTGGCCGCCGTGGGGCTTACCGAGTCGCTGCTGGCCGTGGTCTACGCCCTGGCCATGGGGCTGGGGATCGGCGCCACGGCGCTGGTGGCGCGCCGCATCGGCGAAAAGAACCCGGAGGGCGCCGCGCACGCCGCGGGACAGGCCATCATGCTGGCGCTCGTCATCTCCGCTATCCTGGGCATCATCGGGTCGCTGCTGGCGCCGCGGCTGCTGGCGATGATGGGCGCGTCGCCAGAGGTCATACGCACCGGAACGGGATACGCGCGGGTGATGCTGGGCGGCGAGGCGGCCATCATCATCCTGTTCGTGGTGAACGCCATCTTCCGCGGCGCGGGCGACGCGGCCATCGCCATGCGCGTGCTGTGGCTGGCGAACCTCATCAACATCGTCCTGTGCCCCTGCTTTATCTTTGGCCTGGGGCCGTTTCCGCAGCTTGGGGTGACCGGCGCGGCGGTGGCGACCACCATCGGCCGCTCGACGGGCGCGGCGTTCGCCCTGTGGCGGCTGACGCGCAAGGACGGGCGCATCCCCGTGGGGCGGCGGCACCTGGCGCCGGACTTCGCGGCGATGGGGCAGATCCTTCGCCTGTCCGGCACCGCCACGCTGCAGATGCTGGTGGGCACGGCCAGCTGGATCGGGATGGCGCGCATCGTGGCCGCGTTCGGCAGCCCGGTGCTGGCCGGGTACACGGTGGGGATGCGCGTGGTGATCTTTGCGCTTCTCCCCAGCTTTGGCCTGAGCAACGCCGCGGCCACGATGGTGGGGCAGGCGCTGGGCGCGGGCAAGCCGGACCGGGCGGAACGCGCCGTGTGGAAGGCGTGCGTCTACAACCTGGTGTTCCTGGGCGTGGTGGGGCTGGCGTTCGTGGTGCTGGCGGGGCCGATCATCCGCCTGTTCTCCACGGACCCGGAGGTCATCCGCCACGGCTCCGCCGCCCTGCGCGTGGTCGCGGCCGGGTTTCCGCTGTACGCGTTCGGGATGGTGCTCACCCACTCGTTCAACGGCGCGGGCGACACCTGGACGCCCACCTGGATCAACCTGGCCGTGTTCTGGGCCTTCGAGATCCCGCTGGCGTGGCTGCTCTCGCGGGCGATCGGTCCGCTGGGCGCGTTCCTGGCGATCACCATCGCGTTCTCCACCCTGGCGGTGGTCAGCGGCCTCATCTTTAGGCGCGGCAGATGGAAGACGAAGGTGGTGTAGGCGAGGGAATAGGGAATATTGGGAATAGGGAATAGCGGGAAACTGCACTCGTGCGTTCGTACCCGTACCTTCGGACGCACTTTCGTACCTTCGTACTTTCGTACCTTCGTACCTTCGTACCTTCGTACCTTCGTACCTTCGTACCTTCGTACCTTCGTACCTTCGTACCTTCGTACCTTCGTACCTTCGTACCTTCGTACCTTCGTACCTTCGTACTCTCGTACTTTCACACCGCGCTCACGCCGAATGCCCGTCCCAGACCGTCCCATCGTCATCGCGCACCGCGGCGCCAGCGGCTACCGGCCGGAGCACACGCTGGAGTCGTACGGCCTCGCGATCGAAATGGGGGCCGACTTCATCGAGCCGGACCTGGTGTCGACCAGCGACGGCGTGCTGGTGGCGCGGCACGAGAACGAGATCGGCTGGACCACGGACGTGTCGGATCGCCCGGAGTTCGCCGACCGGCGCGTGGTCAAGGCGGTGCGCGGCGTGGACGTGGAGGGGTGGTACACCGAGGACTTTACGCTCGCGGAACTCAAGACGCTGCGCGCCCGCGAGCGCCTTCCGCAACTGCGGCCGGCCAACACGGCGTACGACGGCCGGCTGGAGGTGCCCACGCTGGACGAGATCATCCAGCTGGCGCAGCGTGAGTCCGCCGCCCGCGGCCGCACCATCGGCATCTATCCCGAGACCAAGCACCCCGGCTGGTTTCAGTCCATCGGACTGGGATTGGAGGAGCCGCTGCTGGCCGCATTGGAGCGGGCAGGATGGACGGAGCGCGACGCACCGGTGTTCATCCAGTCGTTCGAGACGGAGAACCTGCGGATGCTGCGGGGGATGACGCGCGTGCCCCTGGTGCAGCTGCTGGAGTCGTCCGGCGGCCCGCGTGACCTGGCCCTGCGCGGCGATCCGCGGACCTACGCCGACCTGGCCACGCCCGCGGGGCTGGCCGAGATCGCCACCTACGCGGACGCCATCGGCCCGCACAAGGACCTGGTGATCCCCCGCGGCGCGGATGGACGTCTTGCCGCGCCTACTCCGCTGGTCGCCGACGCCCATGCCGCCGGCCTCGCGGTGCATCCGTGGACCTTCCGCAGCGAGAACTTCTTCCTCCCCGCCGATTTTTACGTCGGCGATCCCTCCGCCGCCGACTTCGCCGGCACCCACGGCGACGCTGAGGCGGAGCTCGCCGTCTTTTATGCCGCCGGCGTCGACGGCGTTTTTGCGGATTTTCCGGATGTCGCGGTGAGGGTGCGCGCGGCGCTCGCATAACGCGCGCTCCGGATGCGCCACAGGTGTTTTTCAGGCGAGGCCTTGCTTTTTTGCGGGGCTTTGACCAGTTTTGTGCCTGTTCAATCCGTTTGCTTTATCGTGTGTCCCGCACCCCCAAACGCCACCGATGGCCCGCTATTACTACGGCACCGTTCCGGTTCTCGCGTGGATCATCAACCACTACTTCTACGCGCGCACGCACTACGCGTGGCTGGCCGCCGCCTTCCATCCGCACGGAGAGAACCCCGGATCATCGAATCCCTACGCGTTGTATGGGCACTTCTATGAACCTTGGGCCGAGCGTGACAGGTACTCGCGCTTCATCAATGACTATCGCCGGAGCCTGGCCGCGGGCGTGGCTGAAAAGGAAGCTGCCGGTACACTGGATAACATCACTGCCGCGCGGCTGCGACGCCTCTGTCGGCTCGGCAGCATTGAACTGTTCTATCCAGTGCTCTATCGTGTGGATATCAATGCGATTCCCCCCGCCCGCAGAACGCTTCAGAACTCGGGTTTGGAGGGATCGCACGAAGTGCTGGTGAAGGATCTGCGCGAGTCCGAGTTCGAATTGCTGTTCACGGACAACCAGCGTGACGACTACTTCCCCAGCCTGGTGCTCGGCGAACTGGAGGGAACGGTCCGGATGCATCCGATGACGACGCTGGCGATGCTGGAAACAAAGGTTGTGACATGAATACACCTGCGTACCATCCGCTCTCGCGTGCCGAGGTGGCGCTGCTGCTCGCGCCTGAGAACAAGGAGCTTGAACTGGCCTGGGACCGGGTGGCGGGTGCGCTCCATGGCGTCGTGGCCATGCTGAGCATCACTTACCCCCGGCCGCTGTACTACTACGAGGATGCAGCGCGGCGCACCTTGGCCGAAGAGCCGGAGCGGCTGCGCGGCACGCCGTTCCATGCCGCGGCGGTGAGGAACGTGCAGGCTGCCGAGGAAATCGAGCGCATGTTCCAGGAGCAGGGGCATACTCCGGAACTGCACCAGATTGTGGATCGCTATCTTGATACGCTGCTCGACGAATTCGACTCCATGCGCCTGTATCCCGACGTCCCGCCGCAACGGGCGCTGGACGAGGAGAACGGGCTCGCGGGGTACCCCCGCGCCGTCGCTGGACGCTGAGCGTGCACGGACTCTCGTCATCTACCTCGTTACGCTCCTGGAGGAAGCGCCGGGGCAGGCAGCCGCTGGTGCAGCGTCTGAAACGCGACGCGGCAGAAGCAGCGCACCTCCGCGCGTAGCGACTCGGCTCCAAACACCAGCGCCGTGCCCACACCGGCTGGGAACAGCGCCCTTCGCGGCTTCGTCATGCGTCCAGCAATCCGGACCTCCGGTTGATAGGGTAGACACCGCGCCGATCGGGTTCGCGGCAAGGATGCGGCTACAGCTTCTGGTACGAGGGGCTGCCATCTCAGTCGTCCTGAATACGAAACCGCCACCCGGGTGAGCCCTGGTGGCGGTTCCGTTACTCCGTCCGGTGGCAACTGCTCAGGTTACCTGTGGCGGGCAGGGCTTCGGCACCTCGACGCAATTCATGCTGCCGTTGCTACCGACGGTACATACCACATCCCAGCAGCGGACCGTTTGGGCGCTCAGCAACTGCGTGCCGTGGACGCCGCCCCCCACCAGAACCAGGGCGGCCAGAAGGACCAGTACGAGCTTCGATTTCTTCATGTCGGGATGGTGCGTTGGAAGGATGGATGCACCGGCACGATATTGTGCGGCGGTTACGGCGGGGATAGTGAGTATTTCACGACCATCTGGCGATCGTCGGCATCTGTCTCTGCCACGAGTATCCAGCCATTACCCACCTGCAGCACGCGATTGCGCCCCGGGATCTCGACGCTGCCGCGTAGCGTTCCATCTGGGGCAAAGACAAGCCATCGGCTGCTCACGCTCCATTCCGACGGACGTGAGGGGAGGCAGATCCAGGTGTCACCGCCAGAGGCAACGCGCAGGTCGGTATACGGTGGAAAGTACCTGGGGTATTCGATGCCGGCGGGTGCAGCCGCGGACGACCGCGAACCGGTGACGACGAGCCGAGACCAGAATTCGTCGATGTCTTGCCGTGTCACGGGTACAGGCGGGGTAAGCACGCGCGCGACGGTATCCCAGGTGCGTCCATCGGAGGCCGCGACGATCACGGGTGAATCGGCAGTCCCGAGGTACACGCGTTGGCCATGTACAGCGACGACGGTGCGCCGGCCGAACGGCAGAGTGGTCGTTTCAGACACACGCCCGTTCTGTGATCGCGTTCCGAATTGATCGTCACCGGGCGCGGTGGCTACCGTGTCGCGCCGTCCGTCGGGCCACATCCACAGGATCAGCAGCGAATCCCGGTATGTGCCCGCCCGCCATTCTCCCGATACGGAGGCAATCGTGAGAAGCGATCCGTCGGCGCGCTGGCCGGCGACGCGCGGGAAGCTTCCAAGATCGGTGACGGGAGGGTCCGTGCCGATCAGGATTCCCGCGGTGTCAAAGCGCGTCAGCCGCGATTGCACAATGTCCCACACCAGCAGCGTGTCTCCGCGCACCCCCAGCCATGACGGCGAGGAGAACTCTCCCGGTCCGCGTCCTTCACGGCCGATGCTACGAACCTTCCGCCCCTTGGAATCGAATACGTCAACGCGGTGGTTCCCGGCGTCCGCAATGGCGATGTCGCCGTGTGCCAGACGCTCACCCGCCACGGGGAAGACCAGGGCATCGGATCCGGTTTCAGAGGCGCCGATGCGCAGATCCGCCGGCGCAACAACCGTCCATGCGGGTCTTGCTTTCCCGGACCCGCTGTCGTGTCCGTCTGCGGCTTCCGCCCCACATCCTGTTAAAACCAGCAGGGGAAGCACGCGTCCGCGAACCATGATCCTTCGTAACGGGCTCACTTCGCCGTGGGCTTCGCTGCGGGAGAAATGGGACTGCACGCCGGGAAGCAGTGCGGGAGAGTGTCAGTTCCGCTTGCCTCGGCGTTTCGGTTCACAATCGCGAGAATCGCCTCCAACTCGCCCGGGCCGAACCAACTCCGTGCATCCTCGAGGTCGGCACGAGTGGCCGGGCGACCCGCGGCGGCTTCCGGCGATACGGGTTGCATCAGCAACTGCTGCTGGAGCGGAGTCAACTCCCATTCAGATGGTGCGGGCGCCACACGGTGCTGTGCCGCGCTGGCCACCAGATTGTCGCCGCAACCGGCCGCTCCAGCCGTGAGCAGCGCCAGCAGAACCGCCCGTGAGGCGACGTTCTGTCGGATTGTTCTGATTCGCGCAATCACTGGATGTTCACCTGACTGCAATCCACCTGTGTATACTGGCAACTAGCGGTGCCGTCGGCAAAAATCACACATTTCTTCTTGAAGCAGACGACGGTTTGGGCAGCGATCTCCCGGGCTGTTGGGGCGAGCACAACGCCTGAAAGGGCGAGCCAGAGTGTAGCACTAGCCATGCGTCTCATCATGCGAAGTCCCGTTGAGAAGTTTAGCGTCACTTTTCACAGGATAAGAAGGGATTGGTCTTCACGCAATATTGTCGTTAACGAGCGCGCTTCTCAGGGCGTCGTTCGGCTGCAACGCGATCAACGTACGGTGCACGGAGGTGCACGTCAGTAGAACTGCAGGCCCCGGAGGCCCTCCAAGACCATTGGAAGGCACCCTGACTGGATGGCAGGGCGGGGGCGGTATGGAACTTGTTTTTATCGGGCGCAGCAACGCCCGGCGGTACTTCGGTGAGATGGTTGTGAATCCACCAAACTGGTGCCGCTGCTGGCGAATGGGTTACACGGTGAATTTCTTCAGTTTAGAGGAGCGATGATCAACTTCGATCGACTTACCGTCAAATCGGCAGAGGCCGTGCAGGCGGCTGCGGGCGAGGCGCGCAAGGCGGGGAACCCCACCATCGAGGATCTGCACCTGCTTTCCGCCCTGCTGGAGCAGGAGGAGGGGATCGTCGTCCCCATCCTGCAGAAGGTGGGGCTGAACGTGGCCCGGCTCCGCAGCGAGGTAGACGCGGCGCGGGCGCGGCTTCCGAAGCAGTCCGGCGGCGCCAACGCCACCATCAGCCGCGAGCTGAACGAGGTGCTGGACCGCGCGGAGAAGGAAGCGCGCGATCTGAAGGACGAGTACATCAGCACCGAGCACCTGCTCCTGGGGCTGGTGGAGAAGGGCTTCAGCGTGCGCGACCTGCTGCGCGCGCAGGGCGCCACCCGCGAGGCGCTGGTGCAGGCGCTGGAGCAGGTGCGCGGCAGCCACCGCGTGACCGATCAGAATCCCGAAGAAAAGTATCAGGCGCTGCAGCGGTTTTCGACCGACCTTACCGAGCGGGCACGCCGCGGCAAGCTGGACCCGGTGATCGGCCGCGACGAGGAGATTCGCCGCGTGGTGCAGGTGCTTTCGCGCCGCACCAAGAACAACCCCGTGCTCATCGGCGAGCCGGGCGTGGGCAAGACGGCGATCGCCGAGGGGCTGGCGCAGCGCATCGTGAACGGCGACGTGCCCGAGGGGCTGCGCGACAAGACGCTGGTGTCGCTGGACATCGGCTCCATGCTGGCCGGCGCCAAGTACCGCGGCGAGTTCGAGGAGCGGCTCAAGTCCGTCCTCAAGGAGCTGTCCGATTCGGACGGCAAGTTCATCGTCTTTCTGGACGAGCTGCACACCATTGTGGGCGCGGGAAAGACGGAGGGATCGCCCGACGCCGGCAACATGCTCAAGCCGGCGCTGGCCCGCGGCGACCTGCGGCTGGTAGGCGCCACCACGCTGGACGAGTACCGCCAGTACATCGAGAAGGACGCGGCCCTCGAGCGGCGCTTTCAGCCCGTCTTCGTGGGCGAGCCCAGCGTGGAGGACACCATCGGCATCCTGCGCGGGCTCAAGGAGCGCTACGAGGTGCACCACGGCGTGCGCATCACCGATCCCGCCATCGTAGCGGCGGCGACGCTCTCCAACCGCTACATCGGCGACCGCTTTCTTCCGGACAAGGCCATCGACCTGATCGACGAGGCCGCCAGCCGGTTGCGCATCGAGATCGACTCGCTGCCGCAGGAGATCGACGAGGTGGAGCGTCGCATCATGCAGCTGGAGATCGAGCGGCAGGCGCTGGGGCGCGAGAGCGACGCCGAATCGCGCGAGCGGCTGCAGCGGCTGGAGCAGGAGCTGGCGGAGCTGCGCGAAAAGTCTTCGGGGATGAAGGCGCAGTGGCAGTCGGAAAAGGCCGTCATCCAGGAGTTGCGCGAAAAGAAGGAAAAGCTGGACGAGCTGAAGGTGGAGCTGGACCGCGCCAGCCGCACGGGCGACCTGAACCGCGCGGCGGAGCTGCAGTACGGCACCATCCCCCAGCTGCAGAAGGAGATCGAGGGCGGCGACGGGCGCCTGGCAGAGCTGCAGAAGACGTCCCGCTTTCTCAAGGAAGAGGTGGACGTGGACGACATCGCCGAGGTCGTCTCGCACTGGACGGGGATCCCGGTGAGCCGCATGGTGCAGAGCGAGCGGTCGCGCCTGGCGAAGCTGGATTCGCACCTGAACGAGCGCGTGATCGGCCAGCCGGAGGCCACGGTGGCGGTGGCGAACGCCGTGCGCCGCAGCCGCGCGGGGATGCAGGACCCCAACCGCCCCATCGGCTCCTTTATCTTCCTGGGCCCCACGGGCGTGGGCAAGACGGAGACGGCGCGCGCGCTGGCCGAGTTCCTCTTCGACGACGAAGAGGCGATGGTGCGCATCGACATGTCGGAGTACATGGAGAAGCACGCCGTCAGCCGTCTCGTCGGCGCCCCTCCGGGGTACGTGGGCTACGAGGAGGGCGGCCAGCTGACGGAGGCGGTGCGCCGGCGACCGTACAGCGTGGTGCTGTTCGACGAGATTGAAAAGGCGCACCCGGACGTGTTCAACATCCTGCTGCAGATCCTGGACGACGGCCGGGTGACGGACAGCCAGGGGCGGGCGGTGAACTTCCGCAACGCGGTCATCATCATGACCAGCAACATCGGCAGCCCGCTGATCCTGGAGCGCGCGGCCGAGCTGCAGGAGCGGTCGACGGCCGAGGCGGTGGAGAACGCGGTGCTTGGCGAGCTGCGGCGGCACTTCCGTCCCGAGTTCCTGAACCGCGTGGACGACGTGATCGTCTTCCGCCCGCTGGGCCGGCCCGAGCTGAAGACCATCGTAGACCTGCAGCTGCGGCGGCTGGAGAAGCTGCTGGCGGATCGCAAGCTGACGCTGCGGGTGACGGACGCGGCCAAGGCGCTGATCGCGGAGGAGGGCTACGATCCCGCGTACGGTGCCCGTCCGCTCAAGCGCGCCATCCAGCGCTTGGTGCAGAACCCGCTGGCGCTGCACGTGCTGGAGGGTGAGTTCGACGACGGGGACACAGTGATCGTGGACCGCGATTCCGGAGGCGGCGCGCTAACGTTCCGGCCGGGCGGGACGGGGGCGGCGGATGCCCAGCCGGATGCTGCGGCGCCGTCGGCGGAAACCGTGGCGGCGTAAGAGCGGTACGGAGTACGAGGGTACGAAGGATGAACAGCGGGCGTGTCGTGGCGATGAATCGCGGCGCGCCCGTGGGGCCTCACCCGGCTCGTTCCTCGCCTGCCCTCTCCCACAAACTGCGTGGGAGGGGGAATATACTTCGACAGATCTCATTCGGCGGGGCGGAGATCCGGGCAGCTGCGGCCTGGAAACCCGCTCGGACTGCGTCCTTCCTAGCCTAGCCTAGCATCCCGCGTTCCATGCAGATTCCTCCAATCGAGCGATTCCGGCAGGATGCCGGGCGCTACGGCACAACGTGGTCGGCTGATCCGGAGCGCGCCGACTTTACGCTCATGCTTCCGGACGGTGAGCCGGTCTGGGAGGATGGCGGCTGGGACGCGCGCCCGCACGAGCCGTCGTACCAGATGGCGCTCGCCGTCATCCCGGAAACCGATGCGCTCAAGCGGGAGGCATTGGACTTCCTGGCCAAGATCGTGGCCTTCGACAAGCTTGCGATGGAGGGCGAGCCGTTCGTGATCGGCGTCCACTGCGATGCGCGAACGGGCAAGGTCATCGTCGAGCTGGAGTGGACGAAGGAGCTGTACTGCCGCTTTTCGGTGACGTTTTCCTGGCGGATGAATCATCCGCAGCTTCCCGACTACAGGACAGCGGTAGGCATGGCGTTCTGGGGACGCTGAGCAGGGCGGTCCGCTGAGTTCCCTCGGGAAGCTGGCACTGGGGGTGACGGACGCGGCGAAGGCGCTGATCGCGGAGGAGGGCTACGATCCCGCGTACGGCGCCCGCCCGCTCAAGCGCGCCATCCAGCGCCTGGTGCAGAATCCGCTCGCGCTGCACGTGCTGGAGGGCGAGTTCGCGGACGGCGACACGGTGGTGGTGGACCGGGACCCGGCCGGCGGCGGGCTGGTGTTCCGGTCAGGGGGCGGGGACGCGTCGGCGGATGCGTCCGCCGACGCCCCCGAGCCGCAGACGGCGGGGGTGTGACGCACGGGGGAGACACACGTACAGGACGAACTGCAGCAACAAAGGCCGCTCCCGTGCGCAAAGCACGGGAGCGGCATTCCCCATAGGTGATGCGGCGGCCTAACCCTAACGTCCGGTACAGCGGCGGCCGCGCAGCCGATCAGCTGCAACCGCTGCTTGGTCGCTCATGCTTTGAAAGCGTGGCGCGAGAGAGCACTCATTGGTCACGGGCCATGAGCCGTTCAACAAGTGCGCGGCTGATGGCTACGTCACGTTGCCAAGTGACATTTGTTGGATCAAGTGCGGACAATCTCTCATCAATCGCGAGACTCTCCTGCGCGAGTGCTAAGCCCGCCGCTACGTCGCCTTGCTGTGCAAGGAGCTCAGCGAGGTGGGTCAAATCGGCAGAAAGATCTCGCTGCCATCCCGCGTTTGACGGATCGGCCTCGGCCAGACGTCGACTCACCGCCAGGGACTCGCGATATGCCGCCAGCGCCCCGGCGAGATCGCCTTGGTCCTGCAGTACGTTGCCCACCTTGCTGTGGCTTACGCTTAGATCCCGCTGCCACCCCGCGTTCGACGGATCAGCCTCGGCCAAGTGTCGACTCACCGTCAACGACTCACGGTAGGTGGTCAGCGCCCCAACCAGATCGCCCTGGTCCCACAGCACGTCGCCGATGCTGTTAAGACTCACGCCCAGATCCCGCTGCCATCCTGCGTTTGCCGGATCGGCCTCGGCCAAGCGTCGACTCACCGCCAGCGATTCCCCGTAAGCCGTCAGCGCCCCGACCAGATCGCCTTTGTCCCGCAGCACGTCGCCCACCTTGATGTTGGCTACGCTCAGATCCCGCTGGAGCCCCGCCTTCGACGGATCGGCCTCAGCAAGGGGCCTAATCCTCGCCAGTGACTCGCGGTAGGCCGTCAGCGCCCCAGCCAGATCGCCCTGAGCCCGTAGCACGTCGCCAATCCTATTCTGCCTCACGCTCAGATCCCACTGCCACTCTCCGTCCGAGGGATCGGCCTCGGCCAAGCGTCCAATTACCGCCAGTGACTCGCGGTAGGCCTTCAGCGCCCCAGCCAGATCGCCTTGGTCCCGCAGCACGTCGCCAATCCGCTCTTGGCCCAGGCTTAGATCTCGCTGCCACTCCGCGTTCGACGGATCGGTCTCGGCCAGGCGTCGACTCACCGCCAGCGACTCGCGGTAGACGGTCAGCGCTCCGGCTAGATCACCTTGGTCCCGCAGCACGTCACCCACCCTATTATGGCTCACGCTCAGATCCCGCTGCCGCTGCGCGTTCGACGGATCAGCCTCTGCCAAGCGTCGCAGTACCGCCAGCGACTCGCGGTAGGCGAGCAGAGCGTCCGCGACACTACCGAGTTTTCGCCGGGTGTCTCCTTGGAGGATCAGCGCACCGCTGAGCACCCTCTGCTCGGTGGCATCCCCCGGTTCGAGTTGGACACGGCCGCGCACCTTGGAGACCGCTGAGCGCGCCATTTGATCGGCGAAAGTTACCTTCCCGCCACGCAGCCCACCTTCCGCCAATTGGAGCAGAAGCTCGATCATCGTCAAAGATTCAGCGCCGTTCGTCTCGGCTACCTGACTTATCGCCGCTTCCCGAGCTTGGTCGTCCAGCACCAGTTCGTCGATCTCAGCATCAGTCGTGTGAGCAGGATCGAACGAGGGCCGATAGCCCGGCTCGATGATCCTGCCAGCATCCGCGAATCCGCTGGCAAGGAGTTCCGCCAGGAGTTCATATGCAAGCCCTGGCCGATCGGGATCAGAGAGGCTGTGGGTGAGTACCGGAAGCGGCTCGCCGAAGCTGAAGCGTGCAACGTGCGGGACCCGGAGTCTTTCCAGCATTCGCCGGACAGGCAGATCTCTAGGGAGCCACGTCTCGACAACGGGTGCGATGAGCGGCTCCATCCGCTCAAGCCAGCTGTCCGCGAGATCTACTTCCCGATCACCTTCCCACCGGGCCAGGAGTGGAACGACCGTCAGTGGTGCACGCTCGAACGCAAAGGCAGCGCGTGCTTGGTGGACGCCGCTCAGGAAGGTCAGCCCGTCCTCGAGGGATTGGGTGTTCGCGGTGAACACCAGCACCAGTGCATCCGGCATCTGAACGGTGCAGACACCGCCGCTGTCCGTCAGTCCGGTCCGGCTGTCGATCAAGACAACGTCATACGCCTCCCGCCATTGACCTCGAAGTTGCTCCAGCCACTGACCTCCGTTGCTATCAGCGAAGAACGACCCCCAAGAAAAATCCTGCAGTCGTGTGGCGTAGGCGCTCGACCCAAGTCCCGAACCCAGCAGATGAAGTGGCTCCGGATGAGGAGTCGCAGAAGCCGGCCGCAGTGGCCGTGGCAGTGGCGGCAATTCGACGCGAGTACAGCGGCGAAGCCACGCTTCAGGACGCAGCTGTGACTTCTCAGCGCCAGCATCGCTCAGAAGACCCAGCAGACCGGTCCTGTCCGACGGATCTTTCACTGACAGCAGCGATTTCGTGGCGTGGTCCGAAGGCTGGAAGTAGCGATCCAGTCCGGGTGCCTCCAGATCCCAGTCGACCAGAAGCACGCGCTTCCCGCGCCGAGCCAGCTGCACGCCGACGTTGCCCATTGCCATCGTACGCCCGACGCCGCCCTTCCAGGAATAGAAGGTGAAGACCCGGCCGCTCATAGCGTTACCCTCGGCGGTGCCGCCGGAAAAGGCATGGGCTTTCGCGTTAACGACGTGACAGAGGCTGGAGGGCCTCCGCAATGAGCCTGGTAGACCTGATCGAATCGGGTTTGGCACTCCTCCAACCAGGAGGGATCAAAGCCCGGTGCTGAACCGATTGCGGCTGCTACATGGGGCGCCAACTCTTTGACCGAATCAGAAAACTGCTCGAATCTTGGTGTCCTGCGCTGGATATCGGTATTCCGAAACTCGGACAGGTCGAATGACTGAAGTCGTGCGATTTCATCGGGGATTAGGTCGCCGTCGTGTCCAATTACGGGAATGATGAGGCGGCTAGCCGGGAATCGACGCGACCGATCGTGCATCAGGTCGAGTTCGTGGATGCACCAGTCGCTGCCGAAATAATCCCTGGAAAATACGGGGAGCAGGACGCGAGCGCGGCCAAGCGCTGCCGCGAGTCTGTCCGGCCAGTCGACACCAGGTTCGATACGTTCGTCGATGAAGATTGCGGGCGATCTCCCCAGTTCCTGGGTGAGGTAGGCATCCAGCAAACCGTAGATATGTTCACGCGTCCAGGGCGTCCACTCGCGATGGCGCCTGTAGCTGATAAAAACGTCGTAGATATAGTCCATCATCGACTCTGGTGCGGAAGCAACGACGAAGGTCATGATCAGCGAACGAAGCCCCGCGCAGTTCGCGGGGCTTCCCGCTGTTCCAGCCGCGGATTCATCCGCCTGTGGCAATGGCCGGCGGATTAACCCCTGTCAGTCCTCGCCCGCGCCCGTGCCCGCGGGCGCGCCTTCGCCGTCCTTGCGCAGCGTGAGCTTGTAGACCTCGGCGGGGGCGTTGGGCTTTACGCGCACGGACTTGGCAGGGATGCCCACGTTCACGTGGTACGGGCGCACGTCCTTGGTGGCGAGCGCCATGGCGCCCACCATTGCGTTGTCGCCCACGTGCGTGCCGGCCAGCACGGTGGCGTGGTAGGTGATGCGCACGCCGTCGCCGATGACCGTCTTGAGGTTGCTGACGTCACGCTGGTCGACGATGGAGTGCGTGTGCGAGTAGATGTTGGCGTAGTCGCTGATGCTCACGCCGTTCCCCAGCACGATGCCCCCGCGGTCGTCCAGCAGCACGTTGCGGTGCACCACCACGTCGTCGCCCACTTCCATGTTGTAGCCGTAGCTGAACTCCACGAAATGGAACGCCTTGAAGTTGCGTCCCACGCGCGCAAAGATGAACGGCGCCAGCGTCCGGCGGAACCGCACGCCCACGTGGATGTTTCCCCCCAGTGGGCTGCGGTCGAACATCTGCCACATCCACAGCAGCGGCTTGCGCTCGTTAAACCTGGCCTCGTCCACCTCGGCGTAGTATTCGGGCTCGAGCGTGATGTTGCGCGCGTCCATCTGCGCCAGCGCGGCCCGGGCGGCCAGCGACAGGTTCTGCGGATTGGCGTCCGCGTGGTGCGGATAGAACAGTCCCGTGAGCGTGCGGCGGCACAGCTCCCAGCGGTCCTCGCCGGCCTCCAGCTGCTGGCGGATCTCGTCCAGCCACTCGTCGTACAGCGCCGTGGCTTCGGCCGCGGGGTCCAGCTGCTTCAGCGGATATATGGGCATGGATCAAGGCTCATCGTCGGGGTGGATACGTGCTGCCGGCCCGGAAAAAGTATCCGCGCCCATCCCCGCCCGCAAACGACGTGGGACGAACGGTTGATCACGTCGTCGGCCTCTCGTTTGCAGACACATTGAATCAAGATGGGTTGAGGCTCCTGCCCATGCACCTTCCGCGCAGCCATCCCGGGGACCGTGCCGGCGTGGTGAGGCGGATCCACAATGCTTTACGGGAGGCAGAGATGAAAGGCATGACTCACCGCTGGCGCACCGTTCTGCTCGCCGCTCCGGTCGTCGGGGCGCTGGCATTCGGAGGCACCCAGGCGCTGGCTTCGCCCACCGAGTCCAGCCCCAGCGCGGGCCGGTGTCTTCCGGACGCACGCTGTGATTCCCTCTGTCCAAACGGCGGGTTCGTGGTCAGCTCCACCGGCGTCTGCCGCTGCTGCCCGACCTCGCCCATCGTGCCTGGCCAGTAGGGAATCGGGTAAAAGGGCTCGCCGTCACGCACGGCGGGCCCGTTCGTCCGTCACGACACTGGATCGTGCGATCAGGGCAGGGGACGCGTCCAGCGACGGCGAGGCATGTCGGTAAAGCCGTGGCGGCGGTACAGGTGCTCCGCGCGGGCGTGGCTGGTCTCCACCTCCAGCTCCACCGTGCGGCAACCGTCCTCCGCGGCGGCGGCGATCACGCGCCCCAGCAGTTCGTTTCCGATGCCGTGCTCGCGGCGCGCGGGGACCACGTACAGCTCGTCCAGCCACGCCACCTTCCCACCGCGCTCCACCGTCCACGAGTACGAGACGCACGCCGCGGCCACGGCGCCTTCCCGCGCCACCGCCAGCAGCACAAAGCCGCGCTCCGGCACGCGCAGAATGCCCTCCGCGGCGAACGCCAGGTCCGCGCGGGCGATGGGAATGTCGTGCTCCGCCAGCTGCGCGGCCAGCAGATCGACCACCTGGTCCAGGTCGGCGGGGGTGGCGGGGCGGATCTCGATACCGTCGGTCATCGGGGTCTTTCGATGGGGATCAGCGGAGGTGGATGCGGACGGCGATCACGCCCGGCGCCACGGTGACGAGGGGCGGATCGGCATCATCCTCTCCGGCGCGATGCAGCAGGCGGACCGTGGAGCGCCCGGCCAGGATGCCGACCAGCGCCCCGGCGGCCACGTCGCTGGTCCAGTGCTTGTCGTCGTACACGCGGCTCCAGCCAACCATGGCCGCGCCGCCGTACGCCAGCGCTGTGACCCAGGGCGTCCGCGCCTCTTCCGACAACGCGGAGGCAAGGGAAAAGACGACGACCGCGTGGCCGGAGGGAAACGACTGCCAGCGGTTGCGTCCGTTGAGCGGCCGAAAGCGCAGCGGATCCGCGGTGGTGCTGGGGCGTTCGCGGCCCACGGAATATTTCAGCAGGCCGTTCGCCACGCCGCCGGCGGCCAGCGCGGCGGTCACGTGCAGCGCGGCATCGGCCACCTCGCCGCGCCCCGCCAGCGTGCCCGCCGTCCACGCGCCGCCCAGCAGCACCAGCGCGTATTGCGGCCGCCCGCCGTAGTTCAGCGCGGCGGACGCGCCCTCCCACCGCGTGCCGCCGCCCGTTGGCACCATCCCGTGCACCGCGTCATCCAGCAGCAGCGCCCCCGCCATCACCACCACGCCCGCCGCCGCCTCGCCCCGCGACACCAGCGGCTGCGCATCCACCGAAAGCGGCAGGGCGGCGAGGGCGAGCACCAGGGTGATGGATCGATACGACAGCGGCATGCGATGCGGATCGTCAGCGGGCGGACGGGGGAGGCGCAAGTGTATCCGCGGCACTCCGTCTCGGCAACGATCCGCGAGAAAATTCCGACTCGCGACGTATGGACGTATGGACAGAGCCGGCGCACAGACGGACGAAGCGCGGCGCATGCCGCGGAGGGATAAATCCGGGTTTGGGATGCCGCGGCTCAGCGGAAGATGCCCAGCCCCCAGATCGCCATCACCAGGTACGCGATAATCAACACTGCATAGTAACCGTAGGACCATGCCCGGATTCGTGCCATGCGAACCCGGGTGGCCGAATTCGTCGTGCTCTTCCGTTTTTTGTAAAAATAGGTCTCGAAACCGAATTTGCCGTCGTTCGGGCGCTCCGGACCGATTTGCGCCTCCACGTGGACTCGCAGGTACTCATTCGTGAGGTCGAGAGTATCGTTGATCGCTAACGTTTTCAGGAAGAAAACCGCGACGATGAAAAGGGGCACGAAGAGCACCACATCTGGCGGAGGCGTGGCAGCGGCGGTTTCTGTCGCCGCCGACGAGGCTGCAGAGGCCGCGCTGAGCAGCATGGCGGGGTGCTTCGTCAGGATCCACGTCCAGACTGCGGCAGTCGTGACCAGCACCCACCTGTCCAGAGTTCGGAGTTCCCCGACAGCATTGTCCACCGATGTCCGCAGCAACTCGAACTCCTTCATCAGAAAGGCGTGTGCGGGATCGACCGTTGCGGAATCCTTTACATCATTCGTCATTGTTCGCTCCTGATCAACAAGTTCAGCGCGATAAAACGGGTGAGTGCCGGCGCCATCCATGAACCTTGTCCTGCACGGAATCGGGCGCAACGCTTTGATTCAGAGATCCTGCCTCGCTCGCCCGTAGCCGAGAGGCCGGTACGAAGTACGCTCCACATCCCGCATCATTGCCCTGCGTCCCGCTGCCCGGCAGATTCAATCTGCGAAACCGCAGGGGCGGCGGATGCGTAGCCATCAACAGAGCACATCCCCCCGAACCGCACCGGACGGCACGACGGTTGCCCACCGGTTCCGTTTCATACAAGGCGAGGCCCCGATGCACGACGTTCTTCGCGACCGCATTCTGCGCCACCTGGAGTCGCTGCCAGAGACGCAGCAGTACCAGGTGCTGGACTACATCGAGTTCCTGTCGTCCAAGTACAACCGCTCCGTGCGCCAGCCGGGCGGGGTGCAGCGCTTTGGCGAGCTGCTGGAAGACAAGATGCGCGCGCAGGGCGTGGCCCTGGGCACCATCCGCGGCGCGCTGGGCGTGGTGGGCACGGCGGGGCGCGTGGTAAGCGGGATTACCGAGGCGGGACGCACGGTGCTGCGCGAGGTGGAGAACGTGGTGCTGCCGCGCGAAACCGGCAACGGCGCGCCGCAGCTTCCGCCAGGCGGCATCCAGCAGCCCGGCGGCACTCAGCAGCCCGGCGGCGACCCCCGCGGCGGACCGCCCTATCAGCCGTAGCCGCAACCTGAACGGAAGGCTTTCGTGCACTACAGCGACGACGACGACCTGGTGGGCCCGCGCCGCGGCGCCCCCCGCCCCCGCGATGAGAACGACGAGGACCTCGTAGGCCCGCGCCGGGGCAGGGGAGGGCGATCTGCATCGGCGGACGCGGAGGACGGCCAGGAGAAGGTCGGCCGTGCCCGCCGCAGCATTCTGGACGACGACGAGTACGACGGCCCGGACCGCCGCCCCGCCCGCCGTCCGCAGGGGGGCGCGGAGTACGAAAAGGGGGGCCGGGACGCGGCGTCGCTGATGTCCATCGTGCGCGACGTGCCGTCGTACCTCAAGCTGCTGGCGCGCCTGGCCCGCGACCCGCGCGTGTCCAAGGCGGACAAGGCGATCGTGGCCGCCGTGCTGGTGTACGTGGTGAGCCCGGTGGACCTGGTGCCGGACTGGGTGTTCCCGGTCGTGGGCCAGATCGAGGACATCTACCTGCTTGCCCTGGCGCTCAGCCGCCTGCTGAACAACGCGGGGATGGACGTGCTGCTGGACCACTGGGACGGCGACCCCGCGTCGCTGGGGATGGCGCTCGACGCGCTGGACGGCGCCTCCGCGCTGCTCCCCGGCCCCATCCGCTCCATCCTGGGCCACCGCGGCTGAGGCGCCGGATCCGCATCGGAAAACGAGAGGGTGCCGTGAAGCGATCACGGCACCCTCATCGTTTACGTTGCTCGCGTCAGCCGAACTTTTGCGCGGCTGCGATGTTGGCTGCCTCATCGGCGCAGATCCCGATCGTTCGCTGCATGGCATCGTCGTCGATGTCGATGAAGAGCGTATACGGCAGCCTTGCCACGATCGGTCGTGCGCGTCCTCGCTCCACCGCGTTGCCCACCAGCAGCGCGTCCAGTCCGGGATCCGTTTGCATGAGGTCCGCGACCATCCCGCGGAAACGGTCCCGAATCACCGGCTCGTCCGCCTGATTAGCATCGTGGTCAGGCCGCGTGAGAATGGCGTGCAGATCAACATAGTCGCGCGGCTCGTACCGGTCGCAGATCGCGTGGAGCTTGCCTGCGCACAGATCGCGGTAGGACGACACCTGAATGCCTTCCGCGGCGACATCTCTCTCCTCCAGGTGGAACGGTGACGCGGCTGCGAAATCCAGCTGCACCTCGATACCCGCCTCGGGATCGCGGGCGATGAACTGCGCGAAACCCATGCTGCGCGCACGCGTCGGACGCATCTCGAATCCACGCTCCTCCGCTACCTCGCGCACGACCTCCGCGAAGGCCGCCGCGTTCACCTGGTAATCGGCGAAGAAGTCCAGGTCCTTGGATACGCGGTGGCCCAGGTGGAAAGCGGCCAGAGCCGTCCCCCCGTCCAACCGCAGGTTCGGGGCGCCGTATCGCGCATCCGCCGCGGCGACCACCTGCATCAGGCGCACGTGCGTCGCGGTGACGACCCGCGGGTCTGCGTGCAGCAGAAAATCCTCTCAGGTATTCAGGTTCAGGGGCTGGCGTTCCGCGATCTTCCGAAGCAGCAGGGTCCAGAAGCGGCGGATGTTGGCCGGAAGCTCCAGGTGGTCGAACTCGCGCGCCAGCACGTCCATCCGCACGATTTTTTGCACGTGCGACAGGTTCCCCTCGCGAAGGACACGGGTGATGATGAGCGGATCATCCCCATCCACCACCGCATCCGGATCCAGGTCCTGGAAGAGCTCGGGGAAATCCCGGTAGTGATAGATAACGCGCTCTTGCGTGGACATGGCGGATGCTCGCGTGTGAAAGTCGCCTGGAAATTGGTCACGCGGGGACGGATCGGCAATCCTCCCGTGCCGGGTCATCGATCGTCTCTCGAAAGCTCCAGCCCATGCCGATCCTCATCCTCCTCGTCCATGGGATCTGCGGCGGGCAGTGGCGTCCGGGGACTGTAGTAGCGCTTGAGCCATGCGCTCAGGCCGTCCAGCCCGGGAAACAGCACGCGTTCGGTGACGTTGGCCTGGTCCAGCTTGTCGCGCACCTCCCACTTGAGCTGCGCGGGGATCACGATGCGGCGCACGAGGTCAGGGTGCGACCGGAGCCACGCCTCCAGGTGTGACTCGGGGCACGACATCACCGAAAACAGGGCGAACTGGTTGACGATGCGGTCGTCCAGCGACGGCGGCTCAAAGAAGAGGACGAACGGCTCGTCGTCCAGCGCGTCGAAATCTTCCAGCGTCCCCGCCCGCCGCGCCAGCATCTCCACGGTAAAGACGTCGGCGGATTCGGACTCCATCTCCTCGCGCAGCGGCCGGGGGAGCAGCGCGTGCGCCCTGACGAAATCCACCGTCCAGATGACGGCGTCGCGCTCGAACTCGCGCAGGCGCGCGGTGGCAAAGTGCATGGCTACTTGAGGGGAGAACGTCCAGTCCAGCAGCCGCGTGGGAAGGCCGTGGTGCTGCGCGACGGCCAGCCAGTTCCACACGGAGTCCGTCTGCACGTCGCCGCGGCGCGCGTACTTGCGAAAGTTGCGCAGCAGGTGCTGCTCCATCTGCCCGTACGCCCCGCCCAGCCGGCTCAGGCTGGTGGTGAGCGGATAGTCGGCGCTGGACACGCCGCGGAAGGCAAAGGGGGAGCGGATGCGCCCGATGCTGGGGTTGAACGAGTCGCCGTAGAGCTGCTCATTCAACTCGTTCCAGTTCGATACCCTGATCTCCTTCATCCGCCCCTGCATCCCTCGCTGGGTCCCGCCGTCGTCGTCGATCCACATCGTTGTAGTGGGCAACAAGCGTACACGCGCTGTCTCAGCACATCCAACGAGACACCTCCATTGGATAGAGGCGGGCATCTATTCATGCGAAGTGGTGCCCCCGCCGTGGCGCCCCGCCGGACGTCGTTCAGGCCCAAGCGGGCGGCTGGCAACGGCTTGCGCGGGGAACGAACGGGGGAATAGCCCTTGCTCTTTCCGCCGCATCCTGAGGGAACGGATGCGGGCCCGATGGTCCTCCGCTCCCCCGGGAACGGCTCTCCGCGCGACGTGTCCGCCCCCCCACGACGCGACGGAGCCGCGCGCCTGCACCCGCTCCCCCACGGGCCGTTGCCGCTGCCTCCGTCCGCCCCCGCCGCGCGCCTTGCCGCGCCCACCTTTCGCCGCGGCGCCGCGGCGGGATGGCTGGTCGCGGCGCTCGTGCTTGCGCCGGGGCTGGCCGCGCAGGCGCCCGGGCTGACGCTGGACGACGTGCTGCGCACCACCCTGGCCGCCAACGCCGAGATCCAGACCGCCGCGTGGGAGGTGCAGCGGCAGGCGGCGGCGGTGCAGGTGGCGCACGGCGCGTTCGATCCCGCGCTCGCGGCCACGCTCTCCAGCATCGAAGAGCGCAACCCGGGGCTCAACGCGCAGAACGTGGCCGGCATCAGCCAGTCGCGCACACTCACCTACAGCCTGGGGATGGACCAGCCGTTCCGCTCGGGAGTTGTGGTCTCGCCCGCGCTCTCGTTCTCGCGGCTGGACGCGGCGGGGCAGGTGAGCGGGGCCCGTAATTCGGCCGCCGCCACGCTGGGCGTCTCCGTGCCGCTGCTGCGCGGGCGCGGCGGCGGGCTGGCGGTGGCGGGCGAGCGCGCGGCGGCCATGCTGCACTCCGCCAGCCAGGCCACGCTGCAGCACCGCCGCGCCGCCGCGCTGCTGCAGGCGGTGGAAGCGTACTGGGAGTACGCCGCGGCCCACGCGCGGCTGGAGGTGCTGCGGCGCACGGAAACGCGCACGGAGCGGCTGCTGGAGCAGACCCGCACACTGGTGGCCGCCGATCAGCGCCCGGCGGTGGACCTGCTGCCGCTGCAGGCCAACCTGGCCTCGCGCCGGGCGTCGCGCATCTCCGGCGAGCGTGCGGTGATCACGGCGCGGCAGGGGCTGGGGCGGGCGATGGGGATCGCGCCGGAGGCGGTGCGCACGCTGCCGCCCCCGGCCACGGCGTTCCCCGCCGGGCTGGGCGCGGAGGGCGCGCCGGACTTCCAGTCGCTGGTGGACGCGGCGCTGCGGGCGCGGCCGGACCTGGAGGCCGCGCGGCGCGAGCGCGACGCCGCGCGCGACCTGCTGACGGGCTACCGGCGCGAGGCTCGTCCGCGGCTGGATCTTAACCTGACGCTGGGATACCAGGGGCTGGAGTCGGGGGACGAGCTGGGTCGGCTGGTCTCGCCCTTCTACAGCGAGCTGGGGGGGATGCACACGCGCCTGGAGGTGGCCTACGGCTTTCCCGTGCGCAACCGGCTGGCCGGCGGGCAGGCGATGCAGAGCGCCGCGCAGGAGCAGCAGGCCGCGCTGGCGTACGCCGAGCTGCGCCGTCAGGTGTCGCTGGACGCCGCCGCCGCCGTGGAGACGCTGCAGCGCACCGCCGAAGAGCTGGCCCAGTTCGGCGAGGCCGCGCGGCTGCACGCCACTTCCGTGGAAAGCGAGCAGTTGAAGTACCAGCTGGGCACCAGCACCATCTTCGACATCATCGCCGCCGAGGACGGCCTGACCAGCGCCACGCTGGCGGAGATCGACGCACGCGCCCGCTACGCCGCCGCCCTGGCCCGCCTTCGCTACGAGACCGGAACGCTGGGGGATGCGGACGGGACCGATCCGTCCGCGCTCACCGCCTGGGAGAACCCATGAGCGCCGCCACGCAGACGCCGCCGCGGGAGCCGCAAAAGGCGGAGTCCAAGCAGATCTTTCGCTCCGTGGCGCTGGAGCGGCTTTCCTCGCCCGAGCAGCTTGACCAGCTGATGCAGGTCACCACGCCGCGCGGGTGGCTGCTGCTCGTCGGCGTGGGGGCGCTGCTGGCGACGGCGCTGGTGTGGGGGACCCTGGGGAACGTGCCGGAGCGGATCGCGGGGCGGGGGATCCTCATCCGCAGCGGCGGCGTGCTGGACGTGGAGGCCTCTGGCGAGGGCCGCGTGACCGACGTGGCCGTGCGCGTGGGCGACGTGGTGTCCGAGGGGCAGGTGGTCGCGCGGATCGCGCGGCAGGACCTGGTGCTGCGCATTCAGCAGGCGCGCGGCGAGGTGGGCGAGCTGCAGCGCCGCCACCAGCAGCAGCTTCGCTTTGGACAGCGCGACGTGCAGCTGCAGGGCGCGTATCGGGGCCAGCGCCGCGAGCAGCTGCGCGCCGCCATCGAGGCGGGGGAGAGCACGCTGCGCGCGCTGAACGAGCGCATCGCCAGCGAAACCCAGCTGGTGCAGCAGGGGCTGATCACCCGGCAGACGCTGCTGTCGACCACGCAGGAGCGCGACGGCGTGGAAGAGCGGGTGCGGCAGAACCGCAGCGAGCTGGTGCAGCTGGATGCCGAGGGCGGCCAGGTGGCCAACCAGAACCAGAAGGCAGTGCAGGAAAGCCAGGCCGCGGTCACGGAGGCCGAGCGCGAGCTGGCGCGGCTGGAGAACGAGCTGCGGACCACCTCCGAAGTCACCAGCCCCTACACCGGCCGCGTGCTGGAGGTGATGGCGGAGCAGGGAAGCATGGTGGACCGCGGCCAGCCGATCCTGACCGTCGACCTGACCGGCAAGGCGGTCAAGGGGCTGGAGGCCGTCGTCTTCATCCCCTCCGTGCACGGCAAGAAGATCAAACCGGGGATGGAGGTGCAGATCGCCCCGTCGACGGTCAAGAAGGAGGAGTTCGGCTACCTGCTGGGCACGGTCACGTACGTCAGCGACTTTCCCGTGACGCCGCAGGGGATGACGCGGGTGCTGAAGAACGAGCAGCTGGTGACCACGCTGAGCGGCGACGACGCGCCGTACGAGGTTCACGTGGACCTGCTGCCGGACCCCGACAACCTGAGCACCTACCGCTGGACCTCAGCGGAGGGGCCGCCGCTGCGCATCCAGAGCGGCACCCTGGCCACGGCGGGGATCGTCGTCGAGCGGCGGCGGCCGATCCTGATGGTGATCCCCCAGCTGCGCAAGCACACCGCCGCGCCCACCTCGTCCTCGGCGCTCGCCTCCGGTTCCGCGCCCGTCGCGCGCGGGTCACCGTGAGTGCCGGCGTCGCTCGCCGGATGAAAGGTGCCGTCCACGCGATGCGCGGGCGGCTGCGGCGGGGTGCGGCTACGGCTGCCCCTCGCCGCGCGCGCGTCCCCACGGTCCTGCAGATGGAGGCGGTGGAGTGCGGCGCGGCCTGCCTGGCCATGGTGCTGGCGTACCACCGCAAGCTGGTGCCGCTGGAGGAGGTGCGGATGGCGTGCGGCGTGTCGCGCGACGGCAGCAAGGCCAGCAACGTGGTCAAGGCGGCGCGCGCCTACGGGCTGAACGCCAAGGGGTTCAAGAAGGAGCCGGCCGATCTGCGCGGGCTGCCGGTGCCCATGATCGTCCACTGGAACTTCAACCACTTCGTGGTGCTGGAGGGGTTCGGAAAGGGGCGGGCCTTTCTGAACGACCCCGCCCACGGGCCCCGCCAGGTAGGCGAAGACGAGTTCGACCAGTCGTTCACCGGGGTGGCGCTGACCTTTGAGCCCACCCCGGAGTTCGTCCCGGGCGGCGAGGGCCGCAGCCTGGTGGCGTCGCTGGGGCGCCGGCTGGCGGGGCTGCGGATGGCGGTTCTCTACGTGGTCCTGGCGGGGCTGGCGCTGGTCATCCCCGGCCTGCTGGTGCCCACCTTTTCGCGCGTGTTCGTGGACGACGTGCTGGTAAAGGGGATGGGCGACTGGGTCAAGCCGCTCACCTGGTTCATGGCCGGCACCGCCGCGGTGATGGCGCTGCTGACCCTGCTGCAGCAGCGCTACCTGCTGCGGCTGGAGACGCGGCTGGCCATCAGCACCTCCGCGCGCTTTCTGTGGCACGTCCTGCACCTTCCCCTGCAGTTCTTTACCCAGCGCTTTCCCGGCGAGATCGCCTCGCGCGTGGGGATCAACGACCGCGTGGCTTCGCTGCTGTCCGGCGAGCTGGCGACCACCATGCTGGCGGCGGTGATGGTGGCGTTCTACGCCGCCCTCATGCTGCGCTACGACCCGCTGCTGGCGGCGGTCGTGGTCGCCACGGGGGCGCTGAACATGCTGGCGCTGCGCTACGTGGCGCGGCGGCGCACGGACCTGAGCCAGCGGCTGCTGCAGGACCGCGGCAAGGCCATCGGCACGGCCATGGGCGGGCTGCTGAACATCGAAAACCTCAAGGCGACGGGCTCGGAGTCCGACTTCTTCGCCCGCTGGAGCGGCTACTACGCCAAGGCCGCCAACGCGCAGCACCAGCTGGCGCTGCAGACCACGCTTCTCGCCACCGTCCCTCCGCTGCTGCTGGCGTTGAGCACGGCGCTGCTGCTGGGGATGGGCGGGCTGCGGGTGATGGACGGCGAGCTGAGCATGGGGATGCTGATTGCGTTCCAGGCGCTAATGATGGCGTTTCTGGCGCCCGTAAACTCGCTGGTGAACATGGGGAGCACGCTGCAGGAGGTACGCGGCGACATGAACCGGCTGGACGACGTGCTGCGCGCGCGGACGGAGGGAATGGACGCGGCCGAATCGCCGGCGCCGATGACGAATGGCGCATCGTCGGAGGGCGTATCGGCAAACGAGGTGTCGGCGGACCATGCGGACGAGGCGCCCCTGTCGCGGCTGTCGGGGCACCTGGAGCTGCGGCGCGTCTCGTTCGGCTACAGCCGGCTGGAGCCGGCGCTCATCCAGGACTTTACGCTCATGCTCAAGCCGGGGGCGCGGGTGGCGCTGGTCGGCGGGTCGGGATCGGGAAAGAGCACGGTGGCGCGGCTGGTGAGCGGGTTGCACGAGCCGTGGGCGGGCGAGGTGCTGCTGGACGGCGTGCGCCGCGACCACGTGCCGCGCCCGGTGATGACCAGCAGCTTTGCCGTGGTGGACCAGGAGGTGTTCCTGTTCGAGGGCACCGTGCGCGACAACCTGACCATGTGGGACCCCACCGTCCCCGAGCCGGACCTGGTGGAAGCCGCGCGCGACGCCTGCATCCATGACGACGTAAGCGCGCGCGCCGGCGGATACGCCAGCCGGGTGGAGGAGGGCGGGCGCAACTTCAGCGGCGGGCAGCGGCAGCGGATGGAGATCGCCCGCGCGCTGGTGAACCGCCCCAGCGTGCTGGTGCTGGACGAGGCGACCAGCGCACTGGATCCCGCGGTGGAGCAGGAGATCGACGACAACCTGCGCCGCCGCGGCTGCACCTGCCTGATCGTGGCGCACCGGCTCAGCACCATCCGCGACTGCGACGAAATCGTGGTGATGGATGCCGGCAAGATCGTGCAGCGCGGCACGCACGACGAGCTGAAGGACGCCGACGGCCCGTATCGCGACCTGATCGCGGCGGAGTGAGGCTTCCGGTGACGCTTCGACGAGCCCGCTCTGGATGAGTGGGTGCGAGATGGTGGGCCGCCCCCCTCCCCGGCCCTCCCCCGCAAACTGCGCGGGGGAGGGAGGTGCGACGCACCTTTTCGCAGCGGGATCGATGTTCCCCACTCTCCGTGAGGAACGAACGGGGAGGGGCCGGGGGGGCGCCCGCGGACGAAGTTCGATGCTGGTCGTCGAGCTACGACCGGGATCTGACCCCGATCCTTCGAAACCGGGATCGAAGTTCTCCCCCCGCGGGGAGCCACGAAGGGGGCGGGGCCGGGGGAGGGCCACCCCGCAGACGCAGTGAGATCTGCATCGAAATGCGTGAAACCGGTATGAACCTGTGAGCATCCTGGACGCGGCCGCCGCGCTGGCGGGGGGACGACCGCTGGCCGCCGTGGGCAACCGCCCGCTGCGGCTGGACGCGGACCGCGTCTGGATCGTCCGCAGCGGGCGCGTGGACGTGTTCGCCACCCGGCTGGTGGACGGCGAGCCCGACGGCCCGCGCCGCCACCTGTTTCGCCTGGAGGCCGGCGACCCCGTCTTTGGCGTGGGGGAGGATCCGGCCGCGGACCGCGCGCTGCTGGCCGTCGGCTCGCCGGGGACCCTGCTGGCGGAGTTCGGGCTGGCGCAGGTGGAGGCGCTGGCGGCGGATCCGCTCACCCGTCCCGCCTTCGCGGAGCTGGCCCAGCGCTGGTGCGAGCGGGTGTGGGACGGCCTGGTGGGCCGCGCGACGGTGCGCCGGGCCACGGGCGGCGTGGCGGGGGAGGAGATCCAGCTGGCGCAGGGCGCCAGCCTGCGGCCGGAGGCGCCGCTGGCGTGGGTAGAGCCGCTGGAGGGCACCCTGTGCCTCCTCGGCCGCCGCGCCGCGGCCGTGGAAACCGGCGAGCTGGCGCCGGTGACGCGGCGCGGGTGGGTGGAAGCCGTGGATGACGCGCGGGTGCGGCTGCTGGACACGGACGCGGTGCTGAACGCGCACGGCCCGGCCGCCGTGCTGCGGGCGCTGGCGCTGCTGCACGACGCGGCCGTGGCGCTGGCGGACGACCGCGCCCGCGCGGACGAGGCGGCGTACCAGGCGCGGATGGTGGCGCGCGAGCAGGCGCAGGCGCAGGGGATGGCGGGCGGTCTGTCGCGGCTGGCCGGCACCCTGGCCAGCGCGGGCCGGCGGCTGGAGATGCGGATGCGCCCGCCGGAGGGCGCGGCCGAGGACACGCTGTTCGCCGCCTTCCGGCTGGTGGCGGGCGCCGCCGGCGTGGCGGTGGAGCCGCCGGCCGGCCGGCCGAATACGAAAGATCCCATCCAGGCGCTGGCCCGCGCCTGCCGCGTGCGCGCGCGCCGCGTGGTGCTGCGCGACGCGTGGTGGCGCGCGGATAACGGGCCCCTGCTGGGGCGCTGGGCGGATCATCCCGCTCCCCTGGCGCTGCTCCCCGCGCGCGGCGGATACGAGGCGTACGATCCCGACGCCCGCACCCGCGTGCCGGTGGACGAGGCGGTGGCGGCCAGGGTGGGGCCCACCGCGTACATGCTGTACCGCCCATTCCCGTCTGAGCCGCTGCGGCCGCTGCAGGTGCTGCGCTTCGGGCTGCAGGGTTGCAAGCCGGACCTGCTGACGGCGCTGGCCGCGGCCACGCTGGGCGCCGTCCTGGGACTGGTGCTGCCGCTGGCGACGGGGATGCTCTTCGAAACCATCATCCCCGGCGCCGACCGCGGGCAGCTGGTGCAGATGACGCTGGTGCTGGTGGCGGTGGCGCTGGCCGGCGCGCTGTTCACCGTCGTCCGCGGCGTCGCCGTGGTGCGCGTGGAGACGCGTACGGCGGGGGCCATTCAGGCGGCGGTGTGGGACCGGCTGGTGGCACTGCCGCTCCCCTTCTTTCGCGACTACTCCGCGGGCGAGCTGGCCACGCGCGCCATGGGCGTGGAGGAGATCCGGCGGCTGATGACGGGCGCCGTGGTGACGGGGCTGCTGGCGGGGCTCTTCTCGCTGAGCAACCTGTTCCTGCTCTTTCACTACGACGTGGTGCTGGGCGCGGTGGGGACGGGGCTGATCGCCATCTCCCTCCTCGTCTCCGTGACCGTCGGCATCCTTCAGCTGCGCAGCCAGCGGGCGATCCTGACGCTGCGCTCGCGCATCAGCGGGCGAATGCTGCAGTTCCTCACGGGCATCTCCAAGCTCAAGCTCGCAGGCGCGGAGCCGCAGGCGTTCGCACTGTGGGCGCGGGACTTCGGAGAGCAGCGCGACCGGCAGTTCCACAACCGCGTGCTGGGGGTGCGGCTCTCCGTTTTCAACGCCGCCTATCCCGTGCTCTGCTCCATCATCCTCTTCACCCTGGCCGCGCGGTCGCTGGGGACGGAGGAGGCCATGGGGACGGGCGAGTTCCTGGGATTTACCGCCGCCTTCGGGCTCTGCCTGGGGGCGGTGCTGTCCACGAGCACGGCGGTGATCCAGGCGCTCTCGGCCGTGCCGCTGTACGAGCAGGTAAAGCCGATCCTGCACACCAGTCCCGAAGTGCGGCCGGGGAAGGACGATCCGGGTGAGCTGTCCGGCGCCATCGAGCTGCAGCACGTCTCCTTTCGCTACGGCGATGGGCCGCCGGTGCTGCGCGACGTCTCCGTCCGCGTTCGCCCCGGCGAGTTCGTGGCCTTCGTGGGGCCGTCCGGATCCGGAAAATCGACCATCTTTCGCCTGCTGCTAGGCTTCGAGACGCCGGAGGTGGGGTCCGTCTCGTACGACGAGCAGGACCTGGGTGGGGTGGACGTGGAGGCGGTGCGGCGGCAGATGGGCGTGGTGCTGCAGAGCGGGCGGGTGATGACGGGCGACCTGTTCACCAACATCGTGGGCTCGTCGTCGGCCACGCTGGACGACGCGTGGGAGGCGGCGCGGATGTCGGGGCTGGACGAGGACATCCGCCGCATGCCCATGGGGATGCACACACTGGTGAGCGACGGCGGCGGCACCCTGAGCGGCGGCCAGCGCCAGCGGCTGATGATCGCGCGCGCCATCGTCAACCGCCCGCGCATCCTGCTGATGGACGAGGCGACCAGCGCGCTGGACAACCGCACGCAGGCCATCGTCAGCGCCAGTCTGGACGCCCTGCGCGCCACCCGCGTGGTGATCGCGCACCGGCTCAGTACCATCCTGCACGCGGACCACATTCACGTCCTTGTCGCCGGCGCCATCGTGGAGAGCGGCACCTACGATGAGTTGATGGCCCGCGACGGCGTGTTCGCGGCGATGGCCCGCAGGCAGATGGTGTGATGGTGTGATGGTGTGATGGTGTGATGGTCAGGGGAGGTCCATTCCTGGCGCTACACACCAGCAATCCTGTCATTCCGAAGGAGGCGCCGCACGTCAGCGCCCCCCTTGCTCCGCACTCTGGCGCCGACTGAGAAATCTACTGTCGGATGCTCGTGGCTGGTCGGCAGCCACAGACTGGCAGACGCGTGGTTCGCAGCGCGATACAAAGGACCGACGTCTGAGCCTGAGACCGGAGCGCGAGACGGACTACGAGCAGCAGCGAGTAGATATCTCAGTCGGCGCCATGGTTTCCGGTCACGGCATGACGCAGCGCGGCGCCTCCTTCGAAATGACAGGTTGTCAGCATGCGGACGACCGCTCCGTCCGTCGACGTGAGGCAGCGACTCCGTTGGAAGAGAGAAATCCACGTGCGCCAGCCGGAAATGCGCACCGAAGCATGATTCACCCACGCAGCACCGGGACACGATGACGTACGCGAAGCAGCGCATCAGCAGCCTTCTAACGCTCATCCTGGCCGCCATGGTGGTGGCGGGGTGCGGAGGGTCGGACGATCCCATCGCGCAGCGGATCAAGCGCGCGCGCGGCGGAGGGGAGATCGTGATCGGCGCGGCGTGGCCGTGGGAGGCGCGCGGCGGGCAGATCATGTACGGCAAGGGGCTGGACCTGGCCGTGGAGGAGCTGAACGCGGCGGGCGGCGTGCTGGGCCGGCCGGTGAAGCTGCTGCGCCTGGACGACCAGGAATCGGTGGACCGTGGCCGCATCATCGCCCAGGAACTGGGCCGCAACCCCGACGTGGTGGCGGTCATCGGCCACCTGCATTCCTACGTAACCGTCTCCGCCGCGCCCATCTACGACCTGTCCGGCCTGCTGCTGGTGAGCGCCACCTCCACCACGCCGGAGCTCACCAACAAGGGATACGGCCGCGTCTTTCGCACCGTCTTCAACGATACGGAAGTGGGGCGGCAGATGGCGCAGTACGCGCGCGACCGGGGCTATCGCCGCACCGTGATCTACTACGCGCGCAACGAGTACGGCCGCGAGCTGGCCAACGCCTTCGAGGAGCACCTGGTGGCGGGCGGAGGCCAGGTGGTGAACCGCGAGTCGTTCGATCCCAACCTGTCCGCCAACCCCGTGGCCGCCGAGCAGACGGTGAACAGCTGGACCAACTGGGAGTTCGATGCCGTGTTCATCGCGGGGGAAGACAAGCAGGCGGCGCTGCTGGTGAAGGAGTTGCGCAGCCGCGGGATCGGCGTTCCCGTGCTGGGCAGCGACGTGCTGGCGACCCCCGACTTTCTGCGGATCGGCGGCCCGGCGGTGGAGGGGACGGTGATCGCGACGGCATTTCACGACGAGGCGCCGGATCCCGAGGTGCAGCGCTTTAACCAGGTGTTCCGCAAGCGCTACGGCGGCGATCCCGACGTGGGGGCGGCGCTGGGCTACGACGCGGTGCGGGTGCTCGCACAGGCCATGCGCGAAGCCCAGAGCACCGAGCCCGACAAGGTGGCCGCCGCCATGCGCGGGCTGCGCGGCTTTCAGGGCGTGACGGGCGCGTTCAGCTTTGACGCCAGCGGCAACCTGGTGGGGATGCCCATCCGCAGGATCGTCGTCCGCCGCGGCGAGTTCCACTACCTGGACGAGGCCGCGGCCGCCGCGCCGCGGTAGAGCGGCAGGGCGGCGGGATAGAATCCGGCGGCGATTCCGTAGGAACCGGAGACACGAACGCGCGACGGAATCCGCACGTGTGGGGAGCAGTCGCAACGAATTGCGCGATGTGAAAAATGGCATGTCGCGTGCTCTGTACGAGCACATCATCATGCCTTCATTTCTTGCCAGGAGCGTTTCCATGGCCGACGGCGTTGTCCCGTCCGATGCTGAGGACGACGAGCTGGACGTAGAAGAACTGGAAGACGCCGCCGGAGGCATCGTGGCGCCGCTGGAAGACATCAACTCGGGGTGCACGATCAACGGCAACTGCGGCTGCTCCTCGCTCGCCGGCGACTGATAACGTCGATATCCCGCTCTTCTTGCCCCGCGGCGTCATCCGGTACGCCGCAGGCCCCGTCCTTCTGCCCGCCTCCGCCGCCATGGACGTTCAGACGCTTCCCATTCCCGCGGTGCACCGGCCGGAGCAGTCATCCCGCGATCGCGCCCGCGCCGACACCCTCCGCGCGTTCGGCGCCGGTCCGGCGGAGGTCGAGGAGCTGCTGGACTACAACCGCCCGCTCTTCGCCATCCCCTCCGCCCTCGACCTCCCTCTCGCCGACGAGCCGTTCGTCGAAACCTGGGTGCGCTATGCGGCGGATGCAAAATCGCGCGGCGTGCTCCCCGTGCTGCGCGAGCACCTGGTGCAACTGCGCTTTCCCGTCGCGGCGGGGATCAGCGAGACGGAGGCATACCAGGCCGCCACCCGCAAAGGTGTGCTCCCGGCCGGGACGGCCGATCTGCGGCTGGAGAACGCGGACGGGCTGCGGCTGTTGATCCACCCCACCCCCGCCGGCGCCGTCCCCGTGCTGCTGACCCCCTGCCGCGCGGACTTCGAATCGCTCGTCCGTGCGCTGACGCGAAAGAACGAGCCCGCGCCGTTGCCTGCGTCGATGGGCGCGTGCATGGTGGCGGGCTACAACAACTGGGGCCGCGTGGCGGAAGTGCGCCGGCGCTGGGAAGCGGGTGAGGTGGACGCGGGCGGGGCGCGCGACTGGTCCACCGCCTTCGCCCGGCTCAAGCCGCGGAAGGAGCTGTACCAGGACCGCTTTGTCCTGCTGAGCAGCGGCCCGTACAGCGGCGTCCCCGCGGAGGCGATGGAGATGGAGCCGGAGGAATGGAGCCGGGCCTCCATCACCATCCGCCTGGAGCACGAGTGTACACACTACTTCACCCGCCGCGTGCTCGGCTCCATGCGCAACAACCTGCTCGACGAGCTGCTGGCCGACTACGCCGGCATTGTCGCCGCTACCGGCCGCTTTCGCGCCGACTGGTTCCTGCGCTTCATGGGTTTGGACGTGGAGGACGGCTGCCGCGCCGACGGCCGCATCTGGACCTACCGCGGCGACCCCCCGCTCTCCGACGCCGCTTTCGCCGTGCTGCAGCGGCTCGTGCGCGCCGCCGTGGCGCGGGTGAAAGAGGTGGATGGGGGGCTGGATGATGGATTTCGCGCGCCCTTGGGCCGCGCGCGGGTGCTGCTGGCCCTGGCGGAGCTGACGCTGGAGGAACTGGCGCTACCAGCATAATCGCCACCATCGCCACGTCATCCAATGCTTGGTGCATCTCGAAGGGTTGGACTAACGTAATGAAGTATAAGGAGCTTCTATTTGTAGAGGCTGACCACCCTCAGATAGAGATAACGGACTACTATATCTAGCTAGGTCGAAAAATGCAGGTGAGAATTTGCGGGTAACTGCGCTAAGAATAATGCATTAGAAGAAAGTCGTGAAGCGGCATGTTCCCTGCCTTGTAGCAGGCTGCAGGACAATCCCATCCTTCCCCTCCATCAAGGAGAACCACCATGTCAGAGCAGAACAACGCTCCCGCGCAGAACAGCGACGAACTCGACGTCGAAGAACTCGAGCAGGTGGCTGGCGGCGGCGGAGAACTCGGCGATTCGGAGCAAGTGAGCGTGAACAACGGCTGCACCAATTACGGCTGCTGATGAGCTCTAAAGGGATGCCGCCGGGAAGGACGTCCGGCGGCATCCCGCACTCGCGGTGACCCGAGCCAGCTGCTTCGGCTAACCATTGAACCTGCTAATCCCCTGCTGGTGCTGCCACCACGAGGAGTTATGAGGATTCTGCCGACCCCCGACATGCAAACGTCTCCGCTGGACCGCGATCCGTCGGTCAGGCAGCCGTCCCTCGTCAAGCTGGGCTATACTCCTAAAGCCCGCTGGGTACCCTCGCGCTACAACGCGCGTACCGTGGGCCACGACGGACGGTTGATCCTGTGGAACACGTACACGGGCGCCATCAGTGTCTTTCAGCCGAAAGACCGTGATCGGGTGCTGGCCGCTCTCTCTGTCTCAGGCGTGGAGGAGCCTCTTGGCTCCACGGCAAGCTACCTGGTACGACGGGGTTACCTCGTTACGTCGAGTGTGAGCGAGCTGGACAAGTTTCGGTACCGGTACGGAAGGGAGCAGTTTCGCACGGACATACTGCAGCTCATCCTTCTCGCCAGCGAAGATTGCAATTTCCGCTGTGTCTACTGCTACGAGAAATTCCAGCGCGGTACCATGAGTCCTGAAGTGCGTCATGGCCTGCGCGAGATGGTGACGAAGCGCGCGCCCCGCCTGAATGAACTGGATATCTCATGGTTCGGGGGCGAACCCCTTTACGGGTGGGAAGCCGTCGAGGAACTGGCCCCGTTTTTCAAGCGCGTCGCCGATGAGCATGGCATTCGTCATCGACAGAACATGACGACGAATGCGTACCTCCTAACTGAAGAACGTGCCACCAGGCTGCTGGAGTGGGGCTGTCGTACGTATCAGATCACCATCGATGGGCTACCCGATCAGCACAACTGCAAGCGCGTGGGCCGGGACGGCAGTCCGACGTACCATGTGATTCTGGACAACCTGCGCTCACTCAAGGCGCGTGATGATGTCTTCTCGGTCATTGTCCGCGTGAACTTCGATCGGGACAACGTGATGGCGCTTGGCGCCTTCCTCGAGGCGCTGAGTGAGGATTTCGGAGGCGACCCGCGCTTCAAGCTGCGTTTCCGTGCGGTGGGCAAATGGGGCGGTTCCAACGACCAAAATCTGGATACGTGTGGGCTGGATGAGCAGAAGGCTGTACTCGCACAGCTTCGCGAAAAGGCCGGCGAAGTGGACTTGGGCTTGGAAGCCGGGGTACGTCGCATGGCGTCCTTTGGCAGCGAAGTTTGCTATGCGGCGCGCCCCTACAACTTCATCGTGGGCGCGAGCGGCAAGCTCATGAAATGTACTGTAGTCCTGGAGGAACTGGAGAGCAACGTCGTGGGTCAGATCCTGCCTGACGGGACTATGGACTTAAAGGACGAGTACATGGCACAGTGGGTGAAACCCTATTTCGAGACGGACCCACTCTGCCAGAAGTGCTATGTCCTACCCATCTGTCAGGGATCGCACTGCCCGCTGCCGCGCATCACGGAGAACAACACCCGGCAGTGCTCGTCCGTCAAGAAGGAACTCAAGTTCGATATGCGCTTCACCCTGGCCGGGAGTGACCGCAGTCGCGCGACGGACGCTGCGGCCGGGCTGGTGGTGTCGGACTGAAAAAGACACTGGAGCCGTCCGATGCCCGCCACCCCCCAACCTGTCCTTTCCACGGGGCTGCTGATGCCCGGTGATCGCGTCGCGCGGTCTTCGGTCCCCGTTTGGGCCGCACGGCTGCGCAAGCGAGTAGCCCAAGTGAGTGCAGGCGTGCGGCGCACGTGGGACCTTGCGGAAGGCGTGGGGCGTGTCGCCAACAACGCGGCCCTGATCGCCGCGCTGCAGGGCAACGTGGATCGAGCTGCGTCACTGTGCCGCGCGCAGATCCGCTGGCAGGACCGCACGAGCCGCCGCGCCGGAAACACACGAATCGCCAGACTTGGCGTGCAGCCCTGGGTGAACCTCGGGCGCCTGCAGGCCCAAGCCGGGGACTGGGAAGGTGCCCTGGAACGATTCGCCCGCCTTGCGTACCCCGGTGCCGACGGATGGCTGTGCCTGGGCACCCTCCGCGTTCCACCCACGGGGGCGGAGGGCGCACCAGAGGGCTTCGACGGCTTTCTTCACAGCGCGTACGTGGCGGATTCACTCAAGGCCCTGCTCATTAACGGGCGCTACGCCGAGACAATGGCGTTCGCTGCTCGCCAAGCCGCCGATCACGGCGACAACCCCGTGCTGCACGAAGCACGCGTGGTGGCCGCAGGCCGCCAGGGCGAGAGCGATGCGGCCGCAGCGCTCGCGCGCGAGGGGCGGACCCGATGGCGGGGGTGGGCGCGGGCAGTGTTCTCGGTGCGGCTCGCGGAGGTGCTGGCTTGTGCCGGCCAGAGGGAAGAGGCGTGCTCGGAGCTTGCGAGGGTTGCCGCCACGTTCGGCTCGCTGTCCCACAAGGTGCGGAGCCGGCTGGAGCACCTGTTCATCATCGTGCGTGCCGCGCAGACCTGTGCCGAGTTGGGGATGCGGGAGGAAGCCGCCGGGCTCGCGAGTGCCGCGGCGGAAGGTGCGCTTGTGGCGGAGGATGAGATTCTGCGGATCGAGTCCCTTCGGGTGGTCTGCGCCGCGCGGCCCGGCGAAGACACCGCCGCGTGGCGGACTCTGGAAGCATTGCAGACGGGCACCGGATACGCTCGCTACCGTCGGAACGCTCAGCCCCCTATGCACGACGAAGAAGCCGACCAGCTGTTTGAAGAGCTGGACGTGTTGTTCGCGGACTGAGGCTCCGCACTCCGCGTCGTTAGCGTTCTGGCTTGAGCCGGTGGTGGCGCAGGAAGTCCATGAACTTGAGGTAGTCGTCCGGGGCCACGCCAAAGACGCAGAGGGCGCGCTTGTAGCTCCAGTTGCTGCGGCGCAGCCCTTCCTCGATCACGGCGCGTACCTGGCAGCGGTTGAGCTCGCGGTCCATGAAGGGCTCGTGCACCAGATCCCAGAACGTCCCCGTGCCCTCCACCATCCGCTCGACCAGCGACCCGGCCGCCGCGGGGGCGGTCGACATCGACACGGCGGTGGCACCGACGCCGGCGGCAAAGCTGGGAAAGCCGCCGCAGGACCCGTCGCACTCCAGCTGCTCCTCGAATGCGGAGGGCTCGATGAGTTCGGCGCCGGAGGTGAGGGAGTGGCTGGTCTCCACCACCGCGCGCAGCTCGCGGACGTTGCCGGGCCAGGGATAGCTGGCCAGCCGGTCCAGCGCGCGCTCCGAAAAGCGCCGCTGCGTCCCCGTCTGCGCGTTCAGCCGGCGGACGTAGTGGTCGGTCATCAGCTGCCAGTCGCCGCCGCGGTCGCGCAGCGGGGTGATGTGCAGCTGCATGTGGCGCAGGCGGTAGAGCAGGTCCTCGCGAAAGCGGCCCTGCGCCACCAGCGCGCGCAGGTCGCGGTTGGTGGCGGCGATCACCCGCACGTCCACGCTGCGCACGCGGGTGTCGCCCACGGGCACCAGCTCGCCCTCGCTCAGCACGCGCAGCAGCATGGCCTGGGCGGCAAGGGGAAGCTCGCCCACCTCGTCCAGGAACACCACGCCGCCGTCCGCCTCGGTAAAGACGCCGCGATGCTCCTCGAACGCACCCGTAAAGCTGCCGCGCTTGTGGCCAAACAGCTCGCTGGCGATGAGCTGGCTTTCCGTGTACTGGGCGCAGTTGACGCTGAAGAACGGCTTACGGCCGCGGTTGCTGAGCAGGTAGATGGAGCGGGCGAACAGCTCCTTTCCCGTCCCCGTCTCACCGGTGATGAGCACGGGCCCGGACGCCTGCGCAAAGCGGTGCACCCGCTCCTGCAGCGCCAGCATCGAGGCGTGCTGGCCAACGAGCATCGTCTCGCGCCGCTCGCCCCACCGCTCCAGCGACATCAGGCGGATGCGCCGGGCCAGTTCCGTCTCGTCGACACCGCTGCTGGCAGATCGCTGGATCACGGCGCTTCCTTCCTTGTGGAGGACCGAGAACCTGGTTCATCCCCCCTCCGCACCTTTTGTGGAATCTCGTTGACAAACGGACGCCATCGGACGCGGAAGCGGAAACCGGCGTCGCGGAGGCACACCGCCGTCGCACGCAAGCGGGGGCGTGCCGCGCCGAAACGCGGGGAATACTCTCGAATTGTAACGGCGGGTGGGGCAGGGCTGCCTGGTGAAGCGTTCCCTACTTTATGGTGCGTTCGGTGCGGTGTCAACCACTTTGACGCCGTGCCAGTGTTTGCCTCATCCATCCTTTACAGCCGAGTCCTGTGGAATCGCACGCGGAGGCCGCGATAACCTTCGCGGCGGCGCGCCCGCGGGGGGCCGGGCGCTTTCCACTGGCGGGAACGCTGGGGCTGGCCGCGCGTCACGCGGGGTTGGAGCTGGTCCCCGAGGCGGCACGCGAGCGGGTGATCTGGGTGGCCGGACGCATCCCCGCGGCGCTCACCCGTGCCGCGTACCTGGAGTGCCGGCTGCGCGACGGCCCGGATCCGGTCGATCTCATCTTTCGCGTGGAAAAGACAGGCGCGGAGATCCTGGCCGGGCGCAACCCGATGATCGGCGCGGGACACCTGCGCGGCGGCGGGCCGGCGTGGAACGCGGTGGCGGCGCTTTGCGGCGCCTGGCTGGACGGCGGCGACTCCGTCTGGGCGCTGGTGCGGCACCTGTGGCTGGAACTGGATCTGGACGCGCCCGCCGCTCCGGGCGCCCCGCCCGTGCCGGCTCCGTCCGTCTTCCTTGCGTTCGACGACGACGCGACGTCAGGGATGGACGCTGACGCGCTTCTCTCGATGCTGGACGTGGTGCTGGCGCCGCTGATCCCCGGCGGCATGGACGCGGCGTCGCGCACCCGCCTTCGCGGCGTGCTGCTGCGGCGCCCGCCCGGCGCGGCGATGCCCTACGCGGGGATCATGTTCTCCCGCGCGCGCCAGGCGGTGCGCGTGTACCTGTCGCGCGTTCCGGGCGGGTCGGTGCCAGGGCTGCTGGACGAGGTGGGCTGGCCGGAGGAAGAGACGCGCGACGCGGCCCGGGTGCTGGGCGAGCTGCACGCCGGCGTGTCTCCGGAGCTGGGGATGCTGCACCTGGACGTGCTGGACGGCGCGCTGCTCCCCCGGCTGGGGCTGGAGTACACGCTGCAGCGCGCGCCGCAGGTCAAGGGTCAGGTGGCGGAGCGGGCGTTTGTCGACCGGCTGGTGGAGTGCGGCCTGTGCCGGCCGGAGCGCCGCGACGCGCTGCTGGCGTGGCCCGGCTACGAGGTGCGCACGCTGCGGCACGAGCTGTGGCCCAGCTGGCTCATCCGCCGCGTCAACTGCATCAAGCTCGTGCACGAGCCTGGGCGCGAGGCGCAGGCCAAAGCCTACCTGCTGGCGTTTCACCAGCCCTATCTGCGCCGTGCCCCCGCGGCGGAATCGGGGCTGCGATAGAGGCGGGCATCTAGCGGGTAGAGCGCGGGCGCGCCGGGCACGCCGCCGCAATCGGCGCGGATTGCGCATTTATCCAGTAACGGTGCGGGCTTTTGGAGGATGGGTGGGCGGCATCCGAGTTGCCCAGCGAGGGCTCTTGGGCCCCCCTTCTCACCTCCGTGACAGGAACTGGACCGATGCCTGACTCCAGGAAGCAGGACGACCTCCTTCGCGAGGTCATCGACCGTGCCTCCACCGACCGTGAGTTTCGCGCCCGGCTGCTCGCCGACCCGGCGTCGGCTATCCGCCACGCGTTCGGCGTGATCCTGCCGCACAATTACCGCATCCGCTTCATCGAGCGCCCGCGGGAGCTGGATGCGCTGATCGTGCTGCCGTCGCTGGAGCACGAGCTGGACGAGGAGGACCTGGAGCAGGTTGCCGGCGGAGCCGAGACCGACGAATGCGGAAAGTGGTAGGATGAGCCTCCTGGGCCGCATCCGCCTCTTTCCGCCCGAGGAAGCTCCGGCGCCTCCTCCGCCCGCGGTTCCCGTCGCAGCCGCCGGGCCGGAGCTTGGCGAGGACGACCTGGAGCAGGTGGTGGGCGGATTGGAGCGCATCTACATCTCCCGGGTGTCCGCGGACTGACAGCCGCCACCCCACGGGTCGATTCAACGCCAGCGTGGCCATCCGCCGCGCTGGCGTTCGTGCATCGTCCACCTGTCTCACCTCCCGGATCCCGCGATGGGGCCAGCATTTCCGCAGATGCGCCGCAGACCTCCGATCGCGGGGTGGTGCATGGTTCTATAGATCGCGCATCAGGTGGTGCGGACCGCCTGCTCCGGTGGCGCTCCGGATACGCCTCGACGATCCGCATCCCTCTCAAAAAAAATTTCCATGGCATCCTGCCGCTCTTCCATCCCTCTACCGTTTCCGAGGCTTTTCAAGAAGTCCGAAGCGCTCCCGACCAGGAAAGCCCGCCGACACTGCGGAGGCGCTCGATGGACCCTTCCTGAAAGGGATGCGCTCGATCGCAGGTCACGCGGCACGAGAAAACTCCGTTAACCCTCGGTTATTCACGTAGCTCCAGGTATGCCGTCGCGGAGCTTTGCGGCTACGCGCGGCGAGGTGCACAGCTGGTCGATGGCTCTCGCGGGCACGTGGCCCCTTTCCCCACAGGTATCCGGGAGGAATCGTGGCGTCTC
>NZ_JBMDXM010000189.1:0-71079 GCF_048594345.1 Longimicrobium sp.
GGGTGTGAGGGTGTGAGGGTGTGAGGGTGTGAGGGTGTGAGGGTGTGAGGGTGTGAGGGTGTGAGGGTGTGAGGGTGTGAGGGTGTGAGGGTGTGAGGGTGTGAGGGTGTGAGGGTGTGAGGGTGTGAGGGTGTGAGGGCGAGCGGGTTGCGGTCGATCCGAACCGCGCAAAGAGGCAAGGCAGCAGCGTCGAACGGGGGACAGATCCACAGACGCGACGAGGGGCGCCTCCATCGGCGCCCCTCGTCGTCCGGCCCAGGTTGTCCGCGGCTTCAGTTCAGCCGGGATGCCCGGTGTGTCCCTGCGCGGGCGCGGGGTGATGGCCATGGCCGGCCGCCGGCGCGGGCGCGGAGTGGTGATTGCCGTGGCCGGCCGCCGGGGCGGGCGCGGCATGGTGGTTCCCGTGGCCCGCCGCCGGAGCCGCGTCATGATGCTCCTCGGCGTGCTCCTGCGGCGGTACGGGCCGCAGAACCGCCAGCCTCTCCATCTGCGCCGGCGTAAGCGCCGCGCGCGCCTGGCCCTCCCAGCGCGCGTTGATCAGCGCCATCTCGGCGTGGTGCTGCTCTTCCTGGGCCGGGGTGGGCGTGGAGGCGTGCATGGGCCCGCAGTGGATGCGGTGCGCCTCGCGCAGCGAATCACGCGCGACGGTGATGGCGGCGGACTGGTCGGGCGAAAGCTGCAGCTCCTGCGCGACCTCCAGCGCCTTGAAGGGGCTGGGCGCGGGGGCGGCCTGCTGCGCGGCGGCGGCCGCGGGAAGGGCGAGCACGGCGGCGAGCGCCGCGCCGATGAGCTTGTTCATCTGCACCTCTGTGGGAGGATCGGGGGAATCAGGGAAAACCGCGTTCCCGCGGCGCGGGGAAGATCCATCGCCCGCAATGGTACCGCACGGCGGCCATTCCTTCAAGCCTTGCCGCGTTCCGGGAGGCATGGGCGAGGATGCGCGGCGCCCGCCCGCGTCCCCATCCACCCCCGCCCACTTTCGCATCCATCCGCCCACTTGGTGACAGGCGTGCTACTGGAACGCGGCGCACCCCCGTTCCTTGTACGCACTTAGCGCGTTCGCTATCTTTTCCCGATTGTCCCATACCGGGTCCGCGCGCGTTCGCCGCGGGCACGGCCGTTCGTCCCCACGCCCATTCCATGGCAACTCCAGCCAAGCTGAAAGACCAGGCCCGCGCGGCGGAAAACCGCGGCCAGTGGACCGAGGCCGTCGTCCTCTACCGGCAGCTCCTGGAAGATTCCTCGGGCGAGGAGGTGGACATCGCCCTGTGGAACCGCGTGGGCGACCTGCACCTGCGCATCGGCGAGACGGAGCGCGCGGTCGAGGCGTACGAGCGCGCCGTGGCCTCGTACGCCGAGAGCGGGCTGTTCAACAACGCCATCGCCCTGTGCCGCAAGATCCTGCGGCTGGTGCCGGGGCGCGGGGCCGTGTACCTCAAGCTAGGGCAGATCAGTGCCGCCGCGGGCTTTCTGGCCGACGCGCGCCAGAACTTTCTGGAATACGCGCAGCGGATGAAGCGCGCCGGCAACCTGGACGCCAGCTTTGATGCGCTCAAGGAGTTCGCCGACCTTTCCCCGGAAGACACCGAGGTCCGCAAGCTGCTGGCCGACCAGCTGCTGGCCAACGGCCGCAAGGACCAGGCGATCGAGCAGATGCGTGTGCTGATGGGCGCGCACCTGCAGCAGGGCGACGCCGCCGCCGCCGAGGCCGTCCGCGAGCAGATCCGCGCCGTGGCCCCCGACGCCGACGACACGCCGCTCATGCGCAGCCGCAGCGCCGCCGGAGGCGACGACTTCAGCGCCGCGCTGCACGACGGCGACTTCCCCTCCGGCGCCGGCGTTTCCGGAGTCGCCGGCCTGGAAACCACCGCGCTGGACGACGGCGGCATTGCCCCCCTTGCCGGGCTGGAATCCACCTCCCTGGTGGACGAGCCGCCCGCCCCGCCCCGCTCCACGCCCTCCGCCGCCGCCGACCTGGGGCTGGAACCCACCAACCTGGGCGAGGTGGATGAGGACGAGGATTCGGCGGAAGCCGCCGGCGACCTCCCCATGCTCTTCGGTGACGAGGCGGAAGCGGCGGAGGATGACGACGGAGCCCTGCGATTCGGCGACGACCTGCCGCTGCTGGATGCGGACGACGACGGCGACCTGGGCGGCGACCTGCCCCTGCTGATCGACGACGACGATTCGGCCGGCGGCGACCTGCCGCTGATCGGCTTCGACGAGGAGCCGGTGCAGCGGGAGGGCGCGGCGGGACGGCGCCGCGGGCCGGAGCCGGTGTTCGAGGCGCGGCAGGACAACCTGGACCAGCTGCGCGCCCACATGGCCGCCGTCCCCGAGGACGAGGCGTCGCGCGAGGAGCTGGTGCGCGAGCTTCGCTCCCGCGGGCTGGGGCACGAGGTGCCCGACGTGCTGGAAGCCGCGCACCGCGCCCTCGCCGCGCGTGGGATGTACTTCGAGGCCGTGGCGCCCATGACCGCGCTCATCGGCCTGCGCCCGGACGACGGGATGCTGCTGCAAAAGCGGGTGGAGTACGCCTTCCGCAGCGGCCGGGCCGAGGCGCAGGTGGAAGCGTACCTGGACCTGGGCCGCCACCTGGCGCGCCACGGGCAGGAGGAAAAGGCCGCCGCCGTCTTCAAGCGCGTGCTGGAGCTGGACCCGCACAACGTGGAGGGCCGCGCCGCCGCCGCGCAGGTCGCGCCCTTCCTGCGCGCCCCCGCGCCCCCCGCCGCCGCGCCCGCGCCTCCGCCACCCGCCCCCGCCGCCCCCGCGACGCCCCCGCCCCCCGCGGGCGACTACGTGGACCTGGGCGCGCTGATCATGGACGACGAGCGCGGTGAGGGCGAGCCCAGCACGCGCTTTGTGGTGGAGGAAAAAGAGCCCAGCGGCGACGAGGACCGGGACTTCGCCGAGATGCTTACCCACTTTCGCCAGAAGGTGGCCGAGAACATCGACGTGGAGGACAGCGCCAGCCACTACGACCTGGGCGTGGCCTTCATGGAGATGGGGTTGGTGGACGAGGCCATCGCCGAGTTCCAGGTGGCGCTGCGCGGCGGCGCCAATCCGCTGGCGACGCTGGAGCTGCTGGGCCAGTGCTTCGTCGACAAGGGCCAGTATGCCGTCGCGGGCCGCGTGCTGGACCGCGCCCTCAAGCTTCCCGGCGTGGCGGACGGCGACGTGATCGGCGTCCTCTACCTGCTGGGCCGCGTGGAAGAGGGGACGGAGCGGCCGGAGAGCGCGCTGGAGCTGTACGAGCGCGTCGTCTCCGTCGACATCCGCTTCCGCGACACCGCGCAGCGCATCGACCGTATTCGAGCACCGAGGAGGTGAGGAGGTGAGGGGGTGAACGGGTGAACGGGTGAACGGGTGACGGGGGCGTGCAGAGGTGAGGGAGGTGCGGGTGCCGCAGAAAGTCAGAGTGCATGGTGATCTGGAGGTGTATCGGAGGGCGTTCGACGCAGCGATGGAGATCTTTGCCGCGAGCGAGACGTTCCCGAAACACGAGGTGTACGCGTTGACGGACCAGATCCGCCGCTCTTCACGGTCCGTATGCGCGAATCTGGCGGAGGCGTGGCGCAAGCGCCGCTACCGGGCTGCGTTCATCAGCAAGCTTTCGGACGCGGAAGCCGAGGCGGCGGAAACCCAGGTGTGGATCCAGTTCGCGGTACGCTGCGCATATCTGGATCGGGACGTTGGGCGAGCCCTTTACCGCGCCTACGACGGCATCCTCGCCACGCTCGTCGGGATGGTCACCCACCCCGACGCCTGGACGGCCCGCCGTTAGCCGCCCCGTTCACCCGTTCACCCGTTCACCCGTTCACCCGTTCACCCGTTCACCCGTTCACCCGTTCACTGGCTGATCGCTTTGACATCCGCCCGTGGCCGCCGTAAAATGGCCGCGCACCGATCCACAGCCGGCACCTGAGCCCAGCGCATGAGCGTCCGCACCGCCGTTCCCCATCTCGCCGACATCCAGGCCCCCATCCGGGAGCGCCTGGACGCCGTCGTGGACGAGATCCGGCGCATCGTGGTCTCCGACTTTGCGCCGGTGGAGACGGTGAACGAGTACCTGATGAAGATCCGGGGCAAGCTGTTCCGCCCCGGCCTGGTCCTGCTCTGCGACGAGCTTGAGGGGCGCCCCAGCCCGCAGGCGGAGACGCTGGCCGCCATCGTGGAGCTGGTGCACCTGGCCACGCTGGTGCACGACGACGCGGTGGACCACTCGGTGCTGCGCCGGGGGATGCCCACGGTCAACGCGCTGTGGAGCCACCAGGTCGCCATCATCATGGGCGACTACCTGTACACGCGGTCGCTGATGGAGATTACCCGGCTGGGCCGCATCGAGCCCATCCAGGTGCTGGCGAACGCCGCCAACGACATGACCGTCGGCGAGATGCGGCAGTTGTCGTCGCACGACGCGCTGGACTTTTCGCACGATGACTACTACCGGCTGATCGACGCCAAGACCGCGTCGCTGATGGCGGCGGCGTGCGAGCTGGGCGCCATTACCGGCGCGCCGCGCTTCCGGGCGCAGCTCAAGACCTTTGGACGCGAGCTGGGGCTGGCGTTCCAGATCGCCGACGACCTGCTGGACTACACGGCCGACAGCGCCGTCACCGGCAAGCCGACGGGGCTGGACCTGCGCGAGCACAAGGTCACCCTGCCGCTGATCGCCGTGCTTCCCAACCTTTCCCGCGCCGAGCGGGCGAAGGTGAACGCCCTCTTTGCCGATCCGGAGCCGGACGACGAGTCCATCGCCGGGGTGGTGGAGGTGGTGCGCGGGCGCGGCGGGCTGGAGTACGCGCGCGAAGCCGCGATGGCGTGCGCCGGGCGGGCCGCCGAGGCGCTGGAAGGCCTGCCGGAGGGCCCCGCGCTGGACGCGCTGCGCGACGGCATTGTATACGCGGTAGAGCGGCAGCGCTGAACTTTGCGGACGGGCGGCACTCGTCTTGCCTGCGGGCTGGGCGAACGCAGCACGACCACCAGATGAACGGGTTGGGGAGGTGAGATGAGCGTAGGCGGACGCCGGCGCGTGGGCCGGATGCTGGTGGTGGTGCTGGTCGGGCTGCTGCTTGGAGCGCTGCTGTCGGAGCTGGCCATGCGGTTCATGCCCGACAGCACGGCGCGGACCTTCTTCACCACGTCGGTCGCGGCGGCCTTTGGGCCATTGGTGATCGACCTGGTGGCGGTGGGCTTTACCCTTGGCCCGCTGGTGCTGCGGCTGGACTTCCTGAGCGTCCTTGGCGTTCTCGTGGTCGCCCTTGCCGTGCGCACCTGGCTGTAACGGCCGCACCGGATCCACCCATCCAACGAGCCCTCTTCCACCCGCGCGTGGAAGAGGGCTTCGTCGTGCCTTCCATCCACAGCAAAAGAGGATGGAGTACAGAGGAGCAGAGGTTTCAAAGAGAGAAACAGAGGAAAGACCGCCATACGGTTCACCCTTCCTCTGCATCTCTCCCCACCTCTCTGTTCCTCTGTACCAAACCATCTGTTGAGATGTGTGGGACATGCGAGAAGCCCCGCCTCCCTCGAAAGGGAAGCGGGGCTTCAGCGTCGGACGGAGCGGAAGCGATCAGCTCGCGCGGGCGGCCTGGGCGGCCAGCTTGGCGCGGTTGTCCTTGATCTCGGCGTCCTGGCGCACGTTGGTGATCCACTGGCGCAGCAGGTCCTGCTGCATGGCCTGCATTCCCTGCTGGCGAAGCGAGGCCTTTTCGCGCTCGAACGTGGCGCGGTCGGCGGCCGTGCGCGCCACGGGGCGCACCAGGAACACCCCCGCCGGCGTCACCGCCACCGGGCCCACCTGGCCGATCGGCGTGCCGAACGCGGCGCCCACCGCCGCGTTGGCCTGGCCCAGCGTGGGGTTGGACTCCACGCGGGTGAACGGGCCGGCGCGCTGCACCGTCAGGCCGCGCGCCTGCGCCACCTGCTCCAGCGTGCGCCCGGCGCGAACCTCGCCCAGCATCTTCTCCGCCTCGGCGCGGCCCGCCTCGCGGCGCTTGTCGTACACCAGCTGCTGGCGGATGGAGGGCGTGGCCTCGGCCAGCGGCGTGTCGCCGGCCGGATGGTAGTTCTCCAGTTCCACCAGATACAGGGCGTCCGCCGTCTCCAGCACCTCGCTCACGCGGATCGGGTCGTCGCCCGCGGCGCGGTTGGCGCTTTCTTCCTGCGCCCAGTTGAGCGCGGCGATGGCCGGGCCCACGCCCGGGATCATCGGGTTGTCGGCGCTGACCTCGATGCCCTCGCGGAAGGTGACGTTGGGCTGCCCCGCGGCCGCCGCCTTGAGGCCGCGCGTGAGCCCCGCCTCGGCGATGGCGTCGAGCTGCGTCTCCAGCCGGTCCACGTCGGCCACGTTCTTTTCGAAGTTGAGCAGGATGTGGCGCGCCTTGACCGTCTCACCCGTGCGCTCGTCCACGCGCAGCAGGTGCACGCCAAACTGGGTGATCACGGGGTCCGACACCTGGCCCACCGGCAGCGCGAACGCCGCCGAGTCGAACGCCGGCACCATCTGCCCGCGCGTAAAGGCGCCCAGGTCGCCGCCCTGGTCCTTGTTGCTCTCGTCGTCGCTGTTGGCCGCGGCCACCTCGGCAAAGTCGGCCCCGCCCGCGATCTCGGCCTTGAGGGCCCGCGCGCGCTGCACCGTGGCCTGGCGGTCGGCCTCGGTGATGGTGAGCGGGATGTACGCCACCTTCACCCGCGCGCCCTCGGAGCGGCGGAAGCGGTCGCGGTTGGCCTCGTAGTAGCGGCGCACCTCGGCGTCCGTCACCGCGGGGTCCTTGGGGACGAGCTTGGTCAGGTCCAGCTGGACGAAGTCGGCCGTGGCCGTTTCGGTGCGGTCCTGGTAGGCGCGCCACAGCTCGGTGTCGCTCAGGTAGCGGCCGGCCGTGAGCTGGCGGGTCAGCTTTTCCTGCGGCAGCTGCGCGCGGTAGTACTGCTCCAGCTGCGTGAACATCTCGGCCGACATCGTGGGGCCCGCCAGGAACTCGCGGTACTTGTTGATGTCGAACCGGCCGTTGGTCAGGAAGATCTCCTGCTGGGCAAACGACGGGTGCGGAAGGTTGCGCGCGGCCCACAGCACCTCGCGGTCGCTCACCCCGATGCCGCGGCGCTCCAGCTCCTGGCGCATCAGCGTCTCCTGCACCAGCTGCTCCCACGCCTCGTCCTGCAGGCGGCGGGCGGTCTCGTCGGTGACCTCGCCCTGCTGCTGGGCCTGCTGGTACAGCGCGTTGTAGCGCTCGTTGTACGCCAGGGCCGTGATCGGATCGCCGTTCACGCTCCCCACGTTCCGGGACCCGGCGGCCAGGCCGCCGCCCAGCGCGTCCATGCCGATCTCCAGCACCATCCACCCCAGAAAGAACAGCATCAGGAGGGGAACGATGACTTTGCCGGCCGTGGACCGGATCATCTGCATCATCATGGGAAAACGAACTCCACGTGGATCGGAGCGCGCGGCAGGCGCTCCGGCTGAGGGGTTGCCGGGTTGTGAAACCGCTGCGGATAGCAGGAAAGTGAAGCCGCCAAAGATATTTAGACGGCACCCGGCACGCAACCCGGGCCGGCGGCCGGCGCGTTGTTGACACCGGTTGCGCGCGAGATTTATGTTGCACCCCCTGTCGCCCCAGCCTTGCCCCGGCCTTTCCCGCGCACTTTTCACGCGTCCATGGCAGACCTTTCTCCCGAGCTTACGGCCCGCATCCAGTCGCTGGAAGCCAGCTACGCCGGCAATCGGGAGCGCTACTACGTGGCGCTGGCCGGTGCGTGGCGCGAGGCGGGTGAGCCCGGCCGGGCCGAAGAGATCCTGCGCGAGAACATCCGCCAGCACCGGGGAGGGCTGAGCCCCCACGTGCTGCTGGGCCGCTGCCTGGCCGACCGGGGGGCGTACCAGGAAGCCGCCAACGAGCTGCGCTACGTTCTTTCCATCGACGCGCAGAACCTGATCGCCCTGCGCACGCTGGCCGAGATGGCGGCCGCCGGGGGAAATCGCGCCGAGGCGGAAAAGTGGTACAACGACCTGCTGGCGGTCGATCCCATGAACACCGAGGCCCGGGTGGCGCTGCAGGAGCTGGCGCGCGGCGGCGCCGACGCGGCCGTGGCCGACCAGCCCGTGCAGGTGGGCAGCGGCTGGGGCGGCGCCTCCGAGCCCCTGCCCTCCGCCGGCGGCGCGGACGCGGACGGCTCCGACGAGTTCGGGATGATCGACCTGTCCGCGCCGGACGCCTCCGCCGCGGACGCGTCCGGCGTGGCGGCCCAGGACGACGCGGGCGAGTGGGGCGACCTTCCCTTCGACATCCCCGCCGCATCCGACGTTCCCCAGGCCGCCACGCCCGGCCCGTCGGGCGACTTCGACGCGTTCGGCTTCGGCAGCGTGGACCTGGATGCGGAGCCGGCTCCGGCCGCGGCGACGGACCGGGCCGATGAAACCGACCAGACGGGGGCCGTGGACGCCTGGCTGGACGCCGACGCGCGGCAGGACCTGGGCGAGAGCGCGGCCGAGGACCGGGGCGCGCTGGCGCCGCTGGATTCGGAGGACGACCTGCTGTACGCACCCACCGCCGGCACGGACCTCCCCTTCCTGGACCTGGGCGACGACGCGGACGACACCGTCCCCGCCCCGCTGCCGCTGCTGGACGCGCAGCCCGGCGGCTTTCCCGGCTTCGACGCGCCCGCGCACGACGACGGCTTCTCCGCCTTCTCGGCCCCGGCCGGCGGCCCGCCGCCCCTTCCCGCGTTCGACGCGGACGGGGATGACCTGGACCACGGCGACCATCCCGTGGACGCCGAGGTGGTGACGGAAACCATGGCGGAGCTGTACGCGGCCCAGGGCCTGCTGCAGCAGTCTGCCGACACCTATCGCGAGCTGATCCGCCAGCGGGGCGAGGAGCCGGGGCTGGTGCGGCGGCTGGCGGAAATCGAGGCGCGCCTGCACCCCGCCGCCGCCGAGGCCGCCACGCCGGACGAGGAAGAGGCGCCGGACTGGCTGGCTTCGGTCGATGCGTTCGCCATGGGCGGCGCCGCGGCCGGCCTGGCCGCCGTGGCCATGAGCCTTGATCCGGATCCGGACGAAACCGCGGCCGAGCCGGAGCCGCCGGCGTTTGAGCCCGTGGACGAGCCCGCGTACTCCGACGCCGCCAACGTCGCCGACTTCGTCCCCCAGGAAGCCGCGTCCGCGGACGACGTTTCGACCGAGCCCGCTTTCTCCGAGGCCGCGCCGTTCGGCGACCTCTCGCCCGAGCCCGCGTACGCCGGAGCCGGGACTTCGTACGACGACGCGCCCGCCGCCGGCTTCGTCCCCCCGCCGCCGCTGGAGGCGAGCGCGGGTTCGGACGATCCGTTCGCGGATTCGTTCGCGGGCGGGTTCGATGGCCTCGAGGCGCCGGCTCCGGAGCCGGCCTACGCCGCGGCGCCGCTGGTTTCGGGTGATGAGGATCGCGAGCGGTGGGAACCGCCGACCGTCAGCGAGACCGACGCCGTCGGGTTCGACCTGATCGTGGTGGAAGAAGGCGGCGACGAGGTTGCCGCGCCGCCCGAGGTGGTCGCCGACGTCAGTGCCGACTGGGCGATCGCCGCCGCGCCGCTGGACGACGACGAAGAAGCCGCCGAGGAAGAGCGCACGGCCTACGCCGCCGCGACTGCCTCCACCGCGCGGGCCTCGTCCATGCGGGCGTACTTCTCCTCGCTGCTCGCGTGGACCCCCGGCCAGGCAGCCGCGTCCGCCGTCGCGCAGCAGGAGCCCGTCGCCGGTGCACCCGCCTTCGACGCCGCGCCCGCCGCCGCCGAAGCCTGGACGGAGCCGCCGTCGATCGACGCCGCGCCGTCCGCGGGGCCCGACGCGGAGCCGTGGGCCGACGCCACGCCGCCCGCCGCCGCCGAAGCATGGACGGAGTCGCCCTCGTCCGACGCCACGCCGCCCACCGAACCCACCGTGGCCGACGAGCCGTGGGCCGGATCGGACTCGTTCGATGCGGCGCCCACCGCGGCCCCCGTTGCCGCGGACGAGCCGTGGGCGGAGGCGCCCGCCGCGCCGACGTACGACGACGCGCCCGCCGCGGACGTGGTGCCGGCGGAGCCGACGATCGCCGAGGACAAGCCCTGGGCCGCCGCGCCGGACGCCCCGCCGCGGGACGCCGCGGGCGACATCCCCCTCTTCGACCTGGACGCGGAGCCGTGGGCTGAGGCGCCGCGTGCGTCGGAGCCTCCCAGCATCGACGCGTTCGAGCTGTCGGACGAGGTCGCGGGCCCCGCCGCCGCGGAGCCGGAGGAAGCGCTGCCGTGGGAGCTGCCGGCGGAGCCGTCCGCCGCGTCGGCGTCGGCGTCGGCGGATACGGACGCGGGCGGCTTCTCGTTCGAGGACTTCTTCTCCGGCGGCGGCGCGCCCGAGCCGGCGGAGACCGCCGCCGCCCCGGAGCCCGAGCCCGCGCGGGAGCCGGAGCCGGAGATGCCGTCGTCCTTCATCCCCAGCCTGGCCTTTGAGCCGGTGGCGCCGGCCGCGCCGGTTACGCCGCCCCCAGCCGCACCGGCGGCCCCGGCCGCGAGCGCGCCGGCGGGCGGACAGGACGAGGACGACGAGGACCTGGAGAGCTTTCAGGCCTGGCTGCAGAGCCTGAAGCGGTGAACATCGAGGTCATCCACGGGCCCAACCTGAACCTGCTGGGCAGGCGGGAGCCCGAGATCTACGGCCGCGCCACACTGGCCGAGATCGACCAGGAGATGGAGCGGCTGGGGCGTGAGCTGGGGGTGCGGGTGCGATCCTTCCAGAGCAACCACGAGGGTGGCCTGGTGGACCACGTGCAGGGCTGCGCGGCCGACGCCGACGGCTTTGTCGTCAACGCGGCCGCGTACACGCACACCAGCATCGCGCTGGCCGATGCGCTGGCGGGAGTGGCGCGTCCGTACGTGGAGGTGCATCTTAGCAACGTTTTTTCCCGGGAGCGCTTTCGGCACCGGTCGTACCTGGCGGCCGGCGCCGTGGGCGTCATCTCGGGATTCGGCGTGGACAGCTACCGGTTGGGGCTGCGCGCGCTGGTGGAGCACTTGAAAGCAGTACGAAAGTACGAGAGTACGTGAGTACGGGATCGGCGCCAGCGGGCGCCGTACCGTCGTTTCGTACTTTCGTACTCCGTACTCTCGTACTTTCGACTACAAGGAGATTTTCAGTGGCATCGACGGCCGACTTCCGGAACGGAATGACCATCAACCTCGATGGCACCCTGTTCACCATCCTCTGGTTTCAGCACCACAAGCCCGGCAAGGGCAACACGGTGGTGCGCAGCAAGCTGCGCAACGTGCTCACCGGCGCCGTGCTGGAAAAGACGTTCCGCGCGGGCGAGCGCATCGACGAGGTGCGGCTGGAGCACCGGCCCATGACGTACAGCTACACCGACGGCCACTTCTACCACTTCATGGACGCGCAGTCCTACGAGGACATCCCGCTGGCCGGCGCCGTGATCGGCGACGACCAGCTGAAGTACCTCAAGGAGGGGATGGAGGTGGACGGGCTGGTGCACGGGGAGAACGTGATCTCCGTGGAGCTTCCCTTCTTCGTCATCCTGACCATCACGCAGACGGACCCGGGCGTGCGCGGCGACACCGCCACCGGCGGCACCAAGCCCGCCACGCTGGAAACCGGCGCCGTGATCCAGGTGCCGCTGTTCCTGAACGAAGGCGACGTGGTCCGTGTGGACCGCCGAGAGGACAAGTACATGGAACGCGCGAAATGATCGACCTGGACTTCATCCGCGGGCTCATCGAGGCGGTGGACGACAGCGGGATCGACTCGCTGGAGATCGCCCGGGGCGGCACCAAGATCCGCATCAACAAGACGCCCCCGCCCGCGCCCGTCGCCGCCGCTGCGGCCGTACCGGCCCTGGCCCCCGCCGCCGCGCCCGCGCCTGCCGCGGCACCGGCGGCCGCCGCGCCCGCCGCCGGTGGCGAGGCCGCCGCGCCGGCGGCTCCCACCAGCAAGCTGGTGGACATCAAGTCCCCCATGGTGGGCACCTTCTACCGCGCGCCGGCCCCCGAGGCGCCGGCGTACGTGGAGCTGGGCAACCGCATCACCCGCGGGCAGACGCTGTGCATCCTGGAGGCGATGAAGCTGATGAACGAGCTTCCCTCCGAGATCACCGGCGTGGTGCGCGAGGTGTGCGTGGAGAACGGCGAGCCCGTGGAGTTCGGGCAGGTCCTCTTCCGCGTCGACCCGGGTGAGTGAGACCGTCGGGAGCGCACCCCCCGCAGGCCAGGGGGTGCGTCCGGAGTTCAACCTGCGTGACGCGCTGCAGGAGATGGTGCGCGCCGGCGCCAGCGACCTTCACCTCAAGGTGGGGCGTCCGCCGGTGCTGCGCATCAACGGCGAGCTCAGCGACACCCGGCTGGGCGTGCTGCGGCCGGAGGACCTCAAGCGCTGCGCCGAGCAGACGCTGAGCCCCCGGCAGCGCGAGGAGTTCGCCGAGCGCAAGGAGATCGACTTCGCCATCGGCGTGCAGGGGCTGGGGCGGTTCCGCGCCAACATCTTTCAGCAGCGCGGCACCTACGGAATGGCGTTCCGCGCCATCCCCTTCGAGGTGCCGGCGCTGGAGTCGCTCGACCTGCCGCCGGTGATGGAGCAGGTCGCCCTGTCGCCGCGCGGGCTGGTGCTGGTGACGGGGGTCACGGGGTCGGGCAAGTCGACGACGCTGGCCGCCATCGTGCGCCACCTGAACGAGCGGCGCGCGGTGAACATCGTGTCGGTGGAAGACCCGATCGAGTTCCTGCACCGCGACGCCAGGGCCATCGTCAGCCAGCGCGAGGTGGGAAGCGACACGCACTCGTTTCACGACGCGCTGCGGCACGTGCTGCGGCAGGACCCCGACGTCATCATGCTGGGCGAGATTCGCGACCGGCCGTCGATGGAGACGGTGCTCAAGGCCGCGGACACGGGGCACCTGGTGCTCAGCACGCTGCACACGACGGACGCCGCCCAGACCATCGGGCGCATCATCAGCTTTTTTCCGCCCCACCAGCACCAGGAGATCCGGGGAATGCTGGCCAACGCGCTGCGCGCGGTGATCAGCCTTCGCCTGATCCCCCGCGCCGACCGCCCGGGACGCATCCCCGCGGCCGAGGTGCTGGTGAACACCGCCGCCATCGCGCAGCTCATCCGCACGGGCGACGAATCGCAGAGCATCCCCGACCTGATCGCCGAAGGACAGGTGCAGTACGGGATGCAGACGTTCGACCAGTCGCTGCTGGAATTGTACCGGCGCGGCTGGATCAGCTACGAGTGGGCGGTCCACTACGCCAGCAACCCCTCCGAGTTCGCCCTGCGCGTGTCCGGCGTGCAGCCCGGCGAGCAGGAGATGGACTGGACGCCCCGGCGCGCCGACTGAACCGACAGGAAAAGCATTGTTCCGTAAAGTCTTGATCGCCAACCGGGGCGAGATCGCCCTGCGGGTGATTCGCGCCTGCCGCGAGCTGGGGCTGCGCACCGTGGCCGTCTACAGCGAGGCCGACCGCGAAAGCCTGCACGTGCGCTTCGCCGACGAGGACGTGTGCATCGGCCCGCCCTCCGCGCGCGAAAGCTACCTCAACATCCCGCGCATCATCGCCGCGGCCGAGATCACCGGCGCCGACGCCATCCACCCCGGCTACGGCTTTCTGGCGGAGAACGCGGAGTTCTCGGAGATCTGCGAGGCCAGCGAGATCACCTTCATCGGCCCCACGCCGCAGCAGATCCGGCAGATGGGCGACAAGGCCACCGCGCGGCGTACCATGCGCGAGGTGGGCGTCCCCATCGTCCCCGGCACCGACGCCATCGCCGACCCCGACGAGGCGCTGGCCGCCGCGCGCGAGATCGGCTTTCCCGTGCTGATCAAGGCGGCGGCGGGCGGCGGCGGCAAGGGGATGCGCGTGGCCAACACCGAGGACGAGTTTGTCACCGCCTTCGGGATGGCGCGCAGCGAGGCGGGCGCGGCGTTCGGCGACGACAGCGTGTACGTGGAAAAGTACCTGGCCCGGCCGCGCCACATCGAGTTCCAGATCCTGGGCGACACGCACGGCCGGGTCATCCACCTGGGCGAGCGCGACTGCAGCATCCAGCGCCGCCACCAGAAGCTGCTGGAAGAGGCGCCCTCCCCCGCCCTGTCGCCGGAGCTGCGCGCGGCCATGGGCGAGGCGGCGGTGCGCGGGGCCAAGGCCATCGACTACGTGGGCGCGGGGACCATCGAGATGCTGCTGAACGAGGACAACTCGTTCTACTTCATGGAGATGAACACCCGCATCCAGGTGGAGCACCCGGTCACGGAAATGACCACCGGCTTCGACCTGGTCAAGGAGCAGATCCGCGCCGCGGCGGGGCTTCCGCTCTCGCTGCCCGAGGTGGAGATCCAGCTGCGCGGCCACGCCATCGAGTGCCGCATCAACGCCGAAGATCCCTCTCGCAACTTCGCCCCCTCGCCGGGGACGATCACCACCTTTCACCTTCCCGGCGGCCCGGGTGTGCGGGTAGACACGCACGCGTACGCGGGCTACAAGGTGCCGCAGTACTACGACTCGCTGCTGGGCAAGCTGATCGTGCACGCGTCCACGCGCGACGAGGCGATCGCGCGGATGAAGCGGGCGCTGCTGGAAACGGTGATCGAGGGCGTGCACACCACCATCCCGTTCCTGCTGCAGGTGATGGACAACCCCGAGTTCATCGCGGGCCAGGTGGATACCAAGTCGCTGGAGCGGTGGATGTCGTCGGAGCGTGCCTGAGATGAAGCTGGACGTGCTACTTACCCCCGCCGAGCTGGTGCCGTCGGAGATCGCGGGGCGGACGGTGGTGGTCCTGGACGTGCTGCGCGCGTCCACCTCCATCGTCGAGGCGCTGGCCGCCGGGGCGCGGACGCTGTACCCGGTGGCCACCATCGAGGAGGCGATCGGGCTGGCCAAGACGCTGGGCCGCGACGAGGTGCTGCTGGCCGGCGAGCGCAAGGCGCTGCCCATCGAGGGCTTTGACCTGGGCAATTCGCCGGGCGAGTTCACCGCCGAGCGCGTGGGCGGAAAGACGGTGGTGATGTCGACGACCAACGGCACCCTCGCCATCCATGCCGCGGCGGGCGGAAGCCGGGTGCTCGTGGGTGCGTGGACCAACTTTCAGGCCGTGGTGGACGAGCTGGTGCGCACGGACGGCGAGCCCGTCTTTCTGTGCGCCGGCCGCGACCGCGCGTTCGGGCTGGAGGACGCCGTGTGCGCGGGGCAGATGGCGGCGGCGGTGATGAAGGGGCTGCCCGAGGTGGAGTGGGAGATGAACGACGGGGCCGTGGCCGCGCTGGCGCTGGCCGAGGAGTTCGCCGACCCCGCGAAGCTGTTTCCCCACACGGCGGCCGGCCGCGCGATCGTGGAAGCCGGCCTGGGCGACGACCTGGCCTTTTGCGCGCAGACGGACCTGCGCGACGTGCTCCCCGTTCTCGACGGCCGCCAGATCGTGCTGGCGACGGTGGAGGCGGCGGAGTCGTAAGCCGACGCAATCGCATCACGCGATCGAGACGAGGCCGGACGGACCTACGGGATCCGTCCGGCCTTTCGTTTGTCGTACACGGCGGCGAACGGGGTGGGCAGCCGAAGGCGGGCAACCGGGGCGGCGAGCCGACGGTGGGCAGCCGACGGTGGGCAGCCGGGGCGGGGAGCCGACGGTGGGCAGCCGACGGTGGGCAGCCGACGGTGGGCAGCCGGGGCGGCTAAAGCCGCGGCTGGAAAGGCCATAAGCCCCGCCCAAAGCTCGCGGAGCTCGCCAGGCGGGGCTTCACCAGCTCGTGCGGGCGGAGGCCTGCGCGGCGGGCAGCCAATGTGTGACGACAGGCACAGCCACGGCGAAGACGCACCGCAGACATGTGCGACGTTTATACCCTCTCCCGCTTGCGGGAGAGGGTGCGAGCCTAAGCGAGCGGGTGAGGGCCCCCGCGGCCGCAGCGCGATCCATCGATAACTCACACTCCCGCACTCCCGCACTCCCGCACTCTCCACAACCCGGCAGTTGGCCGAAAGGCGTGTCCACGCTATCTTGTTGCTTCAGACGTTCCTTCCCGAAGAATCCCTCGGCACTGCTCTACCTGGAGCCGAATGCTTTCCCTGGACGACAAGCAGCGCCGCGAGCTATGGGGCCTGGGCCTGTTCGCCCTCGCCCTGCTGCTCGCGCTGAGCCTGGTGCCCCTGTCCGCGTTTGGCGAGGGGGCTGCGCGCATCTTCGCTTCGCGGAACATCGTGGGTGTGGCGGGGGCGGCGCTCAGCGGCGCGCTCACCGGCTTCATGGGCGTGGCCGCGGTGGCGCTGCCGGTGCTGGCGGCGCTGTGGGGCGCCTTTGCCTTCCGCAGGCTGGACGGGGGAACGGCCGTGCGCTGGTCCATCCTCCTGGCCGGCCTGATCGTCCTGGTCCCCTCCGCCATCTCGGTTCTGGGCGGAACGGCGGGTGAGCCTACCCGGGTCACGGGTTGGCTGGGCGCGGCGGTGGCGGTGCTGCTGGTGTCCGCCCTGAGCGCGGTGGGCGGCGCGGTGGTCATCTTTTTTCTCTTCGCCGCGCTCTGTGTGGCGACGGTGGGGTGGAACCCGCTGCGCAGCGCCTTCCACGGCGGGCGCTTCGCCATGACGCAGGCGCGGCAGGCGGCGGTGGCGCTCCCCCGCCCCACCATCGCCCTTCCCAGCCCGCTCAAGCTGCTCCCCAAGCGCGCCCTCCCCGGCGAGCCGCTGCCGGTGACGCCTTCGGACGACGGGATCGAGGACGCGGAGTACGAGTTCGAGGACGAGAGCTACTGGAGCGCGGAAGACGACGAGCCCGCCATCGATCCCGACGCCACCCAGCTGGACCCCATCGTCCCCCTGTCCACACCCGCGCCGGCCGGCCCGGTGGCCCCGGTCGCCAAAACGGCGGCGGACGCGAAGAAGCCGGGGCAGAAGGCCGCCGCCGCGCGCGGCACCCGGGCAGAGCAGGTGGAGCTGCTGCCCGAAGACAGCGGCGACCCCTTCTCCACCGACCTGCCCACGACCGGCCTGCTCGTCGCGCCGCCGCCGCGCGACGAGGCGCGCAACCGGCATGAGCTGGACAAGCTGGGACAGGTGCTGATCGACAAGCTGGCGACCTTCAAGATCGAAGGAACCATCGTCGGGATGACGTCGGGGCCCGTGGTCACGCAGTTCGAGATCAGCCCGGCGCCGGGGGTGAAGGTGGCCCGCATCGCCAACCTGGAGGCGGACCTGGCGCTGGCCCTGCGCGCGCCGTCGGTGCGCATCGTGGCGCCCATCCCCGGCAAGGGCGCGGTGGGCGTGGAGGTGCCCAACCCGGTGCCGGAGATGGTCTACTTTCGCGAGACCATCGAGTCCCCCGCCTTTCGCGGCACTACGGCCGCGCTGCCGCTGGCACTGGGCAAGGACATCGCGGGCCGGTCCAACGTGGCCGACCTGGCCAAGATGCCGCACCTGCTGATCGCGGGCGCCACGGGTTCGGGCAAGTCGGTGTGCGTGAACACCATCATCACCTCCCTCATCTTCCGCCACACGCCGCGCACGCTGCGGTTCCTGATGGTGGACCCCAAGATGGTGGAGCTGTCGATGTACAACGACCTCCCCCACCTGCGGCACCCCGTCGTCACCGACAACAACGATGCCGCGGCGGTCCTCAAGTGGGCGGTGCTGGAGATGGAGCGCCGCTACGCGCTGCTGAGCGTGAACGGCGTGCGCAACCTGCAGGACTTCAACAAGCGGCTGGAGCAGGGCGTGGTGATGCGCGCCAGCGAGGCCGAGGGCGAGGAGGGCGATCCCGACCGCTGGCTGTACCGCGGCGGCGAGCTGCCGTACATCGTCGTGATCATCGACGAGCTGGCGGACCTGATGATGACGGTGCAGGGCGACGTGGAAAAGCCGCTCGCGCTGCTGGCGCAAAAGGCGCGAGCCATCGGCATTCACCTGATCCTGGCCACGCAGCGCCCGTCGGTGAACGTGATCACGGGCCTGATCAAGGCCAACTTCCCCAGCCGCATCGCCTTCCGCGTGTCGTCCAAGGTCGACTCACGCACGATCCTGGACCAGAACGGAGCCGATGCGCTGCTGGGCAACGGCGACATGCTGATGCTGCCTCCGGCCAGCAGCGAGCCCGTGCGCATTCAGGGCGCGTATCTGTCGACGGAAGAAACCGAGGCGATGATGGACTGGTATCGCGAGCAGGCCCGCCTGCGCCGCGAAGAAGCTCTTGAGCGCGGGCTTGACCCGGCCGCCAGCACCGAGGCCAACATCCTGGACGAGGTGCGCGCGCAGGAAGACACGGGCGAGCTGGAGGCCGACGAAGAGCCCGGTGAGCGCGACAAGCTGTTCCGGCAGGCCGCGGAGCTGTGCATCCAGCACCAGGGCGGATCGACCAGCCTGCTGCAGCGTCGCATGCGCATCGGCTACGGCCGCGCGGCGCGGGTGATGGACCAGCTGGAAAAGGCCGGCATCCTGGGCCCTCCCGACGGCTCCAAGCCCCGCGACGTCCTCATCGACTTCACCCAGCTGGACTCGATCTGCGGGGAGGCTTAAGACGATGTAGAACTGAGGGGTTGGGATAGAAAACACGCGTTAGTTCCCGAAGCATATGCAAATCATTTAGGGCTAGGATAATCAAGGGAGCGGGCATTGGCGGATCCAGACACTCCAGCTGACAACATGCCGGTGGCGAGCGGCGGCCAAAGAGCTGGCATCGCGCAAGCCCGCTCCACGCCTGCAAATGGCGGAAGTCTCGCACCCGCAACCGGACGTCAAGCGTTTCGGGATGTTCGCCGGCAACTCTCAGATGATGACCTCCAGAGCCCAGGCGTGCAAAAGCTCATCTTAGACGAACTTGAACGTGCAGAAGCAGAGTGCGACTCGCTACGAGGATACATAGAACGATACCATGAGGCAGAGCGGCGGGCCGCAGTTTTGGACGAGCGCTTGAAACCCACTCGAGCCGTTGATGTGTTCTTTGGTGCTGGAGTTGGTTTAGGAGGCGCGATTTTGGGCCTTGCTCCTTTTTTCTGGACGAATAGGTTGCAAGGCGTTGTTTGTCTGATGTTGGGGTTGCTCATGATCCTGAGCTCTGTCGTGGGACGGGTGGTGAAAGGATGAAGCTGCAGATTATCCGGATAGCTGATCGCGGGATCGCGAATCGGGAGCGCCTGCACCTGAGAGCTCTCGCTGATACTGATCTGAGCTTCCATATCGTGTTTGACACCACATATGCCTCACCATATGCCATCTCGAATTTACAAAGGCACTGTTATTGGTTCCCTCCGCATCCTGTCCAGACGGGAGATAACATTGTTCTGTTCACCGGAAATGGCACTCAGCTCTCACGAGTGAACCAAGCGGGCGGTCGAGATCATTTCTTCTACTGGGGGCTTTCGAATACCGTCTGGAATAACACCGGAGACTGCGCGGTTCTTTTCGAAGTTGATACGTGGGATACGTCTCCCTACGAATAAACCGTCAGGATCCTGCAAATCCGCGAAGGAAACGTCCGCGACGCCACGCGCGAGTTCCCCGAGCACCTGCGCTGGCGCATCGGCGTGCTGGAGACGGACAGCGCCGCCGCCACCCCGGCGTGCCGCGCGCACCTCCGCCGCGTCATCGAACACCTGCGCCGTTCCGGCGCCTGAGCATCCGCCGCACACCCCCCGCCGCTCTGCCGACGACGATGGCCCAGAACTACGACGCCCTCCCGACCCGGCTAGCCGCGTACGCTCAGCAGCACCCGCGCATGTACCGCGCGCGGGCCGTGGCGCTGACGATGCTGGGACCCGGCATCGTGGCGCTACTCGCGGCCGCCGTGCTGATCAACCTGGTCCCGATCCTCCGCCCTGGTGTGAGCATCTGGGCGTGGGTGCTTACGGCGGTGCTGGGGCCCATCCTGCTGGAGGCGCTGTCCCTCTCCGTTCCCGCGCCTCGCGGAATGGTGCTGGCGCGCACGGAGGCGCCTGCGCTGTGGGCGGAGATCGAGCGCATCCGCGGGGCCGTGGGCGCCCCCGCTCCACATCAGGTGCTGATCGGCGAGGAGGGGCGCATCTCGGTGCAGCAGGTGCCGCGGCTGGGCGTGCTGGGCTTCTACCGCACGTACCTCATCATCGGCCTGCCGCTGGCCGCGGCGCTCACGGCCGGCGAGTTCAGCGCCGTGCTGGCGCGCGAGCTCGGGCTGGCGTCGGGCAGGGGCGGCCGGGCCGGCCTGTGGGCCTGGCGCGCCCGCGAGGCGTGGACGTGGGTGCTGGAGGGGCTGCGGGACGAGCGGGAGCCCACCCTGCGCGTGTTCCGCGCGTTCGTTCGCTGGTACGCGCCGTTCCTGGACGCCCGGACCGCGGTCCTGCGGCGCGAGCACGAGTTCGAGGCCGACCGGCGTGCCGCGCGCGTGGCCGGGCCCGGCGCCCTGGCCGCCGCCCTGTGCCGGCTGGGCGTGGTGGAGCGCTTCCTGGCGCAGGTGTTCTGGCCAGGCGTCATGCGCCGGACGACAGAAGCGCCAACTCCGGCGCCCGCGGACGTGTTCCGCCGGATCCTGGACGGGGCGCCCGGCGCCGGCGCGCACCCCTTGGCGTCCGCGTGGCTCGCGGACGGCGTGGGCCACGCCACCCAGGCCGGGAACCCCCACCCATCGCTGGCCGACCGGCTGGTGGCACTGGATGTCACGCCGGCGCTTCCCCCGGCGTCCGCGCACCCCGTCGCCGCGGACGTGTTCCTGGGCGGGCACGCGGCGCGGCTGGCGGACCGGCTGGGCCGCAAGTGGGCCGAGACCCACCAGTACAACTGGCGCAAGGAGCAGGACGAGCACCTGCGGACGACGCAGCGGCTTGCGGAGCTGGAGTCGCGCGCGGCCGGCGAGCCCCTTCCGGGGCCTGAGGCGCGCGAGCGGATCCGGCTGACGGAGCGGCTGCACGGCGGCGGCGTCGCAGTGCCGCTGATTCGCGGCTTTCTGGACGCCGCCGACGACGCGGAGATGCGCCTGTTGCTGGGCAAGCTGCTGCTGGACGCGGGCGATGAAGCCGGGCTGGCGCACCTGAAGCGGGCGATGTCGCTGGACGGTTTCAACACCACCGCCGAAGCCTGCGCGGCGGCCGCGCGGTTCCTGCACGCCCGCGGCCGCACCGCCGACGCCGAGGTCTTCGAGCGCCGGGCCGCTGCGCACGAGACGGAGATGGCGCGGGCCGCGATCGAGCGCGCGGCGCGGAACGTCCGCCCCGACGACCGATTTCTGCCGCACGAACTGGGCGACGCGGAGTTGCAGGCCGTCATCAGGCACCTTTCCACCGTCCCCGGGCTCAAGCGCGCCCTCCTCGTGCGCAAGAAGGTGTCGGTGTTCCCCGACTGGCCGTGCTTTGTGCTGGTGGTGGTGCCGGTGTGGCTGGAGGGAAACGGAAAGTCGCCGCTCCGGCTGGCGCCGCGCGTGGAGCCAGGGCTGGAGATGACCGGCACCGTGTGCATCCTCGAGGCCCGGGATGACGATCGGGGGATGAACATGTCGGTGGGCAGCGTGCCCGGAGCCGAGATCTTTCGCCGCAACGCGCCCGTCCCCCCCGGCGCCCGCTGACGTGGGCGGCGTTCGGCCGGCGGCGAGCCCCCGCTACCACCCGCCGCGCGGCCGGAACGCCACGGGTCGCGCGGTCGTTGCGGCGAACGCGCCCCGGGGTGGCGGGCACCTTCAGGCAAGGCGGAGGGAATGCAGGCTGGCGAGATCCTGGAGGCGTGCGTCTACGCGGACGACCTGGACGCGGCGGAGCAGTTCTACACGGGCGTGCTGGGGATGGAGGTGATCACGCGCGTGGAGGGCCGCCACGTGTTCTTTCGCTGTGGCGGGCGCGTGTTCCTGGTCTTCAACCCGGAGCGCACGCGCGAGGGCGGCGCCATCCCCGGCCACGGCGCGGACGGGCCGGGCCACGTCTGCTTCGCCATGCGCGCGGACGAGGCGGATACGTGGCGCGCGCACCTGCAGGCGCACGGCGTGGGGATCGAAAGCGACTACAGCTGGCCCGGCGGCGGCCGATCACTCTACTTCCGCGACCCCGCCGGCAACTGGGCACCCCCGCCATCTGGCGCATCCCCGAAGCGGAGGTGTTCGGGGAGCTAAGTGGGGGCGCGCGCGGGATGAGCGGCGACCGTGGATGAGCGGGTAAACCCGCTGCTGGGAAAGCGACAAGCCCCGTCCCGGCGCCGCTGACGCGTCGCCGAACGGGGCTTCAACCGCTCGCGTGAACCGTTCCCGGACTCCGTAGCCGAGTTCGTCGTTCCCGGACTCCGTAGCCGAGTTCGTCGTGGTGCAGGCAAGGTCCTTCGGTCGGCGCCAAAGTACATCGTACGAACAAATTTAGGGCGGCGCCTCCCTCAGGATGACTGGCCTTGTGAGCAGTGGCAGGGACCTTCCGCAGCCGGCTTCCCGCTCACTCCAATTAGATTTCGGTCATCGCCGCTATCTTCTTGCCGCGGTTGAAACTACACGCCCCGCAGCACGTATTCCCCGCCCGCTGTCCATCATCATCCCCCGCCTCCAACCCGTTGACGAGATGAACCGAATCCTGGTGCGATTCGCCGTCCTGGCGCTCGCCGCGTTCTTTGCGGCGGCTCCGCTGGCGGCTCAGCAGTATCCCGCCGAGCCGGGGGACGGCGTGGCGGACATGGCCGGCATCATCGGCCCCGCGGACGCCGACAGCCTGCGCGCCATGCTCGCCTCGCTGCGCACCGACGCGGGCGTGGAGGTGCGCGTGCTGACGGTCAAGAACATTGCCCGCTATGGGACGAACGACGCCACGCCCGAGGCGTTCGCGACCTCGGTCTACAACGATTGGAAGCTCGGGCTTGGCCAGCGGCAGGACGGCGTGCTGGTGCTGGTGTCGGTGGATGACCGGTTCGCGCGTATCGAGCTGGGCGACGAGGTGCCGGCGCAGCAGGACGCGCGGATGCAGGACATCATGGATAGCCAGATGGTCCCGCACTTTCGCGAGGGCAACTTCGACGACGGCGTCATGGACGGCGTGCGCGCCATCGCCGCGTCGTTCCGCGGTTCCGGCTACGCCGCGTCGCCGCAGCCGGGGGCCGGGTTCAGCGATCCACGGCCGGCGTACGACGCACCCGCCACCGGCACGGGGAACGACGACGGCGTGGTCGCGGGCGTGGTGGGGGTGCTGATCCTGGTTTCGGGGGTGGCGGGCGGCGCGCACTACCTGCGCAACCGCAAGCGCAACTGCGCCGAGTGCGGCAAGCCCATGCAGCGGCTGGACGAGTCGGCCGACAACGTGCACCTGGACAGCGGCCGCCAGCTGGAAGAGGTGCTGGGATCGGTGGATTACGACGTGTGGCAGTGCACCGGCTGCAGCCACCACCAGGTGCTGCCGTACCCGGCCATGTTCTCCAGCAAGAAGGACTGCCCGTCGTGCGGCTACAAGACGGTGATCGTCACCAGCACGGTCATCGAGCACGCCACCTACGACCACTCGGGGCGCGAGCGGGTGGAAAAGGACTGCCGCCACTGCGGATGGAACGACGTCGACATCGTCCATCTGCCGCGGAAGGAGCGTCCCACCAGCAGCTCCAGCCGTTCGTTCTCCAGCTCCGGCGGCTCGTCGAGCGGTGGGTCGTCGGGTGGCGGATGGTCGGGCCGAGGTGGAGGCGGCGGGGGCGGCGGATCCAGCTCGGGGCGCGGCGCCAGCGGCCGCTGGTAACGGCAGACAGGAACGCGTGTTGCGCGGAGAGGGTACTCACCCCCACGTTGCGCCCGAACCTCGAACGACGCTGACGATAGATGATGACGAAGAGCATGCGCCTGGGACTGATCCTGCTTCCGCTCGCGGCCGCGTGCGGCGGCCGCGAGTCGTCCGCCGCCGCGCCCGGTGATGCGCCGGAGCGCGTGACCGGCCGCGCGCCCGGCGCGGCGCAGCAGCAGGCGCCCGCGCCCACGGCGGTTCCCGGCACGGCGGCGCAGCCCGCGCAGCCGGCCGCCCCCGCCGGCCAGGCCGCCGCCCCCACGACCGGCACCACACCGGCGGCGGTGCCCGCCGCCCCCGCCAAGCCGCCGACGGAGGCGGAAAAGGCCAACCAGGACCGCGCCGCAGAGATCCTTACGCAGGCGGAGCGGGCGGCGCAGGGCATCCGATCGATGGAGGCGGACTTCACGCAGACGCTGAACGTGCCGCTGCTCAACACCAACCAGCGCAGTACGGGCAAGCTGTACCAGCGCAAGCCGGACCGCTTCCTGATGCGCTTCAGCGATCCGGAAGGCGACGTGATCGTGGCGGATGGACGACACTTCTGGCTGTACTATCCCAGCACCGACCGCACGCAGGTCATCCGCACCAGCATTGCCGAAGGCGGCGAGGCCGTGGACCTGCAGGCGCAGTTCCTCAGCAACCCCAACCAGCGCTTTGTCGCCACGCTGGTGGGCCAGGAGAGCGTGAGCGGGCAGCAGACGCACGTGCTTACGCTGGTGCCGCGCGGGGCGTCGCCGTACCGCATCCTCAAGGTGTGGATCGATACCGACGACCACCTGGTGCGCCGCTTTGAGATGACGGAGGAAAACAACTCCGTGCGCACGGTCGAGATGCGGAACCTGCGCACCAACCACGCGCTCCCCGACAACCTGTTCACGTTCACGCCCCCTGCCGGCGCCCAGGTCTTCGACCAGTAAGCCGGGAGATGGACGGATGGATGGATGATGATGGCGAGGCCGCTCCCGGCGTTCGGGAGCGGCCTCTTCCGTTCGATCGGTACCCCCTGAGGCGGATCAGCGCATCATCCTGGATCCGCAACGAACAGGTGTTTACGCGAAGCCGCGGAGGACGCGGAGAAAAGCATCTCTCCGTGCCTCCACGCCCTCCGTGCAGCCGCGTGACACCTTCGTTTTTCGGATGGAATCATAGCGAATCCGGCAAAACACCTCACCGCAAGTCGGACTACCGAAAACAGAGGTCAGGGTACAGAGGAACAGAGAACAGCCAGAGGAACAGAGGAGGAATGCGGATCACCTCTGTTCCTCTGGCTGTTCCCGGTTCCTCTGTACCTTCCGATGTCGTTTTTCCGGATTCGGTATCAGCATCAGGCGGCCAGGTACAGGTCGGGCTCATGGTGGCAGTTGTAGCACACCAGGTGGTGGGGCGAGCCGATCTTGCTGCCGGGTTTGAGCTGGATCGGCTCCTGGCAGCGCGGGCAGCTGCCATGGAACTCCATCACCCGGAACCGCCCGCCCCACGTCTTGTACGTCAGCACCGCACCGGTGAAGAACGGGATGGCGGTCAGGAACGGATCGCCGATGCTGACGAGCAGCATCCCCACGGAGGAGATCATCCACACAAAAGCGTACCACATGGTGCGAGACAGCCGCGCCAGCCGCGAGTAGCGCTGCACGCTCAGGTGCGCGGGGGCGTCCGCGTGGCCGGGAAGGATGATCCAGGCGGTGGGCCGGGCGGGGGCAGGCGAGGTATCCATGTAGGTAAGCCGCGCGTCTGGTGGACGATATCAAACCGCATCCGTGTCCTGCCCCTACATGATGCGTCGAGAAGAACCGGGCGCACATAGGAGAGAATGCGGATGCTCCGTCGGGGTTTGCCCCACGGCCCTCGGCCGGATCCGTAGGCAGCGGAGCGTTGCCGGAGCGCCGGATGCCGCCTATTGTTTGGCCGACCCGCCCCGCCGCTCCACATCATCCATCCCGTTCCTCATGCCCGCGACCGTCATGGCTGCCGCCGCCTTTACGCCCGCCGCCACCATCGACGAAGTGATCGCGCGGCTGGACGCCGCCATCGACCGCGCCCGGCGCGAGAACAGCCGGCTGGGCTACTTTGCCTGCCTGTACCGGCAGGTGACGGTGCGGGTAAAGGAGGGGATCGCGTCGGGACGGTTTCAGGACGGCCCGCGGATGGAGCGGCTGGACGTGATCTTCGCCAACCGCTACCTGGCCGCGCTGGAGGCGTACCAGGCTGGCGGCCGCCCCACGCACAGCTGGCGGGCGGCGTTCGACGCGGCCAAAGGAGATCTGCTCATCCTGCAGCACCTGCTGCTGGGGATCAATGCGCACATCAACCTGGACCTGGGCGTCGCCGCGGCCCAGACGGCGCCGGGGGCGGACCTGGCCGGGCTGGAGCACGACTTTCGCGAGATCAGCGCGCTGCTGGGCGAGCTGCTGGACGACGTGCAGGACCGCATTGGCCGCGTGTCTCCGTGGATGGGGCTGCTGGACTGGATCGGCATGCGCCACGACGAGGTGGTGTTCACCTTTGCGCTGGGCGGATCGCGCGACCTTGCGTGGAAGTGGGCGCAGCGCTTCGCCAGGACGGACGCGGCGCGGCTGCCGCTGGAGATCGATGCGCTGGACCATGTGGTCGTCACGCTCGCCAAGGCCATCCACAAGCCGCACATCTGGGTTCGCCCGGTGCTGCTGGCGATCCGGCTGCGGGAGTCGAAGGACGTGGGGCGCGTGCTGGATGCGCTTTCGTAAGGGGGGTACGAAGGTACGGTGTACGAAGGTACGAGAGTACGAAAGTACGGTGGTGCGAAGGGGAGCGCCCGGCGGCTTGGCTCGCCGGGCGCTTTTTCGTGTGCGTCAGGAGTTCGCGTCTTTCAGCAGCGCGCAGGAGCCATTTGTTCCGGGTGGCGTGACCCGTGCGGGCTCTCCATCGTCACTCTTCGGACGGTTTGCGCCGGGGCGGAACATCATCCGCAAAGCGTTTTACAACAACTGCTTGGATCAGTCGCCATCCTTCCGGGCGGGCGGTTTGGAGCGTGCTGGTCATTAAAACGCCCACCCGTACGTTACAGACGGTTCGCGGTCACCCGATCCCCTTATCCGTGGGGGACGCGGCGTGTGAGGGGTATCTCCGATGGATGCGGTACGGCGGCGCGAGTGCGTAGAGGAGTGCTGAGGCGCGATGAAGGTAATCTCGTTCGATTTCGTGTTGTTCCTGGCGCTGCTGTGCCTTGCGGGGCTGGTGGTGGAGGGGGCGCTTTCGATGTACCGGCGGCTCAAGCGGCGCCGCCACAGCCGCGGCGGCGCCGTGGGCGTGGTGGTGGACCGTCGCGGGCGCGTGCTGGGCACGTACCTGGACCCGTTCACGCATCCGCGACGTGTGGCGCGCATCCACGGCCCCGAGTCGCCGTGGAGCCCGCCCACGGGCTGGGGCGAAGCGCCTTCGTTCGCGTGGGAGGGCTTTGGCGAGACGGAGGAGGAGGCGCTCACCGCCGCCAACCGCCTGCGCCGCCGTCACCTGCAGCTGTTCGGCCTGCTGGAGCACGGAGAAGAGGATGAAAATCTTTCCGAAGACGGCGGCGTCGTTACGCCACCCTTCGCCTGATCGAACCAGCGGTTCGAGAATGCAAAGAGACGCGGGGGGCCTGATCGGTTCTCCGCGTCTTTTATCCGTACGCCACCGGGTGAATGCAAGTGGATATCGCAGCGTCCCGCGGACACACGACTGATCCCGAAGATCAGTCATCCTGAGGGAGCGCCACGCGATACCGTAATCCCACACCACCGCCTGCGCGCGACCGAAGGACCTTGTCTGCCTGATCGAGGGAGTTGAACGGCTCCCAGGGCTGGGCCTCGCGCGACCCGACAAAGATCCTTCGGTCGCGCGCAAGCTTCTGTGACTATGAAAGTTACGGGCGTGCGCTCCCTCAGGATGACACCGTACTTCCGATAGGAGCAGGTGAGGTTTGGCTAACACCCACTCGAAAATCCACTTTCAGAGGAACTTGACCGGCTCCCAGGGCTGGGCCTTGCGCAACCCGACAAAGATCCTTCGGTCGCGCGCAGGCTTCTGTGGCTATGAAAGTTACGAGCGTGCGCTCCCTCAGGATTACACCGTATCCCTGTTTGGAAGTAGGTGGGTTGGCGACACGCGCCGAGGAGGTATTTCCTCTCAGAACTGCTGGACGAAGGAAACCCAGAAGCGCTCGTTGAGCCGCGCCAGCCGCCCGCGCCGGCTCCACGCCTGGCGGGTGATTTCGCGCGCCTCCTTCAGGTCCGCCTCGAACGTATCCCGGATCTGCTGCCCGAAGCCGTGGTCCAGAATGCCGATCACCCCCTCCTGGTTCAACTCGCGGGAACGGATGTCCATGTTGGCGGAGCCCAGCACCGACCACACCCCGTCCACCACCAGCATCTTGGTGTGCATCATCGTGGGCTGGTATTCGAAGATGCGCACGCCGGCCGCAAGCAGCTCGTCGAAGTAGTACTGGCCGGCCCAGCGCACCATCGGCGCGTCGGTGAGCTTGTTGGGAAGCAGCAGCCGCACGTCCACGCCCTCGCGCGCGCGCTCCGCCAGCACGCGCCGCATGCTCTCATCCGGCGCGAAGTACGAGTTGGCCATGTAGATGGAATCGCGCGCGCACGCCACCGAAACCATAAAGAAGACGACCAGCGGCTGCGACTGCGTGGCGGGCGAGCTGATCACGTTCACGTGGCGCGACAATCCCTCGCCGCCGCCCTTGTTGCCGTCGGGATCGGGCGGATAGAACTCGTCGCCCACCAGGATCTCGCCCGTGACGTTGGCCCACAGCTGGGTAAACGCGGACTGCAGGTTGGTGGCAAGGCACCCGCTTACCTCCACCATCACGTCGCGCCAGTGCTCCTCGTCCTCGGCGTCGCCCAGCCACCGGTCGCCGATGGCCGCCCCGCCGGTGAACGCCACCTCACCGTCGATGACGATGGCGCGCCGGTGGTTGCGCTTGTGCGCAATGGAAAGCCAGCCGGGCGCGATGGGGTTGAAGAACTTGACCACGGCACCCACCTCTTCCAGCCGGCGGATGGTTTCCTTCTCCATCTTGTACGCGCCAAACGCGTCCAGCAGCAGCCGCACCTGCACCCCGGCGCGGGCGCGCTCCTCCAGCACCTCCACCACCCGGTCGGCCGCGCGCCCTGGCTCCCAGATGTAGACCATGAAGTTGATGGTGCCCCGCGCCTCCCGCATGGCCTTGAGCATCGCGGGAAAGATCTCGTCGCCGTTGTTCAGCAGCCTGGCCATGCCGCCGCGCATCAGCGGCCCGTTCACGGCACCGCTTACGGCCATCATGAACGCCTCGCTCCCCACCGGCGGGCGCGCGACCAGCGCCATGCGGGTGGGCTTCTGCAGCCCCCAGAACAGGGTGGCGATCGCGCTGATGATGGCGGCCGCGCCAATGACCGCGAACGGCACCAGCCAGCCCACGTGACGCGCGAGGAAGTCCGTCATCCGCAGAGGAGGGGTACGGGTAGGCTCCGGGGTTTGCCCGCCGCGGAATGCAAACGCCCGGCCGGAAGGTTCCGGCCGGGCGTTTTTCGTGAGCCGGCGAGGGGGTGAACGGGTGAACGGGTGAGCGGGTGACGGCGGATCACCATCACACCATCACAACCATCACACCATCACACCATCACACCATCACACCCCAGGCGAGCGGCGCACGGAGGGATGGGATCCGAACGCGGCCACGGCGGGGCGCACGGGCAGCGGGGCGGCGGCGGGCTGGGGGGCGCCGCGCTCCCGAACCACGACCGTCTCCACGATCTTGTCGTGGATCATCTGCCGGTTGCGGTCCCAGTAGACCTGTGCGAAGCCCAGCAGGCCCGTCACCAGGCCGGCCGCGTATCCACCAAAGCGCTCGAACGAGGTCCACATCGTCATCGGCTGGCCGTTCAGCCGAACGACGCGCACGCCGGCGAGCTTCTTCCCCGGCGTCTGGCCGCGCCACAGCGTGAGGAACGCCGTGAAGTACAGGCCCGTCCAGCCAAAGCCGATGCCCAGCTCGTCCAGCAGATCCGTGATGGCGTGCAGAATGCCGCGGTTCTCCGCGCGCTCCGCCCGCTGCGTGAGCACCTGGTTGGTGTCCTCCGCCTCCTTGAGCTCCCCGCGCAGCTCGTCCAGGCTGTCGCGCGCCAGCAGCGAGGCCAGCTGCGGCTGAACGCGGCGCGCGGCGGCGGTGTCGCCCGCGGCGGTGTAGGCGGCGTACGCGCGGGCCAGCGAGTCGGCGCTCACGGACGGGACGGAGGGGGCGGCGGACGCGGCGGCCGGCGGCGTGGCCAGCGCGGTCTGAACCACGTCCTCCATCCAGCGGCGGTCGGAGTTTTCCGCGATTCCTTCGAGCGTTTCGCGCACCTCATCCTCCGGCACCCCCGCCGCGCGAAAGCCCGACACCAGCTGCCCGGCCAGGCGCCGCGCCTCCGCCTCGCTGTCGGCCCCCTGGAACGCCGCTACGTCCCTGCTCAGCCCCAACGCCTGTACGGCCGACACCCGGACGCTGTCGCCGCCGCCCGTGGCCAACGTCATCTGCACACCCTGCGAGCCCATGATGCCGCGTACGGTCCGGGCACCCTTGCCCCAGACGCTGGTGGCCACCAGGAACAGGATGAGCGCCCCGAACGCGCGCACGCTGAAACGCACCACTCTGCCCAGCGGACGCGTGCCGGCGCCGGTCACCTTGCGCGACATGCGGAACGCGAAGAACGCCGCGGCCAGCCCCAGCAGCACGGGCCCCGCCATCTTGACCAGCAGCGCCACGATCAACAGGTCCAGCAGCATGGCCGTCAGCCGCCGCGACGGGCGCGCCAGCGGCAGCCCGATGATTCCCTGGCTGATCTGGAACGAGTCCGGGGTGATGACGAAAGTGGAGTTGCTGCGCATCGTCAGTCCTGAGCAGTGCTTGCGGACAGTGAACCGGCTGGAGTACGGAGGGGGGCGCCGCGGAGATTCGGATAGACGTCAAATCTAAACACAGACGACACTTACGTCCAGTGCGGCGGTTGCGTGGGGATGACGCGGTTGCCGATGCATCGCGGCTCGGCGAACAGGATCGAACGCGGCCGACGCGGGTGCCCCTCCCCCGGCCCCTCCCCGTTCGTGCCTCACGGAGAGGGGAGAGGGTTGCCGACGGTGTGCGGGCTCGTCGACTGGAATCGAACTGCGTCCGACGGGGCGCCCCCTCCGGGCGGGCACCACCCGCCCACCTCCCCCAAAAAACCCTGGGGGAGGTTGGGTTGCCGATGCATCGCGCCTGGGCGAACAGGATCGAACTGGCGACCGACGCGGTGCCCCTCCCCCGGCCCCTCCCCGTTCGTTCCTCACGGAGAGGGGAGGATTCGATTGCGCTTCCGCGGGGCACCACGCTTTAGCTCGGCTACGTTGTGTGCGCTTCGAGGGCGATCAGCCGCCAGAGGCCGCCCGCGCTCCCCCGCACCTCCATCCGCAGGTCGAAACCAGCGCGGGCGAGCGCATCCCGCATCTCCACACGCGAGTACATGCGCCGGTACTGCACGCGTGTGATGCGCATCCATGCGTTCAGCAGGCGCATCGGCAGGGGGTCGCGCAGCCAGTCGAGCAGCAGCAGACGCCCGCCCGGCCGCAGCACGCGCCGGATCTCCGCGAGCGCCGCATCCGCATCATCCCAGTAATGCAGCACCGACGCAGAGACAGCCGTATCGAAAGAACCGTCCCGCAGCGGCAGGCCCTCCGCATCCGCCGCGACGAAGCCGATCGGCCCCACGCCGCTCCCCTTCCCCCGCGCCACCCGCAGCATCTCCGGCGACAGGTCGACTCCCACGTATCCGCCGGTTCGACCCGCGGACCCCGTCAGGAGCGGCAGCAGGTTGCCCGTCCCGCATCCCACGTCCACTACTCGCCCAAGATCGCGGCCTTCGGTCCACGGCCGCAGCAGTTCCAGGCTCGCACGGTTGTAGCGCGCCCAGCGGCGGTCGTAGTCGGCGGCGGCGCGGTCGTACTCGGCGCGGATGGTCACGGAGGGCAGGGAGATAAAGGCTCCAGCTGACGAGGGAGGCGTTCGCGCGACCCGCCGCGCCCCTTCCGGGCGAGCACCACTCGCCCACCTCCCCCAAAAACCCCTGGGGGAGGTTGGTTGCAGAGTACGATCGTAGCGGTTCGGAGGCGCCGAGGTAAAGAACGTCAGAACCCGCCCTTCCTCGCAAACGGCGGCCAACGGCGTGGGGGAAAGACGAGAGCCCTCCGAAGCGGGATCAACTTCTCCCCTCTCCGCGAGGAACGAGCGGGGAGGGGTCGGGGGAGGGGCACCGTGGCACGCAGTTCGATGCGGTCCAGCCTCCCCTACTGCTCCATCCCGTAGCGCTGCAGCTTGCGGTAGAGCGTCGACGGGTCGATACCCAGCACCTCGGCGGCGCGCGTCTTGTTGCCGCTCTCGGAGGACAGCACCCAGTGGATGTACGCCCGCTCGATGATCTCCAGCGTGGGATTGGGCGGCAGGTTGGCGGAAACCAGCGGCTGCGCCTGCCGCTCGGTAATGCGCGGCGGCAGCGTGGACACCGCGATCTCGCCGCCGTCCGCCGTGAGCACGGCCGCACGCTCCAGGGCGTTCTCCAGCTCACGGACGTTGCCCGGCCAGTCGTACGACTGCAGCACGCTCACCGCGTCGGGCGACAGGCGCGGGACCGCGCGGCCGCGCTGCTCGGCGAAGCGGTCCAGAAAGTACTCGCACAGGATCGGCACGTCGTCGGGACGGTCGCGCAGGGGCGGAAGCTGCAGCGTGATGACGTTCAGGCGGTAGAACAGGTCGCTGCGAAAGCCGCCGCGGCGGATCTCTTCGTCCAGGTCGCGGTTGGTGGCGGCCATGATGCGCACGTCGATGGGCACCGGCTCGGTGGCGCCGACCGGGATCACCTCGCGCTCTTGCAGCGCGCGCAGCAGCTTTACCTGCGTGGCCGCCGACATCTCGCCCACCTCGTCCAGGAAAAAGCTCCCGCCCTTCGCCGCGACGAACAGCCCCTGCTTGTCGCGCACGGCGCCGGTGAACGAGCCGCGCACGTGGCCAAACAGCTCGCTTTCCAGCAGGTTCTCCGGAAGCGCGCCACAGTTGATGGAGACGAACGGCCCTTCGCCGCGGTCGCTGATGGTGTGGATGTACTTGGCCAGCACCTCCTTGCCCGTTCCCGACTCGCCGGTGATGAGCACGGTGGAATCGCTGGGCGCCACCGTCTCCGCCGTCCGCAGCACGTCGATGAAGCCGCGGCTGCGGCCGATGGGCCGGGCCACGTCGCTACGGTCGCGGCGGCGGATCTCCGTCTTGAGCGCCTGGTTTTCCTTCTTGAGCTGCCGCGATTCCGCCGCGCGGCGGCAGATGGCCACCAGTTCGTCGTTGCTGAACGGCTTCTGGATGTAGTAGAAGGCGCCCTCGTTCACGGCGCGCATGGCGGTCTGCAGCGACGCCTGCGCGGTCATCAGGATCACGGGGAGGGCGCGGTCCAGCTCCTTGGCGGCCAGCAGCACCTCCAGCCCGCCCACGCCGGGCATACGCACGTCGCTCAGCACCACGTCGGGCCGCACCTCGTGCAGCCGGTCCACGCCGGCCTGTCCGCCCACCGCCGTCTCCACGACAAAGCCCTCGCGCTTCAGCAGGATGCGCAGCGTGTCGAGGATGGCGGTCTCGTCGTCGATGATCAGGATCTTCGGCTCGCTCACGGCCGCTTCTTTCGCTGGTGACTGAAAATTTGATCGCGCTTCGGCGGAGATCGAGCTGCGCCCGCCGCGCCCCCTCCGCTCGCTCAGGCTCGCACCTCCCCCAAAAAACCCTGGGGGAGGTTGAGTTTCCGACGGATCGAGACTCGGCGAACGGAATCGAGCTGCGTCCGCCGCGGTGCCCCTCCCCCGGCCCCTCCCCGTTCGTTCCTCACGGAGAGGGGAGAAGTCGATCCCGCTTCGACAAGGTGCGTCGCACCTCCCTCCCCCGCGCAGTTTGCGGGGGAGGGCCGGGGAGGGGGCGGCCCACCATCCCGCACCATCCAATCCGAAACACACCACCACCTGCCTCACACCCAACCTCCCCGGCAGTTTCGGGGGAGGTGGGCCGGTGGTGCCGGCCCGGAGGGGGCCTGCGCCACACCCGCCGGAGCTCACCATCGGCCGTCTCGCCGCCGTCCCTCATCCGCTCGCGGAAGGTGGTGCGCTTAGACGGGCGAGTGAGGATCCTCCAGACCCACGGCAACTTCCGTCCCGCCGGACTGTTCGTCCGCCCCAGCCGCGGGGAGCGCGGGGAGGTAAAAGGCGAAGGTCGCGCCCCAGCCGTCGCCGCGCGGCTGGTCGACGAAGACGGCGCCGCCGTGGGCGTCGGCGGCGCGCTGCACCAGCGCCAGGCCCAGGCCCGTGCCGCCGGGGCGGCGGGTAAAGAACGGGTCGAAGATGTGCTCCGCGTTCTCCTCAGGCACCCCCGGCCCCGTGTCGGACACGTGGATCCGCACCGCGCGGGCCGCGCCCAGCCGGGGCGCCATCAGGTCCGTATCCACCGCGTCCAGCCGCACCTCCACCTTTCCCCCCTGCCCCGCCCACTGCACGGCGTTCAACGCCAGGTTCAGCACGGCGCGGTGCAGCAGGTCCTCGTCGCCGCGCACGTCCACGTGCTCCGAGGCGGCATCCACCTCGACGGACACCTCCACGCCGCGGGCCTGCGGGTGCGCCATCACCACGTCCACCGCGTGCCGCACCAGCTTGGCCAGGTCCAGCCGCTCCGCCGCCCGCAGCTTGGCGCGGGCAAAGTCGATGAACTCCGTGAGCAGGCGGCTCAGCCGGTCGCTCTCGCGCACCACCAGGTTGCCCAGCACCTGCCGGTCATCGGCGTCGATGCCGTCGCCGGTAAGCTGCTCGGTGGCGCTGCGGATGGAGGCCAGCGGGTTCTTGATTTCGTGCGCCAGCGAGGCGGAAAGCTCCGCCACCGCCTCCAGCCGCTCGGCCCGGCCGCGCAGCTGGTCCATCCGCTTGCGCTCCGTGATGTCCTGGAAGATGGCCGTCACCGACGGCAGGCTCCCCTCGTCGCGCTGGATGAGGGTAGTGCTCACGCCGAAGACCATCCCCCCGTCCGTCTCGTCCGTCTCAAAGCGCCGCACCGGGGTGCGGGTTTCCGCCGACTGCGCGATCACGCGGCCCAGCCCCGGCGCCACCGCGTCCAGCTTGGCCACGAACGGCCGCCCCAACCAGTCGGAGGCGCGAATGCGCAGCAGGTCGGCCGCGGCGGGGTTGATGAAGGCCAGCCGCCCCGCCCCGTCCACGGTGATCAGCCCGGTGGCGATGCTGGCCAGCACGTCGTCCGTGTCCAGCCGCAGCAGGCGAAGCTCCGTCTCCACCTCGCCCAGCACGGCGCCGGTCTGCCGCAGCCGGTCGCCCAGGTACCCCGTCGCCAGCGCCACGGAGGCAAAGAGCACCATCTGCAGAACGGAGCTGGCGTTGACCGTGTGGGTGCTCCAGATGATGTCGACAAAGAAGAGCAGGCTCACCAGCACGCCGATGAGCACGCCCCCCACGAACGGCAGCAGGATGGCGGCGGCGACGATCACCAGCACCCACAGCGGGACAAAGTCGCTCTCCGGGCCGCCGGTAAGGTGCACCACCGCGGCCACCAGCAGCACGTCGAACACCACCTGCCAGTACAGGTAGCCGCGGCCGGGCCTGCGGTTGGCCAGGTGCGTGTACCAGAACGACACCGCCGTGAACGCCGCCGCCAGCACCAGGATGAGCGAGGCGGCCAGGGTGATGTTGGCCTCGGCCTGCTTCCAGACCAGCGCGGCGGCCATGAAGATGGCGCCGGCCAGGCACAGGCGGCCCAGGTACACCCACGACAGCACGCGCTTGGGCTCCGGCAGCCGTCCGGATGAGAACCGCTGCTTCATGCGCCGCCCCGCGCGCGCCTGCTGAAAATCGCCGATCGCATGAAGGGTCCGCGGATGCGCGTTGGGTGTGGTCCCGAAGTGCTCAAACGTAGTGAGATCATGGGATTGTGGACCGGCGGAGGCGTGCGGTCAAGGCGGAGCCCTCCCCCGGCGGCGCCCGAGAGCGCGCCACCCCCTCCCGCAAACAGCGCGGGAGGGGGGATACACGGCACGGGCAGTGGTGGCGGGTCGGCCGGTATGGGCGGCGGGCCGGCGCCCTTTCCGGGCGGGCACCACCCGCCCACCTCCCCCAAAACCCCTGGGGGAGGTGGGGTGTGGGGCGGAGATCTCGGCGCTGCGAATGAGATCGAACTGCATCCGCGGGCGGCCCCCTCTCCCGGCCTCTCCCCCGCAAACAGCGCGGGAGAGAGGTGACGCAAGCCGAACGTCCAGGGCGCTCCGGCAGGAGGATTTCTGACCGTAGCCTGTCGAAGCGGGATCGAAGTTTATACCCTCTCCCGCTTGCGGGAGAGGGTGCGAGCCTAAGCGAGCGGGTGAGGGCCCCCGCGGACGCAGTTCGATCCCTATCGTCGTCCGGATCCGCCGAAACGAAAAAGCCGGAACCGCGCTCCGCGATCCCGGCTCTTTTCACTCACGCACTTCCGCACTAACGCACTCACGCACTGGGGGCCGTCAGTCCGAAAGATCCCAGTCGTCCGCGGCGGCCTTCATCCGCATGTCGGCGGGGGAGGCGTGCTGGATGGCGGGGAGCGGCACGTACTTGCGCGCGATGTCCATGGTGTTCTCCACCTTCAGCTGCCGGAACAGAAAGGTGAACGTCTCGTTCAGCACGCCGCGAATGCGCTCGCGGTCGCCCTCGGGCAGCTCCCACAGCTCGCGCTTGAACGCGCCCAGCGCCTTTTTGCGCGCCTTGTAGATGAACTGCTCCTCCGTATCCCCCGCCTTGCGCTCGTCGGGGAAGTTCTGGCGGCAGTGCTCGTACATCCGGTCGCGCAGCTCCGACGGCAGGTGGTCGTACGCGATGTTCTGAAAGTTGGTGGCCAGGTGGATCTCCGCCGTCTCCACCGTGGAAAAGTTGCCGAAGGCGCTCTGCGGCAGCGTGCTGGCCCCGTGCTGCACCGCGCCCGACATCCCGTACTCGTCACGCGCGATCTGCGACAGCGTACGCAGCGTCTCGAAGTCGATGGCTACGTCGGCGATGGAGCCGTCGGGCAGCACCGTGCCGCCGTGGGTGGTGCCGCTCTGCACGCTGATCTTGCTGAGCCCGGGCACCGGCCGCCCCTCCTTGTCGCCCAGGGCCTGCAGCGCGCGGTTGTAGCCGTCCATGTACGCGCGCAGCTCTTCGGGCGTGCTGTTCTCCGTCCCCACCTCGCCGATCTCGCCGCCGATGCTCACGGTGACGCCCGCCGGCTCGTAGTGGCGCACGTACGCCGTAAGCTCGGCCGACAGGCGGGAGTTGAGCGCCTGCTGCGCGTCCAGACCCTCCTGCGACAGGTCGACCAGCGTGCTGGTGTCGATGTCGATGTTGTAGAAGCCGGCGTGCAGACCCTCGCGGATGATGTCCTTGACCGCGCGCAGCTCCGGCTCCGGATCGGCCTTGTACTTCTTGGCGTTCACCTGAAAGTGGTCGCCCTGGACAAAGAGCGGGCCGCTCCACCCCTCCTTGATGGCCGCGGCGATCATCACGCTCACGTACTCCGCCGGCCGCTGGTCGGTGTAGCCGATCTCGGAGCGGGCGATCTCGCAGATCAGCGCGCCCACCTTGAGGTCGCGCGCCGCGCTGAACAGGGCGCGGGCGGTGTCGTACGCGGCGGCGCGGACGTTCATGGCGGGGACGGTGAACCCGCCGATCTCGCCGCGGCCGCGGGCCAGGTACAGCTCGTGGATGGAGGCGGGGGCAATGCCCACGGCGTGGCCGGCGTGCAGCAGCAGCCAGCGGGCCGTGTCGCGCACGTCCTCATCCTCGCCAAAGACGGCGGCGCGGATGAGCCGGTCCACCCCGCCGGACCGAAGCGCGTCGGCGCTCACCAGCGCAAAGGCGCCGCCCTCGGCGGTCACGGACTCGCGGACCTCGTCCAGCAGCGCGCGGACGGACGGGCGGCAGAGAAGGTCCTGCCCGTCCGCTGCGGTCGCGACGGTGTTCACCATGATCTTCCTCGGATCGGATACGGATTTTCGGAATGCGTCGGGTCCGCCGCCAGGGTACGGCCGCGGCGGCGGGAATCTGTTCGCGGCGTGCGCCCATGGCAAGATTCAGGCGCAAGGCCAGGCCACGTCCGCACGATGGCGGGATCTACATTATCGGCCCGAAACGGTTGACGGTGCCCTCAATCCGCTTCATTACATAGTCATGCGGCTCTCCCACTCCCCACCTGCTTTCGATCGGCCGATGACACGCTGGATCGGCGCCGGGCTCCTGGCCCTGCTCACAATGACGGGCGTCTTCCTCGCTCACCGCGCCGGCGCCGGTGCCCGCGCGGATGAGCCCGCCGCGGGAAAAAACCACGACGCACAACCGCAGGTGCCGGCGGCGCCCCCCTCTCCGGTCACGACGCCGGGCACACGTTCCCCGGAAATAGGGCTGATCGGCGATGCGCGGATGGGGGACGCCGGACGGATGTACCTGCTGGACGTGATGGAACGGCGTGTGGGTGTTTCCGCCGGTGACGACGCGATCGCGTGGACGGGACGGATGGGCCGCGGCCCGGGCGAGTTCTTCGTGCCGGTCGCCTTGGCGGCAGGCGCGGAAGTGCTGTACGTACTGGATCGTGGCAACCAGCGCATCGAGCAGTACCGCACGGCCGATGGCGCGCTGGAGCGGACGGGGAGCCTGGCGCTCGAGCTGCATCCCCATGACTTGGCCCTCTGCCGGGGCAGGCTCTATGTCCTGGGCGCGCACCGGGGCCATGCGCTCCACGAGATCTCTCCCCACGACGCGAGGGTGATCCGCTCGTTCGCCCCTGATCCCGAACTCGACGATCCGCTACGCGCTTCGTACCGCGCGGGCGGTCACCTGGCGTGCGGGCACGCGGACGAGATCGTCTTTCTTCCACAGCTTCGGCCGGAGGTGCTGCGTTTTTCGCTGGCGACGGGCGCGCTGCTGGGCACCGTCTCCCTGCCCCGGTACAACGCCGTGCGCATCCGCCATCTGGGCGATGCGGTGTCATTCCACGCGGAGAATGGCGCGCACGACGTAGGCATCTCCGTGCTCCCGCTGTCCGACGGCCGCGTGCTGGTGCAGGCGGGCGAGGTGCGGCAGGCGACCGGCGGCGACGAGTTCAGCGCCATCCGCAGCTACGTGGTGGACTGGGGTCGCCCGGCCGCCCGTGTCCTCTCGGATACGTTGCCCCGCATCACGGACCTGCGCGACGGCTGGGCGCTTGCCGTGGACACCGATCCCGAGCCGGCCGTCCGCCGGATCCGCTTCGCCCTTCCGCCCTCGTAGATCGGTCTCCGCCCGCGTAGCCCGCGCCGCCGACTGTGCGCGAGGTATCCTATCCCGGAGAGGAGGACGAGGATGCCGCGTTTGATGAACGCCTGCACCCAGCCATCCCCAGTGCGGGCGTTCGTGCGTCCGCCCCCCGCTGGTCTGCCCCTTGCTCTCCCCGGCCGCATGCCGAAAACGAGCACGGTGGTGAAATGGGCGGGCGCGGCGGCGGCCGCGGCGGCCGCGGCGGGAGCGGTGGGAGCGTATACGCTGCTGGAGCCGCTGTGGCTGCAGGTCACGCGGCCGCGCATCCACGTCCGCGGGCTGCACCCGGACCTGGAAGGCTTCCGCATCGCGCTGCTGACGGACATGCACGCGGGCGAGGGCACGCCGCTCTGGCTCATCCGCCGCGCGGCGCGGCTGGCCATGCGCGCGCGGCCGGACGTGATCGCTCTGACCGGCGACTTTGCGGCGGACGACGCGGGGACGTTCGCGCCCGTGCTGGACGCGCTGGCCGGACTGGCCGCGCCGCACGGGGTGTGGGCCGTGCCCGGCAACCACGACTACACGGTGGGGATCGACAGGTGGCACGCGGAGCTGCGCGCCCGGCCCCACCTGCGCGACCTGACCAACCGCGCCGTGCTGGCAAAGGTGGGCGACGCCTCGCTCTGCATCGCCGGCGTCGACGACTACACGCAGGGCCGCCCCTCGCTGGACTCGCTGCCGCCGCCCGAGGAGCGCGACTTTACCCTGCTGCTGGCGCACGACCCCGACCAGGCGGAAAAGGCGCGCCGTGCGTACGACGCGGTCGACCTGGTGGTGAGCGGGCACACCCACGGAGGCCAGGTGCGGCTGCCGGTGGTGGGCGCCATCAAGAATCCCGCGGAGCGCGAGGACCTGTACGAGGAAGGGCTGCGAAGGCGTCCGTGGACGCAGGTGTACACGTCGCGCGGGGTGGGAACCGTCCACCTTCCGGTACGTTTGCTGTGTCGTCCAGAGGTCGCCATCCTGCAGCTTACGGGCGCGCCCAGGCCGCCGATCCGGTGATACGCCGTAAACATCTGTGCGGCCCATTCTTTGCAAATGTGCTGGGGAAAACAGACCGGGGAGACGTGCGGCGGAGCGGCGCCCCGGCGGTGGAGCGGAATCCGTCGTAGCGGAGGGGATCATGGCTCGACAGACTGGCGTGGTGGAGTTCTTCAAGGACGACAAGGGCTTCGGCTTCATTCGTCCGGACGATGGCGGAAAGGACGTGTTCGTGCACCACTCCTCCATCCAGATGGAAGGGTTCAAGTCGCTCAAGCGCGGCGACCGGGTGGAGTACGAAATCCAGGAGGACCCCAAGGGGCCCCGCGCCGCGGACGTGCGGAAGGTGGAGGACTGACGCGCCCCACCCCCCAGACAATTCGAAGCTCCTACGACGCAGACGGCGCCGCTCTCCTCATCGGGGAAGCGGCGCCGCCCGCTTTGGCGGGATGAAAAGCGCTCACGCGGAGCCGCGGAGGGCGCGGACGGCGCGGAGGCGCGGAGACCTGCTTTGTCTCCGCGCCTCCATGCTTCCGTACGAGAGTTTTTCATCCGCCTGATCTGGGACGAAACGTTGTTCTGGAGAGACGAACGGTGGAGGACGGGGACGAGTCGTAATGGTCGAGAGGATCGAGCTACAAATGACCTAAACCCCCGCTACACAAAGCTTTTCATCTACTCTCGCCGTAACTATCTTACACCCGATCGCCCGCCGCACTCCCTTCCGACCGGCATTCCGCCGTGACCGCAGCCCAGATCCCCTTCCCCACCTTTGCGGCCGACCCGCCCGCGCGCACGGCAACGGCCGAGTTCGTCCGTCTCTGCCCGTGGCGGGTGGGGTTCATCCTCTTTGCCGTGGCCACGCTGCTGGGCACGCTGGACGTATGGCTGATGTACGCCGTTGCCGCCGCGAACGACAAGCCGCGCCTTGCCGTGCTCGCCGCCGTCTCGTTCCCCAGCTGGTACGTAACGGTTCCGCTGGTGCCCGCGGCGCTAAAGGTGGCGGATGCCTTTCCACTGGCGCCGGGGCGCTGGCGGCGCTCGCTGCTGGTACACATCCCCGCCTCCGTCGCGTTTGTCGTCATTCAGCTCGCGCTGTCCAGCTGGCTCTCCGATTTCGTTCTGGCGCCCAGGCTGGTGGCGCGCGCGGAGCTTCCCCCCACCTTTGGCGACTTTGGCGCCAACATGGGGCGGCTGATGTCGATGTACTTTACCACCTTCATCGCCTTTTACTGGCTGATCGTGGGGGCGCACCACACCTTTTTCTACCTGCGCCGCGCGGTGGAGCGCGACCGGCAGGCGTCGGAGCTGGCGCTGCACGCGTCGCGGCTGGAGGCGGGGCTGGCCCAGGCCAACCTGCGCGCGCTCAACATGCAGCTTCAGCCGCACTTTCTGTTCAACACGCTCAACGCCATCTCGGTGCTGGCGGCCAAGGGCGAGCGCGCGCAGACGGTGCGGCTGATCGGGCGGATGAGCGACCTGTTGCGGATGTCGCTGGAGAACAGCGAGCAGACGCTGCCGCTGGTGCGCGAGCTGGAGTTCGCGCAGCGGTACCTGGACATCGAGCAGGTGCGCTTTGCCGACCGGATGACGGTGCGCTTTGACCTGGCGCCCGACACCATGGCCGCGCTGGTGCCCAGCATGGTGCTGCAGCCGCTGGTGGAGAACGCGGTCAAGCACGGGATCGCCCGGCGGCGCGCGGCGGGGCGCATCGAGGTGCGCGCGCGGCGGCTGGACGACCGGCTGGAGCTTGCCGTGCGCGACGACGGCCCTGGCTTCGACGTCGCGCCGGCGGCCGGGCGCACGGGCGTGGGGCTGGCCAACACGCAGGCGCGGCTGGAGCAGCTGTACGGCCGCGGCGGCTTTGAGATGTACCGCGGCAACGGGCCCGGCGGTGGCGCGCTGGTGCGCATCATCATCCCCTTTCGCCTGGCGCCGCCCAGCGAAGAGGATGGGTCGAACGTCATCTCGGCGGAGGCGGTATGAGCATCCGCACGCTCATTGTGGACGACGAGCCGCTGGCGCGCGACGGCGTTCGCATGCACCTGGCGCACGAGGCCGACGTAGAGGTGGTGGGCGAGGCGGCCGACGGGGTACAGGCGGTGGAGGCCATCCGCGCGCTGCGCCCGGACCTGGTGTTTCTGGACGTGCAGATGCCCGAGGTGGACGGGCTGCAGGTGGTGGAGCGCATTGGCGCGGGGCGGATGCCAGCGGTGATCTTTGCCACGGCGTACCACCAGCACGCGGTGCGCGCCTTTGAGCTGCACGCGGTGGACTACCTGCTCAAGCCGGTAACGGAACAGCGCATCCGCAACGCCATGACGCGCGCGCGGCTGCGCCTGGCCACCCGCGGCGAAGAGGAGCTGACGGCGCGGCTTGAGGCGCTGCTGGAAGACCTGCGCGCCCTGCACGCCCGCGCCGACGAAGGGGCGGAGCCCGCGCAGGCGCCCAGAAAGTACGCCGCGTGGATCAGCGTGGCCGGGCGCACCAGCACGCAGCTGGTGCGGGTGGAGGACGTGGACTGGTTCGAGGCGGAAGGCAACTACGTGCGGCTGCACGTGGGCAAGGTGACGCACCTCATCCGCTCCACGCTGCGGGCGATGGGCGACCAGCTGGACCCGGCGATGTTCATCCGCATCCACCGCTCCACCATCGTCAACGTGAACCGCATCCGCGAGATCCAGCCGTGGTTCGGCGGCGACTACATCGCGCTGCTGAACGACGGCCGCCAGCTGCGCGTTTCCCGCAGCCACCGCGAGCAGCTGCTGCGGCCGGTGTTTTAGGGGCGAGGGAATAGGGAATAGGGAATAGGGAATAGGGAATAGGGAATAGGGAATAGGGAATAGGGAATAGGGAATAGGGAATAGGAATCGCGCGTTCCCGACGGGCCCTCTCCCCCGACCGGCCTTTCGCTCGTTCCTCGCGACGGCGGTCGACCCCTCCCCCAACTTCGGGGGAGGGGTGGGTGTTGGACGGGCGTGCGGCGCGCTACGGAAGGCCCTGCCGGAGCTCCGAAGCGCGGTTCGGGAGGCTCGCTTCACATCATGGCTTCCGCGGCGCGAAAAGCATTCGGGTGCGCGTCACCTCTCCCCCGAAGTTGGGGGAGAGGCGGGGAGAGGGGGCCGCCCGCGGACGCAGTTCGATGTGTGCCAAAGCGCCGAGCCCTCTCCCCTACCATCACACCATCACACCATCACACCATCACACCATTACACCATCACACCATCACACCATCACACCATCACACCATCACACCATCACACCATCACACCATCACACCCTACGGCACCAGCACTATCTTCCCGAACTGCCCGCCCGCCTCCAGCCGCTCGTGCGCCAGGCGCGCCTCGTCCAGCGGGAGAACGGAATCGATCACGGGCTTCAGGCGGCCGGAGAAGATGACGCGCAGCAAGTCCTCGAACTCGCCGCGGGATGCCATGGTGGTCCCGATCACCTGGATCTGCCGCCAGAACACGCCGCGCAGGTCCAGTTCCACCTTGGGCCCCGCCGTGCCGCCGTACGTCACCAGCCGCCCGCCGTTCGCCAGCGCGCGCACGCTTCCCGCCCAGGTGGGGCCGCCCACGTTCTCCACCACCACGTCCACGCCGCGCTTGCCGGTGTCCTTGTAGACCGCTTTCGACCAGTCCGTCTCCCCACGGTCGTAGACGACGTCCGCGCCCAGCTCGCGCAGCCGCTGCACCTTCTCCGCGCCTTTGGTAACGGCGAACACGCGGGCCCCCATCAGCCGGCCGATCTGCACCGCGGCCAGCGCCGTGCCGCCCGACGCGCCGATCACCAGCACGTCCTCGCCAGGCTTGAGCACGGCGCGGGTGACCAGCGCGCGCCACGCCGTCATGTACGAGATGGGGATCGCCGCGGCCTCCTCGAAAGGCATCTCGTCGGGGATGCGATAGACGTGGTCCGCGTCGGCCACTACGAACTCCGCAAAGCCGCCGTCCGTGTGCTCGCCCAGGATGCGGAAGCGCTGGCACATCGATTCCTCGCCGCGCGCGCACGCCCAGCAGCGGCCGCACCACAGGGAGGGGTTGATGACGACGCGCTCGCCCACCCGCGCCTCATCCACTCCCGCGCCCACCTCCGCGATCACGCCCGCGATGTCGGAGCCGCCGATGTGCGGCATGGTGGTCTCGATGGGGATCCCGCGGCGCACCCACAGGTCCAGGTGGTTCATGGCCGAGGCGCGCACCTGCACCAGCACCTGCCCGTCGCCCGGGTCGGGCCGCGGGACCTGCTCGATGCGGACGACCTCGGGGCCGCCGTGCTCGTGAAAGATGGCCGCGCGCATTGAGGTGAACGGGTGAGGGGGTGAACGGGTGAAGGGGTGAAGGGGTGACGGCCGACGAACGTAGATGTCCGCTGGATGCGGGGCAACGGCGGCGCCCGCGCGAACCGCGGCGCCCCCTCCGGGCCGGCACCACCGGCCCACCTCCCCCGAAACTGCCGGGGGAGGTTGGGTGTGAGGCTGGGGAGGGAGCGTCTTCGGGAGAGGATGGTGCGGGATGGTGGGCCGCCCCCCTCCCCGGCCCTCCCCCGCAAACTGCGCGGGGGAGGGAGGTGCAACGCACCTTGTCGAAGCGGGATCGACTTCTCCCCTCTCCGTGAGGAACGAACGGGGAGGGGCCGGGGGAGGGGCACCGCGTCGGGCGCCAGTGTGATTCCCTTCGCACCGCCGGGATCTCCGCCCCCCCCCCAACCCCCCCCAGGTTTTTTGGGGGGAGGTGGCGAGGTTTACGAGCCCGGAGGGGGCGCGCCCCTCGCGCTGCGCGGTCTGGAGCGCGATGAATCCTCCGCCCGTGCCCCCCGCTCTATCGCCCGGCATCCCCCATGCGTACTTTGGCCGCCCATGAAGTACGCCAGCGCCGAAGACCGGCTGAACCCCGTCGCCCCGCCCGGCGCGGACGAGACGACGCTGGGCGGATACATGGCCGTCCACGGCCGCGCCGCCGCCTTTGAGGCCGGCGACGGCGAGCCGTACACCGTGGGCATCGAGACCGACGCCACCGGCGACGACACACTGCCGTACGCCGGGTACCTGGTCTTTATCCGCTGGGCGCAGACGGGAAGCGCCATCATGGGCCACCTGTCCACCGACGACCTGGTGACCGCGGCCACCGAAGAAGGCGCCCGCGCCCTGCTGGAAGCGCTTCCCCTGCAGGACGTGCGCGCCCTGCTGGAAGAAACCATCGCACGCAGCCGCGCCCAGGCGGACGAGGGCTGACCCCCGCCGCCGCGCGCGACACCGCATCGACACACGCGACCGCACGTATGCTCAAGACCAGCCTGCTCCGCCTGAGCGAGAGCAACACGGCCAAGAAGGTCATTACCCGCGCGCCCATCTCGCGCAGCTTCGCCCAGCGCTTTGTGGCAGGCGACACGCTGGACGACGCCCTGCGCGCCGCCCGCGAGCTCAACGACCAGGGGCTCACGGTTTCCCTGGATTTTCTGGGCGAGTCCGTCAAGTCACGCGAGGAAGCCACGGAGGCCGCCGACATGGCGGTACAGATCATCGAGTCCATCGTGCGCGACGGGCTGGACGCCAACCTGTCCATCAAGCCCACGCAGCTGGGGCTGGACATCGACGAGGCGTTCTGCCGCGAGAACATCGAGCGCGTGCTGGGCCGCGCCCGCGAGCTGGGCGACGGGCAGGGCGAGATCTTCGTACGCCTGGACATGGAGAGCAGCGCCTACACCGAGCGCACCGTGGCTCTGGTCGAGGCGCTGTGGGCGGATGGATACCAGAACGTGGGCACGGTGCTGCAGTCCATGCTGCGCCGCGCCGACGACGACGTGGAGCGGATGCTGGCGCTGGGCGCCCGCGTGCGGCTGGTGAAGGGCGCGTACCAGGAGCCGGAGTCGGTGGCCTATCCCGACAAGGCCGACACCGACCGCGCCTACGTGGACCAGATGAAGCGGCTGCTGGAAAACGGCAACTACCCCGCCATCGCCACGCACGACGAAGCCATCATCGACGCGGCGCGGCGCTTTGTGTGGGAGCGCGGGATCGCCAAGGAATCGTTCGAGTTCCAGATGCTGTACGGCGTGCGCCGCGACCTGCAGACGCGCCTGCGCGAGGAGGGATACAACGTGCGCGTCTACGTTCCCTTCGGCGACTCGTGGTACCCCTACCTGATGCGCCGCCTGGCCGAGCGGCCGGCGAACATCGTCTTCATGGCGGGGAGCATCGCCCGCGAAGCCAAGGCGGACGGGCTGAAGAAGCCGGCGATGGTGGTGGGCGCGGGCGTGGTGGCGGGGATCGTGGCCACCCTCTTCCTGCGCCGCCGCAAGTAGCCGCCCGTGGCCGACATCCTCTACCGGCTCCTGCTGCCGGACCCGCGCACCCACCTGCTGGCCGTGGACATGGAGGTGGGCGGCGTGCACGACGCCGTCTCCCTGGTCATGCCCGCGTGGACGCCGGGCTCGTACCTGATGCGCGAGTTTGCCCGCAACGTGGTGCAGTTCGAGGCCATGGACGGCGCGGGCAACCCCGTTCCCTGGCAAAAGACCGACAAGGCCACCTGGCGGATCGGCGCCCCCGGCGACGGCACCCTGCGCGCGCGCTGGGTGGTCTACGCCGACGAGCTGACGGTGCGCACCTCGCACGTGGACGGCTCGCACGCGTCGGTCATCGGCACGAGCGTCTTCATGTACGTGGACGGGCGCCAGGGCGAGGCGGCGGAGGTGCAGGTGCACGCGCCGCAGGGGTGGCGGGTGACGACGTCGCTGGAGGCGGCGGGCGAGGGGCGGTACCGCGCGGCCAACTACGACGAGCTGGTGGATTCGCCGCTGGAGATCGGCGCGCACCAGCTGGTGCAGTGGCTGGTGAACGGCGTGCCGCACCAGTACGCCATCTGGGGCCGCGGCAACCCCGATCCCCGCAAGCTGGCGCAGGACACCACCCGCATCGTGCTGGCGGAGCGGGAGATTTTCGGCACGCTGCCGTACCCGCACTACACCTTCATCCTCCACCTGACCAACGGCGGCGGCGGCGGGCTGGAGCACCGCAACTGCACCTCTCTGCAGGCGGACCGCTGGAGCTTTCGGGGGACGCCGTACGAAAGCTTTCTGGGGCTGGCCGCGCACGAGCTCTTTCACGCGTGGAACGGCAAGCGAATCCGCCCCGCGGCGCTGGGCCCGTTTGACTACACGCGCGAAAACCACACGCGCGACCTGTGGGTGGTGGAGGGGATCACCACCTACTACACGGACCTCCTGCTGCGCCGCGCGGGGCTCATCACCCAGCAGCGCTACCTGGAAAAGCTGGCGGAGAGCATCTCGCGCTTTCAGACGCTCCCCGGCCGCGCCGTGCAGCCGCTGGCCGACGCGTCGTTCGACACCTGGATCAAGTTCTACCGGCCGGACGCCAATACGCCCAACGCCACCATCTCGTACTACCTTAAGGGCTCGCTGGTGGCGATGCTGCTGGACCTGACCCTCCGCGGCGGCACGGAGAACCGTCGCTCGCTGGACGACGTGCTGCGCGTGCTGTGGGAGCGCTACGGCGCGCGGGACGAGGGCTTCCCCGAAGGCGCGGTGGAGGCGGTGGCGGAGGAGGTCGCGGGATTCTCCCTGCGCGCCTTCTTCGACCACACGCTGCGCTCCACGGGCGAGCTGGACTACAATTCCGCGCTGGCCGCCGCGGGTCTCAGGCTGCTCCCCGCCCACATGGCCGGCCCGGCGACGGGTGCGCCGCCACGGCCGCCCGTGGCCGCGGAGGGCGCGCCACCCGCGGGGCGGAAGGGACCGCCGCCGGGGTGGCGTCCGCCCCCCCCGCCGCCGTTCGGCATGCCCGCGCCCCTGCCGGCGAACCGCGAGTCGCAGACCGGCCTTACGCTGCGCAACGAGGGCTCGCGGCTGGTGGTGGTGAACGTGCTGACGGGGATGGCGGGGTGGCACGCCGGCGTGAACGCGGGGGACGAGCTGGTGGCGCTGGACGGCTTCCGCATCGCGGGCACGGAGTGGCTGAACGCGCGGCTGCTGGAGTTCAAGCCCGGCGCGGAGGTGCAGCTCACCGTCTTTCGCCGCGACGAACTGATCACGCTGCTGCTGCGGGTGGACGTGGGGCTGCCCCAGCGCTGGGCGCTTCGCCCCTTGCCGGACGCCACGGAGCAGCAGCAGGCGGTGCTGGCGCAGTGGCTGCGGACGGTGGTTCCGGACGAGGCGGTGCAGGACCCCGGCCTGCCGCCGCCGCCGGGATGGGAGCCTTCTCCGGCGCCCGTGCCGGCCCGGGGTTGACGCCCGCGCCGGAAACGTATAGGTTCTCCCTTCTTCAAACGCGCTACGGCGCGGGCGAGGACCGGGGTTCGGGACGTGGCGCAGCCCGGTAGCGCACCTGAATGGGGTTCAGGGGGTCGCCGGTTCAAATCCGGCCGTCCCGACTAGGATAAGCGAAGGCCCTGCATCGTCTTGCGATGCAGGGCCTTTTCGCGTTTTCCACTTCCCGAAGTGGCTGAATGGGACGGAGCCGGCGGCTGGGAACGGCGTGGTGCCGGCCGCGGAGGGCGTGGGCTCTTCGCACCGTTGCCGGTATGCAGCCGGATCGCAGGGGTGCCGCGGGTGGAACGCAATGACGGGATCGCGCTGTAGCGTCGGCTCCTCCCCGGCATGCCGGTACCGCAGCCGTGACAGTCTCCCCCCGGCGGCCGCGGCGTTCGCACTGGCTCGCGAAATGCCCGCGGGTTGTCCACTCGCGATCTTCCGGATGGATGGGGGGAGGTGCGCTTTTCCCGCTCCGCAACCGAACATTCCCCATGGACGAGGCTGGAACCTGGCCGGCCGGTGGCGGTGAGACGGGCGCGCTGGTGCGCGCCACGGACTGGTCGCGCACGCCGCTGGGGCCCGTGGGGGAGTGGCCACCCGCGCTGCGCACCGTCGTGCAGACGGTGCTGGACCTGCCGTTCCCCGCCGTCGTGCTCTGGGGTCCGGAGCTGGTGCAGGTCTACAACGACGGGTACCGCGAGCTGATGGGGCGCAAGCACCCCGCGGGGTTGGGCCAGCCCACGCGCGCGTGCTGGCCGGAGGTGTGGCACATCAACGAGTCCATCTACCGCCGTGTGTGGGCAGGCGAGTCGCTGTCGCTGCAGGATGCGCTGTACCCCATCACCCGTTCGGGGACGCTGGAGGACGCCTGGTTCACCCTGTCGTACAGCCCGCTGCGCGACGGTGCGGGCGCCGTGGCGGGAGTGCTGGTGACGGTGGCCGAGACCACCGCGCGCGTGCTGGAGGCGCGGGAGCGGGAGCGGGCCGAGGCGGCGCGGCGTGCGAGCGAGACCCGGTACCGTGCGCTCGCCACCGCCAGCGCCGACGTCATCTACCGGATGAGCCCCGACTGGAGCGAGATGCGCCAGCTGGACGGGCGCGGGTTCCTGTCCGACACGGCGCAGCCCAGCGGCTCCTGGCTCGAGCGGTACATCCATCCGGACGACCGCGCGCGGGTGACGGCGGCCATCGAGCGGGCGGTGCGCGAAAAGACGGTCTTCGAGCTGGAGCACCGTGTGCTGCGCGCGGACGGCACGCTGGGCTGGACCTTCTCGCGCGCGGTGCCGCTGCTGGACGAGGCGGGTGAGGTGGCCGAGTGGGTGGGCGCGGCGAGCGACGTCACGGGACGAAAGGACGCCGAGGCGGCGCTGCGGGAGAGCGAGGCGCGCGCCTCGGCGCTTGTCACCGTGCTGCCGGGCTCGGCCGTGTTCATCGTGGACCCCGCGATGCGCTACCGGCTTGCCGAGGGCGAGGCGCTGCGGGATGCCGGCCTTTCGGGCGAGCAGTTCGTTGGGCGCACGCCCGAAGAGGTGCTTGGCCCCGGCTTCGCCGCGGAGTACGCGGCCAACTACCGCCGGGCGCTCGCCGGCCAACCGTTCGAGGCGGAGCACGCCGTGCGGGGGCGAACCTTCCTAACGCGCGGCACGCCCCTGCGCGATTCCGCGGGGGACGTGACGGCGGCGCTCATCGTGGCCGTGGACGTCACGGCGCAGCAGGCGGCGCGGGCGGCGCTGCGGGAGAGCGAAGCCAAGTACCGCACGCTCTTCGACGCAATCGACGAGGGGCTGGCCATCAGCGAGATGGTCTACGACGACGGGGGCGAGATCGTCGACATGATCTATCGCCAGGTGAATCGCGCCTTCGAGCGCCACGGCGGCGTTCATGACGTCGTCGGCCGTTCCATCTTCCAGGTCATCCCCGGCGTCGAGGACCACTGGCTCGACATCTACCGGCGGGTCGCCAAGACGGGGGAGCCCGAACGGGTTCAGAACCACCAGCGGGACGTCGATCGCTGGTTCGACGTCTACTTCTCGCGCATCGGGGCCAACGGGCGCTTCGTGGCGACCGTCTTCAACGACATCACCGAGCAAAAACGCGCGGAGACCGATCTGCGCGAGAGCCAGGCGCGCCACGCGTTTCTGCTCACGCTCTCCGATGCACTGCGGGCGGCGCCCGATGAGGCGTCGGTCAAGGAGCAGGCAGTCCGGAGGCTGGCCGAGCACCTGCGCCTGGACCGCTGCTGGATCAGCGAGGTGTTCGAGCAGCAGGGCACTTCCACCGTGGGCCCGGAGCATCGTCGCCCGGACCTTCCGCCGATGTCAGGCGTTGTCCGGCTGTCGGATTACGGCGAGACCATGCGGCAGCTCGCCACGCAGCCCATGGTCGTCGGGGACGCACCCGGCGATCCGCGCTTTTCGCCGTCCGAGAAGGAGCTGCTGGCAGGCCTGCACCTGCGAGCGCTTCTCGTGGCGCCGCTGCGCAAGGGGGAGAATCACGTGGTCTGGGCGCTCGCGGCAACCATGGCCACGCCGCGCGACTGGACGGACGGCGAGCGGGTGCTGCTGGAAGAGGTCGCCGAGCGGACGTGGAGCGCCATCGAGCGTGCCCGCGCCGAGGCCGCGCTGCGCGAGAGCCAGGAGCGGCAGGCCTTTCTGCTGAAGCTCAGTGACGCGCTGCGGCCGCTCGCGGACCCCCGCGCGGCGATGGCGGCCGCCTGCCGCCTTCTGGGCGAGGTGGTGGACGCCGACCGGACCAACTACGCCGAAGTGGAAGGCGAGGAGTACGTGGTGGCCCGGGAGCACCGGCGCGCGGGGCTTGCGAGCATGGCGGGACGCTACCCGATCACGAGCTTCCGCCCCGCCGAGCGCACGGCCTTCGAGGCCGGCCACACCGTCGCCGTCGCGGACATCCAGGCCGATCCCGCGATCCCGCCCGAACAGGCCGCGGCCTATGCCGCGCTGGGCGTGCGCGCCTTTGTCTCGGTGCCGCTGGTCAAGCAGGGCGGCCTGGTCGCCGTGCTGAGCGTGATCCGCTCCCGGCCCGGCGCCTTTACGCCAGCCCAGGTCGCGCTCATCGAGGAAACCGCCGACCGCACCTGGGCGGCGGTGGAGTGGTCCAGGACCGAGGCCCTGCGGCGGCACGCCGAAGAGCTGAACGTGTTTCTGGTCCGCTTTTCCGACGCCGTCCGCGGGCTGGCCGACCCGCGTGCCGTGGCCCAGGCCGCCTGCCGGCTCGTGGCCGAAAGGCTGGGCGTGGAGCGCGTGGACTGGGCGGAGGTCGACTGGGCCGCGCGCGAGTACGTGGTCGGCGCCTCGGTCCACGTACCGGGCGTGCCCGTCATCGAGGGGCGCTTTCCGGTCGATGCCTGGGAGCCGTTCACCTCGCTTCACGTGGCTGGCCGCCCGGTGGTAGTGAACGACACGCAGGCGGATGAACGCATCCCGCCCCCGATGAAGGAGGGATACGTTCAGATCGAGGTTGGCGCGGACCTGGCCGTGCCGGTGGTGGCGGGCGGAAGGCTGCGCTGCACGCTGGCCGCCAACCAGCGCCTCCCGCGCCGCTGGACCGAGGCGGAGGTCGAGCTGGTCCAGGGCATCGCCGGGCGGTGCTGGTCGGAGGTGGAGCGCGCCCGCGCCGAGGCGGCGCTGCGCGAGAGTGAGGAACGGTACCGCACGCTGTTCGAGACGATGACGCAGGGCTACGCGCTGAACGAGCTGGTGCGCGACGCCCGCGGACGCGTCGTCGACGTCCGTCTGCTGGAGCTCAATCCCGCGTTCGAGCGGCTGCTCGGCGTGCCCGTCGCCGCGGCTCGCGGCCGGACGGCGCGCGAGGTCGTGCCCCTGATGGAGGACTGGTGGTTCGAAACGTCGGAGCGGACCGTCCGCACCGGCGAACCGGTCCGCATGGAGCAGGAGCTCGCGGCGCTCGGCAAGTGGTACGAGGTCTCGCTGTACCCCGGCGCGGGCGACCGCTTTTCCGTCCTGTACGACGACATCACGGCGCGCAAGGCGGCCGAGCTGGCGCTGCGCGAGAGCGAGGCCAAGTACAGCGCCGCGTTCGACGCCATGGACGAGGGCTTCTGCATCATGGAGCTGGTCCGCGACGCGCGCGGCGAAGTCGTGGACCTGGCGTTCCGCGAGGCCAACCGCGCGTTTCCGCGGCACATCGGAGCGGCGGACGTGGCCGGGCGGACGGCCGGCGAGCTGCTGCCGGCGCTGCAATCGTCCTGGATCGAGACGTACACACGCGTCGCCCGCACCGGCAGGGCTGAGCGGGCGGAGAATTACCTGCGCGGCGTGGACCGCTGGTTCAGCGTGTACTTTTCGCGCGTGGGCGGCGAGGACAGCCGGTACGTCGCCGTGCTGGTCTCCGACATCACCGAGCGCAGGCGCGCCGAGGTGGCGCTGCGCGCCAGCGAGGCGCGGCAGGCGTTCCTGGTCCGCCTGGGCGATGCGCTGCGACCGCTTGACGACGCCGCCGCGATCCAGGGCGCGGCCGCGCGGCTGCTGGGCCAGCACCTGGGCGCCGACCGGGCCTCGTACGCCGAGGTCGAGGGAGAGCCCGGGGCGGAGATGGGCACCCTGCGCGGCCAGTACGTGCGCGAAGGGGGAGCGGCCGGCCCGGCCCCGGAGCCGTTTCCGGCGCGCTATGCGTACGCGCAGTTCGGCGAGCACGCGGTCACCAGCCGCCGCCGGGGCGAGGTGCTGGTCGTCGCCGACGTCGATGCCGACCCGACCTTTGATCCGGTGGCGCGGGCCGCCTGGGCGGCGGGTGGGGTACGCGCGGCCGTCGTGGTGCCGCTGGTCAAGGCGGGCCGCTTTGTGGCCGAGCTCGGCGTGCAGGCGCAGAGCGCGCGCGCGTGGACCCCCGAAGAGGTGTCTCTTGTCGCGGAGGTGGCCGAGCGCACGTGGGCGGCGGTGGAGCGCGCCCGCGCCGAGGCGGCGCTGCGGGAGAGCGAGGAACGGCAGGCGTTCCTGCTCGAGCTTTCCGATGCGCTGCGGGTGGAACCGGACAAAGACGCCGTGGCGGACCGCTCGATCCGGATGCTGATCGAGCACATGCGGCTGGACCGGAGCTACATCGTGTCCTACCGGCCGGAGGATGACCGCGCCTGGCTGGTGCACCAGCGCGGCAACGATACGGTGCCGCCTCTGCCGGACGTGTTCATCCTGTCCGACTATCCCGCCGCCTTCCGGGCCGTCTTCGACCAGACGTTCGTGGTCGAGGACGAGCTGAAGCGGCAGGGGCTGTCCGAGGCGGAGCGGCGCAACAGCGGGCGGCTGGGGATGCGCGCGATGGTGGCGGCCACACTGCCGAAGGGCGAGGGCACGCCGCTCTGGTCCATGGTCGCGGTTTCTTCGCGCCCCCGGCGCTGGACGCGGGGCGAGATCGCGCTCATCGAGGAAGCCACCGAGCGCACGTGGACCGCGATGGAACGCGCCCGCGCCGAGACGGCGCTGCGCGAGAGCGAGGCGCGCGCCATGGCGCTCGTCGCCACGCTCCCCAGGTCGGCGGCGTTCATCGTCGACCACGAGCTGCGCTACCGGCTGGCGGAGGGCGAGGCGCTGCGCGACGCCGGCTTTACCCCCGGGCAGTTCGTGGGGCGGACCGTCGAGGAGGTGCTGGGCCCCGCGATGGCCGCGGACTACGCGCCGGGCTACCGCCAGGTGCTCGGCGGCGGAACGTTCGAGGCGGAGCACGACGCGCACGGGCGCACGTTCCTCACACGCGGAACGCCGCTGCGGGATGCGGCGGGGCGCGTGACGGCCGCCCTCTTCATCTCCGTCGACGTGACGGCGCGCAAGGCCGCCGAGGCGGCGCTGCGCGAGAGCGAAGGAAAGTACCGCACGCTCTTTGAGACGATGGGCCAGGGGTACTGCGAACTGGAGCTGGTGCGGGACCCCGCGGGCCGCGCCGTGGACCAGCGGTACCTCAACTTCAACTTCGCCTTCGAGCGCATCTTCGGCATTCCCGTGGCGCAGGCCAAAGGCCGCCTGGCGAGCGAGGTGTTTCCCGGGCTGGAGCCGTGGTGGCACCAGGCGTTCGACCGGGCCGCGCGATCGGGCGCGCCGGAGCGGCTTGAGCACGAGATGGTGTCGCTGGGCCGCTGGTTCGAGGTGCAGGTCTACCCGCGCGGCGGCGACCGGCTGATGGTGCTGTTCGACGACATCACGGCGCGAAAGACCGCCGAAACCGCGCTGCGGGAGCTGAACGAGGCGCTGGAGCGGCGGGTGGAAGCGCGCACGGCCGAGCTGGTCCGCGCCGACCAGGCACGGCGGCAGGTGCTGCGGCAGCTGGTCACGGCCGGGGAGAATGAGCGCCGGCGCGTCTCGCGCGAGCTGCACGATTCGCTGGGGCAGCTGGTTACCGGGCTGCTGCTGGGCCTCAAGGCGCTGCCGCGCGCCGCGGACGGGGAGCAGGCGCGCATCGAGGACCTGGAGCGGCTGGCGGACCGCATTGCCCGCGAGATGCAGCACATGGCCGTGCAGCTGCGGCCGCCGGCGCTGGACAACCTGGGGCTGCGGCTGGCGCTGCAGGCGCACCTGGAGGAGTGGAGCCACCGCTACGGCATCGAGTGCGACTTTCACGCGGTGGGGCTGGACGGGGAGCGCTTCGCCGCCGAGGTGGAAACCACGCTGTACCGCGTGGTGCAGGAGGGACTGAACAACGTGGTCAAGCACGCCGGCGCCACGCGCGCCAGCCTGGTGCTGGAACGGCGGCAGGGGATGGTGGGCGCCATTCTGGAAGACGACGGACGCGGCTTCGAGGTGGAGGCCACGCTCGCCTCGCCGGAAAAGTCGCGGCGGCTGGGGCTGCGGGGGATGCGCGAGCGCGTGGCACTGGTGGGCGGGGAGCTGGAGATCGAAAGCGCCGAGGGCGCGGGCACCACCCTGTACGTCCGCATCCCCCTGCCCGCGGAGGGCGAGGAGGAGGGGCATGGGGATGGGACGACGGAATCATGACGGACGGGGCCATCCGCGTTCGTCCATGCGATCCCGGCCTGACCCCGGGGACAAGGAGAAGGATTGTGCCAGCTTCCCTATCCGAGACAGAACAGGCTGAGTTTACGATGACCAGCGTTCGCGAGCGCACCACCATCTATCCGGCGATGTTCCCTTCCTTGCTGACGCCTCTCGCGAGGCACGCGGGTAACGGGGAGGAGGGACGATGAGCGTGCTGCGCGTGGTGCTGGCCGACGATCACGAGGTCGTTCGCGCGGGGCTGCGGACGCTGGTGGACTCCGCGGCCGGGATGCAGGTGGTGGGCGAGGCCGGCGACGGGCAGCAGGCGGTGGCGCGGGCGCGCGAGCTGGCTCCCGACATCGTGGTGATGGACGTGTCCATGCCCGGCATGGACGGCGCCGAGGCCACCGAGCGCATCGCGCGCGAGCTTCCCGGCGTGCGGGTGATCGCGCTGACGGCCCACGACGACCGCGCGCACCTGACGCGCCTGCTGCAGGCGGGGGCGGCCGGCTACGTGCTCAAGCGCGCGGCGGCCGACGAGCTGGTGCGGGCCATCCGCACGGTGGGTGGAGGGGGCACCTACGTGGACCCGGTACTGGCCGGAACGCTGCTGCGCGGCACCGCCAAGCCGTTCGGGCCCGACCGGACGCGTTCCCGAGACGCGCTCAGCGACCGCGAGGAAGAGGTGCTGCGCTGCATTGCGTGGGGGGAGAGCAACAAGGAGATCGCCGCGAAGCTGGGCATCAGCACCAAGACGGTGGAAACCTACAAGGCCCGGATCACCGACAAGCTGGGCCTCCGCAGCCGGACCGAGATGGTCCGCTACGCCGTGCAGCAAGGCTGGCTCTCCGACGGCTGATACGTGATCCGGGGAAACCACCCGTGATTCCGAGGGAGCGCCCGCGTCGACCTCTCGGGAACGCCCTGGAGCCAGTCGCGCGGACCGAAGAATCTCCCTCCCCTCGCGCGGGCCCCTTTCCGGGCATCGCCCGGGAACCCCTTCCCAGGGCTGGGCCTCGCGCGACCCGACAAAGATCCTTCGGTCGCGCGCAAGCTTTTATGGTTATGAGAGTTGCGGGCGTGCGCTCCCTCAGGATGACAGCGGATGACAGTGGGCCCCCGTAGAAAACGGGTGCGGTGCTGGCAAACTCTGCCTCACATTCGGAATCCGGGAAACACCTGTCATTCTGAGGGAAGCGCCCGCATCGAACCCTCGGGAACGCCACGGATCCAGCGGCGCGACCGAAGAATCTCCTTCCCTCGCGCGGGCCCCTTTCCGGGCAACGCCCGGGAGCCCCTTCCCGGGGGCTGGGCCTCGCGCGACCCGACAAAGATCCTTCGGTCGCGCGCAAGTTTCTGTAGTAAAGCAAGTTACGGGCGTGCGCTCCCTCAGGATGACAGTGGGGCCCCGTGAAGAACGGGTGCGGTTTTGGCAAACCTCTGCCTCACATTCGGAATCCGGGGAAGCACCTGTCATTCTGAGTCTGAGGAAAGCGCCCGCGTCGAACCCTCGGGAACGCCATGAAGTCAGTGGCGCGACCGAAGAATCTCCCTCCCCTCGCGCGGAACCTCTTTCCGGGCAACGCCCGGGAGCCCCTTCCCGGGGGCTGGGCTTGGCACGACCCGACAAAGATCCTTCGGTCGCGCGTAAACTTGTGTGGTAAAGCAAGTTACGGGCGTGCGCTCCCTCAGGATGACAGCGGGGCCTGGTAGGAACAGGTGAGGATTGGCGACATCCTCCCAGGCTCGGCCCTTGGACGCCGGCACGCGCGGTGTTCTGAAGTCGGGATGAGGGAAAGTGTCGGGGAAATCCCTGACATCCTTCGGTTGTTCCCGATTCCCGGAACCGCGCCCGGCCCGCTAGCATGGACCCATGCAAGCGCACCGGGGTCCCACCCGACCCGTTCCAGGTCCCGCCGTGCCGGCAGAAGCCGATGATCATCCCGCCACGCCGCGGGTGGCGCACCTGTCCAGCTGGGTGCTGGATGACATGCTCGAACGCGCGGAGCGCAGGGGTCGGGCCATCCACGCGCGCGGCGAGTGGATTGCGGCACGCCGGCGCGAGCTGCGGGAGCGCAGGGACCGGCTGCGCGACGAAATCGGCCCGGGGGCCGGCGGGGTGGATGGGCATGACCCCGGCGCCCCCCCCGCAGCGGTCGCTCCCTTGGTCCCCGCCAGCCCGCCTCCCGGCCCGTCCGCCGCCATTCTCAAGGATCTGGCCGACCGCGTGGATGCGCTGCTGGGGATCGTGCGCGGTCCGGAACGTCGGGCCCAACGTGCTGACGGGCTGATCGAGATCGTCTCCAGTCCGGAGTTCGGTGAGGTCTGGGACGATGCTCCCCGGCCGGCACCCGCCATGGAGGCGGCCGCGGCGCTCTGAATCCGTCCGCCGGGGCTCCCCCGTGCCGCCAGCGAGATGGCGGGATGCCATCCGACACCTCTACTCGGTGGCGCCGTGCTCATCCCGCCGATACGCCGGATGCGCCCGCTCTCGTCACGGCTGAATCCCGACTCGAACACATTCTTGTTGCCCGGCGGGCTTCCCGGCTTCCAACTCCGGCCGCGGCAGGGTCCGTGCGGCGCACGCCGGCGGTGCCGGTGCGCGTTCCAGGAACCGGCACACCTCCGCCAGCACGGTTCTGGGGCTGGCCGGCTTGGCCAGAAACCCGTCACAGCCAGCCTGCCGCGCATGGGCGCGGTCGGCCCCCAGCACGTGCGCCGTGAGCGCGATCACGAGGATATGGCGGGTGTCCGCGGCGCCCTTGAGGACACGCGTGGCGCGCCAGCCGTCCATGAGCGGCAGGGCCGCGTCCATCAGGATCAGGTCCGGCAGCAGCGCCCGGGCACGTTCCACCGCCTCGACCCCGGTGCGCGCCTCGATTACCTCGAAGCCGCCGTGCTCCAGGATGGTTCGGTAGATGTGCAGGCTGTCCTCGTCGTCGTCCGTCAGCAGGATCCGCCGTCGGCGTTCGGTCACGGGGTGACCTGCGCGAACCGTCTGATCCGGGCTTCCACCGTGTGCGGATCGCACGGCTTTTCGAGGATGTCGTCGCACAGATCTCCCATCCGTTCCCGGTCGGCCCCCGCCGCGCAGCCGGTCACCACGATGATGCGGGGGCGCGCCGGCCCCGCGTAGCGGCGAAGCCATTCGGCCGTCTCGATCCCGCTCACCGCCGGCATCGCCAGGTCCAGAAGCACCACGTCGGGGAGTTCGCGGCAGCTCTGGACGATGGCTTCTCCCCCGTGCCCGGCCTGGAGCACACGGTAGCCGCATTCGCTCAGGAACGCGGAGTACCCCAGCCGCGTCGGTGCGTGGTCATCGACCACCAGAACGGTCTTTCCGAGCATCTACGAGATCCTGTGCGTGCGGGAAGGGGTACGGTGCGACATGGTGGGGGGGGGTTGGTGACAACCCATTGTACGGCAGGGACTTGAAGTTGGCCTCGCGCGCGCCGCGGCGGTATCGGGAACGAACGAGGAGGCGTAGGGAAACTCCCCGACACACGGACAGGGAGCACGGGCGTGGTCGGGAACGGCCCGCGACGCGGTCCCCGTCCGCCCGGCGCGGCGACCACTTCTCGATGCCGTCCCGACGGGGACAAGCGAAGGCCCAGCATCGTCTTGCGATGCAGGGCCTTCACTGTGTCAGGTAGAGGGAGTGGGACAGGTTGATTTCATCCCAAATCCGCACATACACTCATTATTCCCAACTGCAGGTTCTCACGCAGAGGGAGCAGAGGAAGCAGAGAAAAAGGGGATTTATCAGGCAGTTCTCTGCTTCCTCTGTTTCCTCTGCGTGCCAAATCTTTTGCGGATTCGGTATCAGCATCAGATCAGCCCTCGTCTGCGGCGGACGCACGGATCGCGCGGGAGATCGCCGCCCCCACCACCTCCACGTTCCCCTTTTTCCACATGGTGTGGTGCATACCGGGAACGCGCACCAGCCGGAACGGAGCGCCCCCCGGCAGGTCCCGCCAGCCCAGGCGCGGGTCGCCCTTCGCATCCGCCTCGTCGCAGGTGAAGAGGTGGACGGGGAACGGGAGCGGCCCGGGGACGTACTCCACGTTGCTGCGTTTGAGGAGGGCGATCCGGCTCTCCACCTGCTCGGCGCGGGCCAGGGTAACCGTTTCGGGAAGGAGCCGCCGCGCCTTGCACGCGGCGAAGAACCCCGGCAGGCCCAGCCCCTCGGTTTCTTCCTTGAGCGCCCGGAGCGCTTCGGGCGTCGCCGGGGCCACGCCGCCGTCCCGGGCCAGCAGATCCAGCACCGTGAACTGCCGCGCCCGCGGCGAATCCCGGCCCGTCAGGATGGCCGGGTGAGAGGTGTCCAGCAGCCCCAGGAACTGCACCGCCCGCCCCGTCCTGACCAGCCGTTCCGCCATCGCGTAGGCAAACACCCCGCCCGCCGACCACCCCACCAGGCGATACGGCCCCTCCGGCTGCACCTCCGTCATCATCCGCACCAGCCGGGTCACCATGTCGTCCATGGAGCCCAGTTCCTCCGTGTCGCCGAGCGGCCCGGGGAGGGCGTACATGGGGATTTCGGCATCCAGGTGCGGACGGAGGAGTTGCCCGTAGAACACGATGCCCACCGCGTCGTGCACCACGAACAGGGGGCGCTCGGAGCCGGTTTCCCGGACCGGGATGGCGCGGGTGCCAAACCACGTGGCGTCCCCCCGCAGCCGCGCCGCAAGCCCGTAGAGCGTGGGGTGCGCGAACACGTCCTCCACCGTCGCCGCGGGGTTCACCGCCTCGCGCGCCCGGCTCACCAGCCGCACAGCGAGCAGCGAGTTGCCGCCCAGATCGAAAAAGTGGTCGCGCCGGCCCACCCGCTGCACCCCCAGCACCTCGGTCCAGATCTCCGCCAGCACCTGCTCCGTGGTGGTGCGCGGCGGCTCATGGCCGCGGCGCGCGAACGCCGCGCCGTCCGGCGCAGGGAGCGCGCGGCGGTCCAGCTTGCCGTTGGCCGTGAGCGGCAGCGCCTGCATCCGCACGTACGCCGCCGGCACCATGTACGCCGGCAGACGGGCTTCGAGGTGCGCCCTGAGCGCGTCGGCCGAGGCCTCGGCCACGACGTAGGCGACCAGCCACTTCTTTCCCGGAGCGTCTTCGCGCGCCAGCACCACCGCTTCCCGCACACCGGCGTGCTCCAGCAGCCGCGCCTCGATCTCCCCCGGCTCGATGCGGAAGCCGCGGATCTTGACCTGCGTGTCCACGCGGCCCAGAAACTCGAGAACAGCAGTGCGTAAGTGCGGGAGTGCGTCCGTGCGGGAGTCCGCGGGGACAGAATCCACTTCCGCACTCACGCACTCACGCGCTTCCGCACTCTCCCGCCAGCGCACCCGGTCGCCGGTGCGGTACAGCCGCGCGCCAGGGAGATACGGGTCGGCCACGAACTTCTCCGCCGTCAGCTCCGGACGGTTCAGGTAGCCCAGCGCCAGGCCCGCGCCCCCCGTGTACAGCTCGCCGGGCACACCGATCGGCACCGGCTGCATCGCCGCGTCCAGCACGCGCACGTACGTGTTCGCGATCGGCCGGCCAATGGGGATGCCGGCCCCCGGCGGCGCCTGGGTAATGGGGTGGCAGCTGGTGAAGGTGGTGTTCTCCGTGGGCCCGTAGCTGTTGATGAGCGTCGTCTCCGGCAGCTCCGCCAGCGCCCGGCGCGCGTGGGCGACGGAAAGCACCTCGCCACCGGGGATGAGCTGGCGCACGCCGCGAAGGATCTCGATGCGCTCCTCCACCACCAGGTGAAAGAGGGCTGTCGTCAGCCAGAAGATGGTGACGCCGTGCTCCGCCAGCGCCCGCCCGACCGTCTCTACGGAGATCTGCCCGGCGGGATGGATGGCGAGGCGCGCGCCGTTCAGCAGCGGCCCCCACAGCTCCAGCGTGGCCGCGTCGAACGAGGCGGGCGCCAGCTGCAGAAACACGTCGGAAGGGTCGATGGATACGTAGTCCTGCCCGCGCACCAGGCGCACGATGGCCCGGTGCGGCACCTCGACACCCTTGGGGCGGCCGGTGGAGCCGGAGGTGTACATCACGTACGCCGGCGCTTCCGGGTCCGTCCCCGCAACGAACGAGTCGGACCATTCCGCCGCGATCGCCGCCGCGTCCGCGTCCACCCGCACGATCCGCGCGGCGTGGGGCGGCAGGCGGTCCACCCGCCGCGACTCCGTCACCAGCACGGAGACGGCGGTGTCGGCCAGCATGAAGGCCAGCCGCTCCGCCGGGTACGCCGGGTCCAGCGGCACGTACGCGCCGCCCGCCTTGAGCACGGACAGCGTGGCAACGACCATCTCCGGCCCGCGCTCCAGGCACACGCCCACGCGCATCCCCGCGGCCACGCCGGCGCGGCGCAGGTGGTGGGCAAGGCGGTTGGCGCGGCCGTCCAGCTCCGCGTACGTCATCCGCCCGCCGTCCCACGCCAGCGCCACGGCGTCCGGTGACGACGCGGCGGCCTGCGCAAAGAGCACATCCACCGTGGCGCGGGGGAACTCGGGCGCGGCGCCTTCGCCCAGCGCGAGCAGCCGGGCGCGCTCCGCCTCGTTCAGCAGTTCCAGACGGTGTACAGGCCGGCGGTCGTCCGCGGCCATCTCCTCCAGCACCCGCCGCAGGTAGCCTGCGTACCGCTCCACCGTGGCCCGGTCAAAGAGCGCGGTGGCGTACGCCAGGTGTCCGGCGATCCGTCCGCCGTCCTCCCGGAGCGTCAGCGACAGGTCGACCTTCGCGCTCACCGGCGACGAGGAGCCCGCGGAGGCCGACGGGTCCAGCGGACCGACCGCCAGCCCCGGCAGCTCCGGGCTTTCTTCCGGCGCGTTCTGCCAGGTGAACATCACCTGAAAGAGCGGGGCGTGCGCCAGGCTGCGCGTGGGATGGACGCGCTCCACCACCTGCTCGAAGGGGATGTCCTGATAACGCTGCGCCTCTAGCGCGAGCGCCCTGACCCGGTTCAGCAGCCCGGCCGCCGTGGGCGCGCCGGAAAGGTCCACGCGCAGCGGCAGCGTGTTGACGAAAAAGCCGATCAAACCCTCGATCGCGCGCCGCCCGCGGTTTGCGCTCGGTGTGCCGATCACCACGTCGTCCTGGCCGGAAAGCCGGGCAAGCACGACGGCCCAGCCGGCGAGCAGCGTCATGAACAGCGTGGTGCCGTGACGCTGCGACAGCGTTCGGAGCGCCGCGGCAAGCGCGTCGTCCAGCTCCACCTTCACCAGCGCACCGGCAAAGTCCTGCCTTGCCGGGCGCGGGTGATCCGTCGGCAGCTCCAGCAGCTCCGGCGCGCCGGCCAGCGTCCGGGTCCAGTACTCGGCCTGGGCTTCCAGGACGGGCCCTTCTACCCAGCGGCGGTGCCACGCGGCGTAGTCGGCGTACTGCACCGGCAGTTTGGGCAGGCTGGCCTCGCGGCCTTCGCGCTGTGCGGCGTAGAGCGCGGAGAGCTCGCGGTACAGCACGCCCATCGACCAGCCGTCGGAGACGATGTGGTGCATCGTCAGCAGCAGCACGTGGTCGTCCGCCGCCATGCGGATCAGCCGCCCGCGGAACAGCGGGCCATGCGCCAGGTCAAAGGGCGCGCTCGCCTCGTCCTGCGCCAGGCGGCGCAGCGCGTCCTCCGCGTCCGCCTGGGCGCGGAGGTCGTGCTCCACCAGCTGGAACCCGCTCTCCCCGACCGGTGCGATGTGCTGGACCGGCTCGCCATCCACCGCGGGGAAGGTCGTCCGCAGCGCCTCGTGCCGCGCGACGATACGGTCCAGCGACCGCACCAGCGCGCCACGGTCCAGGTCGCCCCGCAGCCGCAGGCGCATGGGGATGTGGTAGGCCGCGCCCACGCCCTGCATCTGCTCGATGAACCACAGGCGCTGCTGCGCGAACGACAGCGCGAGCGGGCCGGAGCGCTCCACCTGCGCGATCTCCGTTGCCTCGGCACTCGCGGCGGTTTCCAACCGGCGCGCAAAATCCGCCAGCACGGGCCGCTCGAACAGGTCGCGCGGCGAGGCTTCCACGCCCAGCACCTGCCGCACGCGCGAGACGACGCGCACCGCGAACAGCGAGTGTCCGCCCAGCGCGAAGAAGTCGTCCCCGCGGCCCACCCGCCCGGCACCCAGCACCTCGACCCAGATCGCGGCCGCCGCCTGCTCGGTTTCGCCCACCGGAGCCTCGTACGCGTGGGCCGCATAGGCGTCATGCTCAGGAGCCGGGAGCGCCCGGCGGTCGGTCTTGCCGTTGGGTGTCCGTGGGTACTCAGCCATCCACACGTACGCCGACGGCACCATGTACTCCGGAAGGCGCTCGGCGAGGTGCGACTTCAGCGCGTCCACGGCGACCGGCTCGTCCGCCAGGTAGTACGCCACCAGCCGCCGGTCGCCGGGCGCGTCCTCGCGGACGAGCACGACCGGGGCGCGGACGCCCGGGTGCTCCGCCAGCCGCGCCTCGATTTCGCCCGGTTCGATGCGATAGCCGCGAACCTTCACCTGGAAATCGGTGCGGCCCAGGTACTCGAGTGCGAAAGTGCGAGAGTGCGAAAGCGCGAAAGTGGATGCGTCCTCACACAAAACCGCGTCGCCCGTCGACTCTCGCACTTCCTTCCATCGCACGAGGTCCATCACCCGGTACATCCGCATTCCCGGCGCGCCGAACGGGCAGGGGACAAAGCGCTCCGCCGTCATCGCGGGGTGGTTCGCGTAGCCGCGCGACAGGCCGTCGCCGGCAAGATAAAGCTCGCCGGCTACACCGATCGGCACGGGATGCAGGTGCGCGTCCAGGACGTACGCCCGCGTGTTCGCCACCGGCGTGCCCACCAGCACCTGCTCCGCGCCGCGTGGAACCAGCGAGTACGTCGAGTAGGTGGTGTCTTCCGTAGGCCCGTACAGGTTGCCGACCTTGTCCACCGTACCCAGCGCGTACAGCCCCTGCGCCAGCGCGTTCGGCAGCGCCTCGCCGCCCAGGTTTAGCGTCTTTACGCTTGCCGGGATGCCGCCGCTGCGCAGCAGTTCCGCCGCCGCGCTGGGCACCATGCTGGCGTAGACCACCTCTTCGCCGAGCGTCGCCAGCTCCAGCGCGTTCTCGGCGATCACCAGCTTGCCGCCCCACGCGAGTGTGCCGAAGACCTCGGCGATGCTGACGTCGAAGTTGATCGACGTCGAGAACAGCACCGACGAGCGCTCCTCGTCCGTGACGTTCTCCCGCAGCCAGTGCAGCAGGACCACGGTCGAGGCGTGGCGGATCATCACACCCTTGGGCCGGCCCGTAGACCCGGAGGTGAAGATGACGTGCGACAGGTTTTCGGAAACCACGCCGCTCTCCGACGCGGCGGCGGACTCCGCCGCGATCGCGTCGCGCTCCACGTCGAGCAGCAGCAGCCCGGGCGCGTTCTGGGGCAGACGATCCGCGAGGGCCAAGTCGGTGATGACGAGGGCAACCTCGGCATCCTCGAGCATGTAGCCCAGCCGCTCGCGCGGGTACGCCGGGTCCAATGGGACATAGGCGCCGCCCGCCTTCAGCACGCCCAGCATTGCGGCCACCAGCTCCGGCGTGCGAGGGAGGCAGATGCCCACGCGGGTTTCCGGCCGAACCCCGCGGCGCCGCAGGTGGTTCGCCAGCCGGTTGGCCGCGTCGTCCAGCGCGGCGTAGGTGAGCGATTCCCCCTCGAAGCGCACGGCCACCGCCTCCGGCGTGCGCGCCGCCTGCGCCTCGAACAGTTCGTGGATGCAGGAACCCGCGGGGTACTCCGCGTCGGTGCGGTTCCACGCCTCCACCACCACGCGGCGCTCCGCCTCGGGCAGCACGTCGATGCTCCCGATCGCCCACCCGGGCGTGGCCTCCAGCGCCTCCACCAGACGCTCCAGCGCCGTGTGCATCATCCGGCACACCCGCTCCGCATCCGCCGGCACCGCCACCTGCGCCACCAGCGAGAACGCATCCCCCCGGTCGTCCACCGCGAGCGTCACGGGGTAGTTGGTCCGCTCCTGCGCGCGAATGCTCCGCACGCCCTCCTCCGCCTGCCGCGAGCGCGTCGTCCCGCCGCCGTGGCGATAGTTCAGCAGCGAGGTGAACAGCGGCGCGGGGGCCGCTACGCCGCTGCTGCGCTGCGCCAGCGCCAGTGAGGCGTGCTCGTGCCGCAGCAGGTCCGCCAGCAGCGCGTGTGTACGCCGCACCGCCGCCTCGGCCCCTTCCTCGCCCACGCCGATCCGAACCGGCAGCGTGTTGATGAGCGGCCCCATCACCCGGTCTGCCCCTTCCCCGCCCTGCATGCGGCCGAAGAGCAGCGTCCCGAAGACCACGTCCTCTCGCCCGCTAAGCCGCGCCAGCACCTGCGCCCACGCCAGGTGGCACAGGCTGGCCGCGCTTACCCCCAGCGCCCGCGCCCGGCGCCGCAGCCGTGCGCCGACGTCGTGGGCGACTGGAAGCCGCGCCTCCGCGATCCCACGCCCCTCCCCCCACACGTTCAGCAGCCCGAACGGCGCCGTCGGCTCGTCGACGTCCCCCAGCATTCCGCGGAAGAACCGCTCGTGCTCTTCCCGGCTTACCCCCAGGCGCGCCTGCGCCATGTAATTGCGGAAGGGGAGCGGCGCCGGCAGCTCTGACTCCCGGCCCAGCAGGTGCGCCGAGATCTCCTCCCGCAGCACCTCCAGAGATTCGTGGTCGCTCGCCAGGTGGTGCGTGAGCATCAGCAGCAGCCAACGGCCGCTCGCACGGTCCTCGCCGATCGACGCATGCAGCAGCGGCGCTCGATTCAGGTCCATTCGGTACCGCCGAGGATCGTGGCGCCGCCACAGCTGCCCGGCCGCATCCTCTGCATCCGCATCCAGTTCCACCTCCCGCACCGGCAGCGGCGCGTTCCGCAGGACGACCTGCACCGGCTCGCGCAACCCCTCCCAGGCCACGGCGGTACGCAGGATGTCGTGGCGATCGATCACCGCCTGCAGGGCCGCCAGGTACTGCTCCAGGCGCGCGCGGGTGTCGAGCTCCGTCACCATCGACATCACGTAGGGATCCCCCTCCCGCGACAGCAGATGGTGGAACAGAATCCCTTCCTGCAGCGGGGCCAGCGGGTAGATGTCCTGCACGTTGGCCGCGCCGCCCGGCACCCCCGCGACGATGCGGTCGATCTCCGCCTGGCTCAGCTCCACCAGCGGCAGCATCTCCGGCGTGATGGACCCGCACCCCTCCGCGATTCCGTTCGCGGGGATCTCCACTTCCAAGGACGCTCCGCCCACCGCCAGTGCCAGCTCGGCCAGCACCGGCGTGGTGAACAGGGCCCGCACGTCCGCGTGCAGCCCCGCGCTCCGCATCCGCCCGATCAGCTTGATCGCCAGCAGCGAGTGCCCGCCCAGCTCAAAGAAGTGGTCCCACCGCCCCACCCGCTCCAGGCCCAGCACCTCGCCCCAGGTCTCCGCCAGCGCCGTCTCGATCTCCCCCAGTGGTGCCTCGTAGCTACGCCGTGCCGCGTACGCATCCCCCTCCGGCGCGGGCAGCGCCTTGCGGTCCAGCTTGCCGTTCGCCGTCAGCGGCAACGCGTCCAGCGGGACGAACGCGGCCGGCACCATGTACTCCGGCAGCTCCCGGCGCAGGTGCTCGCGCAGCACGCCCGCGTCCACGTTGCCCACCACGTACGCCACCAGCCGCTGCTCGCCCCCATCCGCGCGCGCCAGGACCACCACTTCGCGCACGTCCGCGTGCTCGGCCAGCCGCGTCTCGATCTCGCCGAGCTCGATGCGGAACCCGCGTACCTTCACCTGGAAGTCCAGGCGCCCCAGGTACTCGATAGCGCCGTCCGCCCGCCACCGCGCCCGGTCGCCCGTGCGGTAGAGGCGCGCGCCAGGCTCCGCCGAGAACGGATCGGGGATGAAGCGCTCCGCCGTCATCGCCGCGCGGCCCTGGTAGCCGCGCGCCACCTGCACGCCGCCGATGTACAGCTCGCCCGGTACGCCCACGGGGAGAGGCTGGAGCGCGGCGTCCAGTACGTACAACTGCGTGTTCCACACCGGCCGGCCGATCGGCACCACGTCGGCCGCTTCGTCGCGCGGGCAGGCCCAGCAGCTCACGTCCACGGCCGCTTCCGTCGGGCCGTACAGGTTGGTGAGCTCCACGGGGCCAGCGAACCGGTCGTAGAAGCGCCGCACCAGTGCCGGCGGCAGTGCCTCGCCGCTGCAGATCACGTGGCGGAGCGGCGCGCAGCGCGCCGAATCTACCGTGTCCACGAACGGCTGGAGCATGGAGGGGACAAAGTGCAGTGTCGTCACCCCCTCGCGCTCCATCACCTCCTGCAGGTACGCGGGGTCGCGGTGGCCGTCCGGCCGTGCCATCACCAGCCGCGCGCCCTGCCTCAGCGGCCAGAAGAACTCCCACACCGACACGTCGAAGGAGAACGGCGTCTTCTGCAGCACCACGTCGTCCGCGCCGATGCCGAACTGCGCCTGCATCCACACCAGCCGGTTCACCACGCCCCGGTGCGCGTTCATCACCCCCTTGGGGCGGCCGGTGGAGCCGGAGGTATAGATGACGTACGCCACGTTCGACGGCGTCACGGCAGACACAGGGTTTTCCGCGCTCTCCCCCGCGATCGCATCCCACCCCTCATCCACCTCCAGCGCCGGCACTTTGGAGGCGGGGAGGATGTCGCGCAGCCGCTCCTGGGTGAGCAGCACGGCCACGTCCGCATCCTCCAGCATGTACGCCAGCCGATCGGCGGGGAGGCCCGGATCCAGCGGCACGTAGGCGCCCCCGGCCTTGAGCACGGCCAGAAGGGAGATGACCATCTCCAGGCTGCGCTCCATCAGCACGCCCACGCGCACCTCCGGGCCTACACCCAGGCCGCGCAGGTGGTGAGCGAGCTGGTTCGCGCGGGCGTTCAGCTCCGCATAGGTGAGCGACGCGTCCTCGAAGCGCACGGCCACCGTCTCCGGCGTGCGGGCGACCTGGGCCTCGAACAACTCGTGGATGCACAGGTCCGCCGGAACCCCGGCTTCGGTCTGGTTCCACGCCTCCACGACCTGCAGCCGCTCGGCCGAGTCCAGGAGCGGGAGCTCATCCACCGGGCGGTCGGGATTTCGCACCAGCCCCGCCAGGAGCACGTGGAAGTGATCGACCATGCGGAGGATGGTGTCGCGCGCATAGAGATCGGTGCTGTACTCCCACACCATCACCACCTCATCCGCCTTTTCCGCCACCCCCTGCTCCGCCCGCGGGATCACCACCACCTGCAGGTCGAACTTGGCCGAGCCGTTCCCCTGCGCCTCCTCCACCTCCACGTCCACCCCGCCGAACCGAAGCTCCGGCATGGGCGCGTTGTGAAAGGAAAAGAGGACCTGGCAGATGGGGAGCGTGCCCGTGCCGCGCTCCGGCTGAAGGCGCCGGACCACCCGCTCGAAGGGGACCTCCTGGTGCGCGTACGCGTCCAGCGTGGTCTCGCGCACGCGCCGCAGGTGCTCGCGCACGGTGGGGTAGCCGTCCAGGTCGGCCCGCAGCGCCACCGTGTTCACGATCATCCCGATCACCCCCTCGAACGCCTTGTGCCCCCGGTTCCCCACCGCGCTCCCCACGCAGAAGTCCCGCTGCCCGGAGTAGCGGGCCAGGAGCGCCTGGTAGGCGGCCAGCAGGGTGACGAAGAGGGTGACGCCGTGCTGCCGGCTGAAGGCGCGCGCCTCCGCCGCCAGCGCCGGGTCAAGCCGGACGCGCTCCGCCGCGCCGCGAAAGCGGATGACGGAAGGTCGTGGAAAGTCGGTGGGGAGCTCCAGCACCGGCACCCCGGCCAGCCGCCGCTCCCAGAAGCCGAGCTTGGCCTCCGCCGCCTCGGTTTCCATCCACCGGCGCTGCCACGCCGCATAGTCGGCAAACTGCAGCCCCGGCTCGGGGAGCGGAGAATGCTCGCCGCGGGCGAACGCCAGGTAGAGCGCGCGCAGCTCGTGGAGAAAGACCCCGAACGACCAGCCGTCGTGCACAAAGTGGTGCTCCACCATCAGCAGCACGTGCTCCCTGGGCGAGCGCCGGAGCAGGCTCCACCGCACCAGGGGAAGGCGGGCCGCGTTGAAGGGGCGCAGGAACTCCTCGCGCACGCACTCGGCGAACTCCACCTCGTCCGCCACCTCGCGCACCGCAAGCGCCACCCGCCAGGGGGCGTGGATCCGCTGCGCCGGCGCGCCGTCCTCCACGGGAAAGGTGGTTCGGAAGATCTCGTGGCGGCGCACGATCTCGGCGAGGCTCCGCTCCAGCGCGTCCACGTCCAGCGCCCCACTCAGCCGCAGGATGGCCTGGGCGCGATAGGCCATCTGCCCCGGCGCGAACTGCTCCAGGAACCCGATCGCCTCCTGCGCCACCGACACGGGGATCGCCCCTTCGCGGGGAGCGCGCTCCGGAGCGGGGACGCCCGCCTTGGAGCCGCCGCCCGCCGCGTCCAGCAGTTCCGCCACCTCCTGGACGCTCCCCGAGCGGAGAAGAACGTGGGGCGGCACCTCCACCCCGAACGCGTCGGTGACGCGAGACAGGACGCTCATCGCCCGCAGCGAGTGCCCGCCCAGCTCCAGGAAGGGACGGTCGACGGGGACGCCCTCCATCCCCAGCACCTCGCCCCAGATCCGCGCCAGCGCGTGCTCGGTGGCGGTCCGGGGCGGCGTCCCCTCCGCCGCGGCGAAGGAATGGGGGCGGGGGAGGCGCGCGCGATCCACCTTTCCGCCGGGCGAGAGCGGGAGCGCCGCAAGGCGAACGAAACCCGAGGGGAGCATGAACGGGGGAAGGCGCTCCGCCAGCCACGCGCGCAGCTCCGCGTCGGAGGGCGCGGCGGGGCCCGGAACCACGTGCGCCGCCAGGGTCAGCAGTCCGTCGCCCGCCTGGTACGCGGCCACCGCCGCCGCGGCCACGCCGGGGTGGGCGAGGAGGACGCCCTCCACCTCGTCAAGCTCCACCCGGTGCCCGCGCACCTTTACCTGCCGGTCCGTGCGGCCCAGGTACTCCAGGCGCCCGTCCTCCCGCGCCCGCGCCAGGTCGCCCGTCCGGTACATCCGCGCCCCGGGCACGCCGGCGAACGGGTCGGGGACAAAGCGTTCGGCCGTGGCCGCGGGGCGCCCGTGGTAGCCGCGCGCCACCCCGCCGCCTCCCGCGCACAGCTCCCCCGCCTCGCCGGGCGTCACGATCCGCCCGTCCTCCGCCACCACGTACGCCCGCACCCCCGGCAGCGCCCGGCCGATGGTGACGGCCTCGCCCGCCGCGCAGTCGCCCATCGTCACGCACACCGTGGCCTCGGTGGGGCCGTAGGCGTTGACGAAGCGGCGCCCCGCCCCCCAGCGCTCCACCAGCGCCGCGCCGCACGCCTCCCCCGCCACCGCCAGCACCCGCAGAGCCGGGAGCTCCGCGGGCGGAAGGGCGGCAAGGACGGAGGGGGGAAGGGTAACGTGGGTGACCCCGCGCTCGCGCAGGAGCGCCGCGAAGCCGGGCCCGGGAAGGAGCTCCTCCTGCCGCGCCAGGACCAGGGCGGCGCCCGCCGCGAACGCTTGCCCCATCTCCGCCACCGACGCGTCGAAGCTGGCCGGCGCGAACTGCAGGACGCGGCTGTCCGGGCCCACGGCCAGCAGCGCGGCCTGCGCGCGCGCCAGGGCCGCCAGGCCGCCGTGCGCCACCATCACCCCCTTGGGGCGTCCGGTGGTGCCGGAGGTGTAGATCAGGTAGGCCAGGCTTCCGGCCTCCACCGCCACGCCGGGCGAGGTCGCGGGAAGACGGGCGGCCTCGGCCTCCGCCTCGTCGACGAGGACGACCCGCCAGGGCCCGGCCGGGAAGCCCGGGACCAGCCCGGCGCGGGTGAGGAGGAGCGGTGCCGCCGAATCGGCGAG
>NZ_JBMDXM010000019.1:0-59548 GCF_048594345.1 Longimicrobium sp.
CTTTGACCACCCAACTGTTCGAGCTCTTGCGACCGCCTTCCGTAGGGCCACCCAGGCTGAGGGACGGTTTGGTCAACCACAGGATGAACGAGTTGACCCTACGAAGGTGAACTTAGCACATCGTCAACACACAAGGATGACGGGCTTTGGGGATTTTCATCAGGAGGTTCGGCAACACTCTCTCACATCATACCGTTTCTGCTCATTCGCTGTGCATTCTGGCCTTTACAACTACATCTCACGCGGAGGCGCGGAGAAGCGTGATTTTCTCCGCGTCTCCGCGCCCTCCGCGTCTCCGCGTGAGCCGGCAGTAGAACTCGGCGTGCACGTCGAATCATGGAAATCTGTATCAGACGATTGGTCTCTGGTTCTGGTGGGAGCTTTGGCAACCCTCTGAGCGGAGGAAGCCGCATGCGGATGTGGGGAAACGGGTGGATGATGATGATGGGGCCGGCCGCGGCAATGGTGCCGCAGCCGGCGTACGCGCACGTCAAATGGTTCGCGGAGTTCAGCTTTTCCGGCTCGCGGCTGACGGTGGAGCAGGTGACGACCCCGGCGTTCTACGCGCTGACCCTGCTCAGCATGGCGGTGATCGGCGGGATGGTGCCACTGGACCGGCGGCTGGGGGAGGCAGCGTGGTACCGCGCCGTGAACGACTGGCTGGCCGACCGCCGCGGCGAGGCGCTGCTGGTGATGCGCATCGGGGTGTTCGCCACACTGCTGCTGGCGTGGCAGGCGGACGCGCTGCTGGCGCCGGAGCTGCGCGTGTGGGCGGGGTGGATCGGCTGGCTGCAGTTTGGGCTCGCGCTGCTGCTGCTGTTTCCGCGCACGGTGCCGGTCGCGGGCGGCGGGCTGATCGCGCTGTACCTGCTGGGCGCGGCCCGCTTTGGCGCGTTTCACCTGCTGGACTACCTGTTCTTTGCCGGCACGGGCTGGTACCTGCTGGTGAGCCGCGCTCGCGGCGAGCGCATGCGCGGAACGGGGCTTCCCGCGCTGTATGCCACGGTGGGGTTCTCGCTCTGCTGGGTGGCGCTGGAGAAGATGGTGTATCCGCAGTGGGCGCTGTACCTGCTGGACCAGCATCCGCAGCTCGCGCTGGGGCTGGAGATGCGCTTTTTTCTGCTGGCGGCGGCGTTCGTGGAGTTCAGCCTGGGCTACCTGCTCATCATCAACCTGCTGCAGCGGCCGCTGGCGCTGGTCATCACCATCGTCTTCTTCCTGACGACGACGGTGTTCGGCAAGCTGGAGGTGATTGGCCACACGCCGATCCACGCCGCGCTGATCGTGTTTCTGCTGCAGGGGCCGGGGACCACCTGGCAGCCGCCAATCGCCTTTCACCGCAAGCTGGGGCTGCGTACGGCGTTCGCCGCGGTGAACTTCGCCGTTCTGCTGGCCATCCTGCTCCCCCTCTACGCCGCCGCCGCCCAGGCCCAAGCGCGGGAGACGTCACGCACGGCGCAGGCGATCTCCGCCCGATCGCCGCGCTGATACCAGATCCGGAAACGATAGATTCCGGATGGGATGCGGGAAGCGCTTGGAGAGGGTAACGGAAGCCGCGACGTGGCGAGCGGCGCCGCACCGCGCGGCGGAGCGTGGTCAGGGGCTGGGGCGGGGCACCGGCGGCAGCGGCCGTACGGGACTGGCTTGGCCGCACAGGCGCTCGAGCTCGGCCTCCGGAAGCTGCTCCCAGTGCTGCGGGATGGGCGTAAGCCGGCGCTTTTCCGTGGGGCACTCAAACGTCAGCCACCCCGTCGCCAGGTGGGGGGACAGAAAAAGCGGCGGCTTGCGCCGGTCGGTGTTCGCGCGGCGCTCGGGGCCGGTGTAGCGGATTACCGGCTCGGGGCTGCGGCGGTCGTACCCCACCCGCCGCTCGTGCACGTCGTGCAGCCCCGGCATGACGTTCCACACCTGCCAGGTGACCCCTTCTCCCGTCTGGAACGAGCGGATCGGCATGGTGGGTCAGAGGTCCCGGGCCGCTGTCACGCCGAGGGCACCGGCTGCTGCCGCGCCTGCGCGCACAGCGCCTCGAGCTCCGCGTCCGAAGCCGCCTCCCATTCGGCCGGCGGGGGAGACAGGCGCCGCTTTTCGCGCTCGCTGGCAAAGCACACCCAGCCGCCGGTCAGCTCCGGGTGCCGAAGCTCCATCCGCCGCGCCCGCACGCGCCGCTCGGGGGTCCACCCGGGGGTGACGCGCACCCGCCGGTCCGTGCCCGCGCGCTTCTGCGTGTACACCCGGTGCGGCGGTACGTCCCACGCCGTCCAGGCGGTGCCGCTCGAGTCCGTAAATTCGCGAAGTGCCATTTCCTTTCTCGTCGCAGTGAAAGGTGCAGCCGGTTTTCTGATGCAAAGCCCATACCCGCAAACACTTAGCATAATCTGTTTCCACGATCCACGTCCGGAGAACTTCCGCTCTTTCCCTGGTGGAGTGGAGAAAACAGTTGGCGCGATGATTGCTGCAACGGACCTGCGTCGCAGTTGCCGGAGTGTGTCGCGGCCACGAAAAGGGGAAAGCTGATGGCGATGCGCGTTTTCCGTGATCCGGACGGGCGCGAGTGGCAGGTGTGGGACGTGGTGCCCAGCCGCGAGGTGGAGTCGGGCTCGCGCCGCCAGCACTACCTGCCGCCGGAGATGGCGGAGGGGTGGCTCTGCTTTGAGGCCGCCGACCAGAAGCGCCGCCTGACTCCGTTCCCCGCCGGCTGGGAGGAGCGGGACGACGAGTTCATGCACCTGCTCTGCCGCTCCGCCGAGCTGGTCAAGGCGCGCGGCGTGGCGCGTCCCGCGGAAGAGGCGCAACTGGTGGAGGAGGCGCACGGCGCGGACTAAGGTGTCGCCCGACTTCCCGAGCCGGTGATTTCCTGGCCTGCGAGTGTGTTTACGAATCGACCAAGGGCTTGATTTCCTGAGGGAGGCGCCGCTCCGAACCTGCTGCCACAAAGACACTTAGCGCCGACCGAAGGATCTCGCCGGCAGAACCGCGGGGCCGGCTTTCTGTGCTTCAGGTCGTAGCCATGCGTGGGGCAGACGAGATCCTTCGGTCGCGCGCAAACGGTTGTGGAAGTTTGGATTCCGTGTGGCGCTCCCTCAGGAAATCAACGGCCGGATTCGGGAGGTGAACCCGCTCTTGCCGCTCGCGCATCAAAACGAAAGCGGCCCCCGGCGTCGATGCCGGGGGCCGCTGTTCGTTGGTCAGCCGCGCTGGCTCAGGACAGGCGGCGGGGCTCGCCCTCGACGGCGAGCGGCTCACCGGCCACCGTGGCGCCCTGCACGGGAACCGCCGGCTGCGCCAGGTAGTTCTGCTGCGCGTTGGCCTGGATGGACTGCTCATCCACGCCGTTCAGCGCCCGCTTGAAGTCGCGGATGCCCTTGCCCATCCCGTTCGCCAGCTCCGGCAGCCGCTTGGCGCCGAACAGAAGCAGCATGACGAAGAAGATCAGTACAAGCTCGAAAGGACCAAGACCGAGACCCATCGTTACCTCGCTTGAAGGAGCGGAAGCTGCAGCCCGCCGTGAGAAGCATTCGAAAATCCGGCGCCCCGACGGCCTTGTGGCAGGGACTGCCAGTCAGGGCGTGCCAGAGTGCACCTAAGATAACCGCGAAACCCCTGTGCGACAACCGTGCCGCCGCACTTTCAGGGAAACCGGAAATGCTTGTCGGGCAGGACCTTACCCCCGATGGAGCATCCCCGGACTCTGGACGGCGGGCATCAGGCGCCGCCGGCCTCCCCTTCCAGCGCCTGGATTGCCTGCCGCACATGCTCCGGCAGCGGCGCCTTGCGGCCGGCGGCGTAGTCGTACGCCACCAGCGTTCCGCCCCCCTCCGCCGCCACCTCGCCCTGCGCGCGGCTCACGATGCGGTACTCCTGGGTGAAGCGGTCCTCCCCCACCTCCGTGACCCGCGCGCCGATCACCACCGTGTCGGGGTACACCACCGGCCGCCGGTAGCGAGCCTGCGTGGACGCCAGGATGGGCCCCACCTGCTGCTGCGCGCTTAGCTCGCGGAACCCGATGCGCTCCAGGTACGCGATGCGCGCGCCCTCGAAGTAGGTAAAGAACACCGCGTGGTTCACGTGGCGAAAGTAGTCCATCTCCGCCCACGCCACCGGCCACTCCACCACCATCGGATACTCCGCCCGCAGCCGCCGCTCCGCCTCGCTCCAGTCCACGGTGGGCTGGCTGGATGATGATACGTCCGTCATTCGCCTGTTGGATCTCTGCCTTGAAAGCCGCGGTTCCCGTTCACCCGTTCACCCGTTCACCCGTTCACCCGTTCACCCGTTCACCCGTTCACGCCTTCACCTCAGCCGCGCCCAGCCCCGCGGCGCGCCCCGTCGCCCAGGCCCAGAAGAAGTTGTATCCACCGATGGGACCGAAGCAGTCCAGGATTTCGCCGCAGAGAAAGAGGCCCGGGACGACCCGGCTCTCGCCCGTGCGCGGGTCCACCTCGCCCAGCGGCACGCCGCCGCCCGTCACCTCGGCCTTCTTGTACCCCTCGTCGCCGGTCCAGGGGAGCGGATAGCGGGCCAGCGCCTCCACCAGCCGCGCCCGCTCGTCGCGCCGCAGCTGCGAGCGGGTGCGCTCGGGGTCCACGCCGCACTCGTCCAGCAGGGTGTCGGCCAGGCGGTGCGGCAGCTGGCGCCGCACCAGCGAGCCGATGGTGCCCGGCCCCGCCTCCAGCAGCAGCGCCTCCCAGCCGCGCGCGTCCATGGGCGTCCACTGCACCAGCACCGGCTGCCGGCGCCCGGCCTCGCGCGCGGAGCGCACGGCCAGGTGCGACACGTCCAGCACGGTGGGGCCGCTGTAGCCGCGGTGGGTAAAGAGAAAGCCGCCGCGCGCCCGCAGGCTTCCTTTGGCCAGCGGCGCGTCCACCGTCACCTCCAGCGAGATGCCCGCGAGCGGCGCGTGCACCGCCGGGTCCGCCGTAAGCGGGGTGAGCGCGGCGTAGGTGTCGTGCATCCCGTGCCCCAGCTGCCGCACGATGCGCATCCCCGTGCCGTCGCTCCCCGTGGCGGGGACAGACAGGCCGCCAGTGGCCAGGATCACGGCCGCGGCGTCGATCTCCCGGCCGCCGTCCACCAGCACCTTCCACGGCTGGCCCTCCGCCGGCGGGCGCAGGCCGACGACGACGGTATCGAACAGGGTCTCCGCCCCGCAGCGGCGGGCGAGCGCCAGCAGGCCGTCGCGGACGTCGCGGGCGCGGTTGCTTTCGGGAAACAGCTTGCCGGTCTCGGGCTCCAGCACCAGCCGCAGCCCCACCTCGTCCTCGAAAAAGCGGCGCTGCTGCTCCAGGGGCCAGGAGAGCAGCATCTTTTTCATGGAGTTGCGGGACGATTCGGTAAAGTAGCGTCCTGCGTCCACCTGCGAGGGAAGCACGTTGCACCGCCCGCCGCCGCTGATGAGGATCTTGCGGCCGCCGTCGCGGGTGCGCTCCACCAGCAGCGTACGCCGGCCGCCGCGCGCCGCGAAGATCGCCGCCATGGTCCCCGCGGCCCCGGCCCCCACCACCACGATCGGCAGATCGGCGTCCGTCACGTGCTTCTCGTCTCCTGGTAGGGGATTGTTCGCGCGGGATGATACGCGTCAACGTGCCGCGCGGCTACCGGCGAGATCCGTTCCGGGGGGCGGATACGTGTACGTCGGAGGTGTGACGACAAGCATCGAACTGGCGTCCGCGGGGGTGCCCCTCCCCCGGCCCCTCCCCGTTCGTTCCTCACGGAGAGGGGAGCACGTCGATCGCGCTTCGACAGGTGCGTCGCACCTCCCTCCCCCGCGCAGTTTGCGGGGGAGGGCCGGGGAGGGGGGCGCCCACCATCCCGCGCACAGCCTTCCAAAGCGCTCCGAACCGAGCCCCAACCTCAACCCCCCCCGGCAGTTTCGGGGGAGGTGGGCGAGTGGTGCTCGCCCGGAGGGGGCCTCCTCGAGCCTGCCGGAGTGCGGCGCATCCACCCAACATGCCGAACCCCCGGCCTCCCGCGCAAACGCGAGACGCCGGGGGCTCTCCGACCAGGTGCCGTCGCAGGCTATTCCCTATTCCCTATTCCCTGTTCCCTGCAGTCCCCGCCTACTCGTACCGCAGCGCGTCCACCGGATCCAGCCGCGCGGCCTTGAACGCGGGGTACAGGCCGAAGCCCATCCCCGACACCGCCGCCGCCAGCAGCGACGCCGCGATGGCCCACAGCGGGATCGCCGCGGGGATGGGGGTGACGGCCGAGATCAGCGCCGCGACCGCCATCGCGATCAGCAGGCCGATGATGCCGCCGATGAGCGTGACCGTCATCGACTCCACCAGGAACTGCCACAGGATCTCGCGCGGCGTGGCCCCCAGCGCCTTGCGCACGCCGATCTCGCGCGTCCGCTCGGTCACGGAGATCATCATGATCCCCACCACGCCCACGCCGCCCACGATCAGCCCGATCCCCGCCAGCACCAGCATGACGATGGCGAACACCTGGATGATGCCGTTCACCATGTCGGCCAGCGCCTCCTGCCGGACGACGGCGAAGTTGTTCTCCTCGCCGGGGCGCAGGCTGCGGGCCTGGCGCAGCCGCGACGTCACGTCGTCCATCGCCTGCTCCTGCGTGTAGCCCGCGGCGGGCACCACCAGCAGGTTCATCCACTCCGGATCCGCCCCCAGCCGCTTGATGGCGCTGGTGGTGGGGATGATGGCCCAGTTGCCCTGGGCGCCGGAGAAGATGTTTTCCTTCTGCTTGTACACGCCCACCACGCGAAACGCCTGGCCCCGCAGCCGCACCTCCTTGCCCACCGCGCTGCCGCTGGGGAACAGCGCTTCGGCCAGCCCGTCGCTCAGCACGGCCACGCTGCTGCTGCGCGTCTCGTCCACGGGCAGGAAGTTGCGCCCTTCCAGAAAGTCGCCGGGCGAGTAGTCCACCCACTGCGCGCTGTACCCCTGCAGCTGCACCGAGGGCACCGACCGCGAGCGGTACTTGACCGTGCCGCTGGTCCCCGCGCTGGTGGCCACGCTGCGGATGGAGGGCAGGTCGCGCAGCATCTGCGCTTCGGCAAAGGTGAGCGACGGCTTGCCCTCCCACGGCGGCGGCCCCCCGTCGTCCACCATCAGGATCTGCGTCTGGTCGAACCGCTCCACGAAAAAGTTCTTGGGGCCAATGGCGTTCAGGCTGTCCATGATGGAGCCCTGAAAGCCCGAGATGGCGGCGGCCATGGTCATGACCGTGGCCACGCCGATCACGATGCCCAGAATGGTGAGCGAGGCGCGCACCTTGTTGCTGCGCAGCTGCTCCAGGGCGATCAGCACGCCGCCCTTCATGCTCGCGAGATTCATCGTCCGCCTCCTAGTCCGCCCGCAGGGCCACGATGGGGTCCAGCCGCGAGGCCCGCCACGCCGGGTACACGCCCGCCGCCAGCCCCACGCCAATCCCCAGCCCCAGCCCCAGCAGAATGGATCCGGTGGACACCCGCGCCGGCAGCGGCGACACGGCCGAGACCAGCGACGCCAGCCCGATCCCCATGGCGATCCCCACCACCGCGCCCACGCCGCTGAGCGTGCTGCTTTCGATCAGGAACTGCAGCAGGATGTCGCGCCGGCGTGCCCCCAGGCTCTTGCGGATGCCGATCTCGCGCGTGCGCTCCGACACCGACACCAGCATGATGTTCATGATCACCACGGCGCCCACCAGCAGCGACACGGAAACCAGCATGGGAAGCACGGTGAGCATGAACTTGGAGATGGTGTCCCAGAAGCCCATGGACCCCTTGGCCGTTTCCACGGAAAAGTTGTTGTCCTCGCTGGGCCGCAGCCGGCGCAGCGTGCGCAGCAGGCCGATCATCTCCGACTCGGCCTGCGCCATCAGCTCGGCCTGGTCCACCTTGAACGAGATGTCCTCCACCGCGCCCGCGTTGGAAAAGATGCCGCCGTTCACGGGTGATTTGACCGGGGCGATGGCCATGCGGTCCATCGACATCCCGAACAGCGACCCCTGCTTTTCCAGCAGCCCGATCACCCGGTAGGGAAAGCCGCCGATGCGCACCGTCTGCCCCAGCACCGGCCGCCCCTCGAACAGCCCCGCCGCCACGTCCTGCCCCAGCACGATGACGGGAACGCCGCGCTGCGCCTCGTTGCGCGAGAACGGCCGCCCGGCGGCAAAGTCCAGCTCGCGGATGGAGAAGAAGTTCTCCGACGCGCCGATGACGTTCACCCCCTGCACCTCGCGCCCCTTGCCGTCGCCCACCCGCGCCTGCTGGTCGAAGCTGTAGCTGAGCCGGCCGGGGGTGCGGATGTTGGCCGCCAGCCACTCCGCGTCCTGCTGGCGAAAGAGCGGGCGCCGCTGCCACTCGCGCCAGTCCTCCTCCGTCGACGGGCCCTGCAGCTCGGGAATGCGGCGCACCAGCACCGTGTTCTGCCCGAACAGGCGGCCGGCGAACTCCTCCTTCATGTACGCGTCCATCCCCTTGAGCAGGGTGATGACGGCGATCAGAAAGGTGACGCCCACCACCGTGCCCAGCACGGTGAAAAAGGCGCGCAGCTTGTTGGAGCGGATGTTGGCCAGGGCGATGCGCAGCGCCTCGCGAATGCCCATGGCTCAGACCTCCGCGGCCACGGGGTGCGTGCCCCACGCCGTCCCCGCCACCGTCGGCTCCTGCTTGCGGTCGCTGGCGATCTTTCCGTCGCGCAGCGTCACCACCCGCTCCGCGTGCGCGGCGATGTCGGGCTCGTGGGTGACCATGATGATGGTCTGCCCCTCGCCGTGCAGGCGGGCGAACAGCGCCATGATCTCTTCGCTGGTCTGCGAGTCCAGGTTGCCCGTGGGCTCGTCGGCCAGGATGATGCTGGGGCGCGTGACCAGCGCGCGGGCAATGGCCACGCGCTGCCGCTGGCCGCCGGACAGCTGGTTGGGGCGGTGGTCCATGCGGTCGCCCAGCCCCACGTGGCGCAGCGCCTCGGTGGCCCGCTCGCGGCGCTCCTTCTTTCCCGCGCCGCCGTAGACCAGCGGCAGCTCCACGTTCTCGAGCGCCGTGGAGCGCGGCAGCAGGTTGAAGGTCTGGAAGACGAAGCCGATCTCCTTGTTGCGCACGCGCGCCAGCTCGTCCTCGTCCATCCCCGCCACCGGGTGCCCGTTCAGCACGTACTCGCCCGCGGTGGGGGTGTCCAGGCACCCGATCAGGTTCATGAAGGTGCTCTTGCCGCTGCCGGACGGGCCCATGATGGCCACGTACTCGTTGCGGTGGATCTCCAGGTCCACACCGCGCAGCGCGCGCACCGTCTCCGCGCCCAGGTCGTAGTGCTTTTCCAGCCCACGGGTGTGGATCAGCGATGCCGTGCTCATCCCTTCCTCCGTTCCCCGCCCTTGGCCTTGTCCTTTTCGCCCGCCTTGCCCTTTTCCTCCACCACCGGCACCTGCACGGCGTCCTCGTCCTCAAGCTCGCGCACCACGGCGTAGCTGCCGCTGACCACCGTCTCGCCGCCGCGCAGCCCGCGCACCACCTCGAAGTAGCGGTCACCGGCGATGCCGATGGTCACCGGCACCCACTCGGCCTTGCCGTCGCGCACCACGAACACGCCCTCGATCTCTTCTTCGTCCCCGCGCGCGCGGACGGCCGCCTGGTCGGGGTTGTCCTTTTCGTCGTCGCTGACCTTGAACTTCTTTCCGTCGGCGTCGCGCACCGTCAGGGCCAGGATGGGGACGCTGAGCGCGTTGGCCCGGGTCTCGGTGACGATCTCAGCGGTGGCGCTCAGGTCGGGGCGCAGCTCGGCGGGGGGGCTGTCGAGGGTGATGATGACCTCGTAGTCCACCGACTGCTGGTCTGAGCCCTGGCCGCTCGCGCCCGCCAGCTGGATGGAAGAGTTGCCGATGCGCGTCACGCGGCCGGGAAAGACCTGGTTGGGAAAGGCGTCGATCTTGACGGTGGCGCTGTCGCCGATCGTCAGGTTGGGGACGTCGGTCTCGTCGACCTCGACCTTGGCCTCCATCACCGACAGGTCGGCGATGGTCAGCAGGAGCGATCCGGGGTTGTTCATCGTCCCCACCACCGCCGTTTCGCCCTGCTCGATGTTCAGCCGGGTCACGCGGCCGCTCATCGGCGCCACGATGGTGGTCTTGGACGCCTGGTCGCGGGTTTCGCTGAGGGCGGCCTGGGCCTGGGTTACGGCGAAGCGGGCGGCCTGCATCTCCTGCTCGGCCACCTGCGCGGTGGTGCGGGCGTTTTCCACGTCGGCGGCGCTCACCAGCTCGTTGGTCTGCATCAGCTGCTCGGCGCGGCGCAGGTCGGCCTGCGCCTTGGTGAGCTGCGCGCGCGACTGGGCCTCGCGGGCCCGCGCCTGCGACACGCTGGCCTCGGCGCGGCGCACGGCGGCCACGTACTGGGTGGGGTCAATGCGCAGCAGCAGCGCGCCGGCGTTCACCCACTGGCCTTCTTCGACGGCCACCTGCACCACGCGGCCGCTAATGTCGGCGCTGATGTCCACCTTGCGCTTGGGCTCGATCTTTCCGCTGGCGGTCACCACCTCCACCAGCGTGCGGCGGCCCACGGCCTCGGTGCTCACCGCCACGCCGCGGTCGTTGCCGCCGCGCAGGGACAGCGCGCCCAGCGCGCCCACGGCGATCACCACGCCGGCGATGATCAGCACCTTCTTTTTCGTCGACATCATTCGATCGTCCTGTCTACCGGGTGGGGGCCCGTGGTTGTGGCTAGCGAAGGGAGCGGCCGACCAGCGCCTCGAGCGCGGCCAGGGACTTGTGGTACATGTACACGGCGTCGATCACGGCGCGCTCGGCCTCGGACAGGCGCGTCTGCGCGTCGGTTACCTCGATGCTGTTGGCGGCGCCCAGGCGAAAGCGCTCGCGCGCCATCCGCAGCTCTTCGGCGGCGTTCGCGGCCACCTGGCGCTGCAGCTCGGCGGTGCGGTAGGCGGTCTGCGCGTTCAGCAGCCCGGTGCGCACGTCGCGGGTAAGCCGCTGCTCCTGCGCGCGCACGGCCAGTTGCGCGTCGTCGGCCTGCACGCGCGCCTCCTCGATGCGGCGCTCGCGGCTGAGCCCGTCGAACAGGGGGAGCGAGATGCTCATGGAGGCCCGCAGCGGCTGCCGCTCGTAGCCAAAGGGAAAGCTGGGGTTGCCGGCGGCCACCTGGCTGCGCACGGCGGCCCGCACCACGGGGTCGTTCACGTCCAGCTGCGAGCAGTTGGAGGGGGTAAGGCCCACGGCGGTGCGGATGGTGTTTCCCTCGTTGCAGCTGGCAAAGGCGTTCTGCAGCCCGCTCAGCTGCTGGTCAACCAGCGGGTCGATGTTGCCGGCGCTGTACACGGAGCCGGCGAGCCCCACCTGAAAGTTCAGGGTGGGCAGGTAGGCGGAGCGGGCGGCGCGCACCTGGGTCTGCGCGGCGCCCGTGTTCGCCCGGGCGGCGTTCAGGCCGGGGTTGGCCTCCAGCGCCATCCGCACCAGGTCGTCGCCGTTCCAGGTGGGCTCGAAGAGCTGGAACGCGCTTTCCAGCCGGGTGCCGGCGGGCAGGTCCACGCCCATCAGCAGCCCCAGCCGCAGCAGCTCGGTCTCGTACGTGTTCTGCTGCTGCACCACGGACACCTCGGCGCGGCCGCGCTCCACCTGGGCGCGGCGCACGTCCAGCGGCGTGCCCGAGCCCACCTCCAGGCGGGCGTTGGCCAGCCGCTCGTGCTCGCGGGTGCGGTCCACCTCGCGCTGCGCCTGCGCGGCCAGCTCGCCGGCCTGCAGCACGGTCAGGTACTGCTGCTGCACCTGCATCACCAGGTCGGCCTCGTAGCCGGCGATGCGGCTCTCGGCGGCCTGGTGCTGCGAACGGGCCAGGCGGGGCTGCAGGAGCTTGGCGCCGCTCACGTCGTAGCTGAGCCCCACGCGCCAGTCGCTGTCGTAGTACTGCGGCCGCTCGCCGAACACCTCGCTGCCAAAGCGCTGCACGCCCGACGCGGTGTAGCCAAAGCCCGCGTTTACGCTGGCGGAGGGGAGAAAGTCCGCCCGTGCGTTGCGGATTGCGGCCTGGGTGCTGCGCGTGTCGTTGCGCTGGGCCTGCATGTCGGGGTTGTTTTCGCGCGCACGGGCCACGGCCTGCTCCAGCGTGAGCACGGGACCCGGCGGCGAAGGCGGCGTCTGCTGCGCGCGAACGGGCGCGGAGGCCAGTGCAGCCAGCAGCGAAAGGCCCGCGGCGCGGGCAAGGCGTTGAGTCGACATGGGTCGAGATGTCCGTCGGTGATGGGTCCTGCGAGAGATGGGGCGGCGCGGTGGGCCGCTGGCCGCACTACGGGCCGCCCCGAGATTGGTTTCAGATCGCGGCGATGATGAGGGCAACCACGGCGTACAGGGCCAGCAGCACACCCACGGCCGTTCCGGTGCTCACGCGGCGGTTCAGCGCGGCGGCGCCCAGCGCCAGCACCACCACCTGCCACACGAAGAACACGTTCCAGGCGTTCAGGAACTGGTAGACGAACGAATCCCGGTCCATCCCGCCCACCAGCGCGCCCAGTGTGATCCCCTGCATCACCCCCTTCTGCAGGATGATGGGGAGCGACACCAGCTGCCCCACCACGCCGATCAGGCTGGCGTGCGCGATCACGCTCACGTACTGGCGAAAGGTCGCGTTGCCGCCCAGGATCACGTTGAACAGCAGCACCATGATCCCCGCCTGGATGGGCAGAAAGATCCACGGCATGATGGCGCCGCCTCCAATGCCGAACATGCGCTGCATCCTGGCCATGGCCTCCGGGTCCATTCCGGCGGGCACCTCCTGGCCGCGCTGGCGCATGGCCTCTTCCATGGTGTTCATCCATACGTTCTGGGGGATGAGCGCGAGCCCGATCACGCCCAGCACCACGGAAACCAGCATCACGTCCACCCACGGCGGCCGCGCGCCAAAGCGGCTGAACAGCGCCACGGGTGAAAAGAACGTGTCCATCACCCGGCGCGGGAACGAGCCGGCGTGGGGTTCCTGCAGGGCGGGCGGTGCCGCGGTGAGCGTGTCGGACATGGGGGGGACCTCCGGATGGGGGGAGTGGATGCGCCTAAGCTAATGGCGCCGGGTTACGGCCGGTAGCGTGCTGATCGATCCGGCCGCGGGTGGATACGGACGGGTGGAGGATGAAGTTGCGCGGCAGCTCTGGATGGCGATGCGGATCGCGCGACGCCCATGATGGTGGAGCGGGTGGACGGTTTTCCAGATCGCGCATCAGGTGGGTGCGATCGACACGTTTCCGTGCGTTTCATAGGTCATCCACCGATCCGCATGCCTCTCCAAAAAAATTCTCATGGCCCCCTGCCGCATTCCGTCTCTTTCGCGTTCCCGAGACGCCTACAGAAGATCGTGCCTCGTCGACCACCCCATCATCACCCGACACATGGGAAGCCCGGCTGCGGATCGCGACATCATCAGGATCAGTACGGAATCCGGAAAACAAACATGGGAAGGTACCGAGGGACCGAGAACAGCCAGAGGAACAGATGTGATCCGCATTCCGTCCTCTGTTCCTCTGCCTGTTGTCTGTTCCTCTGTACCCTGACCTCTGTTTCCCGTAGTCCGACTTGGGGTTAGGCGTCTAGCCGGATTGAGCATCAAAGGGAACGGCGCGATGACGATCATCCACACGAGAGGAGGAAAAAAAGGAGCGCCGGTGTTCGGTACCGGCGCTCCTTCGGTCGATGCTCTGCGTACGGCGGCGTGTCAGCGCGGCATTCGCGTGCGTTCGGCGCGGTAGGCGCGCGCGGGGATCTCCACGCGCACCACTCGGTTGAGCGCGTCGACCCACACGTGGCGCTCGTCGCCGCCCTCGGGCTGCACGATCAGGTGAAAGAGCGTCGCCTCCACGCCGCCGACGGTGACCGCCTCCTCGCCACGGCTGGCGACGGTGGCCATCACCTGCCGGTTCTCGCGGGGAACGATGACGGGAACACGGCCCTGGTGCGTGCGCTGCGCCAGGAACTGGTAGTGGTGCGCTACCCCCGGATCCAGCACCACCGCGCCCTCGCTGGCCAGGTACTCCCGAAGCTGCTCGCCCGACGCGTTGCCGATCTTGGCGCTGAACCGCCTGCCGCTCACGGTGCCCACCACGCGGCTGGGCGAGCTGCCGCCCACGTTCACCTGGTAGTTGACCGGGTCGGCGCCCACGCCGCGCGTGGTGAGGCGCGGCTCCAGGTCCAGGCTGCCCTCGGGCAGCTGCACCCGCACCTTTCCAGTGGCCACCAGCTCCGCTCCCGCGCCGGTGCCTGCCTGGGTGATGAGAAACTGCTCGGTCCCCACCTGGCGGTCCTCCACGTAAACCACAAAGGTGCCGCTGTCCACCTGCTGCGCCCACGCTTCCACCGGTGCGGCAAGGGCAAGCCCCAGCAGGGCGAAGGTATACGGGATGAGCTTCTGGCTGATCTTCATCGATTCCTCGTTGGATGGCCGCCGCAAGACGCGGCGGCGTCGGTCCGCACGCTCCGTACCCCGCGGGGAGGCACGGGTTTCGGCGCGGGGTGGGGAGGATGCGGTTGAAGACGAGGTGCGAAGCGGATTTAGGAGGCGGATCGAGGCGTCGGGATCGAGGCTCGGCGAACGGGATCGAACTGCGTCCGCGGTGCCCCTCCCCCGGCCCCTCCCCGCTCGTTCCTCGCGGAGAGGGGAGACGTCGATCCCGTTTCGACAGGCACGGTGGCGTCCGCCGTTTCGTGCGGCGCCGGGCGAAAGGTGCGCGTCACCTCTCCGCGACGCAGGTTGTACGGGAGCTTGCGAGAGGCGAGCGCCAGCCGCACGCTCCACCCTCCGCCGAAAAGGAGGCCGTCGCGTGAGGGATGCGCGCCCGCAGGGCCGAGAACCCGGCGCGCATGCACGAGACTGGAGGAAACGTGACGAGGCCGGTGCGCGCCGGGGGCTCGGCGCCGTTGGCAACCGTTGTATCGTTGCCTACGGCGCGCGCAGCCCGACCCGGAGCGCAGCGGAGGGGCACGCCCAACCCAACGCCCTTCATCCCTTGAAGTTACGCCGTACACAGAGACGAAGCTACTCCTCGTCCTCGTCGGGCGGGGGGGCGATGAATACCTTGAGGCGGATCTTCTGAAGGATGTGCTCGTAGATCAGCCGCCCCTTCTCGTGCGTGGCCAGCGCGGCGCTGCCCAGCGTGCCCCGGCTGGCGGGGGGGATGCGCCGCAGCCGCCCAACGACGAACTTTCGGACCTTTCGGGGGTCCTCCGTGGGGTCCTTGATCCGGTCCATGAGCACGGCGTCCGGCCGCAGGTGCAGCAGCAGCGAGGTAAGCGCCTCGTCGGCGTGCTCCTGGTGGGTGGCGCCGTCCAGCAGCGCGGACAGGTCCACGTTCAGCGCCTCGACCACGCGCACGCGGCCCGTGGGGGCCCGCAGGGTGGCGATGGCTTCGGCGTGCGGCACGTGCGCGTTGGCGGTGATGGCGATGAACTCGTCGAACCCTTGCGACGACCACACGGCCAGCAACTCGTTGAGGGCCCGGTGCAGCGTCTTGGCGCGCAGGGCGGCGGTGCCGGCGTACGCGTCCTCGCCGGGGATGTTGACGCCGTAGTGAAAGGTGGGCGCGCGCAGCACGCCAAACTCCTGCGACAGGTCGCGCGCAAGCGCCTCGGCCACGCAGGTGCCGGCGCCCACGGGCAGGTGCGGACCCGACTGGTCGCACGCGCCCACCGGCAGAATGAGCCGGCGGTCGTGCTTCAGGTGGGCGCGGACGTCCGTCCACGGCAGTTCGCTGATGGCGTAGGAGCGCATGGGCTTGAGCATCGAAACGACGCTAGCGGGTGAACCGGCGCAGGCGCAAGCCGCACCGTCCGCGCCGCCGCGCCGATCGTCCCGCTTGAACGGGGATGCGGCGGGGTGGGCGGGGGGGTGGATTGCGCTGCTGCTGCTGGCCGTATGGCTGCAGCGGCTTACCCCCGGCTGGATCCCCGCGGCGGCGGTCGCGGCGGGCGCGTGGGCGGTGCTGGCCCGCTCCGCCGGCCGCCCCTGGCGCATCGCCGGCGCCCTGGCGATGGCCGTGACCCTCGCCCTGGCGGCGCGTACGCAGTACCGGCTGGTGCGGGTGTCGACGGACTGGGGCAACGTGCGCGCCGCGGTCGACTCGATCGCGGGGACGCGGGTGCACGCCGACCTGAACCGCCTGTTCGACCGCGGCGGCGAGGCGGTGCTGGGCGCGGCGGACCTGGTGGGGCCGCGGACGCGGGTGAACGCCGCCCTGTTCGCCCGGCTGGACGAGACGCGGAGGCGGACGGGGATGGCGGCGCTGGCCGTCTACCGCGCGGACGGATCGCCGCTGGTGTGGGCGGGGGAGCACCGGGGGATGGTGCCGGACTCGGTGCGCCGGGGGCTGGTGGAATCGTCCTTCTCGTCCGGGCCGCTCTTTGGATACGTGTACTTCGCGGAGCGGCTGAGAAGCGGCAACGTGGCGGTGGCGGCCATGCTGCTGGACGCGCACGTGGAGGTGGGGGAGGGGACGGAGCCGTACGCCGACCGCTTCGCCCGGCGCAACGGCGTGGTGCCCACCTTCACCACCCCCGCGCTGGCCCAGGGCGACGACATCTGGGACTGGACGACGGAAAACGACACCATCCTGAGCGGCGTCTTCGAGGCGCTTACGCAGGACCGCTGGCGCGACCGCGTCTCGCGCCACGGGCGCTGGGAGGTGGCGGGCGCCTGGCTGGTGGCGGCGATGCTGCTGGCGATCGCCTGGTACCGCGGCGCGTCCCGCCCGCCGGGGCTTCCCGTGGCGGTGCTGACGCTGTCGCTGGTGCTGATCCCCATGGGCGAGGTGCTGGAGGGGACCTCGGGGGCGCAGAGCGCCTTTTCTCCCGTACGCTTTGTCCTTCCTTTTCCCGGCGACGTGACGCTGGGGCAGCTGCTGGTGGTGCTGCTGGGGCTGGCCGTCTGGCTGCTGGCGCGGCTGCAGCCGGCGAAGGCGGCGGACCGCCTGCCGATCGGCGTGCGCATCATCCTGGCGGGGGCGGCGCTGGCGGGGGCGCTGGCGCTGGTGCGCGCGTCGGTGGCGGCGGGGGTGCTGGCCGACCGCGCGGCCGGGGGAGCGCCGCTGGTGGTGGCGCTGGCGCTGCTGGGGGCCATCCCCCTCTTCGTCCTGCTGGGCCGGCGGGCGGACGGGGACGCGCGGGTGCGGCCGGAGCTGGTGGTGGCGGCGCTCGTCCTTGCGGGAGTGATGGCGCTCGGCCTGGTCGCGGCCTGGTGGCGGCCGGGGCGCGAGGTGCCGTTCTGGGCGGCGGCGCTGTGGGCGGCGCCGTTCGGGATCGCGTGCGCCGCCGTGCCGCGGAGCGAGATCCGCCGCGGCGCGCTGCTCCCCTGGGTGTGCGCGGGGTGGATCGCGGCGACGCTGGCGCTGAGCACCCTGTGGACCATGCACCTGAACGAGCGGCTGCGCGTTTCCGAGCGCGAGATCGCGCGGCTGGGGACGCAGGCGGACCCGTTCCTGGACTTTCTCCTCCGCCAGTTCAGCGAGCAGGTGCTGCGGCTGGACGCGGAAGGGCGGCGCGGGGTGAGCCTGCTGTACCAGGCGTGGGTGGAGGCGGGGCTGGCGCGGGAGGGGTACGAGGGCCGCGTGACGCTGTGGCAGGACGGCATCGCGGCCACGGAGCTGCGCCTGGCCGACGCGGCGGTGCCGGCGGAGCGCGTGGCGCAGTTGCTGGAGGCGGCGCGCGGGGCAGAGGAGCCACGGCTGGAGCGGGTGACCAACGTTCCCGGACTGTACTACCTGCTGGTGGTGCCCCTGACGGCGGGGCAGAGCGTGTCCGTCGCCGTCCCGCCGCGCGCGTACCTGGGAAGGTCGACTTCGCTGGCCCGGTTCCTGGATCCCGAGAAGCCGGCGGACACCGGCGTGGGCGCGGCGACGCTGTCGCTGGTTCCCGCGACGGCGCACGCCGCGCCCCCCGGGCCCGCGATGCTCTGGGTGCGGACGGAGGACGGGTGGCGCAGCGAAACGAGCGTGACGTTCCCCGGCGCGGCGATGCACGCGCACATGCTGGTGCCCACGCCCTCGCGCTTCATCCTGTTCGCGCGCGGGCTGCTGGCGCTGGTGATGGTCGTCGTCGTGGCGACGGCGCTGTGGGCGCTGGCGCGGACGCTCTGCGGCGAGCCGCTGGGGGTGGACCGCGCGCAGTGGGGGTGGCTGTTCACCTTCCGCGGCCGGCTGACGGGCGCGCTGTTCGTCTTCTTCCTTCTGCCCATGGCGGCGTTCGGCGCCACTGCGTACCGCGCGCTGTCGCGGGAGGTGGAGCGGACGGCGGCGGCGCTGGCGGAGCGGGCGCTCACCCAGGCGGAGAACGAGGCGCACGGCCAGCCGCTGGGCGACCTGGCGCGGCACGTGGGCGCGGACCTGCTGCTGTACCGCGACGGCGTGCTTTCCCAGGCCGCGACGCCGGAGGTGATCGACCTGGGGCTGTACCACGCCTGGCTGCCGCCGCCCGTTTTCCTGGACTTTGCCGTGGGCGAGGCGGTGGAGCGCACGGAGAACCGCGAGCTGGCCAGCCACGAGTACCTCGTCGCCTACCGCCGCTTCGGCGACCGGCAGGTGCTGGCCTCGCCCACGCCGCTGGCCACGGGCGAGATCGCGCGCCGGCAGCAGGAGCTGGCGGACGTGGTGGCGCTGGCGGGGCTGATGGGCGCGGCGCTCTCCATCGTCCTTTCCCTCCTGGTGGGACGCGCGCTGTCGCGGCCGATCGAGGCGCTTTCCGGCGCGGCGACGGCGGTGGGCGCGGGCGACCTGTCCGTGCGGCTGCCCTCGGGCCGGCGGGACGAGTTCGGCCGCGTGTACCGCTCGTTCAACCGCATGGTGCGCAGTCTGCGCCAGGCCCGCACCGCCCTTGTCCGCGAGACGCGGCGTACGGAGGCGATCGTCTCCGAGGCGGGGACGGGCGTGCTGGCGCTGGACGCCACCGGGCGCGTGCAGCTGATCAACCCCCGCGCGGGGCAGATCCTGGGCGCGGAGGTACCCGTCGGCTCGCGGATCCCGGAGGACGAGCCGGTGCAGGCGGCGGTCGCGGCCACGCTGCGCGACTTTCTGGCCTCCGGCGCGCGCGAGCGGGTGGAGGAGCGCGAGGTGGAGGGACGCACGATCCGCCTGCGGATGCGCAGCCTGCACACGGACGGGCCGCGTGGCGCGGTGCTGGTGGTGGAGGACGTGACGCGCGAGATCACCTCCGCGCGCGTGCTGGCCTGGGGCGAGATGGCGCGGCAGGTGGCGCACGAGATCAAGAACCCGCTCACGCCCATCAAGCTGGCGGTGCAGCACCTTCGCCGCGCGTACGCGGACGGCCGCGACGACTTTGGCACCATCCTGGACCGCAACGTCGCCTCCATCCTTCAGGAGATCGACCACCTGGGCGAGATCAGCCGCGCGTTCGCCCGCTTTGGCGCGCCGGCGGAGCAAGGCACTCCCGTGGAGCCGGTAGACGTGCGCCGCGTGGCCGAGGACACGCTGGCCCTGTACCGCGGCGGCCACGACGGTATCGAGTACGTGCTCGACGTTCCGCCGGAGCTGCCGCGCGTGCTGGCCCGCTCCGGCGAGCTGAAAGAGGTGCTGCTGAACGTGCTGGAGAACGCGAGGGCGGCGCTGGACGGCGGCGGGTCGGTGCGCATTGCGGCGGTGCCGGCGGGCGGCGGGCAGTGGCTGCATGTGGACGTGGCGGATTCCGGCGAGGGCATTCCGGCCGAGTCGCTGCCGCGCATCTTCGAGCCGCAGTTCTCCACGCGCAGCAGCGGCACGGGTCTCGGGCTGGCCATCGTGAAGCGGCTGGTGGAGGCGTGGGGCGGGGAGGTGACGGTGGATTCGATGCCGGGGCAGGGGACGACGGTGCACCTGCGTCTGCGGGTGGTGAACGGGTGAAGGGGTGGACGGGTGTGATGGTGTGATGGTGTGATGGGAGTGCGGGAGTGCGGGAGTGCGGGAGTGCGGGAGTGCGGGAGTGCGGGAGTGCGGGAGTGCGGGAGTGCGGGAATGCGGGAGTGCGGGAATGCGGGAGTGCGGGAGTGCGCGCGGGAGGCGGAACGGGGGCGCTTGGAATGAGCCACAGGTGGTCTCGGAGGTGCGGCAGAGACCTCTCGTGAGGCTCGGTAACCAAGCGTCCAAGGATGCTCTATTCGATTTGCGTTTGCTGCGGATATTGCGAATAGTGTAGATGTTGATTACGTTTGAGGCGGAAGTTTTCTGAACCGGAAACAGTGCCCAATGGTCGCAGAACCCATCGGCGTCATCGAGCCCGATGCGCAGCTCTCACAGGCGGCGCTTCGAGCGCATGGAATCGTCGCCGATGCGGTGCGGGAGGCGCCGGAAACGCAGGATGCATCCGGTACCGTGCACATCGAGCGGTTGGAGGTGCCACGGCCGGTAGCCCGGCTGCTCATCCGCATTCTCGACGACCTTTCGCAGGGGCACGCGGTCGCGGTTCACACCATCGCCAGCGGGGAGGAAGAAGTGTCTACCAGCCAGGCAGCGCGCATTCTGGGCATGTCGCGGCCCACGCTCATCGACCTGCTCGAAAAGGGCGCCATCCCCTTTCGCCGGGTGGGGACGCACCGTCGCGTGCCCACGCTCGACCTGCTCGCCTACAAGGCGCGTATGGGGCAGGGCGCCATGCCCTCGCGCGCCGAAAAGCTGCGCGCGCTTGAGGAGTCGGCCGACTACACCGACCGGCTGGGCCTGGGCTACTGATGCGGCCCGCACCGGCAGCGGTGCTGGACGCCAACGTTCTCTTTCCCTTCCAGCTTCGCAACCTGCTGCTGCACCTTGCCGTCGACGGCCTGTTCGAGCCCCTGTGGTCCGAGCAGATCGTCGGCGAGTGCGTGCGCAACCTGCGCCTGCGCGCCGGGCTGACGGACGCGCAGTGCGGGCACCTGTCCGGGCAGATGCGGGCTGCGTTTCCCGAGGCGTGGGGAACCGGCTACGAGGGCGCGGCGGACGGGCTGGTGCTGCCGGACGAGGGCGACCGCCACGTGATCGCGCTGGCGGTGCACCACGAGGCGGAGTTCATCATCACCCGCAACGCGAAGCATTTTCCGCCAGCGGTGCTCCGGCCGTTCGGCATCCGGCCGCTGGATCCGGATGTGTTCATCGTCAGGCTTTGGCGCAGGGACGCGCCGGCGGTGCTCGCGGCGGCGGAACGGCATCGCCTTTCCTTGCGCCGCGCTCCTCTTGCGCCCGAACGTTACCTGGATTCCCTACGCACGCACGCGGAGCTGCCGCGAACCGCCCGCAGGCTGCTCGCGGCAGGATTCGCGGCGATGATGCCGGCGTAATGCGCCTCCCTCGGACGGGAGGCGCGTCTCTTTCGACGGTGCGGTGGGCGGAGATCAGGCGGCGGCGGCTCGGAGCGCGTCGAGCAGCGCGGCGACGTCCGCCGGCTCGTTGTAGACGTTGGGCGCCACGCGCACGGCGTCGCCGCGCAGCGAGACGGTGACGCGGCGCTCGCGGAGCAGGGCCTGCAGGCGCGCGGCATCCACCCGCTCCGGCAACCGCAGGCCGAACATGTGCCAGCCGCGCCACGCCTCATCCTCTACCACGTACCCCAGCGCCCGCGCCTCGGCGACGGCATCGGCCATCAGCGCGCGGCAGTACGCCTGCACGTTCTCCGGACCCCACCCCAGCAGCATCTCCAGCGAGGCGATCAGCATGGGCATGTACACCAGGCTGGCGCGGCCGCCCATGTCATAGCGCGCGGCGCCGGGCTGGTACTCGTCCTCGTAATCCACCAGCGCGGAGAAATCCTCGCTCCCCAGCCGGCCCAGCCACGTTTCCTCCAGCGGCCGCCCGCCGTCCAGGCGTGGGCCGTACCACGCCACGCCCAGTCCGTACGGCCCCATCATGGTCTTGTACGTGGCGCAGACCAGCGCGTCGGGCTGAATGCGCTGCAGGTCGAAGGGCATGGCGCCCACGGACTGCGTGGCGTCGATCACGAACATCGCGCCCACCTCCCGCGCCCGCGCGCCAATGCGCTCCAGGTCGAAGCGCGTGCCGTCGGCCCAGTGCACGTTGCCCAGCGCGACCAGCGCGGTGTCGCCGTCGATAGCCTGCAGCAGCCGCGCGTTCCACTCTTCGCCGCGCCGCGGGCTGCCGGCGGGCGGCTCAACCGCGCGCATCTCCGCACCCGTATCCGCGCACAGGCGGCGCCACGGGTACACGTTGCTGGGAAACTGCGCATGCGCCACCACCACGTTCTGCCCCGCGCGCAACAACAGGTTCTTCGCCACGGCCGCCATGCCGTACGAGACGGCGGGGACGAACGCCACGCGCGAGGGATCGGGCGCGTTGACCAGCCTCGCGAACAGTGCTCGCGCCTGGTCGGCGTCGGTGAAGAAGTCGGCCGGGCGGATGCTGGTAGGGTCGCGGCGGCGCAGCAGCGCGGCGATCCCCGCCTCCTCCACCGGGCGCGCGAGCGGGCTGAGGTACGCGCAGTTCAGGTAGTGCTCACCTTCCGGGAGCGAGAACAGGTGGCGCTGGCTGGTGAGCATGGTCTGATCGGCGGATGGGTTTCACTGCGTCGGCGCAGCAGAGTAGCGTGGCGGGATGAAGACCGCGAGTGGCCGGATGACGCAAAGGCTCCGGCGGGATGCACCCCGGCCGGAGCCCGATCCATTCCGCCGATGCGTTCACACGTGCGGATGATGGTGATGGCCCGTCATCGTCAGCGCGAGTGATGCCAGGCAGACGGCGAGGATCGCCAGCGCCGCGAGTGCCGGGTACGCGGGCCGCCGATAGGTGCCGTGCAGCTGAATGACGAAAAAAGCGGCCATGACCGGCAGGCTGTGCGAGAACGCCACGCATGCGGCCATGACCGCCCAGCACGACTTCACGCAGCCGCCTCCCGCGGCCACGCCCGACCGGACCGGGCCCGCATCCTTCCGCCCTCCCAACGAAGCGTGCGGCACCGCGTCCTGACCCGCGCCGTGCAGCCGCCGCCACGTGGGCGGAGCGAGCTCCCATAGCACCGCCGCCGCGATCGCCACGCTCACCGCCGTGGTTCGGCCCGCGACGGACGCCGTCATCTTCCACGCGGCGTCGATCGCGAACATCGCGAGCATCCACACCGCCAGGTAGCCGGCGATGTATCCGGCGAATACCCGCCGCGGAGCGAAACCGGAGCGTGCCAGCTCCGTTACGCTCCCGGCGGTGAGCGGCAGCATCATCGCGACGACCATCGCTCCCAGTCCGGCCACGTGGCGGGGCCAGCTGGGCGTCCCGGCGTGATCGGACCCCGTGGTGGCGAGGAACACCCAGGCGGCCGCGGAGATGAGCATCATCATCCACCACTCCGGCCGCGTGCTTGCCCCACGCAACCACCGGAGCGCACCGGCCGGACGGGTGCCGGGCGAATGCGTTGCGGCCGTCACGGATGGTGAGAGGTGCAGTTCGGCCGGGCCAGGCTCCATCATCATTCCGTATGCTCCATAAAGGATGACTCCAGATCATTCGGACACGCTGAGGTTAGACGGCCTGCGCGGCGGCGTTTTCCCCTCGTCGACAAGCACACCGGCGCATGGAGCGAGGCATGAAGCGGCGGAAGGCCGCGCCCATGGGGGCGCGGCCTTCCTGCAACGGCTTGTGGCGAAACGGTTTGTAAGAACCCGCTTACTCGCCGGGGAACGCGTAGCTGCTGCCGGGCGAGGAGCCCGGGCCGCCGACGCCGCCAAAGGTGTACAGCGGCAGGCCGCGCGCCTGCAGCTCAGCCGCGGGCACCGGGAAGTGCAGGAACGTGCCGCGGTACAGGTCGCCCCAGCCGCGCGCGTCGAAGTACCACGCACCGTAGTTCTGGTGGTAGTTCTCCATCCGCTTTTCCCACTTCAGCATCTCGAACAGGTTGCCGCAGCTGCCGTTGGGAAGCCGGGGCGTGCAGGTGGGGTTGAAGCCGGCCGCGTTGGTGGGCCGCAGGCTGTTGGGCACGCGCGTCTCGTTGATGATGTCCGCGGCCCCGGCCAGGTTGCCGGCGCGGAACAGGCCCTCGGCCTTGAGCAGGCGCAGGTCGCGGCCGCTGATCAGGACCGACGCGCCCTGGTCGCCCGGGGTTTCGTCCAGACGCGCGTCGCGGTACAGCGACCAGCGCCACGTGCCGCGGTCCGCGCGGGCGTGTCCGCGGGTGCCGCCGTACTCGATGTACTTGCCCGGGTTCTCGGCCTGCTCGGCGGCGGTGGCGCCCTTGGGGAAGCGGTTGTCCTTCGCCTGGATCAGGAAGGGCATGCGGCTCACAACCGGCGTGTTGACCCAGGCCTGGTAGGCGCCCGACTGGTCGGCCATGCCGCTGATGAAGTTGTTCACCTGCGCCCACACGCCGGCCGTCGTCGAGAAGAAGATGTAGTAATGGGTGCCGTGAATCCACACGTTGGGATCGGCGTTGATCGTCAGGTCCTGGCAGTTGGGGCCCGCGCAGGTAAAGCTGGCGTCCACGTCGGCGATGACGGCAGGCCAGTTGACCGCGGCGCGCTCGGCGGGGGTGCGGGCCACGCCGGCGCGCAGCAGCGCCTGGTAGCCGTTGATGGTCTTGAGGAACGTCGCCTTCGACATCCCCACGTTGCCGAACCACGACGCCGGGATGGTGAAGTCGTTGGCGGCGGCGATGGCGGCGGCGTCGTCCAGCTGGGCCAGCGCGGCGGCCATCACCACGCCGTACGGCTGCAGCGTGCGCGTGGCCGGATCGTCACCCTGTTCGCGCACTTCCGCCTGGTCGTAGGTCAGCGCCAGCAGGCCGTGGCCCAGCCCCTGTACAAAGCGCGCCCAGGCGCGGGCGCGCGCCGTGTTGTCGGCGCCCGTGCCGTCGTCGGTGATCTGGATGGCGTCGGGATTGGCGGGGTCGGTGGCGTTAAGCCCATCCACCGCCGCCTGGATGGCGATGTACGAGTTGTACCAGATCTCGCCGTACGTGGCCGCGTAGGCGTCGGTGGTGGTGTTGTTGATGGGCTCGCGCGGGATCTTCGACAGCTGGACCATGCCAAGGTTCGCCGCCATCGACGTGTGCTGGAATGAAGCCGTGCTCAGCACGAGGTCCGTTTGCCAGGTGTAGCCGTAGAACAGGCTGAGGTACGAGCCGGCGATCTGGGCTTCGACGTCCTCTCCGCCCGCGGCGGTGAGGTTCTGGCTCGGTTGGGAGGGAGCGGGCACCGTAACGTCCTCGCACGCACCCGCGCTTCCGAGAAGAAGCGCGCACAGACCGGTGGTCCTGAGTAGCCGCATGTGTTCTCTCCTGGTGGCCGCCGGGGCCGCGAAGGCCCGGGCGGCATGCTTGTATTCTGGAAGGGAGTTGTAATGCTGGGGCCCGCCTCGGTCCGACGGCGGGTGTGCCTCGTTTCTCGACCTCCTGTGTGCCGGCGGCCGGGGAGCCGTCGAGGTTTTTCGGTCACGTAACGGGGCGCGAACGACGTCGGGCGTCGTGCGCCGCGCCGGGTGGTCCAACGGACGTCGGGGGGACGCCGGGATTGCCCGAGTGGACGGCCTGCGCCTGCGGATCCTGTTTGCGCCAGCACCTCCTGCGACAGCGGGTGGCCGGGTCCGTAACGGGGAAAACCGCGCTTGCTCCGCGCTGGGTCTATCAGAACGTACCACTCTCCCAAACGTGACGGGTTACGGTGTGCGTTTTTGGACTGGCCGAGCCGCTGCGTCCGGTGCGTTACGGCCATGCTCGCTGGCGAGAACGGGTTGGATGCAGCGACACGGCAGCGCATCCCGTACGTCTCGCCATCGTGCAAACTATTGTATTTACTACGCATAACCCTGGGATCTCCCGCATCCCATCATGCCGCGTGACCACCTCAGAATGGTTCCCGAAGACCGCCGTATGAAGCGACGAAGGCCGTGCCGAGGGGGCACGGCCTTCTGGCCGAAGCGTTCGCAGGGTGGCCGATTACTCGCGAGAGTACGCGTAGTTGCTTCCCGGCGAGGTGCCGTTGCTGTAGCCTCCGGGACCGCCGAATGTGTACAGCGGCAGCCCGAGCACCTGCAGTTCACGCGCGGGCACCGGAAAGTGCAGGAACGTCCCCCGGTACAGGTCTCCCCAGCCGCGCGAATCGAAGTACCACGCACCGAAGTTGTGGTGGTAGTTCTCCATCCGCTTCTCCCACTTGAGCATCTCGAACAGGCCCCCACACTGCCCGCCTGGCAGCCTGGGGACGCAGCTGGTATTCAGCCCCGCCGCGGTGGCCGCGCTCAGGCCGTTGTGCACGCGCGTTTCGTTGATGATGTCCGCGGCCGCCTGCAGTTGGCCCGCACGGAACAGCCCCTCCGCCTTGAGCAGGCGCAGGTCGCGGCCGCTGAGCAGGATGGACGGACCCTGGTCGCCCGGGGTGTTGTCCAGGCGGTAGTCGCGGTACATCGACCAGCGCCAGGTGCCTCGGTCCGAACGCAGGTGACCGCGCGTGCCGCCGTACAGCAGGTAGCGCCCCGGATTCTGCGCCTGCGCCGTGGCGGTGGCGCCCTGGGGAAAGCGCAGGTCGGGGGTGACGATCAGAAACGGCGTGCGGGACAGCACCTGCTTGTTCAGCCACGTCTGGTAGCCGCCCGACTGGTCGGCCATGCCGTGGACGAAGTTGCTGACCTGCGCCCAGGCGCCGCTCTGCATCGCGAAGCCCATGTAGTAGTGGGTGCCGTGGATCCACACGCTGGGATCCGCGTCGATCGTCAGGTTCTCGCAGGTGGCGGAACCCGGGCACGGGAAGCTGGCGTCCACGTCCGCGATCACCGCCGCCCAATTTACGGCGTTGCGCTGGGCGGGGGTGCGGGCCACGCTGGCGCGGAGGAACGCCTGGTAGCCGTTGATCGTCCGGATGAACGTAGCCCTGGTCATCCCTACGTTGCCGAACCATGTGGCCGGAATGGTGAAGTCGTTGGCGGCGGCGAGGGCGGCGGCCGAGTCCAGCTGGGCCAGCGCCTCCGTCATCACCTCGTTGTACGGCTGCAGCGTGAGCTTTACCGGGTCGACGCCCTGGTCGTACACGAATGCCTGGTCGTAGGTCAGGGCCAGCAGGCCGTGGCCCAGCCCCTGGGTGAAGCGCGCCCAGGCGCGGGCGCGCGGCGTGTTGTCGGCGTCCGTCTGCTCGTCGATGATCCGGAAGCCGTCGGGGTTGAGCGGGTGGGTGGCGTTCAGGCCGTCCACCGCCGCCTTGATCGCCGCGTACGAGTTGTACCAGATCTCCTCGTACATGGACGTGTACGCGTCGGAGGTGGTGTTGTTGATCGGCTCGCGCGGCAACCTCGACAGTTGCACCGTGCCAAAGCTCGCCGCCGTCGTGGAGTGCTGGAAGGCAGTGGTGCTCAGCACCAGGTCCGTCTGCCAGGTGTAGCCCCTGAACAGGGTGAGGTACGAGCCGGCGACCAGCGCCTCCACATCGCCGGCGCTGGCGATGACGCGAGACTGGTCCGGCTGGTTGGTGTTGGGCTGCGTGAGGTCCGCGCACGCACCCGCGCTTCCCACGAGCAGCGCGCACAGACCGGTGATCCTGAGTAGCCGCATTTTCCTCCTCCTGGCCGCCGGGGCGCAAAAAGGCGCTGGCGGCGTAAGCCGTGTGGACCTGCGTTGGATGAGCCGCCGTGATCCTGCGCCCTTCCGGGCCGGACGACGGATGTGTCTGGTCTCTCCACCCGCTGCAGCGGGGAGGGTGGACACGGAATGGGAGAATGCGCGCGCGCTGCATTCAGCCTGTCACAACGCCCATCCTGTTCAGGATGTGACGGGTTTTGCCCGGGCCGCGGCCATGCCGGGCATCGAAAGTGGCTGGATGTCGGGGAACGACAGCGCGTTACGCTGTGCGGTGCTCGCCGCGTACGCCGCAGGGTGAAACGACGAAGGCCGTGCCCCGGGGGGCACGGCCTTCCTGTCGCGGGTCCGTGGCCGGGCCACGCTGCCGCTTACTCCCTGGGATACGCGTAGCTGCTGCCCGGAGACGTGCCTTCCGCGTACCCGCCCGGGCCGCCGAAGGTGTACACGGGCAGACCCAGCACCTGAAGCTCACGCGCCGGCACGGGGAAGTGCAGGAACGTGCCCCTGTACAGGTCGCCCCAGCCACGGGAGTCGAAGAACCACGCACCAAAGTTGTAGTGGTAGTTCTCCATCCGCTTTTCCCACTTCAGCATCTCGAACAGGTTGCCGCACTGCCCGCCGGGCAGTTTGGGGACGCAGCTCGTGTTGGTTCCCGTCGCGTCGGTCCCGTTCAGGCCGTTGTGCTCGCGGGTCTCGTTGACGATGTCCGCGGCCGCCGCCAGCTGGCCCGCGCGGAACATTCCCTCGGCCTTGAGCAGGCGCAGGTCGCGCCCGCTGAGCAGGATGGACGTGCCCTGGTCGCCCGGGCTGTTGTCCAGGCGATAGTCGCGGTACAACGACCAGCGCCAGGTGCCGCGGTCCGAGCGCAGGTGGCCGCGCGTGCCGCCGTACAGGACGTAGCGGCCCGGGTTCCCCGTCTGCTCCGTGGCGGTGGCGCCCTGCGGAAAGCGCAGGTCGGGGGTGATGATCAGGAAGGGCGTACGGGCCAGTACGTCCTTGTTCAGCCACGTCTGGTAGCCGCCCGACTGGTCGGCCATGCCGCTGACGAAGTTGTTCACCTGCGCCCACGCGCCGGCCTGGGTGGCAAAGCCGATGAAGAAGTGGGTGCCGTGGATCCAGACGTTCGGGTCGGCCTCCACCGTCAGGTTCTCGCAGGCCGTGGGGCCGGTGCACTGAAAGCTGGCGTCCACGTCGGCGATCACCGCCGCCCAGTCCACCGCGTTGCGCTCGGTGGGGTTGCGGGCCACGCCGGCGCGAAGGAACGCCTGGTAGCCGTTCACCGTCCTGAGGAACGTGGCCTTGTCCATCCCCACGTTGCCGAACCACGTGGCCGGGATGGTGAACTCGTTGGCGGCGGCGATGGCGGCGGCATCGTCCAGCATGGCCAGCGCCTCCACCATCACCTCGTTGTACGGCTGCAGCTCCAGCGCCGCCGGGTCGTCGCCCTGGTCGTACACGAACCCCTGGTCGTACGTAAGCGCCAGCAGGCCGTGGCCCAGCCCCTGGACAAAGCGCGCCCAGGCGCGGGCGCGCGGCGTGTTGTCGGCACCCGTCGCTTCGTCGATGATCTGAAAGCCGTCCGGGTTGCCGGGGTCGGTGGCGTTCAGGCCGTCCACCGCCGCCTTGATGGCCGCGTACGAGCCGTACCAGATCTCCTGGTACGTGCTGACGTAGGCATCGGAGGTGGTGTTGTTGATCGGCTCGCGGGGGATCTTGGAAAGCTGGATCATCCCCAGGTTTGCCGCCGTGGCCGTGTGCTGGAACGAAGCCGTGCTCAGCACCAGGTCCGTCTGGGCGGTGTAGCTGGAGTACAGGGCCAGGTAGGAGTTTGCGATCAGCGTTTCCACGTCTCCCGCGTCGGCGACGACGCGTGACTGGTCAGGCTGATTGAGGTTGGGCACCGTAAGGTCCGCGCACGCGCCCGCACTCCCGAGAAGCAGCGCGCACAGACCGGTGGTCCTGAATAGCCGCATGACGTTCTCTCCTGTAAGCCGCCGCGGCCCCAAAGGCCTGGCGGCATGCTTGTGTTGGGATGCCGATCGGCGTGGCGGGCCGTGAACGTGCGCCCGGCGCGATCAGCACAATGCGATCGACAAACGGAAAGCTCGCGTTCCCTGGTTCTCCTGGGTGACGGTGGATGGAAGCGGATCGCCAGGGATGTGGCCGATCCGCTGGGGCGCGAACGCCCTGGCTGTCCCGCGCCGCGACGGGCTTCGGTCAGCGTCCGGGTGGACGCCGGATGGCCCGGCCGGGGGACTGCCGTACGCCTGGATGGGATCTTGTTTCGCCAGCACCTCCTGCGGCAGCGGGTGGATGGAATCGGAACCGCGCGTTCCGCGTTGAGAACGGTCGGAACGCGCACCGGCCCCCCGGTCTGACCGATCGCCCGCGGAGCCAGCCGCGTGCGCACGGCTGGCGCATCCATCCCGCTCCTCCTGGGACAGCCGTGGTACCGCTGATCCCTGATGGAATCAGGCAAGTTGACGCCGTGCACGTAAGGGGTTAGGGTAGTGCCGCGGCGCTGTTTCTCGCCGAAAATCCCCATCACACAATGGAGCGATCCCTTGCTCGCACGAGCCCTTTCCGGCGCGGTGCTCGGCATCGACGCGTACCTGGTCACCGTGGAGGCCGACGTGGCCAGCGGCCTTCCCGCCTTCTATACCGTGGGGCTGCCGCAGGGCGCGGTAAAGGAAGGCCGCGAACGCGTGATCGCGGCGGTGCAGAACAGCGGCTACCTGATCCCGCCCAAGCGGGTGACCGTGAACCTGGCTCCGGCCGACATCGCCAAGTCGGGGAGCGGGTTCGACCTGCCGATCGCGCTGGGCATCCTGGCGGGGACGGGGCAGATGGACTCCATCGAACGCCTCGCGAAGTTCCTGCTGCTGGGCGAGCTGGCGCTGGACGGAGGGCTGCGGCCCATCCGCGGCGCGCTGCCCATCGCCATCGCGGCGCGGGCGGCGGGGCTTACCGGGCTGGTGCTGCCGAACGAGAACGTGGCCGAAGCGGCGGTGGTGGAGGGGCTGGAGGTGCGCGGCGCGGCGACGCTCACCGAGGTCATCCGCTTCATGCAGGGGTCGGCGGAGCTGCCGGTGGCGCGCGTGGACCGCGAGGCGCTGTTCCGCACCGCGTCCGCGTACGACGCCGACTTCGCGGACGTGAAGGGGCAGGAGCACGTGAAGCGCGCGCTGGAGGTGGCGGCGGCGGGGTCGCACAACGTGCTGATGGTGGGGCCGCCCGGCTCGGGAAAGACGATGCTGGCGCAGCGGCTGCCGGGGGTCCTGCCGCCGCTCACCTTCGAGGAGGCGCTGGAGACCACCAAGATCCACTCCGTCGCGGGGCTGATCGGGGGCGGCAAGTCGCTCATCATCGGCCGCCCGTTCCGGAACCCGCACACCACCATTTCCGACGCGGGGCTCATCGGCGGCGGGTCCAACCCGCGGCCCGGCGAGGTGTCGCTGGCCCACAACGGCGTGCTGTTCCTGGACGAGCTGGCGGAGTTTCGCCGCAACGTGCTGGAGGTCCTGCGCCAACCCCTTGAAGATTCAAAGGTTACGCTGAGCCGCGCGGCGGTCTCTCTCACGTATCCGTCGCGCTTCATGCTGGTCGCGGCGATGAATCCGTGCCCGTGCGGCTATCACGGCGACGGCCAGCGGCGGTGCACCTGCGGGCCGCTGGCGGTGCAAAAGTACCTGGGCCGCGTGTCGGGGCCGCTGCTGGACCGCATCGACCTGCACGTGGAGGTGCCCGGCGTGCGCTACCGCGACCTGGCCGACACGCGCGCCGGGGAGCCGTCGGCGGACATCCGCGAGCGGGTGGCGCGGGCGCGCGAGATCCAGCGGGCGCGGTTCGCCGGGCGCGGCGACATCTACGCCAACGCGCACATGACGCCGCGCGACATCACCTCGTTCTGCAGCGTGAACCAGGCGAGCGACGCGCTATTGCGCACGGCCATCGCGCGGCTGGGCCTTTCCGCGCGCGCCTACCACCGCGTCATCAAGATCGCCCGTACCATCGCCGACCTGGATGGCGGCGGCGAGATCACCAGCGGCCACATCAGCGAGGCCATCCAGTACCGCTCCCTGGACCGCGCCACCGCGGCCCCGCCCGTAGCCGCCTGAGGAGGAGGAACATGGAAATTCTTTCCCCAACCGCCGTCGTGATCGCCGGGATCAACGGCGCTGGAAAATCGACGGCCGCCGAAGTGCTCCTGATGCAGTTCGGGATCGACACGTACCTGGACGCGGACGCATTCGCCCGTGCACTGGCGGACGATCCCGCCCGGGCCGCGGTGACGGCGGGCCGCATTATGCGCGCGGAGATCGACCGTCTGCGAGACTCCGCGTCGAACTTCGCGCTGGAGACCACCATGTCGGGAATGTCGCTCCGGCGCACGCTGGCGGACCTGCATGCGTCGGGGTATCGGAGCCGCCTTCTGTACCTGTGGCTGCCCGATGCGCACATGGCCGTACGCCGCGTGCGGGGGCGGGTGCGGCTGGGAGGACATCACATCCCGACGGAGGATGTGCTGCGCCGGTACCTGCGGAGCGTACGGAACTTCGAGCGGATCTACCGTCACCTCGTGGACGAGTGGCGCGTCTACCATGCAGCCTTCAGCGGGTCAGGCGGGGGAGGGGTGATGATCGCTCGAGGGTGGAAGTCCGGGCGGGTGGAAGTGTATGATGTAAAGGCCTGGCGGGAGATCCAGGCACAGGCTGCACATGTTTCGGAAGGAGGAGGAGCGGATGAGTGAGAACCGCATCGACGAGGTCTGGCATGACGACGCGCGCATGCAGCGCATTCTGGACCTCGCGTTTCAGACGGCGGTGCGCCGGCACCGGGCCGCCAACGTTCCGATGACGGTGTGGCAGGATGGGCAGGTGCGGGAGGTATCCCCCTTCGACATCCCGCTCCCGGACGATCCCCCCGAGCCGCCGAAGCGCCGCGCGCACGCCGGCGACTGATTTCAATCGGCCACGGATCGGGTTCCCGGACTCGGGAAGAATCGCCTCGGCGCCTCACGCATGCCTGAGCGGCGTGCGTGAGGGATCGGGCTGAGCGGCCGATTCCGGATGGACGGACGCGGGCCCGGTATCTGATCCCGGGCCCGCGTCTTCATCTACCGCTCGTTCCCGTTTATCCGCGCCGCACCAGGCTTTCGCGGGTGAGGACGACGGGGTCGGCGGGGGTGCTGCCGAGCAGGTCAAGCAGCGAGGTCTGGTAGCGCTGGTCGGAGGGCACGTCGTGGCAGCGGCGGCAGCGCGCCTCGTACGCCTCGCTGCCGCCCACCTGGATCTGCGGCCCCTCGTACGGCGCGGGCGAGCCGTCCACCAGGCGCTGGTTGCGGGTGGCCGGGTTGCCGCACACCACGCAGATGGCGTGCAGCTTGTCCACCGTCTCCGCCACGGTGAGCACGCGCGGCATGGGGCCGAACGGCTCGCCGCGAAAGTCCATGTCGATCCCGGCGACGATCACCCGCACCCCGTTGTCGGCCAGCAGGCTGATCACGTCCACCACGCCGTCATCCAGGAACTGGATTTCGTCGATGGCCACCACCTGCGTGTACGGGTGCACGTGCTCGGCCACCTCAGTAGACGAGCGCACGGGAACCGCCTCGACACCCGAGCCGTCGTGGGAGCTGATGGTGCGCACGCCGGCGTAGCGGTCGTCCAGGGCGCTCTTAAACACCTGCACGCGGCGCTGGGCGATGAGCGCGCGGCGCACGCGCCGGATGAGTTCTTCGCTCTTGCCGCTGAACATTACGCCGGTGATGACCTCGATCCAGCCGCGGCCGTCGCCGTGGTACAGCGCGATATCTCTCAACTTGATTGCTGCGTTTGAACTTGCGGATGGGTTGGGAGGCAGCGGGAGGGTTCCGCCGAGGGGGAAGTTACCCCGCCGCCGGGGTGACTGGCAAGCGGCGGCGACGGCGGATCGACGCCATGGATGCAGGACAAAGGAAATCCCCGGAGAGGATGCTCTCCGGGGATCAATCGTTCCAGGGCAGTGAGCCGATCAGCGAAGTCCCGGACCCGGCCTACCGCTTCTTGTTGCGGCGCTCGAAGACGACCTGCTCGTCCACGATCATGTAGCGGATCATCCGCTCGCGTGCTTCGGGGAACGCCTCGGCGCGGTCGCGGAACAGGTCGTTGGAGACGATGACGGCGTCCAGCTCGCGGGCGAACGCCAGCAGAAAGTAGTCGGCGTCGGTCCCGGCGGGGGCCTGCTTGATCTTTCCCTCCTCCACCCGCCGCTCGTACCCCTCCTTGTCGTCGATTTGGTGCCGCAGCGCGGCGTCCGCCACCACGATGGGCTCGTAGCCCTCGGAGATCAGCTTGCGCACCACCAGCTTGATGTTGGCGAGCCGCGCTTCGTCGCCCTCGCTGCTGTGCGCCACGTTGCTGCCGTCCACCAGCGCGATGGGTAGCGCGTCGTCCACCGCCTGCGCGGTCTCGTCGGCCTGCTCGGCTTTATCCGTCATGTGTGTCCCGTCGCCCGTCGTTTCGGCCCCGTCGCGGAAGGAGGGGCGCCTGACATCAGCACAGGCGGTGCCACGGCGGGCGGGTGTGAGGGTGTGAGGGTGTGAGGGTGTGAGGGTGTGAGGGTGTGAGGGTGTGAGGGTGTGAGGGTGTGAGGGTGTGAGGGTGTGAGGGTGTGAGGGTGAACGGGTGAACGGGTGAACGGGTGAACGGGTGAACGGGTGAACGGGTGAACGGGTTGGGGAGCACTCCACATATCCACACGCCTCAGCCATCATCATCATAATACGGAATCCGGGAAAACACCTGCCATTCTGAGGGAGCGCCCTCGTCGGGCTTTCGGGAACGCCACGATGCCAGTGGCGCGACCGAAGAATCTCTCTCCCCTCGCGCGGAATCCCTTTCCGGGCAACGCCCGGGAACCCCGTCGTGACGGAAAGAACCGCGTGTTTCAGCATGGAGATTCTTCGGTCGGCGCCATGCTCCTGAGCGAACGGAGAGCGCTGCGCGGCGCCTCCCTCAGAATGACAGTTTTGTCGGATCTGGTATCACATCACACCTCCGGGGCGGGCGCGCTCATCACCTGCCGCACCTCGATCGGCATGTTCAGCGGCGCGCCGCCGGGGCCGGGGGCGGCCGAGGCCTTTGCCGCAATCTCCCAGGCGCGTTCTGGCGTGTCGACCTCCACGATCCAGTAGCCGGCCAGGAACTCCTTTGCCTCCGGGAACGGCCCGTCCGTCACCGGCTCGCCGTTCTTTCCCGCCCGCACCAGCTTCGCTTTGCCCGGCGGCGTGAGGCCCTGGACCTCCACCCACTCGCCGGCTTCGCGGATCTCGGCGTTCAGGCGGTTCAGGTGATCCATGTGCGCCTGGAAGTCTTCCGGGGGCCAGCTGAAGATCTCGTAGTCCCCTGTCCCGCGCGGCGTGTGCATCATCAGCATGTACTTCATGGTTGCTCTCCTTTGGGTGCCGTGACCGGCGGTTGCGCTGGAGCCGTCGACCGTCGCCTGCACCCGTAGTCGGAGCCGGCGTCACGTCCTCTACATCGCGCATCGGCAGCTACCGCGGGGCAAACGCAAAAAGGGCGCGGGGATGGTTTCCCCCGCGCCCTTCTTGCCACGGCCCGCGGGCTGCCCGCTACTGCACGGCCGGGCTCAGCAGCCAGTCATGCTCCCACAGGCCGCCGTGCCCGTGCTGGCGGAGCACCATGGCGACCTGAGCCCAGTGGCGAATGCCGTGGATGAGCGAGTGTATCAGGACGGTGTGCGCCCGCGACTCGATGCGGCCCAGTTTGCGGGTTTCGGAGACCAGAACGCGGTCCAGCGCCTCGGCCGACGCGTCCGCCAGGTAGCGGCCGCGCGTCGCGTTCGCCGTGTGGTGGATGTGCCAGAGCTGCTCGACGGTTCCGTCCGCCAGCTCGTCGTAGCCGCTGACCGCCTCGCCCACCAGGCGCTGGGCATAGCGCAGCTCCACGGCAAAGATGTGCTTGACCAGCGTGCGGACCGTCCCGTCGGCGCCGGGGCCCAGGGGAAGGTCCAGCACCTCGGGCGGCACGGCCTGAAACCAGTCCCTCCACCGCTCCGTCTCGTGCTCAACGTACCCCGCCAGCGTGCTCAGCTCCAGAACCTGCGCCTGCATGGCCGCAACCTCCGTTGGGGGATGGGATGTCTCGTGCGCCAGCCGTTTACGGGCGGCATGATACGATCCGGCATAAGGGCGCGGTCAGGCGACGTGGATCCGCAGCTCCGGCGCGGCTTCCGCGGCGCTCCCGGTCCACTGCAGCTCTTCGCGCAGCACGCGGATCAACGATGCCAGCACGGGCTCGTCCTGGCGCCCGCCGGCACAGGCGGCGTACCACGTGCGCCACAGACCACCCTGGCCCAGCGGCAGCACCGCCAGCCGGTCCAGCGAGCCCTGCGCCTCCAGGATCCACCGGGGCACGATGGCCACGCCGTAGCCGGCGCGCGCCATCTCCACCACGGCCGCCGTCGCCGGCATCTCGATCGTGCGCCGCGGACGCACGCCGGACGGCTCCAGGAACTCCCGCTCCATCACGCCCCGGCCCGGCTCGGCGTAGTGGCACAGGAGCGCTTCGGCCGCCAGGCTCTCCGGCGCAAGGTGCGGCTCGCCCGCCAGGCGGTGGTCCGTGCTGACGATGGCGACGATCTCGTCGCGAAACACGTCGGTCCGGTGAACGGCGGCCGGATGCGGTGGAACGCTGTACGCCAACGCCACGTCCACGGCCGCCGTCTCCAGCGCCCCCCAGGGATCCCGCGTGGCCTCGGGAACCAGCTGCACCTCGACGCGCGGAAAGCGCTCCCCGAACACGCGCGCCACGCGCGGAAGCCAGTGGTAGCACATGTAGCATTCCGTGCTCACCCGCAGCGCGCCAGCGTATCCCTGCGCCAGCAGCCGCACGTCGTGCTCGGCGCGCTCCAGCTCGCGCAGCACCCGCTCGGCCGACTCCAGCAGCCGGCGCCCCTCGCGCGTAAGCTCCATCCCCCTGGGGTGCCGGCGAAACAGCGCCGCGCCCATCCGCGCCTCCAGCTTGCCCAGCTGCCGTGTAAGCGCTGGCTGCGACAGGAACAGCCGGCTGGCCGCCCGCGTGAGCGTCCCCTCCTGGTGGATCGCCTGCACCATCTCCAGGTGCCGCAGGTTCAGGATCATCGTGACAGGTCGTAAAGCGGACAAACGCGGCGAGCGGCCGCCGTCTCCCAGAATAGGGTGATGGCGGCCATTCGTCCAATGCATTGTTCGGATGATGACGATGCAACCGCGTCATGGACATATGCCATGCCCGCACCACCCCCGCGCCATCCGATATCGGTATTGGACGTCCGTGCGCGGCTGCCTCCACATTCCGGAGGAGCCCGACGCGCTCGGGGTTCGGCGGGAACCCGGCATCGCCGGGGGATTCGCACGGTTCGAGGCCTCGACCGCGCGTGAGAGGGTGCAGCCAAACCTCATCCGCTCCCCGGAGGCCCGGTGTCATCCTGAGAGGGTGTTGTGAAACTCGGTTCTTCGTACGGCAGCGCACAGTCATCCTGAGGGAGCGCCACGGGTAACCTTCAGGAACACAAGAGCTTACGCGCGACCGAAGGACCTTCTCTCCGCCACCGTGAGGCAAGATGCGGGGCATGAAGCCAGCCTCACGCTTCTGCCGGCAAGGTCCTTCGGTCGGCGCCAAACTCCTGCGTACAAGCAGGATACGGCGCGGCGCCTCCCTCAGGATGACTGAGGCGGTTTAGCCACCCTCTGCGCCTGAGGGAGTTCGCCACATCACCGCGCGGCGCGCCACACGCCGCGCACCACCGCTGCCTACGATGAGCTTCGACCTGAGCGCGCAGGTGCCGCTGCTGGAGCGCACGCCGCAAGTGTTGCGCGCAATGCTGGAGGACCTGCCCCCCGAATGGATCCATGCCGTCGAAGGCGCCGGGACGTGGAGCCCGTTCGCCATCGTGGGCCACCTGGTGCACGGCGAGCGCGCCAACTGGATCCCGCGGGCCCGGATGATCCTGGAGCACGGCTCCGGGCGGACGTTCGCGCCGTTCGATCGGGAGGCGCAGTTCCGCGACAGCGCCGGCAGAACACTTACGGAGCTTCTGGACGAGTTTGCCCAGTTGCGGACGGAGAACCTGGCGACCCTCGCCTCGTGGCGGCTGGACGGGCAGAAGCTGCGGCTGGAAGGGCTGCACCCGGAGTTCGGACGGGTGACGCTGGGCCAGCTGCTGGCCACCTGGGTAGCCCACGACCTGGGCCACATCGCCCAGGTCGCGCGAGTGATGGCCAGGCAGAACCGGGAGGCGGTGGGCCCGTGGCGGGCGTACCTGCCGGTGCTGGACCGCTGACCACCGGTCCCTTCCCCGCCCTCCCGGCACGCGCGCCACGCACGGCTGGCGGCGTCGCGCTTTTCACATCCACATGACCACGACATGGACACGATACCAAGCGCCCGCTCCATCGATCCACCCCTGGCGCCGGAGACGCTGGCGGTGCACCCGTGGGCGACCGCGGCGGGGCGGCCCCGGGGGCACCGCACGCTGAACGCGCCCCTCTTTCTCACCACGCAGTGGGAGGGCGGCGATCTGCCGGAGTTGGCGGATCACTTTGCGCGCAATCCGGATCGCGGGTTCTACACGCGCTTCGGCCATCCCACCGTGCGCCTGGCGGAGGAGCGGATCGCCGCGCTGGAGGGCGCCGGGGACGCGCTACTTTTCTCATCGGGGATGGGCGCCATCAGCACCTCGCTGCTGGCTGTGCTGCGCGCGGGAGACCACGTGGTCGCGCACCAGGCGATCTTCGCCCAGACCATCCAGTTCCTGGAGCACCTTTCCGCGTCCGCCGGCGTGCGGGTGAACTTCGTGGATGCCACGGACCCGCGGCAGGTGGAGGCGGCGATACGCCCGGATACCCGGCTGCTGTACCTGGAGACGCCGTCCAATCCCGGCATCGACATCCTGGACATCGAGTCGCTCACCCGGCTGGCGCACGCGCACGGCGCCCTGGTGTTTGTCGACACCACCTTCGCGGGACCGATGATCCAGCGTTCCCTGTCGCTGGGCGCCGACCTGGCGATCCAGTCGGCCAGCAAGTCGCTGGCGGGGCACGCGGACGTGCTGGCCGGCGCCGTCGCGGGGGGCGCCGCGCTGGTCGGGGACATCCGGAAGATGCGGGTGCTTACGGGGCCCAGCCTGGATCCGCACGCCGCCTGGCTGCTGCTGCGCGGGATGCAGACCCTTCCCCTGCGCGTGCGCGCCCAGTCCGAAACCGCGGATGCCGTGGCGCGGCAGCTGGAGGCCTCCCCGGCGGTGTCGCACCTGCGCTATCCGTTTCTCCCCTCGCACCCGGGGTACGAGGTGGCGCGGCGCCAGATGGCGCTGGGCGGGGGGATGGTATCGTTCGCGTTCCGGGGCGGGCTTGAGGCTACGCGCCGCTTTGTGAACGCGCTGCGGTGGATTCCGCTGGCCAGCAGCCTGGGCAGCGTGTACACCACGCTGGAGGTGCCCGAAGAGCTGGACTTTGCGCTGGAGGAGATCGGCGACCGCGCCGCGTCGTTCGCCATGCCCGCCGGCCTGGTCAGGCTTTCCATCGGCGTGGAATCGCGCGACGACATCGAACGCGACATCCAGCGGGGCCTGGACGCGGTGGAGAGCATAATCCCCGCCCCGCATGCCCTGGCCGAGCGGGGGGGATAACTCCGACGACCCCGCTGCCCCTACGGCCGTCGTGCAGGCAAGGGCCTTTCGGTCGGCGCCCGACTGTCGTGTCCACGCAAGCTGCGGAGCGGCGCTGCCCTCAGAATGACCGTCAGGATGCGAAATTTCTCGACGCCCTCTCCGAGATAAACAACATCGGAAGGTACAGAGGGACTGAGAACAGCCAGAGCAACAGAGGTGATCCGCATTCTCTCCTCTGTTCCTCTGGCTGTTCCCTGTTTCTCTGTACCCTGACCTCTGTTTCCTGTAGTTCGTCTGAGATGAGGTGTTTTGCCGGATGTGGATCTGGTATCACGCAGCGCGCGGCGCGGGTTGATCCAGCGCCCGCACGGCGGGAAGATACTCCGATGGCATGAGCAGCCACTGGATGATGGAGCGCAATCCGGCGCGGACCAGGATGGGGTAGAGTCGAACCAGAGGCCGCAGCCACGCCGCGCGCTTCAGCCGCAGCAGGCCTCGCACGTGCTCCGGCGTCAGGATTGACTGAAGGCGAAGCAGCAGGTGGTAGCGCCACAAACCAAGGTGCTCTCGATACTGCGCGTACAGCGCCTTCGTCCCCTCGCTGCGCAGCAGGTCGTGGCGGAGGTGAAGCTCGCGATCGATCCTCCATGCGGCGTACGTCTCCGGGAGATCGGGGATGCCCAGGCCGATGCCCACGCGGAAGAACACCTCGTAGAGCTCGTGCTGTTCGGCGGCGGTCAGCGGCCGCGCGAACGTCTCATGGGCGCGCTCGGAGTAGTCGATGAGCATGTAGAGCACGTCGCGGTGGGCCCAATCCGGGATCTGCTGCCCGCGCTCGCGCTCCACCGTCTGGTGCACCGCGCGGATCCGCGCCAGCGTGCGCGCGGCCGTCGCTGCATCGGCAAAGACGATCCCCTGCGCGTAGCCGGCCGTGGAGAACAGCCGGCCGATGGGATCGGCGGGCAGTTTTCCGGTAAAGAACAGCCAGTCGACGGCACGATTCAGCGCGAACTCGGCGGCGGATCCGGCAAAGACCAGCAGGATCATGTCTCCATCGCCCCAGATCCTCCGCACGATGGAGTTTCGATCGACGAAATCCACGGCGCCCTCGTGGCAAGCACCTCCGGACGGAAGCACCGCCGTGGCCGCCGCCGAATCGTATGCCCGTCCGCGCGTGTGCGGCCGTGGCAGGGCTTCAGTTCTCAGTCTCCACCTCCTTCACGTCGTCGAACCGCGCCAGGCGCGACCAGCATGGGATGATCGCATCGGCCAATCTCCGCGCTCCACCTACCGCCTCCACGCCCATCCGACCGTCACCCGGGCGTACGGCCCGGCGATCGATGCCTCCGGACCTCCCACCACGGTGTGCTCGTACGCATCCCACTCCGAACCGAACGCGGCGGCCAGGTAGCCGGCGCGCACGCCGATCAGCGGGCCGCGGCGGCCGCGCGGCAGGAACTCCGCGCCGGCGCCCAGGTCCACCACCACGCCGTCCCGGCTCAGCACGTTCGTGCGGTCGGGAACCGTTGTCTCCCCCGCCAGCACCTCCTCGAAGTCCACCGTGTCCGAGCGGTCCACCCACAGCCCCATCCCGCCCACACCAACGCCCAGCCGCGGATAGACCCGCGCCCGCGGCGACACGTTCACCATGTAGCCGACGCCCAGCGTAAGGTAGCCGCCGCCTAGCCCCACCTTGCGCCCCTCGTGCGCCTCTTCGCCGATGATGAGCCCGTTGAACTCGCCGCCCAGCATCACCCCGCTCGACAGGATGCGGTACCCGCCAAAGCCGACCGACACCGCGGTGCCGCCGAACGCCGGATAGCCGCGCGCCGCAAGCCAGTCATCCAGCTCCCCCGTCGCGATCCCCGACCCGCCCACCGCGATGAACCCGGCGCCCGGCCCCAGCAGGTCCGCCTGCGCCTCCGCGGACGCAGCCCCGCCCGCGCCAAACGCCAGCGCCAGCACCCCGGCCGTCGTGATCCGCCGTGCGATCCCTCTCACAATCTCTCCAGTTCCTGTTCGCCTGTGTAACGCATCGTCCGGAAATCGCTATCATTCTGGGCGGAAGTCGAAGAGCCTCGACCCTCCCCGTCATCCTGAGGGAGGCGCCGCTCCGCGATCTGCTGATACACAACGCCTTCGCGCCGACCGATGGACCTTGCCCGCAGGACCAGGAGCCTTGAACGGCTCCCTGGGGGCTGGGTTTCGCGCGACCCGACAAAGATCCTTCGGTCGCCCGCAAGCTCTGTGGTTGAGGAAGTCGCGGGGGTGCGCTCCCTCAGGATGACACCGTTCGTCGAAGTCCGTATCGACAGACGTCGATACCGACGCCGGACGGCTTCGTTGGCATCCTTATTGTGCGCCCTTCACCTGCCACGCCTCCGTGGCCACCGCACCGCCATGGCTGGCTTCCAGCTCCTGGATGGCGCGCGCGCAGGGCCACAGCACCGTGGCACCCACCACGCCAAAGGAGCAGTCGATCAGCCGCCAGTACAGCGGAATCTCCCGCACCGCCCCGGCGATCAGGGCCAGCGGAATGACTCCGGCGCACGCAATCAGGCCAAACGTGACCACCCAGCGGTTCCGCACCGGGTCGCGCCACGGGCCCACGAAGGCCACGGCAATCACCAGGTGGGCAAACGCAAGCCAGTCGTATCCGTAGGCCAGGAACGGGTACCGTTCGTTCGTCGCGATCAGCGCGTCCCGCACGGTGACCAGCCAGCGAAGCACGCCGGTGACGTCCTCCGGCCGCGTTCCGGGCCCGGCGCCCAGCGCGCCGGTCAGCCAGCGGATCTCCGTCTCCAGCGGAAAGGCCGTCACGCCGCTGACGACCAGCCCCGCGATGAACAGCAGGAGCAGCAATCGCACTCGCCGTTCAAGCTGCTCCGTCCGGTTCACGCCCTCAGCCCTCAATCTCCACCTCCTCCACGTTGTCGAACCGCTCCAGGTCGATCAGGACGAGATACGGGTCGATGCCGGCGTCGGACGGCTTCCCGGGCACCGTCACGGTGATCGTCTGCGGGCCGGAGCGGATGCGGTGGCTGCGCAGGTACAGCGTCTCGCCGAACTCCGCGCCCTGCTCGGTCGGCGCATAGACCCCGATCGGGATCCACTCGTCCATCGGCACCTCCCCCTCCTTGCCGGCGGGATCCACCGTCACCTTGCGCGCCTTGATGCGCAGCGTCACCTGCCAGGTGCCCGCCGCCGTCTGTCTGGCCGAAGCGCGCTCCGTCTCCAGCTCCCAGAAGGTGTTGGTGGCGAACAGGTCGTTCAACAGGTAGCGCAGCGAGTCCGGCGTGACCGCCTGCAGCTCGCGGTACAGGTCCAGCGAGGTCGCGCCCGGCAGCGACGCCGTGCGGTGCGGCTCGATCAGGCGCCGGAAGGCCAGGTTCACCCGCTCCTCGCCCATGTACTCGCTCATGGCGAACAGCGCGAACGGGCCCTTGCGGTAGGCGGCGTACGGGTCCAGCGCCCGGAGCAGCGGGACGGATTGGCGGATCGGCGGGATGGGGGACGGCTGCCGGAAAAACCGCCGCAGCCGCTCCAGGTGCTCGCGCCCGTAGGCTTTTTCCACCACCCCCATGGCGGCGTACCAGGCAAAGCTTTCGGACAGCAGCGGGGCGCCCTCGGCGTACGCGTGGGGAACCTGCCACTGGTGCGCCATCTCGTGCGCAAAGATCGCGAACGGCATGTCCAGCCCTCTCGGATCCGCCGCCGGGTTGTAGCGGGAAAGCCCTTCCGTGTAGTCGATGGTCGTCGCCTCCGCGTGCGCCCCCATCCCCTGCCCGGGGTTCTCCACCAGCCGGATCACGGGGCCGTGTGGATACGGGCCGTACGCGCGGGTGTAGTAGTCCAGCGAGCCCCGTACGCTGCGGACCATGCGGTCCAGGTTGGCCGCGTGGCGCGGGTGATGGTAGACCTGGATGGTGACCGGCTGCCCGCCGCCCGCCGGCGGCGTCCAGACTTCCTCGTGCACCGCGTAGCGGGCGGAAAAGAAGGAGTACGAGCCGATGCGGGCGTCGGTCGCGTAATGGAAGTAGCGGCGCCCGCCCTCCGTCCACGTGCGGCGCAGGGTCCCCGGCGCCACCCCCACCTGGTCCGCGTCCGTCCCGATCACCGCCTCGAACGCCATGCGCTCCGTGGCGACCATCCCCGACGCGCCGGTGATGTCCTCGCCCGCTTCCGCGTCGTCCAGCGTGGGGATGATCGGGCGCGCGGCCAGCCCGTACTGGCGCCGCTCACCGGGCTTCAGCAGCTCGCGCGCGGCCTGGTAGCCGATCTCGGGCAGCACGTCCTGGCTGCGGAAGTAGCTGCTTGTTTCCGTCACGGCCAGCACGGGATCGAACGCGCCGTTGCGAAAGCCGCGCGGCTCGTAAGCCACCGCGAAGCTCAGCCGCAGCGAGTCGCCGGGCTGCAGCGGTGCCCCCAGCGCGTAGACGTGGTGCCACAGGCCGTCGACCTCGTTCGTGCGCGTCGCCGGCCGGTCGAAGGTGACCGCCGCGGTGCGGACGCTGGGCGCGGGCGCCAGGTGGATGGTGTCGATCGGCGCCGCGGTGTGGTTGACCAGGTGATAGACGCCGCGGATCTCCGCCGCCCGCCGCCGGGGATGGATCTCCACGCGCAGCCTGGCCGCGGCGATGCGGGGCTGCGGGGCGTTCGCGTATCGCCCGTAGCGGCGCTCGTACTCGGCGCGCATCTCCATGAGTTCGGAGGCGCCGCGGTACGAGTTCAGGACGTTGGTGTTGTAGAAGATGAACCCGCCCAACCCCAGGACCAGCCCCGCCGCCACCGTGGCGATCCCCATCGTCGGCCGCGTGAACCGGCCGCGCGCCAGCCGCAGCCGCGCCCGCGGGCTGCGCTCCAGCCCGCGCACCCACAGCAGCCGCGCGACGACGCCCAGCAGCAGCGCCCACGCGCTCCAGTACAGCATGAACCACAGCCACGGCCCCAGCGACGGGCCAAACCCACGCATGTCCGTGTAGACCCAGTCCGGCGCGGACCCGTAGACCAGCAGGTTGTGGCGAATGCCCAGCCGCGCGGCAAAGAGGATGAACGCGTAGACGATCAGCGCGACGAAGTGGCCGATGTACTTCTGGTTCACCAGCCCCTGCACCACCAGCGCGAGCGCGGCAAAGAGCAGGTACTCGGGAAGCTGAAGCCCCAACAGCACCTTCAGGTACAGGCCGATCTCGAAGCGGTGGTAGTCCTGGGTCACCTGGATGATGATCCCGATCGCCATCAGCACCACCATCCACACTGCCAGCACCAGCCCCAGCCCCAGGAACTTGCCCAGGAAGGGGACCCACTCCGGCACCGGCGCCGCGTCGGTGATCTCGCCCAGTCCGGCCTCCCGCTCCCGCCACACCAGCTCCCCCGCCCACAGCAGCGTCAGCATGGGGATGATCACCCAGGGCGTGATGGGATCGGTGAGCGGCGCCGTCAGAAAGGTGAGGACGTACTCCGTCCGGGGCAGCAGCGGCGTGCCCATGTTGGTCATGTGCTCCGGCAGGATCATCACCGCGACCAGCGCGATCGGCGCCGTCACGATCAGCCCGCCCCGGCTCCTGGCGATCACCCTGAACGACGTCCACGCGATGTCCAGCGTCTGGCGCGCGCGCATCGCCCAGCCGAACGTCTGCCGGACCTCCGGGACGGAGATCGGGCTGGTCCGGATGCCGCTCCCCGACGGCGTGGGCGCCTGCGCCTCCCGCCGCCTCAGGAGACGGCCCCACCACGGCCTGGCCGCCAGATGCTGGAAGCGGAAGCGGGCGTAGGTGAACGCCAGCGCCGCCAGCGCAACGCCGAACCACAGCAGGCGGCTGCGGAGCAGCGAGCCCTCCAGTGTGACCAGGCGGGTGCTCTTTTCGATCGGCGTCCAGTTCAGCGTCAGGTCGACGATCGTCAGGTGGGCGAACGCATCCAGCAGCTCCGCGTACGTCCGCTCATTCAGAAAGTACATCACGGCGAAGATCCCGCCGTACACCACGCCAAAGAGCATCACGCTCCCCACGTAGCTCCCGATGGCCCGGCGGCTCAGCGTGGCCCAGGCAAACTGCACCGCCGTGCCCAGCAGCGCGTTGGGCAGCGCCAGAAAGCCGTACGCCGTCAGGTACGCCGCCGGCCGAAAGGGCCCGACGATCTGCGGATCCACGCCCGACGCGTAGACGGCCAGCATCACCCCCAGCGGCACGGCAAGGAGGATGATGGCGTTGATGACAAAGACGGCCAGGAACCGCCCCCCCAGGTACTCGGCCTTGCTTACGGGCGCCGTGTAGGTGAGCGGATGCATCCCCGTTTCCACGTCGCGCACCGCGATCTCGCCCGCCACGCCCGCGGCCACCAGCAGCCAGAACAGGGTGCAGAAGACGGTGACCACCGCGATGATGAAGGGCGAGTTGAGATGGAAATCCGCGTACAGCTGGTCGGAGACGACGTTCTGCCGGATGAACAGGTACGCGACCACGGCCAGGGCCGCGAACGGCAGCCAGGTGGAGAGACGACGAAGCTGGTAGACCAGTTCGAAGCGAAAGATCTCCCGGAACTTCATGTCAGGTCCCGCGATGCTGCGGGTGAACCCGGACGGGCGTGCGATAAATCGCCTCCGCCTCCGCCGCTGGCCATCCGGCATTCAAGCCATCGTATCGATCCGGCCCGCCGATGGATCGGGTTTCCGCGCGCTGGGCAAGCCACATCGAGGCACCCGCCGCAATCCCGCCGAACACCGTGGCGATGATCAGGTCGGAAAGAACGTCGTCGAGCGCCGGAAATCCGTCCCCGGAAATCAGGCCGGGGATGCCGAGGAACGCGAGCATCAGCAGCAGCGCCACGGCCGCGCCGCCCAGCCCGAAGCGCATCCAGTTGATGTCTGACAGCCGCCGCCCGCGATACAGCAGGCTGACGAGCAGAGCAAAGGCGCCCCCCGCGACCCCGCCGGCGATCCCGACGCGCAAGGCCATGCCGATCGCGTCCAGCACCCCGATCTCCGGCGGAACGATGACGCCGATTGTGCGGAGCCCGATGATGGTCGCGAAGGCGAGACCGAACCAGGTGCCGCCCCACACTACGGCGTTCTTCGCCGCGCCCGTCAGGCGCCGGATGATGTTCTTGATCATCAGATTCCTCCCGGGATGTTTCCGTCCACCGTGATCGTAGCCCTTCACGCCGCCGCCTCCAGTTGCGCGCGCCGCCCGATGTGCCCCGCCATCGTGCTGAAGTAGACGTCCTCCAGGTCCGGCTCGGCGGGCCCGAAGCCGGCGCCGGGCGCCGTGTCGCTGTAGACGTGCACCACGGTCCTTCCCCCCAGCATCTTTGTGGAGATGACCGGATGCGTTCGCTCGGTCTCCGCCAGCGCGCTCTTCTCGATCACACTCCGCCAGATCCGCCCCCGCATCTCTTCGATGGCGCCCAGCGGCTCTGCCTCCAGCAGAATCTCACCCCGGTCGATGATCGCCATCCGCGTGCACAGCTCCGACACGTCCTCCACGATGTGGGTGGAAAGGATGACCGCGCTGTTCTCGCCCAGCTCGCTCAGCAGGTTCAGAAAGCGCACGCGCTCCGCCGGGTCCAGCCCCGCCGTCGGCTCATCGACGATGAGCAGCCTGGGGTTCCCCAGCAGCGCCACCGCCACGCCGAACCGCTGCCGCATCCCGCCCGAGTAGCCGCCCAGCTTCTGCTTGCGCACCTCCCACAGGTTGGTCTGCCGCAGCAGTGCCTCCACCAGCGCCTTGCGCGACTTGCGGTCGGGGATGCCCTTGAGGATGGCGAAGTGCTCCAGCAGTTCCTCCGCGCTCACCCGTGGATACACGCCGAACTCCTGCGGCAGGTAGCCCAGCGTCTTGCGCACCTCGTCCTTCTGCCGCACCACGTCCAGCTCGCCCAGGTGGATGCTGCCGGAGTCGGGCTCCTGCAGCGTGGCCAGGATGCGCATCAGCGTGGACTTCCCCGCCCCGTTGGGGCCCAGCAGCCCGTACATCCCCGCCGGAATCGTAAGCGTCACGTCCTTCAGCGCCTGCACGCCGTTGGGATAGCTCTTGGAGACGTTGCGGATGTGCAATTCCATCGTGGCACCCTGTAGATGTATCCCAACCAGCCGAAGAACCGTCGCGTCAATCGCCACTCCACCCCGGCTCCAGCATCACTCGCGAAGTACTTTACGATACAAAGAACATCAGCGCAAGTGGCCCGTAGGTGACGCTACGCTCCGCGGTTGCAGGTGCTATCCGCTTTCGTCGTAGTGCTGCTGGTCGACGAACCATGCTCGCTCACCAAAAAGTCGGGGGGGGGGCCGGGGGGGCCCCCCCCCCGACATTGTTGTGAGCATTCAAACCTGAAATCCCGGTTAGCGCGTGGCGTCCGACACAAAGAGGACAGGTCCCCGCACTCCAACCACCTCTGGAGCATCGGGATCAAGACCGACCATCGCGTCCCGTGAGAACCACCGGCGAACACGATTCCGAGCCGCGAGCATACGACCACGGGCGCCATCGCGCACGTCGCTCATCACACCAGCATTCCGAGTCACGTCTGTACTCATTCCTCACCCCGGTCGTTCGGGAGGCCCATCGCTAGATATGGCCACCCCACAGAGCATGGATCCGTACCACAGGGCGCATTGAAAATTGCGAGGCTCCTGACGACAAAGCCGATGCCACAGGTACTTCCAGTCGAACCCACCGTACCCGGAAGGATGACGTCAATCCCACGTGCTCACAAACGCAGTGAGCGCGGCTCCATCGATGCCGCTGATTCGTACGTGAATCGGCGGGATGGCGGCGGATGCGTCCTCCGCCGCAAGTGTGTGTGGGCGTCGGAACGGATGCGCGGGTAACCGAAATGTGACACGGCAACGACCCGAGCAACACTGAGGCAGGTTATCGTTATACCGAATCCGGAAAACAACATCGGAAGGTACAGAGGAACCGGGAACCGCCAGAGGAACAGAGGTGATCCGCATTCCTCCTCTGTTCCTCTGGCTGTTTCTCTGTTCCTCTGTACCCCGACCTCTGTTTCCTGTAGTCTCACTTGAGGTGAGGTGTTTTGCCGGATTTGGTATTAGGAGAAAGAAACTGCGTGATCTCTGTGCATGGTCAGAAGGGAAGTGGCCAGCGGCCACTTCCCTTCGAGTTGCCTGTCGACAGTCACGGCGAGTGCGTGACGATCGCGTGGGCCGGTCAGAACGGCAGGTCGTCGTCGTCTTCGAAGGGCGGCGCCTGGAAGTCGTCGTAGTTGCCGCCGCCCGCACCGCCGCGGCCTCCGCCACCGCCGGCCGGCGCACCACCTCCGCCGCCGCCCCGCGCGCCACCACCACCGCCGTACGACCCGCCTCCGCCTCCGCCGCCGCCGCCGCCGCGGCCACCGCCCCCGCCGTACCCACCACCCCCGCCGCCACCACCTCCATACCCACCACCGCCGCCGCCGTAGTCACCACCACCGCCGCCGCCCTCGCGGCCGCCACCCAGCATGATCATCTCCTTGAGATTGATCTCCGTGGTGAACTTGGTGACGCCTTCCTTGTCCTCGTACGTGCGGTACTGGATCTCGCCCTCCACGTACAGGCGGTCCCCCTTCTTTACGTACCGCTCCACGATGTCCACCAGACGGCCCCACACCACAATGCGGTGCCACTCCGTTTTTTCCTGCTTCTGCCCGCTCTGGTCGTTCCAGGTGCGGGTGGTGGCCAGCGAAAACTGCCCCACGCGCTGGCCGCCGCCCGTGGTGCGAATCTCCGGGTCCTGCCCCAGGTTGCCGATCAGGATCGCCTTGTTCAAGCTGCGCGACACAGCTCCTCCTCTTCCCCCAAGTGAACAAAGTAGACGGCGAGACGGCCTATCTTACCCGGGGCCGGACTGCCTGTCAAGAAAGATCTCCCACGCGCAGGCGCATCACAAGCGCGTCCTCCGTGGGCAGCGAGTAGTACCGGGGCCGCCGCCCGACCACGATGAATCCACGTTGGCCGTAAAGGGATTGTGCCTCGCGGTTCGACTCGCGTACTTCCAGGTAGCACTCGTGGCTGCCGCGCTCCTTGATGCGCTCCACCACCGCGTCCACCAGCGCCCCGCCCATCCCCGCCCCGCGCGCCGCGGGCGACACCGCCACGTTCCCCAGCTCCGACTGGTCGATCACCGTCCAGCACGCCGCGTAGCCGGCCAGCCACCCCTCCTCCGTCTCCGCCACCAGCAGGTCGGTGTCGGAACGCTTCATCAGGCCGCGAAAGGTGACCTCCTTCCACGGCGTGGAAAAGCACTCGCGTTCGATCTCCAGCACGCGCGGCAGGTCGCCCTCGCGCAGGGAGCGAATGCGAAAGCGCGGCGAAGGCGCCAGCGCGGCCACCGTCTCGGCGCTCGACGCCATCACCCCGCGCCCCGCGCCGCCGCGATGCGCTCCACCCCCGCCGCCCGCACGTAGTCCGGCTCCCACGCCGCCGCGTCCGCCACGCGCCCGTGCTCCGGCATCGTGCGCGCCAGCCAGAGCAGGCCGTTCGCCGGCGAACGCTCCCCCCCCGCCACCGCCTCCGCGCCAAACGCGTCCGCCAGCAGCGCGTGGTGCAGCGCCGCCCCCTCGCCCACAAAGCGCACGCGCTCCCCCCGCAGCCGCTCCACGACGTCGTCGATCCCCGCCGCCGTCACCCCCAGCACCTCGCGTGCGCCGGCATCAAAGCGCCAGCACCCGGCAAACACCTCGCGGTTGCGGGCATCGAACAGCGCGCAGACGGCGCCGTCCCCGTCCCGGTGCGCGGCGGCGGCGGCCAGCAGCCCCGAGTACGCGTACAGCGGCACCCCCAGCGCCCGGACGATCCCCTTGGCCGTCGCCGCGGCGATGCGCAGCCCCGTGAACGAGCCCGGCCCCCCGCCCACCACCACGGCGGAGAGAGCGCCCGGCGCCAGCCCCGCCGCGCGCACCGCCCGGTCCACCGCCGGCAGCAGCGCGGAAGACGCGTTGGCCCGCGCCGTCACCGCCTCCTCCGCCGCCAGCGTCCCGTCCACCTCCACCGCCACGTACGCGTCACGCGTGGAGCTGTCGATCGCCAGCACGGTCTCGCTCCCCGCACCCCTCACGCCCCGCCTCCGTCAAACGCCGGCAGCGGCGGCGGGTCGCCCACCGGGCGGGCATGGACGCGGCGGCTGGCGGGGTCGCCCTCGTCCTCGATCGCCACCTCCCACCGCGGCGTGGGGAGCAGCGACTCCGCGCGCTCCGGCCACTCGATCAGCACCAGCTCGTCCGGCGCGCCCAGCTCCTGCCACCCCAGCTCCCACACCTCGTCCGGATCTTCGAGACGATACAGGTCCAGGTGCTGCACCTGCACCCCGCGCGGCGTGTCGTAGCGGAATACCAGGTTGAACGTGGGCGAGGGCACGTCGCCTTCCACCCCCGCGCCGTGCGCCACCGCGCGGGCCAGCGTGCTCTTTCCCGCGCCCAGGTCACCCCGCAGCGCAATCACCAGCGGCGTGTGCGCCTCCGCGCCAATGCGGCGCCCCCAGCGCTCCAGCGCCTCCTCCGTCAGCACGGCGTCCATCCGGGCCTCACCCCCGCAGCGCCGACACTGAGCGGCGCTGCGGGCCGGGCTTGGCGCCGTCCATCTCCGCCTTGAGCTCCAGGTACTGGTCGCGCAGGATCGCCGCCCGCTCAAAGTCCAGCTGCGCCGCCGCGTCGCGCATCCCCTGCTCGATCTCCTTCAGCAGCTCCGCCGGGCTCCTGGTGCCGAACACCGGGCGCTCCGCCGCCTTCGTCGCCCCCGCCGCCGGCTCCGGCTTGGTCCGCGCATCGGCCACCCGCGTGCTGAGCTCGATCTCCTCCACGGACTTGAAGACCGTCATGGGGATGATGCCGTGCTGCTCGTTGTACTCGCGCTGCAGCACCCGGCGGCGGTTGGTTTCTTCGATCATCCGCTCCATGGAGCCGGTGACCTTGTCCGCGTACAGGATGGCCATCCCCTCCGAGTTGCGCGCCGCACGGCCCACGGTCTGGATGAGCGAGCTGGCGGAGCGCAGAAAGCCCTCCTTGTCCGCGTCCAGAATGGCCACCAGCGACACCTCGGGGAGGTCCAGCCCCTCGCGCAGCAGGTTGATGCCCACCAGCACGTCGAACTTGCCCAGGCGCAGGTCGCGCAGGATCTCCACCCGCTCCAGCGACTGGATGTCGCTGTGCAGGTAGCGCACGCGCACCCCGTTCTGGTGCAGAAAGTCCGTCAGGTCTTCCGACATCCGCTTGGTGAGCGTGGTCACCAGCACCCGCTCGTTGCGCTCCACGCGAATGCGGATCTCCGCCAGCAGGTCATCCACCTGCCCGCGCACCGGCCGCACGTCCACCACCGGATCGAGGAGACCGGTGGGGCGGATGATCTGCTCCACCACCACGCCGCCGCTCTGCGCCAGCTCGTACGCGCCGGGCGTGGCGGAAACGAACACCGCCTTGGGCACCAGCTCCTCCCACTCCTCGAACTTCAGCGGCCGGTTGTCCAGCGCGCTGGGCAGGCGAAAGCCGTGGTCCACCAGGGTCAGCTTGCGCGCGCGGTCGCCGTTGAACATCCCGCCGATCTGCGGAACGGAGACGTGGCTCTCGTCCACGATCACCAGAAAGTCCTCGGGAAAGTAGTCGAACAGGCACGCCGGCCGCTCGCCCTCGGTTCGGCCCGCGATGTGGCGCGAGTAGTTCTCGATGCCGGAGCAGGTGCCAATCTCCAGCATCATCTCGATGTCGAAGTTGGTGCGGCTCTCCAGCCGCTGCGCCTCCAGCAGCTTGCCCTGCCCCAGCAGCTCCTTCAGCCGCCCGTCCAGCTCGCGGCGAATGCGGTCCACCGCGCGCTCCAGCTTGGGCCGCGCCGTCACGAAGTGCGTGGCGGGAAAGATCGCCGTGCTCTTGAGCGTGTTGATGGTGTCGCCCGTCAGCGGGTCAAACCGGGAGATGCGCTCGATCTCGTCGCCCCACAGCTCAATGCGGATCCCCTGCTCCTCGTACGCGGGGTACACCTCCACCGTGTCGCCGCGTACGCGAAAGTTGCCGCGCTCGAACGCCGCGTCGTTGCGCTTGTACTGAACGGCTACCAGCCCCTCCAGGATCTTCTTGCGGCTGATCTCCTGCCCCACGTTCAGCACCAGCATCTGCGCCCGGTACTCCTGCGGGTCCCCCAGGCCGTAGATGCAGGAGACCGAGGAGACGATGATCACGTCGTCGCGCTCCATCAGCGAGCTGGTGGCGCGCAGGCGCAGCCGCTCGATGTCCTCGTTGATGGAGGAGTCCTTTTCGATGTACGTGTCGGTGCTGGGGACGTACGCCTCGGGCTGGTAGTAGTCGTAGTAGCTGATGAAGAACTCGACGGCGTTCCTGGGAAAGAAGCTCTTGATCTCGCCGTAGAGCTGCGCCGCCAGCGTCTTGTTGTGGCTCATCACCAGCGCGGGCCGGCCGTGCCGGGCAATGACGTTCGCCATGGTGAGCGTCTTGCCCGTGCCCGTAGCGCCCAGCAGCGTCTGGTACTTGTCCCCGCGCTTCAGCCCCTCCGTAAGCTCCGCGATGGCCCGCGGCTGGTCGCCTGCGGGGGAGAACGGGGACACCAGTTCAAACGGCATCACTTCCTCGTCTGGTCGGGATTCCGGGCATGGACGGTCAACCCGGTTTGTACCCCGAAGAAAACCCGGCGTTCACTTCCGTGGAACGCCGGACGGTCACGAGCGGCAAACTCAGCCCGCACTGCGGAAGTGCGTACTCCACACACCTTCCGTGCCTGCCATCGGGCATCGATGCATCCGCGAGTTCCGGCCGCGGCACCCGCCTCTGCCCAGGCGGTTCAAACCGCGGCTACAACGGCACAAAGTCCGTCTGCGCGGACTCGGCGGCGTAGGCGTGTGCGGCGTCCCCGGCAGCGGTGCGTCCGCAGGCGGGAATCACTCCGTCACATTCCATTCCCTGCCCTCTCGCCGCTCCTACTCCTCCGCCACCTCGCTCAGGTCCGTCTGCTCCCGGCGCTCCACACGCACCACACCCTTGACCTTCTTGATCGCGGCCAGCACGCGGTTCAGGTGCGCCAGGTTTTCCACCTCCACCACAAAGTCGCCGCGCATCCCGTGCTCATCGGCGTTCATGTCGGCGCTGCGGATGTTGGTGTTGGTGGCGGACACGGCGCTGGCGATGTCGGCGAACAGCCCGCGGCGGTCGGTGCCGTCCATTCCCAGGCGCACGAAGAAGCGGTCCGCGCCGTCGCCATCCCAGTCGATCTCCACCCGCCGCTCGGGGTGCTCCTTGAGCTGCAGGATGTTGGGGCAGTCGATGCGGTGCACGCTCACCCCGCGGCCCCGCGTCACGTACCCGATCACCTTGTCGCCCGGCACCGGCTGGCAGCACTGGGAGTAGCGCACCATCAGGTTGCTCATCCCCTGCACGCGCAGCGGCGCGGTGGCCTGCTCGCCGCGCACCCGGGACACCAACCGTTCGAACGCCGAGGGGGGCTTGGGCGGCTCTTCCACCGTCTCCGGCCACAGCACCCGCATCACCGCCGACGGACCCAGGTCGCCGCGGCCCAGCGCGGCGTACAGCGTCTCCGCGTTCTCCAGCCCCAGCGCCCTGGCCGCCTCGCCAAAGCGGTCTTCCGACACCTTCTCGCGCCGCGCCTTGCGGATCTCGCGCTCGATGAACTCGCGCCCCAGCCGGGCGCTGTCACCAAACTCCTCTTCCTTGATCCACTGCCGGATCTTGTTGCGCGCCCGCGCCGTCTTTACGAATGCCAGCCAGTCGCGCGAGGGGCGCTGCTTGGGATCGGTAAGGATCTCTACCTGGTCGCCGTTCTTGATCTCACGCGTGATGGGGGTAATGCGTCCGTTCACCCGCGCGCCGGCGCAGTGCAGCCCCACCTCGGTGTGCACCGTAAAGGCAAAGTCGATGGGCGTGGCCCCCTTGGGCAGCTGCTTCACGTCGCCCATGGGGGTAAAGACGAAGATCTCGTCCTGGAACAGGTCGATGCGGAGGAATTCCATGAACTCCTCCGGCTCCCGCGTCTCCTGCTGCCACTCCAGCACCTGCCGGAACCACGAGAGCGTGTCGTCCACGTCGTCGGCGGGGCGCGGGCCGTCCTTGTACTTCCAGTGCGCCGCGATGCCGTTCTCCGCCGTGCGGTGCATCTCGCGGGTGCGGATCTGGATCTCGTACAGCCGTCCGCCCGGACCAAAGATGGTCGTGTGCAGCGACTGGTACATGTTGCTCTTGGGCGTGGCGATGTAGTCGTGGAACCGCTCCGTGAGTGGCGTCCAGCGGTTGTGGATCACCCCCAGCGCGTGATAGCAGTCGGCGATGGTGTCTACGATCACCCGCACCGCCATCAGGTCGTAGATCTCGTCGTAGTTCTTTTCCCGCTGCACCATCTTGCGGTAGATGGACCACAGGTGCTTGGGACGCCCCGTCACCTCGCACTCGATCCCCGATCCGCGCAGCTCGGCCTCCAGCGGCACGCGCAGGTTCTCGATCCATTCCTCGCGCTCGCGCCGCTTCTCCGCCACCCGGCGCGCCAACTCCCGGTACTCGTCCGGCTCCAGGTACTTGAAGCAGAGGTCCTCCATCTCCCACTTGATGGCGGCCACGCCCAGCCGGTGCGCCAGCGGCGCGTAGATGTCGCGGGTCTCCTGCGCGATGCGCCGGCGCTTCTCCTCACGCAGCCAGTCCAGCGTGCGCATGTTGTGCAGCCGGTCGGCCAGCTTGATCAGGATCACCCGGGCGTCCTGCGCCATGCTCAGCAGCAGCTTGCGGAAGTTCTCCACCTGCTGCTCGGTGCTGGTGCGGAACTGCACCTTGGCGATCTTGGTCAGCCCGTCCACCACCGTCACCACTTCTTCGCCAAACGCGTCGCGCACGTCGTCCAGCGTGGCGGACGTGTCCTCTACCACGTCGTGGATCAGCCCGCCCGCGATGGTGGCGCTGTCCAGGTGCAGGTCGGCCAGGATCTTGGCCACCTCGATGCAGTGGACGATGTAGTCCTCGCCCGAGTGGCGCTTCTGCCCCGCGTGCGCCATGGCGCTGAACTCGTACGCGCGCGCGATCAGGTCCAGGTCCAGCCGGTCGGCGTACGGCTGCACCGCCGCGAACAGGTCGGGCGGCAGGATGGCGCGCGCGTGGTCCAGCCCGCCGTCCACGGCGGGGAGCGCGGGTGCGTGCGACGCCATCAGCCCCCTCCCGCGCGCGAGGGGGCCGGCCGCCCGGCCGGGGCGGCGCGGCGGGGCAACGGGGGTGGCGGTGCGGAGAAGTACCTCATACAGGCAATGTAAGCGATGGGGGCGCCCGCTCACCACCCCGACGTCATCTGCTTCTGCTCGGCGAACGACCAGTACCGCTGCTCGCCCACGATGATGTGGTCCAGCAGCCGCAGCCCCAGCAGGGTGGCCGCCGACTCCAGGCGGCTGGTGAGGTTGCGGTCTTCGTTGGAGGGCCGCGGCTCGCCGCTGGGATGGTTGTGCACCGCCACCACGCTGTACGCCCCTTCGCGCATCGCGGGCCCAAACACTTCGCGCGGCTCCACGTGGCAGCTGTCGATGGTGCCCTGCGCCACCTTTTCCATGCGCAGCAGCTCGCCCTGGGCGTTGAGCAGCACCACGTGGAACTCCTCGTGGCGAAGGTCGCGCATGCGCACGTGCACGTGCTCAAACACGTCGCTGGCCGACAGAAAGCGGGGCGCGTCGCGCCGCACCTCCTGCACCGCCCGCCGTCCCAGCTCCATGGCGGCCAGGATCTTGGCGGCCCGGGCCGGCCCGATCCCCCGCACGCCGCACAGCTGCGACGCCTGCGCCATCATGATGCGCCGCAGCGGCTGCGCGTCCCTGCGCCGCCTGCCGCCGCCCTTGCCCGGTTCCTCCTCCTCGTCCTCGTCAGCACCCTGCAGCGCCCAGGCCAGAAGGTCGCCGGCCAGGTCCATGGCCGAGCGCGCCGGCCGCTCGTCGGTGGCGGGGCGCCCGCTTTCGATGAGCAGCGCCAGCAGCTCGCGCGACGAAAGCGACTGCGGCCCCAGCGTGCACAGCCGCTCACGCGGGCGGTCGGTGGCAGGCCACTCCTTGATTTTTACGACGCCGCAGGTGGATTCGATGGGGACGGCAAGGGCAGGCATGGGCAGCTCCGGCAAAAAGGTGTCAGCGATCTCGCCACCACATCCGAACAAAAACCGAAATACAAGATATGGACGCCGTCACCGAATCACCAGACCCAATTCGGAGCGCCCCGTCCGCGCCAGCCGTGGGCACGCAACACGTGCGCTCGCGGGGGATATCGGTCAACTGGAATAGCCAGGCGGTGAGATCGCTCAGATCATCTGATCGTGGAGCGAGCATACGGTTCTCAAGATCGCGTATCAGGTGGTGCGATCCACTTGCTTCCATGCGTCGTAGAAGTCCATCTGCCGGTCTACGTCCCTCCCTCAGAAAACGCGGATGGCCCCCTGCCGCATTCCATCCATCTGCCGTTCCCGACACCTCACCCAAAGCCTCGTCCCTCGCCGACCTCCTCATCGGCACCCGACGTGGGCACTCCGGCTTCGCGCCGCGAGATCGGAGGCAACGGCACGAGAAAACTCCGTTGACTCCGTTAACTCCGTGTGAAACCCTTTTGCTCCGCGCCTTCGCGCCCTCCGCGTCTCCGCGTGACACTTGCGGTTTCTACGGATTCAGCATGAAGGCCGAGGGCTCGGCAGGTGGCGGAAAGACGAGAGCCCCGGAACAGTTGCTGTCCCGGGGCTCTCGCGATTTCATGATCCGTGTGGCAGGTCAGGCGTTACGCCCGTGGCACTGCTTGTACTTCTTGCCGCTCCCGCAGGGGCAGGGATCGTTGCGTCCCACCGTCTGCGCCGCGGGGGTGGGGGCCGGCGTTTCCTCGCGGTTGGTGCGCATGGGCTGCGGGCGCGGCGTCACGGCCGCGTACGGGTTCACCCCCAGCGAGGAGCGCCGCGGCTGCGGCTGCGGCGGCGGGGGCGGCATCTCCTCCGCCTCTTCGGCCACACCCAGCTCCCCGTCCGACACCGGGCCCGAGAACGTCATGGGCGGCGGCGGGGGCGGCGGCGCGGGCGCCAGTTGCGCGCGGAACACGTACTTGGCTATGGAGGCGTACATGTCCGTCATCAGGTCCTCGAACATGTCGTACGCTTCCTTCTTGTACTCCAGAAGCGGGTCCTTCTGCCCCCAGCCCCGGAAGCCGATGCTGGCCTTCAAGTGGTCCAGGTCGTACAGGTGGTCCTTCCACTTTTCGTCGATGGTGGAAAGCACCACGAACCGCAGCACCGCGTCCGCCGCCTCGCCAAAGCGGTCAAGCTTGTCGTGGTACTGCTCCCGCGCGCGGTCCACGACGTACTCCTCCAGATCGTCGCGCGAGGAGAAGGTGTCGCCACCGACCGAATCGTTGGGCAGGCGGTCGGCGCTGATGAAGAAGTCCAGCATCAGCCGCTGCCGCAGCCCGCCCAGGTCCCAGTCCTCGGACGGGGCGCTGGCGGGGGCGTACTCCTCCAGGATGACCGGAACGGCACGCTCGATCATCTCCCACACCTCGCCCTTCAGCTCTTCGCCCCCTTCGAGCGCGAAGGTGCGCTGGTCGTAGATGACCTCGCGCTGCTGGTTCATCACGTCGTCGTAGTCCAGCAGCCGCTTGCGCGCCTCGAAGTTCTGCATCTCCACGCGCTTTTGCGCGCCACCGATGGAGTTGGTGATCCACGGGTGCGTGATCACCTCGCCCTCTTCGGCGCCCAGCCGGTCCATGATGGACGCGATGCGCTCGGAGCCGAACAGGCGCATCAGGTCGTCTTCCAGCGACAGGAAGAACTGTGACGCGCCCGGGTCGCCCTGGCGGCCGGCGCGGCCGCGCAGCTGCCGGTCGATGCGCCGCGACTCGTGCCGCTCGGAGCCGATGATGTGCAGCCCGCCCGTCTCGATCAGGTAGCTGTCCGGCTGCGTCGTCAGGTCCACCACCGCCTCGGGATCGGGCGAGGTGGAAAGCTGCTTCAGGTCCAGGCCACGACCCTTGGCCCACGCCACCGTGCGGGGCTCGGTGACGCCCGCGCCCAGTTTGATGTCGGTGCCGCGGCCGGCCATGTTGGTGGCGATGGTCACCGCCCCGGGCTGCCCCGCCAGCCGCACGATCTCGGCCTCGCGCCGGTGCTGCTTGGCGTTCAGCACCTCGTGCGTCACTCCCGCGCGCTTGAGCATGCGCGACAGCGTTTCCGACACGTCCACGCTCACGGTGCCGACGAGGACGGGAAGCTCCATGGCGTGCAGCCGCCGCACCTCTTCGACGATGGCGTTCAGCTTTTCGCGTTTGGTCTTGTAGACCAGGTCGTGCCGGTCCTGCCGGGTGATGGGACGGTTGGTGGGGATCACCATCACGTCCAGCGTATAGATCTGGTGAAACTCGCCCTCTTCCGTCTCGGCGGTGCCCGTCATGCCGCCGAGCTTGTCGTACATGCGGAAGTAGTTCTGGATGGTGATGGTGGCCAGCGTCTGCGTCTCGGCCTTGACCGCCACACCCTCCTTGGCCTCGACCGCCTGGTGCAGGCCGTCGGACCAGCGCCGGCCGGGCATCATGCGGCCGGTGAACTCGTCCACGATCATCACCTCGCCGTTCTGGATGACGTACTGCTCGTCCTTGTTGAAGAGCGTGTACGCCTTGAGCAGCTGGTGGATGACGTGGATCTTCTCGCTTTTTTCCGCGTACTCGCGCTCCAGCGCTTCCTTGCGCTCGCGCTTTTCGTCCAGCCCCAGCGAGGTGTCCTCCTCCACCCGGTGCACGGCCTCGGAGATGTCGGGGACGATGAAGGCGTCGTGGTCGTCCGGCGCCATCACGTCCAGCCCCTGGTCCGTCAGGTGGATGGTGTGGCCCTTCTCGTCCATCGAGTACAGGAGGTTCTCCTCCAGCTCGTGGACCTTCTTCTCCATCATGTAGTCGCGCTCGACCTTGCTGATCACCCGCACCAGCCCGGGGTCGTCGGCCAGCATCTTGTGCAGCCGCTTGTTGCGCGGCGAGCCGCGGCGCGCCAGGAACAGCTTTTCACCCGCGGCGTAGCTGTCGCCCGCCTCCAGGTCCATTTCGGCCTGCGCGACCAGGTCGTTGGTGATGCGCGTCTGCCGCCGCGCCAGGTCGGCCACGGCGGGGTTGTAGCGGGCATAGGCGGCGTTGGTCTCCGTCCCCACGGGGCCGGAGATGATGAGCGGCGTGCGCGCCTCGTCGATCAGGACGCTGTCCACCTCGTCGACGATGGCGTAGTGGTGCCTGCGCTGCACCCGGTGCTCCAGCTGGTGCACCATGTTGTCGCGCAGGTAGTCGAAGCCGAACTCGTTGTTGGTGCCGTAGGTGATGTCGGCGCCGTAGGCGGCGCGGCGCTCGGGGGTGTTGGGCTCGTGCAGGTCGATGCACCCCACGGTCAGGCCCAGGAACCCGTACAGGTGCCCCATCCACTCGCTGTCGCGCTGCGCCAGGTACGAGTTGACGGTCACCAGGTGCG
>NZ_JBMDXM010000190.1:0-20968 GCF_048594345.1 Longimicrobium sp.
GTGGTTGGGGGGTAGAAAGGTGGGAGCGTGGGGGTGGGCCGGACGTGGACGCGTTTTACAGATTAATCCGCGTCCACTCCCTGCCCCTCCGCGTGAATCCGTTCCGATTCAGGCGGGCGGCCGCCGCGGGATCACTCGAAGGGCCAGGCGTATGCGCTGCCCGGCGAAGCGCTGTTCCCGCCCACGCCGCCCAGCGTGTAGCACGTTTCCCCGCGCGCCTGCAGCACGCCGCACGGCACGGGAAGCTGCAGCTGCGTGCCGCGGTAGTGGTCGCCCCAGCCCCGGCCCAGAAAGTACCACGGCGCGCTGAGCAGCCCCTGGTACTGCGTTTCAAGGCGGAACTCCCACTTCAGCATCTCGAACAGGTTGCCGCAGGTGCCGTTGGGGAGCTTGGGCACACAGCTGGTGTTCAGCCCGGCCGCGTCGGTAGCGTTCAGCCCCGACGGCACGCGGGTGGCGTTCACCAGGCTGGCGGTCTGCGCCAGGTTGCCGGTGCGCAGGTAACCCTCGGCCCGCAGCAGGTCCAGCTCCTCGCGGGTGAACCACGGGAACACGTAGCCGCCAAAGTTTCCGTTGCGCCAGAGGCGGAACCGCTCGTCGCCGTAGTACGACCAGCGGTGGGTGCCGCGCTCCGGCCGGGTCCAGTACGTGAACGGCGTGGCCTGGTAGTACCGGCCCGGGCTTGCCCGCTGCGCCTGGATGGTCGCGCCCTGCGGAAAGCGGTTGTCGGGCGTGATGATGGCGAAGGACTCGCCGCCGGGAAGCACGGGGTGCCGGTTGGCGACGGGGAGGTTGATCCACGTCTGGTACCTGCCGGACTGGTCGGCCATCCCCAGGTACTGGTACTGCAGCTGCGAAAACGCCGACTCCCAGGTCATGAAGTAGCGGATGTCGCTGAACCGGTCGTTGCCGATGTCGACGGTGAAGTCGCTGGTGATCCCGTTGCCGGCATCCGCGATCACCTGCGCCCAGTTCACCACCGCCCGCTCCTGCGGCGTGCGGGCCACGTTCGCGCGGAACCGCGCCCGGACGGAGTAGGCCAGCTGCCGCAGCTCTTCGCTGCTGACGTACCGGTACATCCACTCGCCCGGCAGGGTAAAGCTGCCCTGCTGCGTAAGCGCGATGGCCTGGTCCAGGTGCGCGACGGCGGCGGCCATCACCTGGGCGTACGGGCGCAGCTCCGCCGTGGCCGGGTCCTGGGTGTCGTCGATCACCAGTCCCTGGTCGTACAGCAGGGCCACGTTGCCCAGGTGCAGGCCCAGCATGAACTCCGAAAACGCCCTGGCCGGCAGGTCCGGCCACTGGCCCACCGCCTGGCGGCCTTCGCGCAGCGCGGCGATGCCTTCGTAGCTCAGCGTCCAGGCCCTGGACCAGTCCCCGTAGTTGGGGTGGGACGGGTCGTTGATGATGGCGGTTCGCGGGTACTCCGAATACAGGTACGCACCCCAGTTTCCGGCGGTCGCGCTGTGCTGAAAAGACTGCACGCTCAGCATGAAGGCATTGGTGCCGGTCTCCGCGTTCCACCAGCGCTCGAACGACGTGCGCAGCCGGTCGTTCGCGAACCGTGCCGGGGACATTCCCTCCACCTGCACGCTGGCCGCGACCCCGCCGTACACGGCCACGACGTCCGTGTACCCGTCGACGCTGAACTCCAGCAGCCCCGCGGGGCTGATGCGGGCGTGTTGGGGAACGGTCACGGCCCAGATCACCTTCGCGTCGGGCACCACGTTGCCGTCGGCGTCCCTCACCACGGCCTGCATCTGCAGCGGACGCCCGATGACGCCCGGCGCGGAGGGCTGCACGATGGAGATGGTGTAGCTGGAGATGACCACGTCGACGGGCTCCTGGCCGTTGAGCGGCTCCAGGCGCAGCGCGATGGCGTCGTTGGCGCCCGGGTGCACGGCCGTCGTCACCTGGCCCCGGTGCGTTTCCGTACCGCCCGCGTCGTACAGGCGGGCCGAGAACACGCGGCTCGATCCCACCGGCACGTCCAGGCTGCCGCTGGCGACGCCCTCGACGACGGGGAGGTTGAAGACCAGCGGCTCGCCGATGCCGGGGCCCGTCACCTCCACCACCAGCGTGGCGGAGGAGATGGAGGCCACGGCGTTCAGCGCGAGCCGGGCGTGCCCCCTGGGAACGCCCTCCGACTCCACGGGCGAGTCCATGCAGCCGGCCAGCAGCAGCAGCGCCGCGGCCAGGATGCCGGCAAGGAAATTACGTCGCACGCGACTTACTCCTGCACCGTGATCTCGGCCCCGGCCGCCACGCCGCGGAAGGTCGCCACGATCCGGGCGGTGCCCGGGGCGTGCGCGGTCACGGTGCCGGTGGCACTTACCGACGCAATGGTGGGCACGGTGGACGCCCAGCTGATCTGCGGATTGACGACGGCGACGCCGTTGTCGCTGGCCGACGCGGTGTAGTTCGAGGTAGCGCCCACGGCGAGCTGCGTGGCACCCGGGGTGAGCGTGACGGTCACCGCGCCCACGGTCACGGTCACCGTCGCGCCGCTGGTGAGCGCCGACAGGGTGATGGCCAGCGACAGCGCCTGTCCCGGCTGCACGGCCGAAGTCTTTTCGCCCTGGTAGACCAGGATCCCCGCGGCGTCGTAGCCCTTGACCACAAAGCGGCGGGCTGCGCCGGCGGGCACCTCGATGCTGGTGGACGCCGTCGCGCCCGAAAGGGTAAGGTTGGCCAGCAGCGGCTCGGTGATGCCGGGGCCGGTCACCTCCAGCGTGAGTCCCGCGATGGTGGCGCTGGCGACGTTCACCTGTACGGAGAGCGTGCCGTTCTGGGGCTGCGTGACGCGCCCCGGCTCGCAGCCGGCGAGCGCGAGAAACAGTACGGCGATGGCCGCAATGGAAATGTGCCGCATGATGCTCCGGGAATCAGCAGATGGGGGAGGACGAAAGAGATACTTCCGGGCGGGGGACCCGTGGGAAACATCGGTAGTACACAACAAACTACGCCGCCGCGTCGTCGTGGGCAAGCATTTTCTTGCCACAAGGATGGATCCGCCCAACGCCGCGCGGGCCTGCGCGGCGCATCAGGAGCACCGTTGGACCTTGCCGTGCGATCGCCGTCACTCACGGCACCGGCTGAATTGCGTTCCCGCACCGCCCTTCCACTCCCCGGCGATCCTGCCGGGCTCCCGTTCGCCGTCCAAAAACAATCACACGGAGGTCGTGGAGTAAAAACGAGAGGACTCGGATGGAAGTTTCATCCGCGTCCCCCTGGTTCTTCCCGCCCTTCCGTGGCCCGATCTATCTCACAACCGAATCCGCAAATACGCTCATTATTCCCACTGCAGGTTCTCACGGTAGAGTAGACGCCAGGGTGGGTTAGCTGCACCCGCCCTGGACGCCCCTCCTCGAACCGGACGTACGGATTTCCCGCATCCGGCTCTCCCTCGTGGGTTTCACCAGTCGGCTATCGGAGAGTTGCGCGCGTTGGCCTGCAGAAGCTTCAGCCCAAGCCGCTGGGTCAGGAAGCCGTAGTAGGTCATCCCTGCCGGTGGCCGGCAGGCGCGCTGGCTCCTACGTCTGAGGTGCGTCGTCAAGCGTGCGATCACGAACGCGTTCACCTTTCGATAGGCACGGCGCGGGTAGCCGTAGCCGAAGTAGTTCTTCCAGCCTTCCAACGACTGGTTCACTTCCCTCACCAGTTCGTCCAGGGGCATGAAGCACTGCTTCTTGCCGACCAACTCCCGCGTCCGCTCCCTGCAACGCGCCACCGCCTTGTCCGAGGGGAACGCCGCCAGGTAGCGGTGCCCTCTTCCGTGTCGGTCCCGGTCGTAGCGGAAGGTGTAGCCCACGAAGTCCAGGCTTTCCCCGCTCTGCCGGGTTACGCTCACCACCCGGGTCTTGTCCCGGTTGATCGTCAGGCCAAGCCATCCTTCCACCGTCTGCTCTACCCACCGCGCGATCCCGGCCCCGACGTGGCGCCCATGATCACGAAGTCATCCGCATAGCGGACCAGACGGGCATCGACCCAGCGGCCCGGCCCGTGCCGGTAGAACACCGTATCGAACCAGTGGAGATACAGGTTGGCCAGCAGCGGCGAGATCACCCCGCCCTGCGGCGTTCCCTGTTTCGACCGGCTCACCGTCCGCCGGCCGCTCTCGTCACGATCTTCCACAGGTGCACCCAGCCACATGTGGATCAGGGAGAGGACCGACCGGTCCGCCACCCGCCGCTCGACCGCCTTCATCAGCTTGTCGTGCGGGATCGTGTCGAAGTAGGCTTGCAGGTCCGCGTCATAGACCGCCGTGTACCCCGCCCGCAGATTGGATTCGATCTGCCCCAGCGCATCCTTCGCGCTGCGTTTCGGCCGGTAGCCGTGCGAGCATTCCAGGAAATCCGCTTCGAAGATGGGCTCCAGGATCAGCTTCGCTGCCGTTTGCACCACCCGGTCACGGACCGTCGGAATGCCGAGCGGCCTCATCCTGCCGTCCGGTTTGGGGATGTACACGCGCCGCACCGCTTGAGGTCGGTACGTCTTCGCCTTCAGCGACTGGTGCAGTTCCGCCACCAGTGCGTCCGGCCCCCCGGGTGAGTTTTCGATCTGCTCGATCGACACTCCGTCCACCCCCGGCTTGCCGTCGTTATCGGCAACCTGGGCCCAGGCCGCCTCAAGCACGTCTTGCCTGTAGATCCGGTCGTACAGGGCGTAAAACCGGAACTTCGGCTCTCGCTTCGCCTTCTGGTAGAGCTTCTGTCTCAGCGTGAAGAGCTTCAGGGGCAGACGCTTGCCGTTGACCCGAAAGGCCTCCGGCAGGTCATCCCCTTCTCCCGTAGTGGCGTCGTGACGCAAGCGGTCTCTCCTCGTTTCTGACTCCGCGTCCCACGGGCAGGGCCCCTTCGCTCCACGGGAGTTACCCCGCTTCCCCGCTACTACGGACCCATCCGCAGCCCGGCCGTGCAGCACCAGCTGGTTATGCATTCCCAGCCGCACCCTGGGGCACGACCCCGGCACGCCGGGCCTTCTCAGGTTCCTCGACCCCTCTCTCGGTACGCGCCGTCCCCTACCACCCCGGAGAGCCCGACGGGTGCACATGCCTGTGTCTTCCCCGCCAGTGCTGGCTTCACCATCTCTGAAAGGCTGGCCACTCTCGGTAGCGTAACGAGGCTGAACCAGGTTCGCTTTCGCTACGGCTCGCACCGTGCGCCGCACAGGTGCTTCAGGGATCCGGTTGCCCGGTTACCCCGCCTGTTTGGCTACATGTATCACAGGCATTTCACATGGTGAACTCCTTTCAGTTCACAAGAGAGGTCAGGCTTGGCCTGACGCACCAGAGGGAGCAGAGGAAGCAGAGAACTGCCTGGTAAATCACCGCTTTTCTCTGCTTCCTCTGCTTCCTCTGCGTGCCAAATCTTTTTGCGGATTCGGGATCACATCATACCGTTTCTGCGAATTTGCCGTCGCTCCGGTTTCTACAACTGGAGTTCACACAGAGGACGCCGAGGCGCGGAGAAAGCGTGCTGTTCTCCGCGTCCTCCGCGCCCTCCGCGTCTCCGCGTGAACCCGGCAGTAAAACTCCGGGTTCACAACGAATTGGGGGATCCGGTATCAGCCGGGCGGCGGCCGCGGGATCACTCGAACGGCCAGGCGTAAAAGCTGCCCGGCGAGGCGCTGTTCCCGCCCACGCCGCCGAGCGTGTAGCACGCCAGCCCGCGCGTCTGCAGCACGCCGCAGGGCACCGGGAGCTGCCGCTGCGTGCCGCGGTAGTCGTCGCCCCAGCCGCGCGCCAGAAAGTACCACGGCGCGCCGAACATCCCCTGAAACTGCGTCTCCAGGCGGTACTCCCACTTCAGCATCTCGAACAGGCCGCCGCACTCCCCGCTGGGCAGTTTGGGCACGCAGCTGGTGTTGGAGCCGCCGGGGTTGGTCGCGTTCAGCCCGGCCAGCGTGCGGCTGGAGTTGACACGCATGGCGGTCTGGCCAAGGTCGCCCAGCCGGAAGTAGCCCTCCGCCATCAGCAGGTCCAGCTCCCTGCGGGGAAACCAGGTAAACGAACCGCTGGTGGTGCGCCACGAACGGAACCGCTGGTCCGCGTAGAACGACCATCGATGGGAACCGCGCGTGGGCTGCCCCCAGACGGGGTTGTTGTTGGGAGCGTAATAGTACCGTCCCGGGCTCACCCGCTGCTGCCCCAGGGTGGCGCCCTGCGCAAAGCGGTTGTCGGGCGTGACGATGAGGAACGGCGCGCCACCGGGAAGCACGGGATGGCGATCGGCCACGGGAAGGTTGATCCAGGTCTGGTAGTTGCCGGACTGGTCGGCCATCCCCAGGTACTGGTAGTGCAGCTGCGACCAGCCGCTGGCCTCCAGCGTCATGTAGTAGCCGGCGTAGTGCTCCCAGTCGGCCCAGTCGATCTCCATGGCGAAGTCGCTGAAGATCCCGTTGTTGGCCTCGGTGATCACCTGCGCCCAGTTCACCGCCGCCCGCTCGGCCGGAGTACGGGCCACGTTGGCGCGAAAGCGTGCCTTGAACGACGAAGCCAGCCGGGCCAGCTGGTCGCTGGTCATGGCCGTGGACGTCCACTCGGCGGGGATGGTGAAGCCGCCCTGCAGCGAGAGCGCCCTTGCCTCGTTCAGGTGGGCGATGGCGGTGGCCATCACCTCGTTGTACGGCCGCAGCTGCGCCGTCGCCGGGTCCTGCGACTCGTTTACGATCAGCCCCTGGTCAAAGAGCAGGGCGATGTTCCCCAGGTGCAGGCCCAGCATGAAGCTGGCAAACGCCTCGGCCCGCGCGTTGGGCCATGCCCCGCCCGCCTCGAAGCCCTCGCGCAGCGCGGCGATGCCGTCGTAGCTCCCCGTCCAGGCGCTGGACCAGAAGGGATAGTACTGCTGGGCCGGATCGTTCTGGATGGCCGTGCGCGGGTACTCCGAGTACAGGTACATCCCCCAATTGGAAGCCCACGCGCTGTGCTGGAACGACTGCACGCTCAGCATCATCCCCGCGGAGCCCACCTGCGTCTCGGTGTTCCACCAGCGCCGGTACGACTCGCGCAGCCGGTTCTCCTGGAACGCGGCCACCGACAACCCCTCGGTGGCCAGCGTGGCGGCGGCGCCGCCGTAGATGCCCACCACGGTAATGGGACCCACGCCCGTGACCTCCAGCAGCCCGCTGGGCCCGATGCGCGCGATGCCGGGCGTGGTCACACCCCACACAACCTTCGCGTCGGGCACCACGTTGTTGTCCGCGTCGCGCACGATCGCCTGGATCTGGGCGTTGCGTCCCACCATGATGGGCGCGGCCAGCGGCACGATCTCGACGGTGTAGCTGGAGATGACCACGTCGACGGGCTGCTCGCCGTTCAGCGGCTCCAGGCGCAGCGAGACGGCGTCGTTGGCGCCGGGACGCACGGCGGTCGTCACCTGGCCCCGGTGCGTCTCCGTTCCGCCCGCGTCGTACAGGCGCCCGGCGAACACGCGGCTGGATCCCACGGGTACGTCCACGCTCCCGCTGGCGATTCCGTCCACCACGGGAAGGTTGAAGACCAGCGGCTCGCCGATGCCGGGGCCCGTCACCTCCACCACCAGCGTGGCGGCGGAGAGGGAGGCCGTGGCGTTCAGCACCAGCCGGGCGTGCCCTTCAGGGACGCCTTCGGTGTCCACGGGCGAGTCCATGCACCCGGCCAGCAGCAGCAGCGCGCCGGCCAGGATGCTCGCAAGAAAATGACGTCGCATGCGACTACTCCTGCACCGTGATCTCGGCTCCGGCCGCCACGCCGCGGAACGTCGCCACGATCCGGGCGGTGCCCGGGGCGTGCGCGGTCACGGTGCCGGTGGCGCTCACCGACGCAATGGTGGGCACACTGGACGCCCAGCTGATCTGCGGATTGACGACGGCCACGCCGTTGTCGCTGGCGGCCGCGGTGTAGTTCGTCGTCCCCCCCACCGGCAGCTGCGTGGCGCCGGGGGTAAGCGTGACGGTCACGCCGCCCACGGTCACGGTCACCGTCGCGCCGCTGGTGAGCGCCGACAGGGTGATGGCCAGCGAAAGCGCCTGTCCCGACTGCACGGACGAGGTCTTTTCACCCTGGTAGATCAGGATCCCCGCGGCGTCGTAGCCCTTGACCACAAAGCGGCGGTCGGCGCCGGCGGGCACCTCGATGCTGGTGGACGCCGTCGCCCCCGAGAGGGCCAGGTTGGCCATCAACGGCTCGGTGATGCCGGGGCCGGTCACCTCCAGCGTGAGCGCCGCGATGGTGGCGCTGGCGACGTTTACCTCGACGGAGAGGGTGCCGTTCTGGGGCTGCGTGACGCGCCCCGGCTCGCAGCCGGCAAGCGCGAGAAACAGTGCGGCGATGGCCGCAATGGAAATCTGCCGCATGGTGTGCTCCACGGATCAAAATGAGGGGGAAGGACGGAGAAGATGCCGGTCCGGGCAGGGCGCCCATGGGGAGCAACGTATGTCCGAAAACAAGCTACCGATCGACGTAGCAGTCGGCAAGCATTGGCGCTTGAGCCCAGCAGACACCTGGAGAGAAGGCGCGTTTCACCCGCGCTGAAATGATGTGGTCGGTTGCTCCGGAGGTGCGCATTGGGGCGTGTCTGCCCCACCTTCATCGTCGCCGCCGCGGTCCGGACAGGACTTGCGGTTGAAGCCCCGTCCCGCGCGCGCCAGCTCGCGGGACGGGGCTTATCGCTTTCCCAGCAGCGGGTTTACCCGCTCATCGCCCGCCGCAGCGGTGTTGTAGCCACGTCGCACCTCAGTCATCCTGAGGGATCCGCAGCGCAATCCCATGAGTTTGCGGGATGATTGGCGGCGACCGAAGGAACTTGCCGGCCTAACCGTGAGGCTGGATTCGGGCAGAAGAGCTTGCCCCTCGGTGGCGGAAAGAAGGTCCTTCGGTCGCGCGCAAGCGGTTGTGGTAATTCTGTTTACCCGTGGTGCGCTCCCTCAGGATGACTCGCCTTGGTAGTGAAGGGAATCATCACCCTCCCTGCGGCCTACTCCGCCGCGGGCGAAACCCGCTGGGCGATCATCCCCATCAGCGTCTCGCGGTCGTTGAGCGCGGGGTTCTCGGTGACGCGCTCCAGCAGGTCGCGCAGGATCTCGCCGTAAAGCGGGCCGGGGGGGATGCCCAGCGCCCGCAGCTCCGCCCCGCCGATCGCCAGGTCGCCGATCTCCAGCGGCGCCGCGCGGGACAGTTCGCCACGGACACGCCGCCACAGCCGGTTGGTTTCCGCCAGCCGCGAATCGTCCGCCGCGCGCGCGCGCAGATCGGCGATGCGCAGGCGAAAGAGGTCGTTCACGTATTCTCGGCCGATGCGGCGCAGCCAGCGGCGCAGCTCCGGCTCCGGCGCGTCGGACGCGGGAAAGGCGGAGTGCTGCGCCACCAGGTGCACGGCCCGGTCGATCTCCGCGTTGGAGAACTTGAGGCGCTTCATCAGCCGGTGCGCCAGCGCGCCGCCCGTGGACGCGTGGTCCGATGGATCGGCCGCCTTGCCCACGTCGTGCAGCAGCGCGGCCAGGCGCAGGGCGGTGCGATGCGTTGGAACATCGTCGACGACGCGCAGCAGGTGCGTCCACACGTCCGCGTTCCCATCCGCCGCGCCCACGCACGCCTGCAGTTCGGGATACAGGTGCGCCAGCGCGCCGCACCCCTCGTACAGGCGCAGGGAGAGGGAGGGCGGATCCACCTGCCGCAGCACCTTGAGCAGCTCCTCGCGGACGCGCTCCGAGGACAGGTGCACCAGCTCCGGCGCCGAGTCCCGCGCCGCCTCCCACGTCGCCGCGTGAATGCGCAGGCCAAAGCGGCCGGCAAAGCGCAGGGCGCGGAGGACGCGCAGCCGGTCCTCGCGAAAGCGCTCCGCGGGATCGCCCACCGTGCGCAGGATGCCGTCGCGCAGGTCCGGCAGCCCGCCGTGCGGGTCGCGCAGCTCGTGGGTGACGGGATGCCAGGCGACCGCGTTGATGGTAAAGTCGCGGCGCTGCAGGTCGTCATCCACCCGGTCGGCAAAGATGACGCGCGCGTGGCGGCCGTCCGTCTCCACGTCGCGGCGAAAGGTGGTCACCTCGTACAGGCGCCCGTCCTTGCCCAGCACCCCCACCGTCCCGTGCGCGATGCCGACCGGGACGGTGCGGCGAAAGAGACGCTGCACGTCGCGCGGGCGGGCGGCGGTGGTCAGGTCCCAGTCGCCGGGCTGCCCGCCGGCCAGCGCATCGCGCACGGCGCCGCCCACCGTCCAGGTGTCGAACCCGGCGTCGCGCAGCGTTTGGGCGATGAAGAGCACGTCCCGCGGCGGGTGCAGGTCGGGACGGTCGGAGCGGTGAAACGGCTGGTTCACGTGGATCCGGGAAACGGCGGCGCCAGGCCGCAAGGCATATTCGGGCAACGACTTGGCGAAACGTTAATGTTTCGTTATCTTCTGTTTCCTCCCCGCAAGCTCACCCTTCACCGCGCCACGAATGACGATCGCCGACCTGCTTGACCGGTCCGCCGCCGCGGCCTCGTTTCGCGAGGCACTTACCCAGTTTCTGCGCGACGGGCGCTCCAGCCAGCGCATCGCATTCAGCCCCGGGTGCCCCAGCGTAAAGGTGGAGCGTGCGCTCACCAAGATGCTGGTAGAATATCCGCGCCTCGCCATCGAATCAATCGAGATCCGCGGCGTGTCGGGGTGCGAGTACTTTCGCGGCAAGCTGTTCGTGCGCACCACCACCGAAGAGCGGCGCGTGCAGTTTCACTGGGACTGCAAGTGGCGCGCGGAGCAGGCCGGGTGGACCGACTGGTTCGGCTTTCCCGACCAGGGACGCGCGGCGCGCGAGTTTGGCTGGGACTGCTTCCGCAGCTGGGCCGAGGAAGAGGTGAGCCCCATCGCCATCGCCATCGACCCGGCCGCCCTTGCCGACGCGTCCGAAACCCAGGCCGTTCTCGCCTGACGCATCGTTTCTGTCTCCAGCCGATCCGCGGACTCGCTGCTCATGCCGAGTCCTCGAACGGAGGAGGGGGTACCGAGGAACAGAGAAGGCCAGAGGTGCAGAGGACAACCATTTCCTCTGTACCTCTGGCTTTTGTCTGTTCCTCTGTACCCTTCCTCTTTTTGCTTTTTGTGACACGACGCGGAAGGTTGTTCAAGCCTCGCTGCGCCATCCCGTTCCGGCTTGCGCATGGAGACGGCAACGGCGAGCTTCGGACCGCCACTCCGTCCATCCCACGCCCACCCGCCGATGATGATCCATCGCACCCTTCCGCTGCTCGCGATCACCGCCGCGCTCGCCGCGACGTCCGCCGCCGCGCAGGAATCGCCGTTCCAGACGCGCGCGTGCCCCGTTCCCGCGGCGCTCCAGGGCTATCCCGTCTGGGCAAGGGCCGCGGACGGCACGGCGCTGGATTCCGCCTGGACGCGCTCCGTGGCCGACGCGGTGGCGCGGCGGTGGGAGCCGCCCAGCCGCCGGCGCGCCAGCTTTCCGGGGCTCAGCCGCCTGCGCGAACGCGTGCAGCCGCCCGAGCCGCGCTGGCCCGACGACTGGGCGCCCTCCGCCAGCCACGTGGCGCGCGTGGAGGTGACGCTGCGCCGGGGCGGCCGCCCGGGCGAGGCCGCCGTCACCGCGCCCTCCGGCGACCGCGCCTTCGACCGCACGCTTCCGGAGTTGTTCCGCGAGGGCGCGCCGGGAAGCCCGGACCTTCCCGCGCTCCCCGCCGGGCTGGACTCCGTGCGCCTGGTCGTCGGCTTTGGCGTCGCGCCGGAAGAGGGCGCGGGGGCCGTGCGGTTTGCCGCGCAGCAGTCGCCGCTGCAGGTGGTGCCGGGCACGCTGACCGTCAACCGCCCCAGCACGGCACCCCCCGCGGGACCGCCGCTCCCCGTCACCGTGAAGTACGACGTGGACGCCGCCGGACGCGTCCTGCCCGGCAGCATCCAGGTGCTCGAAGGCTCGGACCGGTCGATGACGACCGCCGTGCAGGCGGGGCTGCTGCGGGCGCGCTTTACCCCCGCGCAGTCCAACTGCCGCGCCGTGACGCTGAGCGCCGTGCAGCAGTTCGGCGGCCGCTGAGCCGCACCGGGGGATGATGATGTCCGGCCCGTTCCGCTGAACTCCGAAGCGTCTGTCCCGTTTGCGCCGGGACGGACGTTCTCGTATCCGCATCGGGCTCGCGCGGCGGCGTTTGACGTTCGGAACCGGTGCGCATCCCCAAACCCCTTCCTTCCGCAGAGGTGTCGCATGCGCATTCCCCCGTCTCGCTGGCTCCTCGTACTCGCGCTGGCCGCGGCGGCCTGCGGCCGCGATCTCACGGAAGCAACCGAGGATGAGATGGCGTCCGTGGCGGGGGCATGGACCGGAAGGTCGCCGATGCTGGATCTGAACTTCACGCTGACCGACGGGCCCGCCGGCACCGTGTTCGGCACCGGCACGGTTAAGCTCAAGCGCAGCCCCGAGACACTTCCCATCACGGTGACCGGCACCTACCAGCGCCCGCTGCTTTCGCTCACCATCGACGGAATCCGCATCGACCAGCAGGTGCTGGACGGTACGTGGCGCGGAAGCTACACCGCCGCGGGACCCATCCTGGAAGCGCTGCAGCTTACGCCGGCCGTCGAGGGCATGGGCGACACCCGCGAAGTGACCATCCTGCTGGAGGAAACCGGCGGCGCGTAAGCGATCCCCGACGGCAAGGGCACCGGCGCAGCGGGAGGATGTTGCTGAACCTCGAAACACGATGCGAAGCGGTGTCATCCTGAGGGTGCGCACCACGGGCAACCAGAATCCACACAACAGGTTGCGCGCGACCGAAGGACCTTCTTTCGGCTCGCGAGGGGCATGCTCCGGGTGGAGTGTCCAGCACCTCGGATCTGCTGGAAAGGTCCTTCGGTCGGCGCCAACGTCCTTCGTACAGGCAAACACAAGGCGGCGTCCCTCAGGATGACTGACCGCGAGCAGGTTTGTCCCGCTGGCGGAAAGAAAGAACGGCGGCACCCCGCGTTGGGTGCCGCCGTTGCTTCATCCACGGGAACCGGATCGATCGATCAGGCGCAGCCGCAGCCCCCCTGGCGAATGCTTTCATCCTCCAGGGCCGTCTCCTGCGGCGTGGCCAGGAACGAGGCCGGGGAAAGGTCCAGCATGCGGCGCAGCGAGCGCTCGGCGCGCACGCGCACGTCCTCGTCCAGCACCAGCTCGTGCTGCTGGTGGTCCAGGCACCAGGCCAGCTTGGCCAGCGTGTTGACCTTCATGTTGCCGCAGATGGCCGCGCCCGACAGCGGCACCAGCGTTTTTTCCGGAAAGCGCGCCTTGAGCCGGTCCACGATGCCGCGCTCCGTGCCGAAGATCACCTCGTCGTTCGCCTCGGCGATGTCGACCATCTTGGCCGTCGAGGCCACCATGTCGGCCTGGGCCAGCAGCTCCGCCCGCGCCTCGGGGTGGATGACGACCAGCGCGCGCGGATGCTTCTTCTTCGCCGCCGCCAGCTCGTCCAGCACCAGGTCGTCGTGCACGTAGCAGTAGCCGTCCCAGGCCACGATGCTGCCGGGCTGCACCGCCCCGTCCTCGCGCCCGGCAACCACGTACGGGCGGCCGCTCTTTTCCGCCGCGTACTTGGCCAGATTGCGGTCGGGGACAAAGAGGATGGTGCGGTCCGCCGGAACACCGTTCACCACCTGCACCGCGTTGGCGCTCGTGCAGCAGATGTCGCTCTCCGCCTTGACCTCGGCCGTCGAGTTCACGTAGGCGACGACCACGGCGTCCGGGTACCGCGCCTTGAGTCGGCGCAGCGCGTCGCCCGTAACAAAATCGGCCATGGGGCAGCCAGCACGCAGGTCAGGCATCAGCACCTGCTTTTCGGGCGACAGGATCTTGGCCGTCTCGGCCATGAAGTGCACGCCGCAGAAGACGATGACGTCGGCGTCGGTGCGCGCGGCCTCCTGCGACAGCCCCAGCGAGTCGCCCAGGTAGTCGCTGACCTCCTGGATCTCCACCCGCTGGTAGTTGTGCCCCAGGATCACCGCGTTCAGTTCCGTCTTGCGGCGCCGGATGCGCTCGGCCAGCTCCTCGCGGGAGAGCCGGGCGTACTCCAGCGGCGAGCGCAGCGTATCGACCATCTGGATCAAGGGCGGCCTCCAGCCGAGGGGTACGATTCTCGAAATGAGAATATCGCAAGATCGTGACGAGAAATCAAGTATGGAAGTTTCATTCTCGTTGCTGAACCTGGAGTTGCGCCTTCCTCAGGCGGCGTCGGAGCAAACAGCCGATATCGCAAAGCCGGTCATCCTGAGGGAGCCGCCGCACAACACCTTCTTCATCGAAGATCCATGGCCGCGACCGAAGGACCTTGCCGGCCGAATCGCAGGGATGGATCGCCGAGATCGAGCTTGCCTCGCGCAGGCGGAAAGAAGGTCCTTCGGCCGCGCGCAAGCGGCTGTGTAGCTGCAAGTTTCGCATGGGCGCTCCTCAGGATGACTGGCTTGGTGTGGTACGCAGAAAGGCCCGCGGATCGCTCCGCGGGCCTCCCGAAATCTACCGGACCGTCCGGTTCAGACGGTGAACGAGCTGCCGCAGCCGCAGCCGCCGCTGGCGTTCGGGTTGTTGAACGTAAAGCCCGAGCCCTGGAAGGTCGACACGTAGTCGATCTCGGTGCCGTTCAGGTACTGCAGGCTGAAGGGGTCCACGAACAGGCGAATGCCCTCGGACTCCAGGATCATGTCATCCTCACCGGGCTCGTCTTCGATGTTGAGCCCGTACTGAAAGCCCGAGCACCCGCCCGGAAGCACGCCCACGCGAAGCCCGGCGCTCTCCGCCGCGCCCTGCTCCTCGATGTAGCGGCGAACCTCGGTGGCGGCCGTCGCCGTAAGCAGCACGGGGGTGGCCGGGGCTTCGGTCTGGGTGGTCGCGGTCTCTACCTGCATGTTCTCCCCCGCTCTCAGGGTTCAAGCGCCGAATCGCGCATCTTGGCCTTGTCTAACGACTTGCGTACCCGTTCCCGGCCTGCAGGTTTCGCGCCCCGTGCGGGGTGGGAACAGGGGTTCCGATTCAAGATAATCAACCCGGCAAGCCCTGCCTAGCTTTCGCTCTCCGCCAGGATCATCTCCACCGCCTGCGCCGTCGACCGCACGGGGCGGATGAAGGGCATTCCGGCCGTCGCCTCGGCCTCCGTCTCGGGGCTGCAGACCAGGAACCCGCGCGCCCCGAACCGCCCCGCCGCCTGCACGTCGCGCCGCCGGTCGCCCACCCACCACGAGCGCGCCAGGTCCACCCCGTGCTCGCGGGCGGCGCGCAGGAACATTCCCGCGCCCGGCTTGCGCTCCGCATCCGGCCCACCGTCTTCAAAGTCGGGGCTGTGGTACTCCGCGTCCAGCCGCGCCCCGTGCTGGGCCAGTTCCCGCACCAGCCGCGCGTGCACCGCGGCGTACTGCGCCTCCGTAAAGTACCCGCGCGCGATCCCCGACTGGTTGGTCGCCAGAACGACAACGAAGCCCGCCGCGTTCAGCCGCGCCACCGCCTCGCCCGCGCCCGGCAGCAGTTCCACACCCTCCGGATCGGCCAGGTAGTGCCGGTCCACGATCAGCGTCCCGTCGCGGTCGAGAAAGACGGCTGGGCGGAGGGAATCAGGCATTCGGGCGATCCTGTGTTAGTGGCACGTCCGGAGAAACTTGTCGTCGAGCACCACCTGCCCGTCGCAAACCTGGCGCAGCCGGTCCGTATGCGCCTGGGTGGGAAAGTGGCACCAGATCACCTTGCGGCCGGTCGCCTGCACGGCCTGGATAGCGGGCACGTAATCCGTATCTCCCGCGACCAGCATCGCCACGTCATACCGGTCGGCGTGAGCCCCAACCACCATGTCGGTGGCGAGGTTGACGTCCGTCTCCTTCTCCACGTGATATCTCTGCGTGGAGATCGCCCCACAGCGAGGGCAGTGGAAATTCTCACGCCGCGGTTCATTCCGCCCAAGGACCAGCTTGACCGCATTGGTTTCACGCAAACGCTCGAAAAAACGATGCTGGCCACGATAGGCGGGTGATTGGTTGTCGGGTAGAGGGGACGTGTAGTAGCGCATTTTGACGAGCACGTAGCCTCGGGCAAGCTGCCGCGCCAGCCGGGGAATGTCGAGGTCTCGTATGCCGGCTTCGAGTTGAACAACGCGAAAGTTGGTCCCGTCGACAAAGATCTCCAGGCGGAGCTTGCGCGGCGCTTCGGACATGGGCCATTCGCACGCAAAAGGGTTCCGGGCACAAAATAACGAGGGGATGTGCACCGTGTGGTGCACACCCCCCCGGAACTATGTACCCAGTACCCCGAGGGGAGTGGGCCCGTCCTTGTTCGCGCAGCGAAATCTACATCGCTGCCCCGGGCTGTCAAGCCCTTGCGGGCGCTTTGTTCACTTCACCCGGCGGTGATGTTGAAGCCGGCATCCACGTACATGGTTTCGCCGGTGATGCCGGTGGACAGGTCGCTGGCCAGGAACAGGCAGGTGCGGCCCACCTCCTCCGACTCCACCGTGCGCTTGAGGGGCGAGCGCTCGGCGGTGATGCGCATCAGGTCGCGGAAGTGCGCCACGCCGCGCGCCGCCAGCGTGTTGATGGCCCCGGCCGACACCGCGTTGATGCGGATTCCCCTCTGCCCCAGGTCCACGGCCAGGTAGCGCACGCACGCCTCCAGCGACGCCTTGGCCACGCCCATCACGTTGTAGCCGGGCACCGCCTTCTGCGAGCCGTAGTACGTCATGGTGACGATGCTTCCGCCCTCCGGCATCAGCGGGGCGGCGGCGCGGCTCAGCGCCACCAGCGAGTACGCGCTGATGTCCTGCGCCACCAGAAAGTCCTCGCGCGCCGTCTCGATGAACGGGTTGGCCATCGCCGGCTTGGGCGCGAACGCCACCGAGTGGAGCACAAAGTCCAGCCGTCCCCACTTTTCGCGCAGATCGTCGAACATGGACGCCATTTGCGCGTCGTCGCGCACGTCCAGGTCGTACAGCGGCACGTCGCCCAGGTCCGAAACCGTGCGGGTGACACGGTCGCGCATGACCTCGCCCTGGTAGGTAAAGGCGAGCTCCATCCCGGCGGCGCGCAGCGCCAGCGCGCACCCCCAGGCGATGGAGTTCTGGTTGGCCACGCCGACGATGAGGCCCTTCTTACCCGCCAGCAGACCGGCGAGCGGCGAGTTCTCGGACATGATCTCCGTTCGCTGCGTTGGATGTTCGGTTGCGCGTGAGCCCTGGACGGCGGCCCGCGGCTGCTCGACTGCACGTTCCGGGCGTGGCCCGCTCCATCAGCCCCCGCGCCGTGCTCCCGGCGGAAGCGCCATGGCCCGCGGGGGCGGCGCTGCGGGGGCCGGCGGCGTGGGGGCCGGCACCGGCGGCTGGGCTGCGGGCGGCGCCACGTCCTCCTCCGCCTCCACCTCCGCCCCGGCGCTGTCGGCCGCGGCGGAGTCGGCGGGGGTCGTCTTGGGCGGCGGCGCGGGCCGCGGGGTGCGCAGCGGCACCTCGCCGCCACCCACCAGGCCGTTCACGTTCCGCACGTCGCGCACGCGGACCGTGTAGATGGTGTCCGGCAGCAGCGGCGCCGCCGGGCGGGCGAACAGCGACTGCGAGGGCAGCGGCCCGGTCGGCAGCGAATCCGCCCGCGCCGTGTCACGCCCGGCCGGCTCGCGCGGCGCCGGGCGCGGCTGCTGTCCGGCCGCCGGCGGCACCGAGTCGCCGGCGGCCGTGTCGCGCGCCTGCGGCGGCGCGCCCACGCGCACCTCCGCCAGCGCCACCGCGCCGTCGGGCCCGGTCACCTCCACCTGCGCGGCGGACAGCGGCTGCGTCGGGTCCAGGTAATCGTCGAAGCGCACCTCCACCCAGCCATCCGTGATCCGCGCGGAGCCCGCCCGCGGCGGCGTGGTGTCGGGGAGCAGAATGGCCAGCGTGGCCGCGGCCGTATCCCCCACGGCCACCGTGATCGCCGCCGAGTCGCGCGGCTCGAACGGGTCCGGGCGGCGGTTGCGGTTGTTGTCGCGGTACGCCAGCACCCGGTACTCGCCCTCCGGGATCTGCTGAAAGGCAAAGCGGCCGGAGCTGTCCGCCTGCGTGGAGTAGACCAGCGAATCGCTCAGCCGCAGGGCGTCCACCCGTGCCTGCACGGAAGCCAGGCCGGTGATGCGCTCCGTGACCGTTCCCGTGGCCCGCGTGTCGGGGATGGCGGGGCCGGTGGAAAAGACCAGGCGCACGCGCTCCGTGCGCCGGTTGTTGAAGCGGTCCTGCAGCCCGGCCGCCACCTCTACCTGGTAGATGATCCCCGGCCGCCACCCGCGCCTGGGCTTCACGCGAAGCTCGCGCCCCTCCTTGTCCACCGACACGGGACCCAGGCGAGGGCTGAGCGTCACCGCGTCCTCCACACCCTCTTCGGACAGCGTCTCGTCGAACTCGAACACCACCGGGCCGATCCAGCGCTCCAGCACGGCGTTGGTGTCCGGGCGGATGGCCACCAGCACGGGCGCGATGCTGTCCACCGGGCCGCCCTTCGGCGCCTCGATGTGCGCGCACCCGGGCGCCCCGGCCAGCGCGGCCGCGGCGAGCACAGCCGCGCCGAGGGAGGCCAGACGGCGGATCAAGCCGCGCCCTCCAGCGAGGCCAGCTTTTCGGCCAGCTTGGCGTGCTGCTCGCGCAGCGAGGCCAGCTTGTCGCGCTCGTACGCCACCACGTTCTCCGGCGCGCGCGAGACAAAGCTCTCATTCGACAGCTTCTTCTCCGTCCCGCCGATCTGCCCGTCGATCCGTCCCAGCTCGTCGCGCAGACGGGCGCGCTCGCGGTCCAGGTCGATGACCCCCGCCAGCGGCACGAACAGCTCCGTCCCCGAGCGCAGCACCGCGCTGGCGCCCACCTCGCCGTTGCCGGAGCCGAAGGTCAGCTCCTCCACCCGCGCCATGTCGCGCAGGGCACGGCGGCTGGCCTCCAGAATCCCCTGCACCGCCTCCGACGCCACTACGCGCAGCGGCACGCGGGCGGCGGGCTGAATGCCGTACTCACCGCGCAGCGTGCGCACGGCGCCGATCACCGCCTGCAGCTCTTCGATGGTCCGCTCCGCCGCCTCGTCCTCCCACTCCGGGCGCGGCTCCGGCCAGCGCGCTACGATCAGCGACGCCTCGGCGTCCGCGGCGCGGGGCAGCTTTTGCCACACGGCCTCGGTGATGAACGGCATCACCGGGTGCAGGATGCGCATGGCCCCGTCCAGCGCCTGCGCCAGTGTGGCCTGCGCCGCGCGGCGGCTGTCCTCGCCCATGTCGCCGCGCAGGCGCGGCTTTACCAGCTCCAGGTACCAGTCGGCCAGCTCGCCCCAGAAGAACTCGTATCCGCGCAGCGCACACTCCTGCAGGCGAAACTTCTCGAACGCGTCGGTCACCTCGCGCGCGGCCCGCGACTGGCGCGACAGGATCCACCGGTCCATCGGCTCCAGGTGGTCCTTTACCTCGTCCAGCGGAATGCGCGGCCCGTCGCCCAGGTTCATCAGGGCAAAGCGGCCGGCGTTCCACAGCTTGTTGGCGAAGTTGCGGCCCGGGCCGAACGCCTCCTCCAGGTTCTCGTAGTTCAGGTACTGGTCGGTGGCTGCGCCGCTGCCGCTGATCACCGTGTAGCGCATGGCGTCGGCGCCAAACCGCTCCTTCACGATCAGCGGATCGATGCCGTTCCCCAGCGACTTGCTCATCTTCCGCCCGAGATGGTCCCGGACGGTTCCCGTCAGATAGACGTCGCGAAAGGGGATGGCGCCGCGGAACTCGATCCCCGCCATCACCATCCGGGCGACCCAGAAGAACAGGATCTCGGGCGCGGTGACCAGCGTGTGGCCGGGATAGAACGCCTTGAGGTCCGCCGACTCCTCGTTGGGCCACCCCATGGTGCTGAACGGCCACAGCCACGAGCTGAACCAGGTGTCGAGCACGTCCGGATCCTGCTCCAGCGCGCTTCCGCCGCACTTCGGGCAGGACGTCGGATCTTCACGGGCAACGATAGTTTCGCCGCATCCCTCCGCCCGGCAGTACCAGACGGGGATGCGGTGGCCCCACCACAGCTGGCGGCTGATGCACCAGTCCCGGATGTTCTCCATCCAGTGCTCGTACACCTTGCCGAACCGCTCCGGATGGAAGCGCAGCTCGCCGTCCTTCCACGCCTGCAGCGCGGGCTGGGCGAGCGGCTTCATGCTCACGAACCACTGCTCGCTCAGCCGCGGCTCCACCACGGTGTCGCAGCGGTAGCAGTGCGGCACGGCGTGGGTGTGCTCCTCCACCTTTTCCAGCAGCCCCAGCCCGTCGAACGCCGCGACCACGGCGCGGCGCGCCTCGGTGCGGTCCATCCCTCGGAACGCCTCGGGCACCTCGTCGTTCATCGACGCTTCGGGCGTCATCACGTTCAGCGCGGGAAGGCCCGTGCGCTGCGCCACGTCAAAGTCGTTGGGATCGTGCGCGGGAGTCATCTTTACCGCGCCCGAGCCGAACTCCGGGTCCACGTACGTGTCGGCTACGATGGGAATGCGGCGGCCTGTCAGCGGCAGGTCGATCTCCGCGCCGATCAGCGTCGCGAAGCGCTCGTCCTCCGGGTGCACGGCCACGCCGGTGTCGCCCAGCATGGTCTCCGGGCGGGTGGTGGCCACGACCAGGTAGGGCCGTCCGTCCGGCAGCCGCGGCAGGCCGGGTGCGTCCACGCCCTCCGCCAGCGGGTAGCGCAGGTGCCACAGCTTGCCGGGGTGCTCCGCCGGCTCCGCTTCTTCGTCGCTGAGCGCGGTCAGGCAGCGCGGGCACCAGTTGATGATGCGGTTGCCGCGGTAGACCAGCCCCTTTTCGTACAGCCGGACAAAGACCTCGCGGACGGCGTCGGAGAGCTCGGGATCCAGGGTGAAGCGCGTGCGGCTCCAGTCCAGCGAGCAGCCGATGGAGCGCAGCTGCTTGAAGATCACGCCCCCCGTCTCGCGCACGAACTCCCACACCCGCTCCACGAACGCCTCGCGCCCCAGGTCGAAGCGCGTCTTGCCTTCCTTGGCCAGAAGGCGCTCCACCACGTTCT
>NZ_JBMDXM010000191.1:0-24870 GCF_048594345.1 Longimicrobium sp.
CCAGGGCGGCCAGCAGCCGCTCCGGGGGGTCGCGCGAGAGCGCCGGCTCGGTGACCGAGACGGGGACGCCCGCGCCCACCCCGGCCAGCAGGACCGCGCTTTTGATCTGCGCGCTCGCCTTGGGCGACGCGTAGTCGAGCGGGGAGAGCGCGCCGCCCTCCACCTCGATCGGGAGGCGGCCGGGCTCCCCCAGCTCGCGGAAGACGGCGCCCATCCGCGCCAGCGGCTCGGTGATGCGCCGCATGGGGCGGCCGCTCAGCGAGTCGTCGCCGGTCAGCGTGCTGGCGAACGGGCGGCTGGCGAGCAGGCCCATCATTAGCCGCGACGTGGTTCCGCTGTTGCCGCAGTCCAGCCACGCCGCGGGCGCAGTCCACGCATCGATCCCGCGGCCGTGGACGCGGATCTCGGAGCCGTCCGCAGGCAGGTCCGGCACGTCGCACCCCAGCGCGCGCAGCACGGACGCGGTGCTGCGGCAGTCCTCGCCGGGCAGCAAGCCGCGCAGCCGGCTTTCGCCCCGCGCGGCGGCGCTGAACATCAGCGCGCGGTGGGTGAGGGACTTGTCGCCGGGAACGGTGACGTCGCCGGACACGTGCAGTCGGGTGGGCATGCCGCAAAAGCTACCCGCCGCCTCCCGCGCCCCGCAACCGCCCGCCTGGCCAACGCGACACCGGAAGCCCATCGCCGGCTCCCCGTCTCCCATATCCACCAGAATGCGCGGGAGGCCGTCGACTTCCCCAAGGGAGCGCTGCGCACAGGCGAACGCAACATCATCGGCCGCGTACGGTCGAAGGGCCTCGCCTGCCCAGCGGAGGGGCTGGACGTAGTTGATGATCGGAGCGGACGCGCTACCGGCGCAGCCGCGGGTCAGAATGCCGCCGCTGCCCGGCGCGGAATCCACGCAGTGCCAGGCCAAAGATCTGGGCGGGCAGCGTGACGTGCCCGCTGCGCGCCGCGGCGATGAACCAGATTCCCAGTGCGATCCAGCCGACGGCCAGGAACGCCAGCCGCACTCCGTCCGTGGAAACACGAGTCTGAAAGAGTGCCACGGCGCAGGCGACAAGGGTACCGATGCCCATCAGCAGCAGAAGCGGGCCAACGATCCACGCCACGCTGCGAAACGTGCCCGATACGCGCGGAAAATCTTGCATGGGGTAGGAGATGGGTAGGCGATCGGGGGCTCGACGCGTTCTCAACTCCTTACGGCGTGAGTCGTCGCGGGTTTCGCGCCGGCGGCTTATCCGCGGCCGGCGGAGGCGCGGCGCAGCCAGAGCGCGCCCGGCCGCGGCGACACGGTGCGGCGCTCCCCGCCAGGCCCCGCCCCGATGCGGGCGAGACGCGCCGCCCGCCACTCGGGCGTGACGGAGCGATGCCTGGGGCGCCGGGCCTCCAGACGCGCGTCGACCCAGAACTCCCGGCGGCGAGCCCACAGGTAATGCACTGCACCCATTACCATCATCGTCCCTACGATGACGATCCCGTCCTCGGGCGTAAGCGTCCCGAACAGCAGTTCGCCCAGCCCCACTGCCATTGCCGGCACCAACCATCCCATGACGAAGAACCACACCCAGCACTTGAACCGCCGCATCCCATCCGCCAGATACCCGATACCGGCGCACACCAGTACGCCGAGAACTACAATCAGAACCCACTCCCCCACTTCATACGCGTCGTACGCCGGGGCAAGCACCGACCATCCCAGCACGGTAGCGCCCATTCCGTGAACCAGCAGCACCAGTATGTGCCCGCGGGCGTCGTGCTCTGGCGGCGCGACACCCAGCATCTCGGGGAGCGGAGCGTCTGGATCGTACATCGTTCGACGTGGATGAAATCCTCTGCGCCCCCAGGCCGGTTCAGCCGGCGCCAGCCAGGTGCTCGCGCGCGAATTCCAGGCCGTAGAGCGTAAGGAATGGCTCGATCTTCTGCACCGTGCGGCAGTGGGGGCCGATGAGCTCGGCCAGGCCGCCGGTGGCGACCACGAGAAGCTGGTCCGATCCCCATTCCTCACGGATGCGGGTGACCGTGCCGTCGATGGCGTCCACGGCGCCCCAGAACACCCCGCTCTGGATGCACGCCTCCGTGCGCCGGCCGATCACCTTCTGCGGCGGGACCAGCTCCACGCGCGGCAGCTTGGCCGTGCGCTCGGTAAGGTTGCTGGCCGCCGTCTTTACGCCCGGCGAGATCACTCCGCCGATGAACACGCAGTCGCGGGTGATGCAGTCAAAGGTGGTCGCCGTCCCCAGGTCCACCACCACGGTGTCGGCGGCGTACATGCGCAACGCCGCCAGCGTGTTGACGATGCGGTCGGCGCCCACGGTAAGCGGCTCCTCCACGTCAAGGCGGATAGGGAGGGACGTGCGCGCCGTCACCGCCACCGCCTCCACGCGCAGGTAGCGCCGGCACGCCTCCGCCAGCGTAAGGGTGAGCGCGGGGACCACGGAGCCGATGGTGGCCGCGCGCACCGGCGTCCCGCCGGCGCCGGCGGCGCTCATCAGCTGCGTGAGCATCAGCCCGTACTCGTCCGCGGTGCGGCGGCCGTCGGTGGAGACGCGCCAGTGCCCACGCAGGCTGGTGTCCTGGAACCAGCCGATCACCGTCTCCGTGTTGCCGACGTCGAAAACCAGGTCCATGGTGTAAAGTGCGAGAGGGCGAGAGTGCGGAAGTGCGAAAGTGCGAACACTACGATCCACTCTCTTCAGCGTCGCTCGTAATGCCAACGAGCAGCAAGGAAGTACACGGATGCTCCCTGCACCAGATAGATCAGGCGATCCGAGTCGGTAATCCTCCGGGACCAGCTACCAAGCTTGTCGTGTTTCAGCCCTTCCGGCTTACCTGTTCCGAAATACGGATCGCGAACGATTTCCTCGACCAGACGCATCACCCGCAGTGCGGTTCGCGGACTGGAGCCGATCCACCAGGCAAGATCCTGCCGAAACCGGCTAAACACGATCGCCTGCCGATCTTCCTTGGGAACGGCAGGCGACGTGGCGGGCTCGTCCGCGCGGCGCTTAGCGGCGGTCATAATCGAACCGCTGCTTGACATGTGGCACTTCCGGGACGACGCCCCACGCCAGTAGCTGTTGCGCCGCGCGACGCAGGATCTCCTGCATCACGGGTGACTGCTGCAGCATGAGCGTGGTCTCGTTGCGCTCTCGGCCACGACGGAGGCCGGCGTTCCACATGGGGGCAATGCGTGGGCGGCAGATTTGGGTCGCCATGTCTCGTCCGCGTTCGGGTGTCGATACGCATCAACGATGAGGCAGAATCCAGCCGCCGTCAAGTCCGTCCAGAACGCGCCACAGGTGCGCACACGCTCGTTCCCACGCCTGCCGCATCGCTGTTGAAAATCACGCGGATCGAAGTCTCTCAAGCGCTCCTTTTGAACAGGCCAACTCGCGCTCCTCAGCCCGCCAGCCGCACCGTGCCGGAGGTCACGGTCCGCAGGACGCCGTCGGGATCGCGGAGGAGGAGAGCGCCGGCGGGGCTGACGCCCAGGGCGGTGCCGGCGGTCTCCTGCGCGCCGGTGACGCGAACGGGGCGGCCTTCAAGCGCGTCGCGGCGGCGCAGGGCCTCGAGCATCGCGCCGGTGAGCTGCGACGGCGGATTGCGCAGCGCACGGGCGACGGCGGCGGCCACGGCGCCCGCCACCTCCACCCGCGCCGGCTCCCACCCCGCGACGATGCGCAGACTGGTCGCGGTCTCGCGCACGTCGTCGGGGAAGTCGCCGGGAGCGTGCAGCACGTTCAGGCCAATGCCGACAATCACGCTTCCCGGCCGCGCGCCGTCCCAGCTCCCTTCACACAGGATGCCGGCGATCTTGCGTCCGGCCAGCTGCAGGTCGTTGGGCCACTTGAGCTGCGTCACTGCGGGGCGCACAAAGGCGTCCACCGCCTCAGCGGCGGCCAGGCCCACCAGCAGCGGCAGCAGCCCCGGCGCCGGGAGGGAGGCGGGGCGCGCCACCATCGACATCCACACCCCCACCCCCGGCGGCGAGGCCCAGGCGCGGCCGCTCCTGCCCCGCCCCGCCGTCTGCTCCTCCGCCAGCACCAGCGTGCCGTGCGGCGCCCCGCCGTCCGCCAGCGCGCGCGCAGCGTCGTTCGTCGAGCGGACACGGGCGAACAGGTGCACGGAGGGCAGCCCCCAGCGCGCCGCAAGCTCCTCGGCCGCGACGCCTTCCCAGCGGTCGGCGACGAGGTCCGTCACGCGGCGCGCAGCTGCAGCGACAGGTCCAGCGACGGCGCCGAGTGCGTCAGCGCGCCGATGGAGATAAAGTCCACCCCCGTCTGCGCGTAGCCGTGGATGGTGTCCAGCGTGATGCCGCCGGACGCCTCCGTCTCCGGCCGCGGATCTGCGGCGCGGACGAGATCCACCGCCTGACGCATCAGCGGCGGGTCCATGTTGTCGAACATGACGCGGTCCGCGCCGGCCGCCAGCGCCTCGCGCACCTCGTCCAGCGTGGTGGTCTCCACCTCCACCTTCAGCCCGCGCTCGTTCTGCCGGCGGACGGCCTTCACCGCCGCGGTGATCCCGCCCGCCGCGGCGATGTGGTTGTCCTTGATCATCACCATGTCGTGAAGGCCAAAGCGGTGGTTCGCGCCGCCACCGGAGACGACCGCCGCCTTTTCCAGCGCGCGCATCCCCGGCGTCGTCTTGCGGGTGTCGATGACGCGCGCGCCGGTGCCCTCCACCGCGCGCACGTAGCGCCGCGTGACCGTGGCCACGCCGGACAGGCGCTGCATGAAGTTGAGCGCCGTCCGCTCCGCCGTCAGGATCGAGCGCGCGGAGCCGAGGACGGTCATCGCGACGTCGCCGGGCTCCACGGCGGTCCCATCCACCACACCCACCGAGACTTCCAGGGAGGGATCCACGCGACGGAAAACCTCCGCGGCCACCTCGGAGCCGGCAATCACCCCCGGCGACTTGGCGACGATGCGCGCCTCGGCCCGGCGCTCCTCGGGCACGGTCCACAGCGTGGTGAAATCCCCCGGGCCCACGTCTTCGGCCAGGGCGGCGTCGATCAGGGCAAAGGCGCTCGACGGAAGCGGCATCAGTCGTCCCCCGCGGTGGCGAGAAGTGATTCGGCGGGGGGCGCGGGGGCATCCGCCAGGACACGCTCGTAGTAGCGCTCGTATTGGGGGACGATCACGTCCACGCCAAAGCGCTCGGCGGCCACCTTCTGCGAGGCGACGCTCATCGCCAGCCACTTGCGGTTGTCGCGGAGGATGGAGACGCCCATCTCCGCCATCGCCTCCACGTCGCCCACGCTGCCCATGTGCCCGGTCACCCCGTCCTCCACCACCTCGGGCAGGCCGCCCGCGTTGGACGAGACCACGGGAACGCCGCTGGCCATGGCCTCCAGGGCGACGAGGCCGAACGACTCGCTGGCGGAGGGAAGGAGCAGCAGGTCGGCGCAGGTCATCAGCTCGGCCACCGAATCCTGCTTGCCCAGAAAGATCACGCGGTCGGTGATCCCCAGCGCCTCGGCCTCCGCGGTCGCGGTGGGACGCTCGGGGCCGTCGCCGACGAACATGAGCTTGCTGGGAATCTGCTTGTGGATGCGCGCGAAGATGCGCACCACGTCGGCGATACGCTTGACGGTGCGAAAGTTGGAGACGTGCATCACCAGCATCTCGTCCGGCCGCAGAAAGGTTTCCTTGCGGCAGGGGAACGATCCGCGGCGGTAAAGCCTGGGATCCACGAAGTTGTGGATGACCTCGATGGTGTCGCCCGGCACGCGAAAGCGGTCCACCGTCTCGCGCTTCAGGTAGTCCGACACGGCGGTGATGCCGTCGGACTTCTGGATGGAGAAGCGGGTGATGTCGAAGTAGCTGCGCTCCTGGCCCACCAGCGTAATGTCGGTGCCGTGCAGCGTAGTCACGATTTTGAGCGGGTGCCCGGAGCCCAGCATCTCCCTGGCGATCCAGGCGCTGGTGGCGTGCGGGATGGCGTAGTGCACGTGCAGCAGGTCCAGCTCCGCGCGCAGCGCCACCTCGTGCATCATCGCGGCGAGGGAAAGCGAGTAGTTGTTGTGCTCGAACAGCGGGTAGCGCGTGGTCTCCACCTCGTGAAAGTACACGCGCGGCATGAAGTGCGGCAGGCGGAACGGCTGGGCGTACGAGATGAAGTGGATCTCGTGCCCGCGCTTCGAAAGCTCGATCCCCAGCTCGGTGGCGATGGCGCCGGAGCCGCCGTAGGTGGGGTAGCAGGTGATGCCGATCTTCATGGAATGGAAGTGTCCAGTGCCAGGGGTCAAGTGCCCGGTGGATCGTGCCGAATGACGTGCCCGGCGCCCGGATCAGGCGTCCGATGGATCGTCTGCCCGCCGTTCCCGGGCACTGGGCACCTGATCGTGGGCACCGCCTTTCAGTATCGCGCCAAGCCGCGCGGCGTAGCGATCGAAGGATGCAATCTGCGTAATCCGGGCCCGCGCCGCACCTCCCAGGCGGGCGCGGAGCTGCGCGTCGTTCACCAGGCGGCGCAGCGCGTCGGCCAGCGCGCGCGGATCGTCCGGGGGGACGAGGAGGCCGGTGGCGCCGTGCTGCACGATCTCGGGGACGGCGTTGATGCGCGTGCCGATGGCGGGGAGCCCGGCGGCGGCGGCCTCCTGGAACACCATCCCGAACGCCTCGCCGCGGGTGGGCATGGCGAACACGTCCGCGTGGCGCCACAGGTCGAACCACGCCGGCGTGTACGCGCGCACGCCGCGGTAGACGTTGACGTTGCCCGCGTCCAGCGCCGACACCCCGGGCCAGTCCGTCACCACGTCCAGCGCCGCGCGCTCCGCGAACCCGCCCTCGCGCCACGCCTCAAGCAGCGCGGGCCCGCCCTTGCGCATCCAGTCGCCGCCGATGAACAGCACGCGCACCGGCCGCGCCGGGCTGCGCGCGGCGCGCTGCTCCACCCACGCCGCGTCAAAGCCGTCCAGCGGCACGGGGTACGGCATCACGTGCACGCGGTCTGCCAGCTCCGGCTGCTCGCGCAGCAGGTCGTCCGCGGCCCAGCGCGAGGTGGCGGTAATGGCGGCGGCCGCGCGAAAGACGCGCCGGTCCATCACGGCGTTGGGCGCGAAGTCCAGCCGCGCCAGCCCCGCCGGCACCTCGCCGCTGGCCAGCCGCTGCGTCACGTCGATGGAGACGACGGACCGCGTCCGCCTCATCCGGCCCAGGCTGGCGTACGCCGTGGCCTGGGTGTGAAAGTGGATGACGTCGAACGCCTTGCCCTGCCGCTCCAGCGCGCCGATCCGCCGGGCGGCCAGCACGCCGGAATGCAGTTCGTGCCGCAAGCGCGGCAGCGCCAGCGACGCCGCGGCGGACGAGCCGGGCGCCGGACCCGCGCACATCACGCGGCGGATGACGCGCTCCGCCGTGGTCAGCTCCGCGCTCAGGTCCAGGTGCGTGGCCTGGATGGACGGATCGCGCTCCGCCACGTCGCGGAACAGGCGCGCGACGGAGGCGTGGCCCAGGATGCCGGAGTTGACGAAGAGGGCGCGGGTCATGGGGCGATGCCCCCGCCGGGCCGCAACGGCATCACGCTGGGCAGAATTTGGCGCGAGCGGCGGCGCCCCCTCCGCTCGCTCAGGCTCGCACCTCCCCCCAAAAACCCTGGGGGAGGTTGGAGTAGCCGACGAATCGGGGCACGGCAAACGGCATCGAACTGCGTCCGCCGAGGTGCCCCTCCCCCGGCCCCTCCCCGTTCGTTCCTCACGGAGAGGGGAGACTTCGATCGCGCCTCGAAACGCGCCGGTGTATCGGCCTCGCCAACCCCTCCCCCGGGGTTGGGGGAGGGGTCGCCGGCCGTCGCGAGGAACGAGCGAAAGGCCCGGCGGGGGAGAGGGTCCTGGCGGAAACGCGCGTGAGCCCTCATGGCAGCGGGACTCCCGCGCCGCCGTGCTCGGGCACCAGCCGCAGGCGCGCCAGGATCGGGCGCAGCCGCGCGGGGAACGGCAGGTCCTGGTACAGCGGGCGCATCCACCACACGTACAGCATCCCCAGCACGGGCGCCATCAGCAGCGGCGGCCATACGGACGCGCGCCATCCCGCCACCCCCACGGCCAGGCCCAGGAGCAGCAGGAGGATGGCGCGCGTGGACCACGGCCCCAGCGCGCCGCGCCACAGCTGCGCCTGGCCCAGGCCGGTCACGCGGCGCAGAAAGTAGGCGCCCGCGGGATACGCCACCAGCGCCGTGCTGATCACCGCGGCTGCGGCCACGCCGGGAAGGCCGTAGGCGCGGCCCAGCAGGATGGCCGCGCCCAGGTGCACCACGCCCTGGGCCACGGAGACGAAGCCGATCTGCACGCGCGCGCCCAGCGTGGACGCCGTGGTCGCCAGCGCGTGCGCCAGCGACAGTGCCACGGCGCCCAGGGCGACCAGCGCGTTGGTCGCCAGCCCGGCGAACTTGTCGGGGCCCACCCAGAGCGAGACGAAGCTGGGATTGAAGGCCAGCACCCCGCAGGCGACGGCCCCCGCGCCGATCAGCGTAAGGCGCAGGATGGAGATCACGATCTCCCGCGCGCGGTCGGCCCGGCCCTCGCCCTTGAGCTGGGCCAGGCCCACCAGTCCGGCGTCCGGGATCTGCCAGCTCATCTGCGTGGCCACGTCCGCCAGGCGCGCGGTGAGTGCGTACGTAACGGCGGCCACGGGGCCGGCTACGGCGAGGATCACCAGGTTGCTGGTGGCCGAGATCATCCGCCACCCCAGCCCCGCCACCCATCCGCCGATCCCCTGCGCCGTCACGCTTCCCAGCAGCCGCAGCGACGGCCAGCGCCAGCCCGTCATAAGCTCCGGGGCGATGCGCCGCGCGCGGAACACGCTGGCGCAGGCGGCCAGCAGGGTGGGCACCGTGGCGGCGGCGGCCAGCGCGTACAGCCCCTGCCCCGCCACCAGCAGGCCGATGATGAGCACCACGTTCAGCACCGGAACCGCGATCCCCATCCGCCCCGCGAAGGTCACGTCCTGCAGGCCGACCAGCAGCGCATGAAAGACGCGCACCGGGTACGCGGCCGCCATCCCCGCCACCAGCAGCATCAGCGGCCCCATCACCTGCGCGTGCTGCGCGTCCGACACGCCGGTGAGGCCCGGCGCCAGGGCCAGCAGCCCCAGCGCCAGCGCGGCAAAGGCTACGGCGGCCAGCGTGGCCGCCACCACGCCCGCGCTCACCAGGCGGCGCATCTCGTCGCGATCCTGTCGCCCGTCCGCCTCGGCGATCAGCCAGGGGAGCACACCCAGCACGCCCAGGTCGGCCATGGCGCTGTACGCCACCAGCTCGCCAAAGCCCAGCCACACGCCGTACGCCTCGCTCCCCACGCTGCGCAAAACGAAGGGGACCACCAGGATGCCGGACGCCAGCGCCAGCCCGAACTGCAGGTAGCCAAAGCCGGCGGCGATCCCCGCCCGGCGCGTGCGGCTCACGCGGCGTCCCGGCGGCCCGCCGCAAAGCGCGCCACCTGCCGCGCCGTGGCCGCCCACCCCGCCGGCGACGCCCGCCGCAGCCACGACGTCCGCGCGCGGCTGTCCTCCGCGCGAATGGCGTCCATCCAGCGCGAGTAAAACAGGCTGCCGTTCCTCAGGCCGATCTCCATCCGCCGCTGCGAAGGGGTGCGCGCGTAGGTGGTGCTGAGCTGGTGCACGTACGCGCCGTCGCGCTCGTAGCCGTGCGTGGCCACCTTCCAACCCGCCGCGCGGATGCGATAGGCGAGGTCGGATTCGTCCCATTCCGTCGGGCGATACGCGGGGTCCAGCGGCCCCACGCGGTCGATGCACGCCTTGCGGACGATCCACGGGCGCATGACGCCGTCCACCTCGAACAGCCGCGCCCAGTTGAGCGGCGCGGGGCCCAGCGTGCTCTCCATCCGCCGCCAGTCCACCGTGTCCTCCCAGGTGCGCACCGGCTCTTCGACGGGATGGTAAAGGAGGCCGCGGCTCAGGCTGAGCATCCCGATCTCGTCGTAGGCGCGAAAGGTGGTCAGCAGTTCGGGGACGAACCAGCGGGCGCGGACGAACATGTCGTCGTGCCAGCTGAGCACCAGCGGCCCGCGCGCCTCGGCAAAGCCGCGGTTGGTGCACACCAGCTCGTGCGCGTCGTCCTCGTGCGCCACCCGCAGGGGCGGGCCGTCCCAGCCGCGGGCGGTGAGATCGGCCAGGAACTCCGGCGTGCCGTCGGTGCAGCCGTCCTCCACCACGATCAGCTCCACCGGCTGGTCCGCGGCAAAGCGGCGCCACGATTCCAGCGCCCGCCGCAGCACCGGCAGGTTGTCGTGCGTGGCGATGACGACGGAAAGCTCGATCCCCGCGTCCCTCGAATCCCCAGTCCTGCCGCTCACCCGTTCACCCTGTCACACGTTCACCCCGTCACCACGCGCTGCCCTCGCCAGCGAGCGGATGCGGACGTAAGATTCTCCCCAACCCATTCGACGGGACGAAACAGGATGCTTCCACGCTGGGCCCGTGCCGCGGCCCATCCCGGCCGCGCGGCCGAAGTCGTACGCGCGCTCGCCTCCTTCAGCAACGGCGCCACGCTGGTGCGCGCCTACCTGCACTTGGCGGAGCCCGCGTATCCGTTCACCCTGCGCGCCCGCTCCGGCGCGGTCGTCCGCGTTGAAAGCTGGCACGACGCGGCGACGGCGTGGGTCGTGTTCTGCCGTCAGGAGTACGCGGTGCCAGAAAAGGCGCTGTGCATCGTGGACGTGGGCGCCAACTGGGGCGCGTTCACGCTCTACGCCGCGCGGCGGGCGCCCAACGCCCGGGTGTTCTCCGTCGAGCCGCATCCCCACGAGCACCCGCGGCTGCTGCGCAACGTGGCCAACAACGGGCTGGGCGCGCGCGTCACCGTCTGGCGGCACGCCGTGGCGGCGGAGCCGGGAATGCGGTGGATGGATGCGGACCCCGCGCACCCCAGCCCCTCTCGCGGCATTCACCCGGCGAATGCGGCGTCCCCTCCCGCATCGGTGCAGGTGGAGGCCGTTACCCTGGCCCAGGTGCTGGACCGCGCCCGCGACGTGGCGGGCGTACCGAGCATCGACCTGGTAAAGATGGACATCGAGGGGGCCGAGCACGAGGTGCTGCCCCACCTGCCGCCCGAGGCGCTGGCGTCGGTGAACGCATGGCAGATGGAGTACCACCCCAACGGCCCCAAGGCCCCGCTCTTTGCCGCCCTGCAGCGCGCCGGCCTGCGCCTGGTCCGCGACGACGAGTCCACCCCAGATTCCGGCGTCGCGCATTTTCGGCGGTAGCCCTCCGGTCCGGCAACCTTCGAACTGGCGTCGACAGCGCCCCCTCCGGGCTCGTAAACCTCGCCCACCTCCCCCAAAAAACCCTGGGGGAGGTTGCGCGTTGCCGAAGGATCGAGCTACGTCGGCGAGGGTGCCCCTCCCCCGGCCCCTCCCCGTTCGTTCCTCACGGAGAGGGGAGAATTCGATCCCGCTGCGACACACTCCCTGCCGTTCTCCCTCCCCCACGCAGTTTGTGGGGGAGGGCCGGGGAGGGGGGCCGCCTACCATCCCGCTCCAGTTCACCCGCAGCGCTCCGCACCCTGCGTCACCCCAACCTCCCCCAGGTTTTTTTGGGGGAGGTGCGAGCCTAAGCGAGCGGAGGGGGCGTGCCCCTCGCGCCGCGCCATCCGCAGCACTCCGATCTCAACCCCACACCAACCTCCCCCGGCAGTTTCGGGGGAGGTGGGCCGGTGGTGCCGGCCCGGAGGGGGCGCGCCCCTCGCACCGCCTGGTCCGAAGCACTCCACCGCCTGTGCCGTTTATACCCTCTCCCGCTTGCGGGAGAGGGTGCGAGCCTCAGCGAGCGGGTGAGGGCCCTACACGAACGCCCGCGCGTACGCCTGAAGGTTCATCGCCAGCGGCGTGCGCGTGCCGCCGGGGATCAGCCGCGCGGCGGCCGTCATCCCGCGGCGCAGGGCGACCTGGCCGGCGCGGGCGGCACCCTCGCCCGGCGGCGGCAGAACGGGCGCGGCGGTGGTGATGGACACGTCCACGAACCCCGCGCGCTCCAGCGCCATCCGCAGCGATCCGGCCGTGAAGTGCGACACGTGCACCAGGTTGTCCGCCACCGTGGGCCGGTACCCGCGAACGACGCGCCCGCGGATGCGCTCCTTCATCCACTGGTGCGGGCCGTGCGGCACCTTGACGGCGATCCATCCGCCCGGCTCCAGCACGGCCCGGATCCCCTGCAGCGCGTCCACCGGCTCCGCGATGTGCTCCAGCACGTCGATCAGCGTGACCGCGGCGTAGCGGCGGCCTTCCGCGATCAGGTCGCGCAGGTCCGCGCGGTGCACGGGCAGGCCGGTGGCGCGGGCCGCGTACTCCGAGGTGCGCGGGTTCAGCTCCACGCCTTCCGCGCGCCACCCGGCCTCCGCCGCCACCTGGATAAGCCGCCCCACGTGCGCGCCCAGATCCAGCAGCGTCCGTTTCCGCTGCGGCACGCGCTCGGACAGCTGGGCCACCACCTCGCGGAAGATGAGGTCCTTCGTCCCGTCGGTAAACTCCGTCTCCATCCACTCTTCGGACCAGCGCTGGTCGTACATCCGCCCGAAGTAGTCCGGCAGCGACGGCAGCGCCGCGGGCTGCCCGAACCCGCACGTCCGGCAGCGGACGAGATCGACGGTGGCGCCGGTGTAGCGCGCCAGCTCCGGGTCCTGTTCCGCGTACAGCGAGAACTCGAAGATGGCGCGCGTCACCGGCGTCATCCGGGTCCCCCCGCAGATCCAGCAGGCGCCCGTGGGCGTAAATCCGGCGTGCGTCTCCGTCACGAAAGCGCCTCCAGGATGATGGTCGTCATCAGCCGCGCCATGTCGTCCCAGGTGCGCGACCGCAGCTCGGCGCTCAGCGCCAGGGCCGCGTCGCGGTGGATGTGGATGGAGCCGCGCCACGCCCGCAGCCTCTGCGCCAGCTCCGCCGCGTCGTCCGGATCGCCGACCAGCAGGCCGTGCATGGATTCCGGGATCCGCTCCGCCACGCCCGCGTTCGCGCTGACGATGGCGGGGAGCCCGCAGCACAGCGCCTCCTGCACGGCCAGGCCGAAGGCCTCGTAGCGCGTGGGCGCCGCCATGGCGTCCGCGGCCCACAGCACCCGCCGCACGTCCGGCTGAAAGCCCAGAAAGAGGATGCGGTCCGCCAGCCCCGCCTCCGCCGCGCGCCGGCGCCACGCCTCCAGCTCCCCACCCGCGCCAACGACGGCCAGCCGCGCGTCCCACGACCCGTCCGCGCAGAGCCGCGTCCACGCGTCGAACAGCGTGTCGAACCCCTTGCGCCGGTCCCCCAGCGCGCCGACAAAGCAGACCACCGGCGCGTCGTCCATCCATCCCAGCCCCCGCCGCGCCTCCGCCCGCTCCTCCGCGGACGGCGGGCGAAAGCGCTCGGGATCCGAACCGTAGTGGACAAAGTAGGCAGAATCCGGGTTCGCGCCGAGCAGATCGGTCGCGTGCCGCTGCGTGAGCGCCGAGTTGCTGACGGTGACTCGCGCGCCTCGGACGACGGCCCGCTCGTCGCGCAGCGCCTTGGATCGCGACGCGGAGGCCATCATCCGCCGCAGCGGCTGTCCGGCCACCTGCGGTGCGTACGCGGCGTGGACGTAGTGCAGCCAGACGGCGTTCCCCGCGCGGCAGTTGCCGCCGTTCGCCAGCACGACGGGATTCCGTCCGCCCAGCGACTTGGCCACGCGGCGGCCGGCCCGGTCCAGCAGGGGAAAGCCCAGGGTGTGGGAGCCCAGGGGACGCGGGACGGGGTGGAAGCGGATGTTGGGCAGCGCCGCCAGGTCGTCCGCGACGCGGTGCGCCACCAGGTGCGTCTCCGTTCCGCTCCGCGCCAGGTACCGGGCGAGCGCGTGGTTGGCCGCGTCCATCCCGCCGGTGCGGACGAAGTCGCCGGCCACGATCACCCAGGGCCTCACCGCGCCGGGACCGCGGCCGCCGCCGCCGACTGCCGGGCGTGGCGCGCGGCGGCGAACAGGGTGGCGTTCAGCAGCCAGAACTCCATCCCCGACTGGGACAGAAAGATGGGATACGAAAAGGTGAGCGCCGTGGCCCCCACGCTGTACGCCAGGACGATGGCGCCCCAGAACGGCAGGTCGTGCGCCTCCGGCGAGGGCGGGCGCGCGCGCGCCGTGCGCCACACCGTCAGCAGCGCGATGGCGATCGTCAGCAGGTACGTCACCAGCAGCGGCGCGCCCCCGTCCACGATCCACCCCGCCCACTGGATCTCCACCCACACGTTCTTCGTCGGCGCGCCGCTGCCGAAGTACGTGGCCGTCATCCCCCAGTGCCCCAGCCCCTCGCCGAACGGCGCGTTGGGAAGGGTCTTGACGATGGCGTCTTCCAGGAAGCGGCCGCGGTTCTCGTAGTACACCTGCGTGGGGCGGTTGCGCACCAGCGTGCCCATGCGGTTGGCTACGTCCGCGCCCGCCATGTTGCGCGCGGCAACGTAGCCGGCCAGCACCATCACCCCCAGCCCCGCCACCAGCGTCGACAGCCGCCGCACGTCCCGCCGCCAGAGCAGGATCCCCACGACGGCCACCAGGCTGATCCCCGTCATCACCACCAGCGCGCGGATCTGCGACAGGTACAGGCAGGCCACGCCCAGCCCGATGCTGGCCAGCGACACCGCCATGACGCCCGGCGTGCGGCGGGTGAGAAAAAAGCCCACGCCCAGCAGCACCGCGTACAGCCCGGAGATGGCGGCCCCGCCCGGCACGTCCGTAAGCCCCATGGGCCGCAGCACGCGCTGGCCCGTGGCGGTGGTGATCTTGAGGGATTCGATGTAGTCCTGGCCCTTGGACTCGATCACCGCCGAAACGGGCGGCTGAAAGGTGCCGGGGCGATACACCTGCATCACCCCGATCCCCGCGCTGAAGGTGTGAAAGACCCACAGGATGACGACGGCGCGGCGCAGCATCCCCAGGTCGATGCTGGTGAGCCGCGGCACCCAGAAAAGCGGCCCCAGCACCGCCGCGTACAGGGCCACCTGCGCCACGCCGGCCTCCAGGCCGCGCGTTTCGGGGTGAAAGACGCAGATGCCCAGCACCGCCAGCGCCAGCACCGCCGGGCCGGACGCGGGGTGCGCCGAGCCGCGCCCGCGCAGCCCGAACACCAGCGCCAGGCTGGCCCCGAACGCCGCCATGCGCACCAGCATGCGCGCCCAGCCAATGTCGCCGCTGATCAGCACCAGCTGGCACAGCATCTGGAACACGATGAACGCCGGCACCCACGGAAACGCCGCGCGCGGCCGGGCCCGGGGGCTGCCGTACGGCGCGGCGTAGGGAAGCGGGCGCGCGACGGTGTTCACGCGATCTCCATCCCCGGCAGCGTCCACAGCACGTGGGGCCACGTCCCCGCCAGCACCGCGTCGTCCAGCGGACGCAGCGAGGGCGCGGCCGCCGCGCCGTAGTACGCCCGCCGCGCCGCCTCCGCCGACTCCTCCACCAGCCAGCCGCGGTATCCCGCCGCGCGCATCGCGTCCGACATCGCGGCGAACTCCCGCGCGAAGTCCGCGTGCTCCCACGGGTGCAGCTCCACCATCACCCGCCGGTAGCGGCCCGCGTGCAGCCCGTCGCGCATCCCCCGCAGCACCCGCCCTTCCGCGCCCTCTACGTCCACCTTGACCAGATCCATGGCGTCGATTCCCACGCCGTCGAGCACCTGGTCCAGCGGCGCGCACGGCACCTGGAAGGACGGCCCGGTCGCGGACGATGCGCGGGTGATGGACGACACGCCCCAGTTTCCCCCGTCCTCCGAAAAGCCGGAAAGCGTCGCCGTCCCCGCGGCGTCCGACGCCGCCACCTCCCGCACCTGAACGTTGGCCAGCGCGTTCATCGCCACGTTGGCGCGCAGCACGGCGGCGATCCGGGGATGCGGTTCCAGCGCCACCACGCGCCCCGCGCTCCCCACCCGGGCCGCGCCGAACAGCGTGAAGTAGCCAAGGTTTGCCCCCACATCCACGAAGGTGCCGCCGGCGGGGAGCGCCCGGCGCACCAGCGCCGCCTCCAGGGGGGCGTAGCCGCCAGTCAGGCACATCTCCCGCGCCACCAAGTCCCGCAGGTCGCAGCGGTAGGCCATCCCTCCCGCCTGGCCGCCCAGCCGGTCCACGAACGGAGCAAGCGGCACCCGCGCCAGCGTTTCAAAGGCGCGAAAGCGGCCGGCGGGAAGCCGGCGGATGACGGCGCGCGCGGCGCGAAACCAGGCCGGCGGCGGGCGCAGGATCTCAGACATGCGGCTTGCGTCCCGCCAGCAGAAGGTTGTCGCTGAACGCGCGCGGAAAGGCGCGGGAAACGGCGGAGGGCCAGTGTCTTCCGGTGGAGGGCACCCGCCCACTCCCGCTGTACTCGATCGCCACGTCGGTCAGCCCGCACTCCGCCGCCATCCGCCGCAGGTCCACGGCCAGCAGCGCCGTCAGGTGCGCGGGATACGAGGTGTCGGTGAACGCCGCGTGCTCGTCCCGCAGCACAAAGCGGGTCTTGCTAAGCAGGCTGTGCTGGTTGGGCGTGGTGATGACGACCCATCCGCCCGGTTTGGCCAGCCGGGCCAGCATGCGGACAAAGGCGCGCGGGTTCTCCAGGTGCTCGATGGTCTCCACCCCCGCCGCAACGTCCGCGACGCCGTCCGCCAGCGGCGCGTCGCCGCGGTCCAGGTCCAGCGCGATGAACTCGCCGTCCGCGGGAAAGCCGTCGTAGCGAAGGACGTCCACGCCCACGTAGCGGCCAAAGTGGTTGCGGACGTGCGGCCACAGCAGCCCCGATCCGCACCCCACGTCCACCAGCGTGCCGCCCCCCGGATGCCGCGCGCGGACGGCCCGTTCCACCATGCGGTAGATGGCGTCGCCGCTGGCGCCCAGGCTGCGGCGCGCGCGCTCTTCCGTGCTGTGGGTGGGTTGCGTCATCCGCGCGTGGAGAACTTCGGATCGAGGACCAGGGCCGTGCGAGCGGGGAATCTACTCACCTGTTCCCATCGGTGACCAGATGCAGGCGAGGGTTGTAGCCCGGGGGGAGGGAGGATGACGATGGCGATTCCGGCCAGGTGAGTTGCCGGAGCCGGCAAGGGCGAATGGATTCGCTGCAACAACCACACGAAATCCGCCTGCGCGGATTGGCGGGCGCGGGGTTGTTCACGGGCCCGTGCGCGTGGAGGGATGGGCCGAAGAGCGATTGAAATTGCGGCAACAACGTCACGCTGTCCGCCTGCGCGGACAATCGGTCCGCCGGCTCCCTGCCGCGCGATCAGCCTGGCCGTGGCCGCCTTTTGCCGTTGAAGCCCCGCGGCAGTTTGCGGGGCTTATCGCTTTCCCAGCAGCGGATTGATCCGCTCATCACCGGCGGGCCTCGGTGGCGGGGCTCACGCCTGCGCGGGCTCAGCCGTAGCCAGGCGCCGCCGAACCCGCACCCGTCACCACCGCCGCGAGCACGTCCCGCAGCTTCGTGGTCTGCTGATGCGGATCGCACAGCGCGCGGGCGTGCGCCGGGCCCGCGGCGCCGAGTTGTCCGCGCAGGGCGGCATCGGCGATCAGCCGGCGGAGGGCATCCGCCAGCGCGGCGGGGTCCCGCGGCGGCACCAGGATGCCGCACGCCGCGTCCACGATCTCCTTCGCCCCGCCGATGGCCGTGGCTACGACGGGGAGCCGCGCGTGCATCGCCTCGACGAAGGCGATGCCGAACGGCTCGGGGCCCAGGTTCGGTTGGCAGAGGACGTCGGCGGCGGCCATCAGCGCGGGCACGTCATCGCGCTGGCCCAGGAAGCGGATGCGCGGCGCGACGCCCAGGCTCTGCGCCAGCGCGTACATCTCCGCCAGGTGCGCCTCCTCGTGCGGCCGCTGCGCGCCGCCGGCGATCCACGCCGTCCATCCATCGACACCGCGCAGGCGGCCCAGCCCCTCGATCAGCAGCCGGTGCCCTTTCCACGGCTCCATCCGGCTCGCCTGCAGGATGACGATGTCGTCCACCGGCGTCTCCAGCCGCGCCCGCATCTGCCCGCGATCCACCGCCACCACGCCCGACGCCGGCACGGGGGGATAGATGACGTCGGACGCCAGCCGCTTCCACAGCAGTGGCAGCGTTCCCCGCGCGAACTCGCTGGTGCAGATGGCGCGCGCCGGCCGCGTCCGCTTGGCGAATCCATCCGCCCACGTGGTTCCCGTCACCGCGTCGTGCAGCCAGAAGACGACGGGGATACCGCGCGTCATCGCCACGTCCCCGAACAGCCCCTGCGTCCACGACGAATGGCAGATCACCACGTCCGGCCGCGCATCCTCCAGCAGCCGCCCCAGCCGCCGCCGCGCCCGCACCACCGTCCACGGCCGGCTCATCCGCACCGCGCCCAGCATCTGCAGCGGCGCACCCGCGGCGCGGGTCTCCTCCGCCAGCCGCCCCTCGAAGCACAGCGCGAAACTCTGCTCCAGCCCCTCGACGCGCGTCGCGGCAAAGGTGACCAGCATCCGCTCCACCCCGCCGTACAGGTTGCCGGGATAGACGTGCAGCGCGCGAAGGGGCGGCGCGGCACCCCGATCATCACCCGCGAGGCTCACTCGGACCGCGTCATCAGCGTGCGCAGCAACTCGTCCACAAACGCCGTCACGTCCCGCAGCGTGTCTGACGAAGGGGGAAAGGTCGCGCGCACCTTCAGCAAGAAGCCGGGGAACGCATACAGGTAGTAGTGCGAGTCCACCACCTGGCCTTCCCGGCGCATCTTGAGCGTCAGGTGACGGCCGTACGCCCACGGCGCGCCGGCACCCGGCTGGGGCCGCTCGTCGCGCACCACCGTGGCCTCCTCGAAGTGCCCCGCCCGCACCAGCTCCGGAAACCCGGCCACAAAGCCGTCTGCCTCGGTGTTCACCGCGCACGCCGCGTCGCACGCCGAGTCCACGCGCATTCCGGGATACACGTAGATGTCCACGTAGCGGCCGTCGTCGCGGGCGTAGCGCACGTTGCTGCCCAGGCGCGGGTCGGGGTAGTCCTGCCGGCCCACCATCCGGAACTTGCCCACGGCTTCCGGCGCATGCACCGTTTCCCGCTCGCGCGCAACGGGCGTCAGCGGATCGACGCCGGCGGCGCGCAGGCTGTCCAGCGCCTCGGGCAGGCCCGTCGCCAGCATGCTGGCCGAGAGCAGCTCCACCATCGTGCCGATGTCATCGGGGCCGCCCTTGGCCGGAGGCACCTTGCACAGCACGCGCGCGCCCACCTCCACGGCGGTGGAGTCGCCGCGCGCCTCGGTTTCCACCGACAGCTGCACGCCAGGATGCTCGTCGCCGTGCCAGTCTTCCTCCTCCACCTCCCGCAACCAGGTGAACCGCGGTTGCACGTTCCACCTGCCCAGCCCCTCGGGAGAACCGCCGATCGCATAGCCCTGCACCTGCAGCAGCGAATCCAGCGTCGCCGCCACGCGGGTGGGATGCGCCAGCACCGCCACGGACACCGCCATTCCGCTGTCGTCTGCCTCCCCATGCCGGCAACCGGGCGTCTGGGCCGACAGGTGCCCGGCCGTGAGCAGCGCAGCCGCGCAGAGGAGAGAGCGAAGACGTGAGATCATGGCAAGAAAGAAGGGAGAAGAGATCGTGGAAGATACCGAAGTTGGCGGCGGGCGTTCGGCTCAATCAATCAACGGACCGCCGCCCGAGGAATCAGTTGAGCAGAGAAACCTCCAGATCGAATTTCACAGATTCGGCTCGGAACCTTTCCTGCACCTCATCGAGCCAGGATCCCGGGTGGAACAGGTAGGTGTCAGCGGCATCCGAACTCATCACGTTGATGATGGGGTTCGCCAGCACGAAGTCGGCGTACACCACCTCACGGAAACGATTTCTGTTCGACCACTCGCCCCTGATCACCACGACCTGTCTCGTGCGTTCGAAGGTCCGAGCAGGAAACGGCGCGGCGGCCGCTGATTCGCGTACGACACGTACCATCAGCGCCTCCAGCCGGTCCAGGCGCTCCAAGATGAACTGATCCGCATCGGTCGCGGCTACTTCGCGCATCACCAGCGCTTGTGCACCACGATAGACCGGGTTATCTGGCTGCTGGTCCTCCATGGCGGACACCGAGATCCTGCGCAGATTACCTGCGAGCTCCAGGACGCCTGCCATGTCATTCGTGTAGAAGATCGTCCGCTCGTCGGCGACGTCGAAGGGCAGCTTCGTACCCCGTTCGGCCACGATCACCACGGGCAGGCGCTTGGCGTGCCGCACCGCGAGCTCGTACATGACGTTCGGGTTGAGCTCGGTCAGATTCGCAACCACGAGGTCCGCCGAAAGCAGTAGCTCAATGACGTGATGGGTGATTGAACCAGCTTTCGAGATGCGGTGGGCGACTTCGACGTCGAATTTAAGTTCGCGCAGTGTCGGCTCAATGACCGCATCCACAAGGCCATCGATCGCCCGGCGGGTTGGCGACGCGTCATCACCTATGGGGGTAATGACGAAACACGTCTTTGCCTTTTCGGGTTCATCGGCAGCCTTCTTCGGGGCAGTCTTCGTTGTGCTTCCTGTTCCTTCCCCCATGATGCGTGCTGTTGATGGTCAACGGCTCGACGTCAGCGAACGATAGAGCGGCGCCACCTCGGCGGCGAGGCGGGCGCGGTCGAAGCGGCGGACGGCGGTCTCGCGGCCGGCGCGGCCCAGGCGGTCGCGCAGCACGGGGTCCAGCGCCAACTGGCGGATCGCCTCCGACATCCCCTCAACATCCCCCGGCTGCACGGCCAGCGCGTCGTGGCCGGGGGTCACGATCTCCCCCGCCCCGCCGGCGGCGCTGGCCACCACCGCGTGCCCGCACGCCATCGCCTCCGCGATCACCAGCCCGAACGGCTCCGGCTGTGTGCTTGCGTGCACCACCACGTCCAGCGCGCGGATGGCCGACGCCGCGTCGTCGGCAAAGCCGGCAAAGCCCACGCGGTCCGCGATCCCCAGCGCCTCCGCCTGCGCGCGCAGGTCCTCCGCGCTCACCTCGCTCCCCGCCGTGCGGTAGATGCCGCCGCCCACCACGTACGCGCGCACCGGCAGTTCCCCAGGCAGCGCGGCGATGGCGCGCAGGAACACGCCGTGCCCCTTCCACCGGCCCATCGTGGCCACCAGCCCCACCCGGATCGTCCCCGCCGGGGCCGGCGGCAGCCCCGCGGCGGCATCCAGGTCCATCACCGGCCCGATCTGCCGGAAGCGGTGCAGGTCCACCGCGTTGTACACCGTCCGCAGGGGGACGTCGGGCCCCACGATCGCCGCGGCGTCCTCCGCCACGGAGCGGGACACGGCGATCACCCCGTCCACGCGCCCGGCCGAGCGCCGCAGCAGCCCCGCCATGGCCCGGCGTGTGGAGACGAAGTCGTGCAGGTGCCAGACGAGCCGAGCCCCCGCCGGAGCCGCCCGCGCGCCCAGCAGGTGCATCTTGAAGCCGTTGGTGTGCACCACGTCCGGCCGCAGTTCCGCCAGCAGCCCCCGCAGCCGCGACACGTAGCGCGCGGCGCCCGGCCCCGCCCGCAGCATCCCCAGCAGCAGCGAAAGCGCACCGCCCCGCCCGCCCGCCGCCGACGCGCCCGCGTCCCCCAGCCCGGCCAGCGCGGCGGGAAAGGCCAGCACGTCCGCGTCCACCCCCAGCGCGCGCACCCCGGCCAGCAGCGGCCCCTCCTCCGGCGCCACCACCGCCAGCCGCCATTCCGGCTCCGCCGAGCGCAGGCTGGCCAGCAGGTCCAGCAGCGCGCGCTCCGCCCCGCCCACCGCGGCCGAGGCGCTCAGGTAAACGATCGAGAGTGGCGGGCGCGCGGAAACGCCCGCGGACTCCACGGGGTCGGCGGGGATGAACTGGACGAGAGGAAGATCGGGAGCGGAGCCGTCCACGCTACGCGGAGGCACCGGACGGGTTGGGAACCCCGTGCGGGGCGGGATGCGGATCGGGGAGCGCCCGCGGCGGCGCGGGTGGGCCGGCCATCCAGTCGCGCACCGCGGTCGCCAGAACGCGCGCCGTGCGGTCGGCGGTGAGCATCCCCAGGTCGTCGGGGGCGTCGGCCCACAGGCGCAGCACCCACGGGTCCGGGGAGCCGGCTTCCACCGGCCAGTCCAGCTTCCACGCGCGGGGCGCCACGTCCGCCGGAAGCTCCGCCCGCGCACCCTCGCGCGACGACTCGCGGCAGACGCTGGCGTACAGCAGCCCCAGCGCGCCGGCGTTGTCCTGCAGGATGGCCTGCAGGTGCACCATCGACTCCGCCCGCGCCAGCACCTGCGCCACGTCGCGGGCGTGGATCTGGTCACGGATGCTGTGCCGCACGCGGCGCATCCCCGAGGTGACCACGGACCCGGCCTCCACGAACTCGTGATAGCCCAGGCGCTTGATGGCGAACAGCAGCAGCGCCACGCTGACCGCCGCGCCGCCCAGCGCCGTGATCGTCACCATCTTGGCCGGGCCAAAGGCCAGCACCACGCCCAGCACCGCCAGCGCCGCGGCAAACACGTACAGCAGCACCACCGCGCGCACGTGCGTCAGCCCGATCGCCATCAGCCGGTGGTGCAGGTGGTGCTCGTCGGCGCCAAAAACCGGCTTGCCGCGCAGCCAGCGGCGCAGGATGGAAAGGAGCGTGTCCAGCAGGGGAAGCGCCAGCATCAGCAGCGGCACGGCGGCCAGCACCGCCGTGGCGCTCTTGGTGGAGCCGTGCACCGAGAGCACCGCCACCATGAAGCCCACGAACTGGCTCCCCGAATCGCCCAGAAAGATGCGCGCGGGGCGAAAGTTGTAGCGCAGAAATCCCAGCAGCGCGCCGCCCAGCGCCGCGCAGACCACGGCGACCTCGGTGTTGCCCAGCATCCAGGCCACCACGAAGGTGCTGCCCAGCGCCACCAGCCCGATCCCCGTCGCCAGCCCGTCCAGCCCGTCGATCAGGTTGAAGGCGTTCACCACCGCCACGATCCACAGCATGGTGAGCGCCAGCGACAGCACCCCCACCTGCAGCGAGATGCCGGCGAACGACACCTGCTCGATGCGAAAGCCCACGCCGTACGCCACCACCGCGGCCAGGCACTGGGCCAGCAGCTTGCTCGTGGGCCGCAGGTCGTACAGGTCGTCCAGCAGCCCGGCGGCGAAGATGATCCACCCCGCCAGCAGCGTCCCGGCCAGGAACGCCGTCTCCGACGAGCCGCCCGCCAGCCCCGGCATGAGCGCCGCCGCGCCCAGCGCCGCCGTCGTGGCCAGGCACACGGCGATGCCGCCCAGCCGCGGAATGCGCGGCGCGTCCGGATCCGAGCCCGGACGCACGTGCCCGTAAACCCCACGCGTGGTCACCATCCGCACCACGGCGGGGGTCACCAGCAGGGCCGCGAGCACGGCGATGGCGAAGACGGAAAGGATCACGGGAGCGCTTCCGGGAGGGCGTGCGCACGACAAAAGGCGCTACATTCTGCGCAACTCGCGTGCATACAGGGTTTTACATTAGCTGCGCAAGTAGCGCTGGTCAAGGCTGATGCAAAATCGTGTAGCACTTTGAAGCAGATGTTTTTCGGGCCGCGACCGTCCGCGCACGAAGCGTGATTCCGCGCGCGGTATCTATCTCCTTCTCAGGTACGTGGATGGGACGGCGGATGGATTTTCGCGATGCCCCGACCCCGCGCGATCCGTGGACCGGGCCGGCTGGCGTCAGAACAGCTCCTGCAGCGAGCGGTCCCGCGTAAGCTGGCGAAGGGCGTGCGCCAGCAGCGGCGCCACCGAAACCACGCGCACGATCCCGCGCCGGTCCTCGCACGGCGGCACGGTGTCGGTGACGAACAGGCGCTCCACGCCGGCGTCGGCCAGGCGGTCCACGGCGTTGCGCAGCAGCAGGCCGTGGGTGGCGGATACCAGAAAGCTGGCCGCCCCCGCCTCGCGCAGCGCCACCACGCTTTCCACCAGGGTGCCGCCGGTGGAGATCATGTCGTCGATGATCAGGCAGGTGCGCCCCTCCACCTCGCCCACCAGGTGCGTTACCTGGGTGCGCGTGCCGGTTTCGCGGCGCTTGTGCAGCACGGCCAGCGGGCGGTCCAGCCGGGTGGCGTACTCCGTCGCCAGCTTGACCCGTCCCGCGTCGGGAGAAACGACCACGGCGTCCGCGGGAAGCTCCGTCCCCAGCGCGGCGCAGAGGGTGGGGACGGCGGTGAGCGTGTCGAAAGGACCCGGAAAGAAGCCTTCTACCTGGTCGGTGTGCAGGTCCAGCGTTACCACGTGGTCAATGCCGGCCGCGCGCATCAGCAGCGCCACCATGCTGGCGGTGATGGCCTCGCGGCGGCCGTGGCGCTTGTCGGAGCGCGCGTAGCCGTAGTAGGGGACGACGGCGTGGATGCGCCCCGCCGCCGCGCGCCGGCAGGCATCGGCGAACACCAGCAGCTCCATCACGTGGTCGTTCACCGGCGGGCAGGTGGGCTGCAGCAGGTACACGTCCTTGCCGCGCACCGACTCCATCACCTTTACGCTGGATTCTCCGTCGGGAAAGCGCTCCACTTCCGCCGCCCCCGGCTGCACCCCCAGCGCCTGCACCACCGCCGCCGCCAGCGCCGGGTTGGCGCTCCCCGCGAACACGATGAACTCCGCCATCCGCCTCCCCCGCTCCTCGTCCGTGATCCCCGCCGCTTGCCGCAATCGTTTGTAGCACGCGGCAGGCCCGGGCACAATGGAGCCTGCCCATCCGCCAAAAGATCGGGCCTCACACAGAGTCAACAGGGTCAACAGAGTTTGCTCATGTCGTTGCCCCTGCGCTCGCGATTCCGCAGAAAGATGATGCCTCACACGGAGTCAACGGAGTTAACCTCGGTTATTCACCTGAAACCAGACCTCAGGGTCATACAAAGAAAGAACCCATGTCGCATGTTCTTGAGCAGCGGTAGGATGGGTGGTGTCGAAGCAACCATCCGTCCGCGTACCCTCGAATACACGACATGGGTGAAGA
>NZ_JBMDXM010000192.1:0-20793 GCF_048594345.1 Longimicrobium sp.
TCCTCGCAACGGCCGTCGACCCCTCCCCCAACTTCGGGGGAGGGGTGGTCTGGTGCGATTCGAAGCAGGTCGAAGCGGGATCGAAGTTCTCCCCTCTCCGTGAGGACCGAACGGGGAGGGGCCGGGGGAGGGGCACCCCCGCGGACGCAGTTCGATGTCCATCACCGAGCCCCACCGACTCATCCACCACCCACCATCCACCCGGCCGTTCGATCCTCAGCTCGTGAGGATGATGTCGCCCGTGTTCACCATGACGGGCGCTCCATCGGCACCTTCTCCCGTCCCGATCACCGTCAGGTCGTGAAAGTAGGGTGGAAGGGCCCGCACCCCGCGCACGCCCCAGCCGGTGCGCAACTCGTAGTGAACGTGGGGACCCAGCGATGAGCCGGAGTTGCCCGCCTCCGCGATGATCTGGCCGGCGCTTACCCGGTCGCCCGCCTGCACCCGTACGCTGCCGGCGCGCAGGTGAGAGACAAGGCTGAACTCTCCACCCCCGTGGTCGATCAGGACGTAGTTGCCGGCCGTCGTCATCTCGTTCTCGGCGAGCGACCGCTGCGTCCACAGGTTCTCGGAGCCAATGACGTCGTTGTCCGGCTGCTGGTTGTGGACGGCGGCCACCGTACCCGCGCCGGCTGCCCGAACCGGGTGTCCCCAGGCCAGGTAGTCCTCGTTGCGCCTGCCGTCTCCCCGAAACGTCCGGCCCTGGCTGTCGGCCACCATCAGGTCCAGCCCGAACCGCTGAAAATTGTCGACCATCCCCAGATCGCGCGCCCAGCGGCCCAGGTACGTGCTGCGCCGGTGGTGCGACAGCACGTCGTGCCCGTCGGAAACGACGATGCGGCCGGCCAGCGGCAGCACCAGCCTCGCACGCGTGACGCACGGGACCAGCCGCACCGTGACCTCCGCCGGCGGCGCCGCGGGATCGGCAAAGTGGACCTCGTAGCGGATACGGGAGTCGCGCCGGACGGAGCTGAAGGCAAAGGGGTTGAAGAGAAGTCCCTCGCGCAGGGCTCCCGGCGTGCGGCCGGGGCCCAGCAACTCCGCCGGCTGCTGGGCGACGCGCCGCTCCAGCAGCTCGCCCGCGGGGCTCAGCACGAACGCCCGCAGCTCCGTAATCCGGATCTCCTTCTCGCTCCCGTTGCGGACGATGAGGTCGACGTTGAGATGCGGCGTCCTGCGCTCGTCAAAGCAGACCGCCTCCGGGTTGGCCGCGACGGTAATTCGGCCGCGGACGATTCCGGGGGTGGGAACCAGGCGCACGCCCACGATCCGGATGTGGCTGGCCGTATCGCCCCTCTGCACCACCAGGTCGTACGCCTTCCCCTCTTCCACCAGAAAGCCGACGGAGTCCGCGTCCGTCACGACGGTGACGCGATGGGGTCTGCCGTCGACCAACCCCGCGGGAATGGTGTCGGGCCGGACGTGTGGCCGCAGGTTCCACTGGAGCCTGGATGCCTCACCGTTGCGGATGTCGATGACCGATGCGTTGGAGCGGATGACGGGCGGGTTCTGCTGGGCACCCGCTGTGCTCGCCATCAGTAGAAAGGCGAGAACGAGAAGAGCTCGCATGGGGCGTGGATCAGAGGGGTGAGAGTTGTGTGCTGATTGCTACGTGTTTTGCCCGTCTACCAGCACTCTGGTCGGCTGGTCAAGCTTTGCGACAAAGCGTGGATCGAACTGCCTCCAGGGGGCTCCGCGCGGCTCGATCCCCGTCGCCGAGCTTCAAGTCCGCTCCAGAAATGCACGAGGCCCCGGCACATTCGCCGGGGCTCGCCTTGTCCACGAAACGTTCGTACTCCATGCCTGCGTGCTCAGAACACGCAGTTGAAGCAGTCGCGCGTGCGGAACTTGTAAGCGATCCAAAGCGAATCCGTGGACTGCATCCGTGCTGCGGGTTGCACCGCGTACCCGCGCAATCCCTCCGTCCGCGGCGGCGCCTCCGGCCGTGGCGGACGGGTCGACGCCACGCCGAAATGCACTTCGTAGAACCGGTCCCGCTCCACCAGGAGGGGGTAGTCCGCGGAACTCTCCGCGCCACTCGTATCCGTCAGCACTACGTGGAGCGATAACGCACGCGAGCCGGGGGAGGGCAGGGGCACCCGATACCACGCCGTCGTCAGACCGCCCCCGGGCCCGGTGAACAGGTCCCGTCCGGTGATCACTCGTCCTCTGTGCCCCTCGATGCGCAATTCGATGCGCGCGGCGTACGGATGGTTGGGAAAGTAAGTGGAATCTGCAAAGGAGAAGGACACCGCACTCTCCCAGGCGCTCGGAGGCTCAAACGCGGTGGATGTGCTGATCTGGGGATCGGGGTGCAGCACTCCGCTGCACCCGCAGAGAAGCACGGTGGCCACCAACAGTACACCGATCTTCCAGTCCGGCGGGCCCATTTTGCTCACAATGGCTCCTGGCAGATTTGGGGGCAGGGGTTTTCGGGTTGAGGATAAATCGACAGCCTCGGCGTCGGCGAACTGCCCACACTGCTGCGCTTGCTGTACAAGTTGATCAGCCAGTTCTTCCGAAAACCCGTGCTGCTTCTGAAGAAGGTGTATCCGGCCGTGGCGGATGTGGGCAAGGGGTTGCGTGTGTTGAAAAGCGTAACAACACTTGAGGAGAGTTGCACGGTGTACGGTGACGCGTACTCCAAGCAGAAGATCACATGATCGATGCCGGAGTATCCCCTGGATGTGCCGCTCACGGTTACCCGGCAATTTGTCATTGCGTCCGTCAGGTCGCGTGGTGAGCGCTGAATAGGGTCATCCGCTTCCGAGAATCCGTCGTCCGTAATATCCCACAGCAGTGCGGCCACGGCACCCTGGATGATTGAGCCGTCGTCGACGCAGGCGATGGTCATTCCACGCGCAGGATCATATCCCGCGACGCAGTTCTTGTAGTAGTGGTTGGTTTCCAGCTGGTTCTTCCACACCGGCATGTCCGCCTCACGGACGGTTACGGCGTACCAGTCTGCAAACGCCTCTCCCAGCGCGCATCCCAGGTTGGATGGAGCCTCGGGCGGGTGCTGAGTTTTGCAGTTGACCTGGTAGCGCATCAGACCGTTCTCGTCCGGAGGCGAGAACATGTACCGGTTCTGGAACTGGTGCCCGTACTCGTGACTCGCCACCATGATGCCGTACTCGCCGAAGATCATTTGGGGATCCTTGGCAATGTGCAGTTCGTGGTCCGGGTGAGTATGGTGGTAGTAGGTTCTGCCGTCGGTGTACAGGCCGGCGTAAATACGATGCGGGGGGTATGTTCCGAACCGGGTGTTGTGCCCCTCTACGCTTTTGGACAGGTTCACGAACAGGTGCGACATCTCGGCGTCGGCGCGCACCCCAACCTCGCCGTCACAGGGGGCAGAGTACGTCCCCGCCCGCGGTGCGTCACTGCCGGTGCCAAACGAAACCTCCACCCGGGCGCTCAACGTGTACACCACCGCCCGGATGCGGCGCTGACCAGCGGGTGCGCCGCAGTCGATCATTGCGGACGTGCCGTCGGCTGCGAGCGTGCCGGCACCGCTGGAAAGCTCGGCCCCGCTGAGCGAGAGGATGGTCCATACCACCCGCGCTCCTGCCACGGGCCGCACCGTGCTTCCCACTCCCGCGTCCACGTAGGTGGCCTTGATGCGCGCCATCGCATTGGTCGGCGGCGGCGGGTTGGGGTCGTAGGGCTCCGGGCATCCACTGGTCGTGGTAGAGCCCTCACCTGACGACAATCCTGTTCCCGGCATGCTGGAGGGGAGAATCGGGTTGGACGGGTAGAGGCTGCAGGCAATGTTCGCATCTCCGGTCCGTACACGGGCCGGCTTCTTCTCCGAGGCGCGTGGTCCAGATTCCTTGCGATTGCCGGACGCGATCAGCGTCGTGTCGAACGTGGCGGTAATGCGGCCGCCCGATTCGTCAATCCAGATCCAGAAGTCGCGGCGCGAGACGTCGCCCGATGCCAAGGGATCCGGGTTCGCCAGATCGGGGTGGGCGTAGCCTGTCACCACAGCGTGGTAGTAGCCCGGCTCGGGTATGGTCAGCGACACCCGCTCGCGGACACTTTCTCCCGCCTCAAAAGCGCGGCGCACGCGCAAATGCGGGCGCAGTTCCTCGTCCATCGGGATCTGCACTACCTCCCAGCCACGATTCTCAGCCGCGGAGATCTCGGGAAGCGTCACCCGCAGTTCCCCGTCCGCGGTTGGACGGCTGGCAGTTGCTTCCAAGGTGAGGTGAAGAGGATGTCCGGGCTTGAAGGAGCCCTGCGCTCCCAGCGCCAAGTCAAAGCGTGCCCGGCTGGCGAACTCTTCTTTTGGTGCGATCGACGAGGCATCGAAACGGACTTGGCCAGGATTCGCGTCCACATCCGTTGGGGCGGACGGGGCGTCGACACATGCACCGAGAAGTGCGGCGGAGATTGCGATTGGCAGCAGCGGTCTACGCGCGGCCGAGATGCGGAGGGACATGATCGATCCCTGCTGGAAGGAAAGGAGAGCGGAAGGCGGCCAGGAACCTTGGCCAGGTCTGCGGAGATGAGGCCCAACGGTATCGCGAGCCTTGTAGGAATGCGGCCCGCCATATGTTTAATGAAAGGTAGTGCCAGCGACTGTTTTGCGCCAGATGTAGGGATTCGCTGCCTTCCCGAGTTGCGCGCACATGGCCAAGTTCCGCCGTGGCCGGCAGGCGCTACGCGGACTTGTTCCCGTCCTTGTCGTGCCTTCGGACGAACGGACGGAGCCCCCGGAGATCGGTTCTCCGGGGGCTCGCGATCATCCATCGACCTCCGCGTCAGCCGCGCGGCCGGCTCCGCTCACGCGCTCCCGAAGCGGTCCAGCCGGAACGGCGCCAGGTCGAAGCGGGTGCGGCCCTCGGTCAGCAGGTCCGCGTGGATCTCGCCGATGGCGGAGGCGAACTTGAAGCCGTGGCCGGAGCAGGGGCTGGAGACGAGCACCCGTGGGTGTTCGGGATGGAAGCCGATGGCGAAGTCGGTGTCCGGCGTGTTGGTGAACAGGCAGGTGGTGGACGACCGCACCGGCGCCGCCGCGAGTTCCGGAAGCACCTGGCGCAGCGCGGCCCGCAGCGGCTCCACCTCGGCGTCGTCCACCGTCCGCCGCACCTGGTCGGGGTGGGCGGATACCTGGCCCTGGTGCATCAGCGCCGTCTTGACGCCCTTCTCCAGCCGCGGCAAGCCGTAGCCGATGGAGCCGGGCGCGTGCTCCCAGGCGTAGATGGGGCAGCGCTCCGGCGTGTACGGGTCATCCGCGCCGGCCGGTGGATCGAACCAGAACAGCACCTGCCGCTCCACCCGCAGCGGCAGGTGCGTCCCGCGCAGCAGCGCCCCCGTCCACGCGCCGGCCGTGAGCAGCAGCCGGTCCGCCGTGTACGCGCCCCGCGCCGTGCGGACGCGCACGCCCTCGCCGTCCGGCTCCCACTCCGTCACCCCTTCGTGAAAGCGCAGCTCGGCGCCGTGCCGCGCGGCGAGCGACCGGTGCGCGTCCGTGCACGCCTCCGGGCGCAGGAACCCGGCGCGCGGGTCCAGCACCGCCACGTGGTCGCCCGGGATGGAGAACGCCGGAAACCGCTCGTGCACCTCGCGCGGGCCCAGCAACTCGTGCGGCAGCCCGTGCGCCGCCGCACTGCGCAGCGTTCCCGTGACCAGCTCCCCCTCGCGCGGCCCGATCATCAGCCCGCCGTTCACGTGCAGCAGCGTTTCGCCGGCGTCGCGCTCCAGCGCCCGCCACAGCTCGTGCGCGCGCCGCACCAGCGGGACGTACAGCGGGTGCTCGAAGTACGTCTCGCGGATGATGCGGCTGTCGCCGTGCGATGAGCCCAGCGTGTGCCGCGGCGCAAACTGCTCAAGCCCCAGCACGCGGCGTCCACGCACGGCCAGGTGGTACGCGGACGCGCTCCCCATCGCGCCCAGGCCGGCGACGATCACGTCGTATCGTTCGGTCATCTTCGGTGAACGGGTGGGGGAAGGAGGACACGCATGATTCGGCGGATCAAGGATAAGGCCCCGGTGAGCTTTGCGCTCGCCGGGGCCGCGTCATCCATCATCCCTCCGCCGTCAGTCCGCCGCGGCGTGCTCCACGGCCTGCGGGGCGCCGGGAAAGCCGTCGCCAGCGTAGCGGTACACGGGACCCAGCGGCTCGCCGTCACGCACCATGGTGCCCTTGTAGCGCATGTGGTCCTCGTGCACCCCAAAGTTGGTGCGCTGAAGCTCCGCGATGCGGTTCAGGTCGTCCGCCGTCAGGTCCGGCAGGTCGCTGGCGCCGGCGAACTCCTCCAGCTGCTCCACGTTGTAGATGTTGGGAAGCGTGGTCACCACCACCGGGCTGGCCAGCAGCCACTTGAGCGACGCCTGGCCCAGCGTCATCCCGCGCCCCTCGTGCAGCCAGCGCAGCGACTCCAGCTTCTGCAGCCCGTTGATCAGCCAGCTGCGCGGGCGGTGGCGGCGGTGGTCGTTCTTGGCGAACTCGGTGTCCGCCGTGTACTTGCCCTCCAGCATCCCCGACGAGTGCGTCACGCGCACCTGAATGCCGGTCTGCCCGCCCTGCTCGGCCGCCTCGGTCAGGATCTGCCCCGGGAACGGCTCCAGCACGTTGTTGATGAGCTGCAGGCTGCGCGCGCGGCTGTTGCGGATCAGCTCCAGCCCCTCGAACAGGTAGCCGTTGCTGGGGCCCAGCGCGCCGCCCCACGCGCGGATCTTTCCCTCGTCCTGCAGGCGCTGCAGCGTCTCCCAGATGTCGTCGTTGGGGACGTGCTCCTCGTGCGCGTTGTGGTAGCTGACCACGTCCAGCACGTCCGTCCCCATCCGCTCCAGCGACTTCTCCACCGCCATGCGGATGAAGGCGGGGTCGGCGCTGTGGGGGATCTCCTGCTGGCCGCGGCGGGCGTCCAGGTGGTTGTACCAGTCGTAGCCCACCTTGGTGGTGATAGTCACCCGGTCGCGCCGGTCGCCGAACGCCCGGCGCAACAGCTCGTCCGCGCGGCCGTTGCCGTACGTGTCGCCCGAGTCGTACAGCGTGATGCCCAGCTCGTACGCGCGGTGCAGCAGGGCGACGGCCTCGTCGTCGGTAAAGTCGCCCCACCAGCCGGCGGCGAGGGTCCACATGCCAAAGCCGACTTCCGAGGTGCGGATGTCGGTGCCGGGATAGGTACGGTACTTCATCGAGCCACTCCTTGGGGTCGGGCGCGAGATCAGGTCAGATTCTGGAACTGCGTTTTCGGCGATGACGGTGATCATCCGCCGAACGCCGCAGATTGCATCAACCGAAGCGCGTCGGCAAGTCGGGCGAAGCCGCACGGCACGTGGGGGATCGGCTGATGTGCGTGTCGCGGGGGCCCTCACCCCCGGCCCCTCTCCCGCAAACTGCGCGGGAGAGGGGAGAAGTCGGATGCGGCGTCGAACGGCATCGAACTGCGCCCGCGGGGGTGCCCCTCCCCCGGCCCCTCCCCGTTCGTTCCTCACGGAGAGGGGAGAACTTCGATCCCGCGCGAGGAACCTGGCCCTGCACCACCCCTCCCCCGCAGTTTGGGGGAGGGGTCGACGGCCGCTGCGAGGAACGAGCAAAAGGTCCGTCGGGGGAGAGGGCCCCGCGTCGCAGACGCGATGCGGTTCAATCCCTGTCGCCGAGTCCCGATCCGTCGGCATACCCAACCTCCCCCAGGGTTTTTTGGGGGAGGTGCGAGCCTAGGCGAGCGGAGGGGGCGCCGCGGGTTGCCGCCAGCTCAGCAGTGCGAGCTCATCGCCAGGCCCTCCTGCGCGTCCACCAGCGGGGCGCGGTAGTCGCCGGTAAAGCAGGCGGTGCAGTACGTCTCGCCGCCGTCCCGCACGCAGTCGATCATCCCCTCGGGCGACAGGTAGCCCAGCGACTCCACGCCCAGGTACTCGCGGATCTCCTCCACCGACCGGTTGGAGGCGATCAGCTCCTCGCGGGTGGGCATGTCGATGCCGTAAAAGCAGGGCCAGCGCACCGGCGGCGAGGCCAGGCGGAAGTGCACCTCCCTGGCGCCCGCCTCGCGCAGCATGTGCACCAGCGAGCGGCTGGTGGTGCCGCGCACCAGCGAATCGTCCACCACCACCACGCGCTTGCCCTCCAGCACCTCGCGCACGGGGCTGAACTTCATCCGCACCTTGAAGTCGCGCCCGGCCTGGCCGGGAGTGATGAAGGTGCGGCCCACGTAGTGGTTGCGGATCAGCCCCAGCTCGAACGGAATCCCGCTGCGCTCGCTGTAGCCCACCGCCGCGCTGTTGGCGCTGTCGGGGACGGAGATCACGATGTCGCCGGGCGCCGGCTCTTCCTCGGCCAGCTTGCGGCCAAAGGCGCGTCGCGCGCGGTCCACCGTGTAGCCCCACAGCCTGGTGTCGGGGCGGGCAAAGTACACCAGCTCGAACACGCACGGCTGCGGCTCGGCCACAAAGCGGGGAAGGCGCCGCACCTGCTCGATCTCGCCGCCGCGGATGCGGATCAGCTCGCCCGGCTCCACGTCGCGCACGTAGCGCGCGTGCACGATGTCGAGCGCGCAGGTTTCGCTGGCCACCACCAGCCCGCCCGTGGGGAGCGCGCCGATGACCATGGGGCGGTAGCCGTACGGGTCGCGCGCGGCGTACAGCACGTCGTCCATGGTGATGAGCACGCAGTACGCGCCCTCCAGCTGCGACAGCGCGTCCATGATCTGCTCGTCGGCCGTGGTGGCGCGCGAGCGGGCGATCAGGTGTACGATGACCTCGCTGTCGATGCTGCTCTGGAACAGGGAGCCCTCGTTGAGCAGCTTTTCGCGCAGCAGGTTGGCGTTGGTGAGGTTGCCGTTGTGCACCAGCGCCAGCTGCCCCGCGCGAAAGGTTTCGCGGATGGGCTGCGCGTTCTTGAGCCCCGCGCCGCCCGCCGTGCTGTAGCGGATGTGCGCTACCGCCACGTCGCCCGGCAGCTCGGCGATGTGCGACGGCTGCAGCGCCTCGGACACCAGGCCGGCGCGGCGCACGCGGTGGCTTTCACCGGTCGCGGTGTCGAAGCTGGCGATGCCGGCCGCCTCCTGCCCGCGGTGCTGCAGGGAGTACAGGCCCAGGTAAGCAAGCTGGGCGGCCTCGGGGTTCCCGGAGACCGCGACGATTCCACACACGAGAAAGCACCGCCGTTGCAGGTTGCCGCCGCCGATCCGCCATGCGGAGCGAAGGGGTGAAATCTAGAGCCGTTGCATACCCTTCGGCAACGGAACGGGTCGCATCCCATTCACATCCACCGAATTTCCGGCAGCGAATACCGGATGCGGCGTTTGTGTGTGCACTCCGGAACAGAGTTCACGCGGAGGCGCGGAGAAACAGATGAGCCGCGGTGGAGCTTCGGTGCATCCTCCGCGGCTCTCCGTCCGTTTCGAGGAGGGGCGTCCAGGGCGGGTGCAGCCAGCTCGACCATGGCGTCTGCTCCGCGTTCCAGCCGCGTCAGTCCGGGGCCTGCACGATCATGGCCGGCTGCGCCGTTTCCAGGGCGACGGGATGCGGGGCCGCGGCGCCCAGATATTCCTCGCGGTACATCTTCAGCAGCTCAAAGAAGTAGGCGATGGCCAGCGGGCCCAGCAGCACGCCCAGCAGGCCGAACAGCTTGAGCCCCGCGAACGCGCCCACCAGCGTGGCCAGGGGATGGATGTTCGACACCTTCTTGAAGACGACCATCCGGACGATGTTGTCGGTGCTCCCCGCGGCCACGCCCACGATCCCCAGGATCACCATTGCGCCCCACCGCCCGTCCATCCCCAGCACCACCATTCCCGGAATCCACACCAGCGCGCTTCCCAGCATCGGAAGCACCGAAACCAGGCCGGTGATCACCGCCCAGAACGCGGGGCCGGGAAGGCCCAGCGCCCAGAACGCCACGCCCACCATCGTCCCCTGCAGCAGCGCCGTGAGCGCCGTCCCCACCAGTGTGGCCTGGGTAACGCTGAAGAAGCGGGCGCGCAGCATGTCGGCGTTGGGGTCGGAAAACGGCACGAAGTCGCGCACGCTCTTCCACACCACGCCCGGGTACAGCAGCAGGTAGTACAGGCCAAAGAAGGCGATCACCAGGCTGAGCAGGCTTCGCGCGGCGCTTCCAAAAAAGCCCAGTGCCTGCTCCGACACCCACGCCGCCGCCGTCCCCCCCGCCGCGGCCAGCTGCGGCCCCACGTCGATCCCGCCAACGCGGAGGGTGGAGAACCGGTCGGCGTTGGCGCGCAGCACGGCGATGGCCTCCGGCGCCTCGGCGACGATCACGCCCACCATCACGCCCAGCGGAAGCAACACCAGCACCAGTGCGACGGTAAGAACCAGGAACGCCGAAAGGCGCGGTGGGATCACGCGCGAGAGCCGGCGGTGTGCGGGGGCGCAGATCACGTACAGCACCACGATTCCCAGCAGTCCGGTGACAAAGGGCACCAGCGCCAGGGCGATGGCGATGCCCAACAGGGCCACCAGAAGGCCGGCGCGCTGCCGGCGGGTCTCGAAAAACGCCATGGGGGACGGGCGAAAGAGCGGGGAACGGGAAACGCCGGCGAGGAGGGCGTGCGAATGATACACGCCTACGCCGTCCGCCGCCACGCGGTTTCGCGGATGTTCCTAATCCGGAGTTAACCCTTTGGGGTTCTGCGGTTTATCGGATTCCGTTATACTCCGAGCGTTCCCCTGACAGAACCTTCGCGCCCCATCCACCGTACAGCGTTGTGCTGCATGGGCTTGCGATGCGCGCGGACACGAGTCGGGCACGAGATTTTCTAACGCGGCGGATCGTTCCGCGAGCGTTGTGAAAGGGATGGGTGGACGACATGGTCTACGAAAACGAGCACGAGCACGGGATGCGCAGGCGGCGCCTGGCCGCGGCGCTGGCCCTGGTCGCCGCCGGGGCGGGCGTGGGCGTGGCGCAGCACGACGCCGGCCGCACCACGCTGGACGCGGTGCAGGCCGTCGCTCCGTCGCCGACCGTCGCGGCTGCCACGGTGGCAGCCGTGGTGGTGGAGACCAAGGAGGAGCGCCGGGCGCGGCTGGAGCGCGAAAAGCTGGAGCAGGCGGAGCGGCTGGTGCAGGCGGAGATTCGCCGCGGCGCCTTTCCGGGCGCCGCCCTGGCCGCCGGCCGCGGCGCGCACATGGAGCTGCTGACGGGGCTGGGCAACGCCGAGTGGGGCAAGTACGAGGTGGACCCCGAGCGCACCATCTACGACATCGCCTCGCTGACCAAGGTGGTGGCCACGACGTCGGCGGTGATGCTGCTGGTGGAGGACGGCAAGCTGGCGCTGGACGTGCCCGTCAAGCGCTATCTGCCCGAGTTCAGCGGCGGGGCAAAGGACCGCGTGACCATCCGCCACCTGCTGACCCACACCTCCGGACTTCCCGCGGGCGCGGGGGCGCCGGGAACGCCGTCGCAGGCGCTGCGGGCGCTCATCCGCACGCCGCTGCAGGCCGCGCCGGGGGAAAAGATGGTGTACAGCGACGTGGGCTTCGTCGTCCTTTACGCGGCGGCGGAGCGGGTGGCGGGCGAGCCGGTGGACGAGCTGCTGCAGCGCCGCGTCTTCAAGCCGCTGGGGATGATCTCTACCGGCTACAACCCCGGCGGTGAGGCGTGCGACCGCTGCTCGCCCTCGTACCGCAAGGACGACGGCACGCCGGTGCGCGGCAAGGTGCATGATCCCACGGCGCGCAAGCTGGGCGGCGTGGCGGGGAACGCCGGCCTCTTTTCGACGGCGGCGGACCTGGCGCGCTTCGCGGCGATGCTGGCCGAAGGGGGTACGCTGGAGGGCGTGCACGTGTTCGACGAGCAGACCATCCGCCAGTTCACCGAGCGCCAGGAGAAGGCGGGGAACCGTGCACTGGGGTGGGAAACGCCCAAGCAGAGCGGCGGCTCGTCCGGCCGTCAGGTGAGCCGCAAGGCGTTTGGCCACACGGGCTTTACGGGCACGTCGATGTGGATCGACCCGGAGCGCGGCACCTGGACGGTGCTGCTGGCCAACCGCACCTTCGATCCGCACGCCAGCAACCGCATCCAGGCCCTGCGCCGCGCCGTGAACGACCGCGTGGCCGAGGCCGCGGAGCTGGCCGACGTGAACGGCGTGCTGGCGGACGAGTAGGTGAACGGGTGAACGGGTGAACGGGTGAACGGGTGAACGGGTGAACGGGTGAACGGGTGAACGGGTGAACGGGTGAACGGGGCCGAGAAATCGTCGGCGGCCACCTATCTACCCTCCTTCGGCGAGCCGGCCGGGGGAGGGTGGATTCGTTTTGAGAGCGGCGGCCTTGTACGAAATCTGGGAAAACACCTGTCATTCTGAGCCTGAGAGAGCGCCCCCGTCGGGCTCTCGGGAACGCCACGAAGCCAGTGGCGCGCCCGAACAATCTCCCTCCCCGCGCGCGGAACCCTTTCCGGGCAACGCTTGGGAACTCTGTCGTGACGGAAAGAACCGCGCGTTTCAGCATAGAGATTCTTCGGTCGGCGCCACTCTCCTGCGCGAATGAAGAGCTTTGCGCGGGGCCTTCCTCAGAATGACAGTTGCGTCGGATCTGGTATCATCGACCGCTTGTGTCCGTCTGCCGTACGTCCGGTGGCTTTGTCCGGCGCTAGGGTTGCCGCAGTTGTGGAGCGGACTCACCCGCTCACCCGCTCACCCGGCCACCCCCCACACCCGCTCACCCGTTCACCCGTTCACCCTCACACCCCTAACCTCCCCCTCACCCCCCGCCGGTTGCTCCGAACGGGCGTTCGAAGTTAGCTTGGAGGCCGAAAAACTCCCTCTCCATCGCACCAGGAACAGCGCGAATGAAACGCCGCGATTTCCTTGCTACCAGCGCCGCCGTGGGGGCGGGGCTCATCCTGCCGCACGGAGGCGCGTACGCCACCACGCTCCGCGGCCGGCCGGATGCCGACCACCGCGAGCTGGCCATGCGCGCCCTGGACGCCGCCCGCGGCGCCGGCGCCAGCTACGCCGACGTGCGCGTTTCGCGCAACCGCAACCAGTCGCTGGCTACCCGCGAGCGCCAGATCACCAGCTTCGAGGACGAGGAAACCTTCGGCTTTGGCGTGCGGGTGCTGGCCAACGGGGCCTGGGGCTTTGCCGCCAGCCGCGACCTGTCCCTGGACGAAGCCGATCGCGTAGCCCGGCAGGCCGTGTCGCAGGCGCGGGCCAACGCCGCCGGGCGCGCCCGCCCCGTGGAGCTGGCGCCCGTGGAAGCCGTGGCCGACGGCCGCTGGCAGTCGCCGATCGAGATCGACCCCTTTTCCGTGGCCATCGAGGAAAAGGTGGGCCTTCTGCTGCAGGCCAACGAGGCCGCCATGGGGGCGGGAGCGCGGTTCGTGAACTCCTCCATGTTCTTTGTGCAGGAGGAAAAGACCTTCGCGTCCACCGAAGGCTCGTACACGGTGCAGACCCTTTACCGCTCGTACCCGCAGATGTCGGTGACGGCGGTGGCGCAGGGGGGCGGCGACTTTCAGCAGCGCCAGTCTACCCCCGTGCAGCCCATGGGATTGGGGTACGAGCACGTCCGCGACGCCGATCTCGTCGGCAACGCGGCCAAGTGGGCGCAGGACGCGGTGCAGAAGCTGACGGCCAAGCCGGTGCAGCCGGGGCGCTACGACCTGGTGCTGCTTCCGTCGCACCTGTTCCTGACCATCCACGAGTCCGTGGCGCACCCCACCGAACTGGACCGCATCATGGGGTACGAGGCCAACTACGCGGGCACGTCGTTCATCTCGCCCATCCAGGACTACCTGGGCAAGTTCCGCTACGGGCAGCCGATCATGAACATCCAGGCGGAGCGCAGCGCGCCGGGCTCGCTGGCCACCGTGGGCTGGGACGACGAGGGGGTGCGGCCGGACGAGTACCTGATCGTCAAGGACGGCGTGCTGAACGACCTGCAGACCACCCGCGAGCAGGCGCCCATGCTGGCGGAGTGGTACCGGCAGAGCGGCAAGCCGGTGCGCAGCCACGGCAACAGCTACGCACAGCGCTGGAGCGACGTGCAGTTTCAGCGCATGCCCAACGTGAACCTGATGCCGCACCCCGAGCGTGACGTGACGCTGGACGAGATGGTGGAGGGGATCGAGAACGGGATTTTGATCGAGGGGCGCGGGAGCTACTCCATCGACCAGCAGCGCTACAACGCCCAGTTTGGCGGGCAGGTGTTCCACGAGATCCGGAACGGCCGGGTGACGGGGATGCTGAAGGACGTGGCGTACCAGATGCGCACCCCGGAGTTCTGGAACAGCATGGACCTGATCGGCGGGCGGTCCACCTACGAGGTGGGGGGATCGTTCAACGACGGCAAGGGCCAGCCGTCGCAGAGCAACGCGGTGTCGCACGGCTGTCCCCCGGCCCGCTTTCGGGGCGTGAACGTGATCAACACGGGGCGCCAGGCCTAAGTATCCTTCGTCCAAGCGCTTGCCCCGCACGGGCCCCCGCCGCCGCACCCCGGCGCGCGGGGGTCCGCCCGGTTGACAGGGAGGTGTAAGCGCGGCTAGTTTTTCGAGTTATCCCGAACCGTTCCGTCGCTGTGCTCGCAGGGCCGGACAATCCGCCTCCACCACCCTACCCTCGGGGAGTCACCACCCTCCGATGTTTCAGAACCTCAAGATCCGCGTCGGCCTGATCCTGGTGCTCGCCGGGCTCTGCATTGCCGCAATGTTCTACCAGAAGCAGGCGCAGGGCGACATCGTCACCCTGGGGCTGGACCTCAAGGGCGGTACGTACCTGGCGCTGGAGGTGGACGAGACCCGCGCCCGCCTGACCGACGAGCAGCGCAAGGACGCCATCGACCGCGCCCTGAAGGTGGTGCGCATTCGCGTGGAGGGGCTGGGCCTGAGCGAGCCGATCGTGCGCAAGTCGGGCGACTACCGCATCGAGGTGCAGCTGGCCGGGCTGCGGAACACGTCCAGCGCCCGCAACGTCATTCAGAAGGCGGCGTTCCTGGAGTTCCAGATCGTCCGCGGCGAGGCGCTGCGCGACGCGCTTCCGCGCATCGAGCGGGCCGTCGTGGCGGCCATGCCCAACGAGGCGCGCGGCGCCGCGGCGGCCACGCCGGCCGGCGGCGTGTTCCAGCAGGGGGCGGGGGCGCAGAAGCAGGACTCCGTCTCCGTGGGCAAGCCGTTCGAGAGCAAGCTGGCGCGGGCGGGGAGCCAGGGTCAGTTCCTGGTGGCGGCGGCGGACACGGCGGCCATGGCCAAGTACCTGGCCCTTCCCGCGGTCCAGGCGGCGCTTCCCCGCGGCACCGAGCTGGTGTGGGGCGTGGCTTCGGCCGAGGAGGCGCAGGGCTTCCGCTCGCTCTGGCTGCTGGAGCGCCAGCCGCTGGTGACGGGTGAGGCGCTGGAGAGCGCGGTGGCCGCCACGGACCCGCAGTTCGGGCGGCCGGTGGTGAACTTTGAGCTCAACCGGCGCGGCGGCCGCACCTTCGGGCGCGAGACGGGTCGCAACATCGGCAAGCAGATGGCCATCGTGCTGGACGAGCAGGTGTTCACGGCGCCGGTCATCCGCGGGCAGATCAGCCGCAACGGCCAGATCGAGCTGGGGCAGGCCACGCTGGACGAGGCGGCCGACCTGGCGCTGGTGCTGCGTGCCGGCGCGCTGCCCGCCCCGCTGCGGGTGGTGGAAGAGCGCACCGTGGGGCCCTCGCTGGGCCAGGACTCGGTGAACAAGGGCTTCGTCGCGGGCCTCATCGGCCTGGCGATGGTGGTGGTGATCATGATCGGCTACTACCGCCTGGCCGGGCTGTTCGCGGTGATCGCGCTGACGCTGTACGTGCTGTACACGCTGGGTGCGCTGGCGGCCATGGACGCGGTGCTCACCTTCCCCGGCATCGCCGGCCTGGTGCTGTCCATCGGCATGTCGGTAGACGCCAACGTGCTGATCTTCGAGCGAATCCGCGAAGAGCTGGAGGCGGGCCGGGCGGTGCGGCCGGCGGTGAGCGAGGGCTTCAAGCAGGCGCTCAGCGCCATCGTGGACAGCAACATCACCACGCTGCTCACGGCGGCCATCCTGTACTACGTGGGCACGGGTCCCATCCAGGGCTTCGCGGTCACGCTGGGGCTGGGCATCGTGATCTCCATGTTCACGGCCATCTTTGTGACCCGCACCCTGTTCACCCTGTACCTGGAGCGCCGCTCGCCGGCCGCGCAGGGCCTGTCCATCTGACGCGGCCAGAGGAATAACCGAGATGCGTATCTTTCAGCACGCGAACTATCCGTTCATGCAGTGGCGCCGCCGCGCCTACATCGTCACCGGCGTACTGCTGCTGGCGGGGCTGGCGGCGATGATCATGAACGTGGGCCGCTACGGCTCGTGGCTCAACTACGGGGTGGACTTCGAGGGCGGCACCCTGGTTCAGCTGGAGTTCAACCAGCCGGTGCAGGCCGACCAGTTGCGGGCCGCGGCCGAGGCGGCCGGGCACGACGACTGGGAGATCACCAACTTCGGCTCTGCCCGGGAGTTCGTGGTCCACATGGAGGCGTTCAGCGGCTCGCTGGGGCAGACGCCGCAGCAGTCGGTGGCGCAGACGCTGGGGTCGCGCTTTCCCGCCGACAGCTACCGGATCGTCCGCACCGAGGCGGTGGGCGCCAAGGTGGGCGACGAGCTGCAGTTCCAGGCCCTCATCGCCATTCTGCTTTCGTTCCTGGCGACGATGGTGTACCTGTGGGTGCGCTTCGAGTGGCGGTTCGGCCTGGCGGCCATCGCGGCCACGCTGCACGACATCCTGATTACCCTGGGCCTGCTGGCCATCATGGGGAGCGAGATCTCGCTGGGCACGGTGGCGGCGTTCCTGACCATCGTGGGCTACTCGCTCAACGACACCATCGTGGTGTTCGACCGCATTCGCGAGGACCTGGCCAAGCCGCGCCACGGCAAGACGTACATGGAGCTGCTGAACCAGGCGATCAACGAGACGCTGCCGCGCACGGTGCTCACGGCGTCGGGCACGCTGGCCACGCTCATCTCGCTGGCCGTGCTGGGCGGTCCGGTGATCCGCGACTTCGCGGTCGTGCTCATCCTGGGCATCTTCATCGGTACGTTCTCGTCCATCTTCGTGGCGTCTCCGGTGCTGTACTTCATCCAGACCAAGTGGCCAGCCCAGACGCCCAAGGCGCAGCAGGCCGCCCCGTCGCACAGCAGCCGCCAGCGCGCCGCCCGGACCACGGTCTGAACGGAACGTGCGAGAGTGCGGAAGAGCGAGAGTGCGAAAGTAACGGCACTCGCTGGATGACGAACCGCCGCGGCCTCAGGGTCGCGGCGGTTCGCTTTTGGGGCGGCGGCGGATAGATTCCGCGCCCCGGACGATGGTTCCCCCGTCGGGTGAGTCCGCCGGCGCCGATGGTTGCCCGCCGAGGGCCATCCCGGGTTGAAACCCGAGGCTATGAAGGCCACAAGCCCCGCCCTGGGCTCGCGGAGTTCGCCCGGCGGGGCTTCACCCGCTCGTGTCAGCAAGGGCCTGCGCGGCGGAGAGTCTCGGCCGCGCGGGGCAGACCCCACAGCCGGGAAGACGCGCCGCCGGTTGTGTGACGTTTATACCCTCTCCCGCTTGCGGGAGAGGGTGCGAGCCTTAGCGAGCGGGTGAGGGCCCCCGCGGTCCGTACGATTCCGCACTTTCGCACTTTCGCACTTTCGCACTCACGCACTCTCGCACTCCCATGTCCCTCACCGATTCCCACGCCCACCTCGCCGCCGAACGCATCCTCCCCATCGTGGACGAGGTGGTCGCGCGCGCAGCGCAGGCGGGGGTGACGACCATCGTCAGCATCGCCACGGGGCCGGACGATTGGGACGCGGACCTGGCGCTGGCGGAGCGCTTTCCCGGCGTCTACGCCACCTGCGGCATCCATCCGCACACGGCGTCGATGGCGTCGGAGGAAGCATTCGCGCGGATGCGGGAGCGGCTGGCGCATCCGCGCGTGGTCGCCGTGGGCGAGACGGGGCTGGACTACCACTACGACTTTTCGCCGCGCGACGTGCAGCGTGACTCCTTTGCGCGGCACCTGGAAATCTCGCGCGAAACCGGGAAGTCCATCATCGTCCATGCGCGCACGGCGGACGAGGACCTGCGGGCGATCCTGCGCGAGGCGGGGCAGGGGACGACCGGCGTGCTGCACTCCTTCTCCAGCGACCGCCCGCTGCTGGAGGACGCGCTGGCGATGGGGTGGTACGCCTCGTTTTCGGGGATGGTGACGTTCAAGAACTACGCGGGCGCGGATTTCGTACGGATGGTGCCGGCGGACCGCATCATGATCGAAACGGACACGCCGTACCTGGCCCCCGTGCCCCACCGCGGCAAGACCAACGAGCCCGCCTTGGTGGCCCACGTCGCCGCCCGCTGCGCCGAGTTGCGAGGCGAGGACGCGGACGAGTTCGCCGCGCGGACCACGGACAACGCACGGCGGTTCTACGGGATCCCTCACCCGCTCGCCTAGGCTCGCACCCTCTCCCGCAAGCGGGAGAGGGTATAAACGTCGCACAGGCCTGCGGAGCGTCGTGGACGCTGAGCCCGAGCGGCGGGCGCCCCACGGAGATTTTTTCGAGCCCTGTCGAAACGGCTGGATTGGCGGCTGCTCAACCTCCCCCAGGGTTTTTTGGGGGAGGTGGGCGAGTGGTGCGAGCCCGGAGGGGGCGCGCCGTCGGACGCCGCGTGATGCCGGTCCATCTCGTCCTTTGTCAACCGTTGATTCCGGGCGCGCGGCGGACTAGCTTCCACACCGAAGCTCACCCGAAGCCGTTCGACGATCATCCATGCCGCGCCGCATCCACGTTCTCCCCGAAAAGCTCGCCAACCAGATCGCCGCCGGGGAGGTGGTGGAGCGCCCCGCGTCGGTGGTCAAGGAGCTGGTGGAGAACGCGCTGGACGCCGGTGCATCCCGCGTGGACGTGGCGGTGCGCAACGGCGGAAAGACGGAGATCCGCGTGGCGGACGACGGGCACGGAATGGGGCGCGAAGACGCGCTGCTGGCCATGGACCGCCACGCCACCAGCAAGATCAGGTCGGAGCAGGACCTGGCCGCCATTCGCACCCTGGGATTTCGCGGCGAGGCGCTGCCCTCCATCGCTTCGGTGTCGCGGATGGTGCTGGAGACGGCGGAGCGCGACGGCCACGGCACGCGCGTGGTCGTCACCGGCGGGCAGATGGCGGCGGTGGAGGAGTGCGCGCGGCGAACGGGGACCACCATCTCCGTGCGCAGCCTGTTCTTCAACGTTCCTGCCCGCGCCAAGTTCCTGCGCACCACGGCCGCGGAGAACCGCGCCATCGGCGAGGTGGTGACCACGCAGGCGCTGGCGATGCCGGGGATCGCCTTTACGCTGGATTCCGGCGCGCGCGACGTGCTGACGCTACCGGTGGCGTCCGGGGTGGGGGAGCGGATCGGCGCGCTGTGGGGGAACGAGGCGATGGAGGAGCTGCTGCCCGTGGCGCACCGGATGGGCACCATCGCGCTGTCGGGCCTCATCCAGCGGCCCAACGCGGCGCGGCCGGGCGGGCGGCGGACGTACCTGTTCGTCAACGGCCGCGCCTTTGGCGACCGCAACCTGGTTCGCGCGGCGGACCGCGCCTACCGGACGACCATCGCGCCCGGCAACCACCCGCACCTCTTTCTGTTCCTGGAGGTGCCGGACGGCGAGGTGGACGTGAACGTGCACCCCGCCAAGGCCGAGGTGCGCTTCCGCGACAAAATCGGCGTGGAGCGGGCGATCGAGGAAGGCGTTCGCGCGGCGCTGGCGGGGCTGGAGAGCACGCCCAGCATCGGCGCGCGGGCGCAGGTGGATCCGCTGTACGGCGGGTGGACGCCGACGCCGGGCCCGTCGATGGTGCGCGAGACCCCCGCGCCGTACGGTGCGGCGCCTTCGTCTGCCCATGGGAGCGCTCCGGTTGAGACAGCCGTGAGCACGGACCCCGTTTCGCAGATGACGCTCTTCGTCACCGGGGGGAGCCCGGCGCCGGGCGCGAACGGCGAGGCAGGCGGAAAGCCGGGCGTCCCGACGGACCTGTTCGACGGCGCGGCGCCGGTGATGTGGCAGATCCACAACACCTACATTCTGGCGGAGACGCGGACGGGGCTGGTGATGGTGGACCAGCACAGCGCGCACGAGCGGGTGCTGTACGAGGAGATCGTGCGCGGCTTCGACGCGGGCGTGGGCGCGGAGAGCCAGCGGCTGCTCTTTCCGCTCACGCTGCGGCTCTCCCCCGCGGAGTACGCGCTGGTGGAGCAGATTCGCGGCGTGCTGGAGCGCGCGGGGTTCGAGGTGGAGCCGTTCGGCGGGCGGTCGATCATCGTGCACGCGGTGCCCAATCCGCACCCGTACTTCGATGCGGAGCGGTGCCTGCGCGAGATGGTGGCGGAGCTGAACGACGGATCGCCGCTGGTGGACACCGCGCGGACGCAGCACCAGCGCATCGCGCTGTCGATGGCGTGCAAAGGCGCCATCAAGGCCGGCCAGAAGCTGAGCCAGAAGGAGATGGCCGAGCTCTTCGACCGCCTGTTCGCGACCGAACTGCCGTATCACGACATCCACGGCCGTCCGACGGTGATTCAGCTGAGTCTGACGGAGCTGCACCGGCGGTTCGGGAGATCGGGATGATGGGTTCGGAGCGGTTCGGGAGATTCGGTGCGCGCGGCGGGCGCCCCCTCCGCTCGCTCAGGCTCGCACCTCCCACAAAAAAGACTGGGGGAGGTTGGGTTGCCGACGCATCGAGGCTCGACGAACGGGATCGCACTGCGCCCGACGCGGGGTGCCCCTCCCCCGGCCCCTCCCCGGTGGTTCCTCACGGAGAGGGGCGTAGTCGATAGCGCGGCGGCGGGCCTGCCGCCGGTCTCCCTCCCCCACGCCG
>NZ_JBMDXM010000193.1:0-7630 GCF_048594345.1 Longimicrobium sp.
GCCGCGGCGGAGGATCGTCCGGCGCGCGGGCGCCGCGGCGGTCGCGGTGGACGTGGCGCAGCGGCGGCGGAAGCACCGGCCGCGCCGGCGCCCGAAGCGCCCGCTCCGGAAGCCGCACCCGCCGTCGGCGGTGGGCGTGGACGGGGACGGCGAGGCGGTACCGGCGGCGCGCCCCGCGCCGAAGCCGCTCCGGCGGCACCGGCACCGGCTCCTGAGCCCCCGGCGGAGGAGGGTGCCGCCAAGCGCCCGCGCCGCCGCGGCGGACGGGGACGGGGCGGCAACCGGGGACGCACCGGCGGCGCCGCGGAGTGATCCCTGAGCAGAACGCGAGCGCCGCGCCCGATGTACGGGCGCGGCGCTCCGCGCGTGTGGACCCGGCGCCGCTCCCCGCCGCCTTCTACGCCCGCCCGGCGGAGGAGGTCGCGCGCGATCTGCTGGGCGCGCTCCTGGTTTCGGAGATGAACGGTCTGCGCGTCGTTGCGGAGATCGTGGAGACGGAGGCGTACGTGGGGCCGCACGACGAGGCGTCGCACGCGGCGGAGCGCTTTGGGCGGACGGCGCGCAACGACGCCATGTTCGGCGCGGCGGGGCTGGCGTACGTGTACCTGATCTACGGCATGCACTGGTGCCTGAACGTCGTCACCGGCGACGAGGGGTTCGGGGCCGCCGTCCTGATTCGCGCCGCGCGCACGGTCGGCGGCATCGAGCACGCCCGCGCGCGGCGCCCCGGCCGCCCGGACCGCGAGCTGATGCGCGGGCCGGGGAACCTGGCGCGCGCGCTGGGGGTGGGTGGGGGCCTCAACTATCACCCCATGGACCGCGCGCCGCTGTGGATCGCCCCGGGTCGCCTGGTTGAGGACGCGGAGGTCGCCATCGGCCCGCGCATCGGTATCACGCGCGCGGCGGACTGGCCCCTGCGCTTCTGGCTGCGCGGCGACCCGCACGTGTCGGGGAAGCGCTGATCGGCGCTGATCCGAAAGCCAGTCATCCTGAGGGAGCGCCGCGCGGAACCGTATCTGTCACCGCCGTTTGCGCGCGACCGAAGGACCTTCTCTCCCCCCTCGTGGGGCATGCTCATCCGCGCAGATCCAGCCGCTTGATTGGGCTGGCAAGGTCCTTCGGTTGGCGCCAGGCTATGCTCAGGAAAGAGGATGCAGCGCGGCGCCACGCTCAGGATGACTGTTGGCGCGGAAGCTTCAGCAGCACCGACGATTTGCACGTGAGATGACGACTGACCTGGACAACCTGATGGATTTCGCCGCGCGCACCGCCCGTGCGGCGGGTGACGTGACGCTGCGGCACTTTGGGCGCGCGGCGGTGCGCTTCAAGGGCGATGGATCGGAGGTGACGGCGGCGGACGTGGAGGCCGAGGCGCACATCCGCGCCGCCCTGGCCGAAGCGTTTCCGGAGGACGGCGTGCTGGGCGAGGAGGATGCGGAAACGCCCTCGCGCTCGGGCCGGCGCTGGATCATCGACCCCATCGACGGCACCCGCTCGTTCGCGTCGGGGGTGCCGCTGTACTCGGTGCTGCTTACGCTGGAAGATGCCGGCCGCCCGGTCCTGGGCTGCGCGCACCTTCCCGGCGTGGGGCAGACGTTGGTCGCGGGGGTGGGCGCGGGCGCGTGGCTGGACGGCCAGCGCGTGCGCGTCTCCGACTGCGATGACCTGGCCGCCGCGCGCGTGGTGACGTCCGGCCTGGAGTACTGGCGCGACCATGCGACGGACGCCGGTCGCGGCGCGTTCGACCAGCTGCTGCGCTCCACGCGGTTCACACGGACGTGGGGCGACGGGTTCGGCTACTACCTGGTGGCGACGGGGCGCGCGGAGCTGTTCTGCGATCCCATGTGCGGCCAGTACTACGATTACGCGCCGTTCGTGGTGATCATGCCCGAAGCCGGCGCGCGCCTTTCCCGCTTCGACGGTTCCCCTCTCGCGCCCATGTCCGACGCCCTCGCCAGCAACTCGCTGCTGCACGATCGCGCGGCTGGCATCCTGCTGGGGCGCTAAAAGAGTTGGGCCTCACACGGAGTCAACGGAGTTAACGGAGTTTTCTCGTGCCGGTTCCTCCGGGGGGCGTGCTGGGTCCACCAAAAGAATGGCCTCACGCAGAGTTACCAGAGTTAGCAGAGTTTTCTCGTGGCGCTCCCTCCACGTGTGGAGTGAGGCTGGATTCCCAGGTGTCGGGTGCGGGTGGGGGATGTCGACGCGGCACAAGCTTTTGTAGAGGTGTCGGGAACGGGAGGTAGATGGAATGCGGCAGGGGGCCATGAGAATTTTTTTGGAAGGGATGGGATCGGTGGATGGTCTCCTCGGCGCATCGCAGCAGGTCAATCGCACCACCTGATGCGCGATCTGTAGAACCTTCGGCTCGCTCCACGATGGCGAGGAGCGGTACGCCTGGATGATGCTGGTCTTTTCCGGAAGAGGTTCAACGTCCAGCGTTCCGGTCACACGCAGATCGGCGCCCGACGTCGCCGTTGACACCCGTGGGGAACGCGTCTACGTTGGGCACTTGTCCGCCGTAAACATCCGCTCGACATAGAGGATACGCAGTGCTGCTGGGAGCCCACGTCTCCACCGCCGGGGGGTGCTGCAACGCCCCCGCCCGCGCCGCCGACATCGGCGCCGTCGCCATCCAGGTGTTCACCAAGCAGCCCAACCGCTGGGCCGAGGTGCAGCTGCCCGACGAGGACTGCCTGAAGTTTCGCCTTGGCCTGGCGGAGCACGGCGTGGCGTACGCCAACGCGCACGACAGCTACCTCATCAACCTGGCCACGCCCGACCCGCTGCTGCTGGACCGCTCGTACGCCGCGTTCGCCGCCGAGCTGCGCCGCGCCAACGAGCTGGGGCTGGACGCGCTGGTCACGCACCCCGGCAACGCCACCGACGGCGACGTGCCGCGCGGCCTGGCCCAGAACGCCGACATGATCGCCCAGGCGCTGGAGCAGGTGGGCGGAAGCGCGATGGTGCTGCTGGAGACCACGGCGGGGTCCGGCAAGGTGCTGGGCGCGCGCTTCGAGGAGCTGGCGGAGATGATCGACCGCATCTCGCCCGCCGTGCGCGACCGCGTGGGCGTGTGCGTGGACACCTGCCACGTGTACGCCGCCGGCTACGACCTGCGCGGCGACTACGACGGCGTCATCAACCAGCTGGCCGACGTCATCGGCCTGGACCGCGTGCGGCTGTTCCACCTGAACGATTCGGCGACGGCGTTCGCCAGCCGCCGTGACCGCCACGCGGGCATCGGCGAGGGCTCGCTGGGTGACGAGCCCTTTCGCCGCCTGGTGAACGACCCGCGCTTCACCGCCGTCCCCATGGTGCTGGAGACGCCCAAGGAGCACCCGGACGATCCCAAGGACCTCGTGACGCTGGACCGGCAGAACCTGGCGCGGCTGCGGGGATACGTGGGGACGGTGTGAACGGGTGAGGCGGGTGAGGCGGAAGGTATGCCGCGACCCGCAGGGACCCTCTCCCCCGACCGGCCTTTTGCTCGTTCCTCGCAACGGCGGTCGACCCCTCCCCCAACTTCGGGGGAGGGGTTTTGCGTGAGGCTGGGTAGGGTGCGCTCCGGGTGCGGTGGCGCGGGATGGTGGACCGCCCGCGGACGAAGTGTGATGTCTCAAGGCGCCACACCCTCCATCACACGTTTACCTCTTCTCACACCCTCACACCCTCACACCCTCACACCCTCACACCCTCACACCCTCACACCGCGCCGGAACCCTCCTGCGCACCTCGGTGTACCCCGCGGGACATGACCGGCACCCACGGAGGCTCGCGCGCGCGGCGCTTGACGCTGCTGATCGGGATGCTGCTGCACCTGCTGGGTGCGGCGGCAGTCCCGTTTCACGTGTGGGCACCCGCCGATCCGTCACCGGCCGCCGGCGCATCCATCGCCGAGCGCACCGACGACGGCTCGTCGCTGCCGGCGCACGACGAGCTGCACTGCGTTCTGTGCCAGGCCGCCGGCACGCTGGCCCTGCCGGCCGCGGGCGCAGAGCTTTTGCTGGCGCAGGCCGACGCCCGGGTGGAGACGCCCGCGGTCGCCCACACGCTCCCGTTCCGCCCCTCCTCCCCCGCGCGAGCGCGCGCACCGCCACACGCCTGAATCCGCCGCATCCGCGGCAGCGAACCGTATACAGAATACGCGCAGGTCCCGCATCGGCTGATGTGGGGGCTCTGCCGTACCGTTCCGGATTCAGGAGTCTTCCATGTTCCGTACGCTCATGCGGCGCGCCCTGGTGGCGCTGGCCGCCGTGCTCGCCGGCGCCGGCGTGGCGCACGCCGCCCCCGCGCCCGATTCCGTCGAGGCCGCCCCGCCCATCGTGGGACGGGTGCGCGACGCGGCGGGCAACGGGCTGCCCAACGCCCGCATCGTCATCAACGAGCTCAACCGCTCCATCCTTTCCGGCAACGACGGCTCCTTCGTGATCCGCGCCGTGCGTCCGGGCACCTACCACCTGGACGTGACGCTGCTGGGCTACGCGCCGTCGCACGCCGTGGTCACCGTCCCCGCCGACGGGCCGGACGTGCGCGTGGACGTCGTCCTGCGGCCCACGGTGCTCTCGCTGGAGGGGATCAACGTCACCGCCAGCCCGCGCAGCGCCGACCCGCTCAACATCACCCAGAGCACGGTGGAGCTTTCCGGCAAGGCGCTGGAGCGCAACCTGGGGACGAGCGTGGCGCAGACGCTGGCGTCGCAGCCGGGGCTTTCCACCCGCTACGGCGGCCCGGCGGCATCCACCCCCGTCATCCGCGGCCTGGCTGGCGAGCGGGTGCTGGTGGTGCAGAACGGGCAGCGCACGGGCGACCTGTCGTCCACCAGCGCCGACCACGGGCTTTCGGTGGATCCGCTCGCCGCCAGCCGCATCGAGGTGGTGCGCGGGCCGGCCAGCCTGCTGTACGGCAACAACGCGCTGGGCGGCGTGGTGAACGTCATCTCCACCGACATCCCCACCACCATCCCGGGCGAGGTGTCGGGCTTTTTTGCCGCGCAGGGCGAGTCGGTGAACCCCGGCGGCGCGCTTACGGGCGAGCTGACGATGCCGCTGGGCGAAACCCTGGCCCTCAACGCGCGGGGCGGCGGCCGGCACGTGGACGACGTGCACACCGGCGGGGGCGGCACGCTGCACAACACCTTCTACAACAACCTGTACGGCACCGCCGGGCTGGGATACGTCACCGAAGAGGTGCAGGGCGGCGTCTCGTTGGGCGCATACACCTTCGACTACGGGCTTCCCGTGGCGGAGCACGAGGGCGAGACGCCGGAAGAGCACGCGGAGCACGGCGAGCACGGGGGGATCTCGATCGAGGGGAGCCGGCTGGAGGCCAACGGCCGCGCCACGGTGGCGTTTGGCGACCGCGGCTTTACCACGCTGCGGCTGGACGCCAACGCGCAGCGCTACCAGCACGACGAGATCGAGCCGGAGGGCGAGGTGGGCACGCGCTTCAGGCTCGACACGCAGACAGGCAGCCTGACGGCCAAGACGCGCTTTGGCCGGCTGGACGGCGCCGTGGGGGTTTCGGCGCTGCGCAAGGACTACTCGCCGGAGGGCGAAGAGGCGCTTACGCCGGGCGCGGAGAGCCGCACGGGCGGCCTTTTCGTCTACCAGGAGCTGCCGCTGGGCGCGGACGCCGACGGCCCGTCGCTGCAGGTGGGCGCGCGCTACGACGTGTACAACGTGCGGCCGGAGGCAACGGACGACGAGCGTTTCGCGAACGTGCGCGACCGCGAGTTCAGCAACGTTTCCGGCTCGCTGGGGCTGAACGTCCCCGTCACCAGCCAGCTTTCCGCCAGCCTGAGCGTGGCGCAGTCGTTCCGCGCGCCCACGGTCGAGGAGCTGTTCTCCAACGCCTTTCACCACGCCGCGGGCACGTACGACGTGGGCGATCCGGAGCTGGAGCTGGAGATCAACCGCGGCGCCGAGGCGGTGCTGCGCGCGCAGTCGGAGCACGTCAACGCGCAGGTGGCGGCGTTCTACAGCCGCATCGACAACTACATCACCCCCGAGGTGATCGGCGACACGACGGTGGTGGATGAGCACGATGGTGAGGAGCTTACCGTGCCGCTGAACCGCTTTCGGCAGGACGACGCGCACCTGCGCGGGTTCGAGGGGCAGGTGGAGGCGGTGGTGAGCCGGCGCGTGGTGCTGGGGGTGATGGGCGACCTGGTGCGCGGCGACTTCATCGACGGCGGTGCGCTGCCGTTCATGCCCGCGGCGCGGGTGGGCGGCAGCGCGCGCTGGGACGACGGCACGTACTCGCTGGGGGTGGAGGCGCGCCACGCGTTCGAGCAGGAGCGCGCGGAGCCGGAGGAGTTCCGCACCGGTGCGTACACCCTGGTGAACGCCAGCGCGGGGCTCAGCCTGCGCCGCGGCGGCCGCATCCACAGCATCGTGCTGCGCGCCGACAACCTGCTGGACGAGGAGTACCGCGAGCCCACCAGCCGCATCCTGGTCTCGTCGCCCGGGCGCAACCTGTCGCTGGTGTACCGCATCCTGTTCTGAGAGGCGCGGCTCCCGCTGACGCGGGGAACTATGCCTCACACGGAGTCAACGGAGTTTGTTCTTCGCCGGCCCCGTTGCTTCCGTGCTCGGTCGAGAAACAGATTGGTCTCACGCAGAGTTACCAGAGTTAGCAGAGTTCATGTTCCTCTGCTAACTCTGGTAACGCTGCGTGAGACCTTCTTTTGCGGATTGGGACGAGGCGAGTAAGCGGCCACGGCACGCAGCTGCCGAAGAAGTGATGGCCGCGCGCGGCAGGCTCGTCGCGCGGCCGGCCGCTGGACGTGCCCACCCACCCGCGCCGATTTCAATGTGTAGCTCCTTGTCCCTCGCCGGAACCCTCGGGCACGTTTACTGTAGATGCTGTGCCGCAATCGGCTGCGGCTCACCCAGTGCTCCGAACGAACGATGAAAACACACGCACGCACGCGGCTTGGCCGCTTCGCTCCGCTCCTGGCGCTGTTCCTGATGGCCGGCTGCGCCGACCTGGGCGTCGACCCCGGCGGCGGCGAGCTCGCGGGCCTGGTGATCACCGACAACACCGGCGTCGCGGTGGTGACGGTGAACTCCGCCAACTCCGTGACCGGCAGCCTGACCGTTGTCCGCAACGGGCAACGGCCGCTCTCCATTGGGCTGCGCAACGCCAGCGGCGGCGTCCTCGCCCCGGGGGTAGGCCAGACCATCCGCGTCACCATCACCAACACGCAACTGGCCACGTGGGTGGAAACCACCACCGGCATAGGCACGCTGCGGGGAGGCTCCACCACGGGTACCACGACCCTGCGCGTGGACGTGATCACCTCGGGAACCGTGGAGTACACCACGCCCGCCATCACGCTCAACGTGACCTGATGCGGCAGCCCCGCTGACGAAAGCGGCCCCGGCCTCCCTTGAGAGACCGGGGCCGCTTTGATGAACGGCGTCGACGGGAAGGCAGCCGGAATGGGGTGCGCGATGGATGAACGCCCCGCGGCTTCCGTCTTCCGAAGCGGGACCGAAGTTCTCCCCTCTCCGCGAGGAACGAGCGGGGAGGGGCCGGGGGAGGGGCGCCGCGGGCGCAGCGCGATGGCGCCCCCGCGTGTACAACCTGCGTCGCGCCGGCGGAGTGCCGCGCCGGATCAGTCCGC
>NZ_JBMDXM010000194.1:0-39640 GCF_048594345.1 Longimicrobium sp.
TGTGCAGTGAGGGGAACGATTTTCACGCGGAGGCGCGGAGAAAACAGAAGAGGCGCGGAGGGAACGCCCAAAACGCCTCCGCGCCTCATCCGTTCCTCCGCGCCTCCGCGTGATGCTTTTCCGTCGTTCCTCTGATTGCACAACGAGCTGCGAGAAATGGTATTAGATTAGATTACTCGTGTCGTTTCCTCTGCCTGGACCGTTTGAAACCTGGTCCGCACAGCGAAAACGCAGGGGCGTCCGGCTGGGGCCGGACGCCCCCGTCTTCATTCGTCGCAATGCGGCGGTCAGCTCGCGGCGCGCTGGCCCAGGGCCTCGCGCCAGCGCAGCAGCCGCGGCGCCAGCGAGCGGGCGGCGGGCGCGGGGCGGTACGCGGAAAGCGACACCAGCGACGGCCGCTGGAACGAGCGCCAGCGCCGCATCCCCACCTGGTCGCCCAGGTCGCGGGACAGCGTGTGCAGGCGGGTGCGCGCGTGGTCCTTCTGCGGCGCGTCGCCCCAGGCAAGGGCCACCAGCAGCGCCTCGCGCGCGGCGCCCGCGTCACCCAGGGACAGCGCGGCGCCGGCAAGCTCGTGCGCGGCGCGGCCGCGGTCCACGGGGTCCGTGTAGCGAGCCGCGGCCAGGCACAGGTCGCGCGCGGCGCCCCGCCGGTCGCCCGCCGCGCGGCGCAGGGCGGCGCGCTCCTCCAGCCCCACGGCGGCGGCCTCGGCGTCGCCGGCGCGCAGCGCGCCGCGAATCACGCGGCCCAGCATCCGCACACCGTCATCCGATACCACCGCCTCGCCCACCGCCGCCAGCCGGGCGATCTGACCGTCGCCGCCGTCCAGGTCGCGCGCGGCGCAGTACAGCACCAGCGCGCGCTGCCGGTCGCCCATCTTTCGCGCCAGGCGGGCGGCGTGCAGGGCGGTGGCCCCGCTTCCCTCGTCCAGCGCCAGCGCCAGGGTGATGAAGGCATCGGCCTCGGGCAGGCGGCGCGTCTTTTCCAGCTCGCAGGCGTAGGAAACCAGCGCCGCGGAAAGCGAACCCGCGGTGGCGCCCTCTTCCAGCACGCGCAGGCCGCGCAGCAGAATGCTCTTCTCGGCGCTCTTCTCCAGCCGCTCCACCTCGGCGCGGGCGCGGCGCAGCGTGAACTCGTCGGGCGCGCCGCGCACGGACAGCTCCACGACGCGCAGCACCAGCGCGCCCGCGGCGGCCCGCCGCGCGCGTTCGCCGCGCTCCGTCTCGCTGATGTGCCGCAGCGTGTCCTGCGCCGCCGCCGCCGTCTGGGTCGCCTGCGTCATCCAGAGCCCCGCAAGGAGATTGAGAACCGTTCTCAATCAATGTAGCTACGGAAGGGTGGAGTGTCAAACCTCCTTTTACGCGCGCGGCAAGGAGTGTACGTTCGCGTGCGGATGGGGATGACACACGCGGAGGAGCGGACGAGCGATGGCGAAGGTTCTGGAGCAGATCACGGACGAGCTGCGTGCGTTCATCGGCGCGCAGCCGCTGTTTTTCGTGGGTACGGCGCCGCTGGAGGCGGACGGCCACGTGAACCTGTCGCCCAAGGGGCTGGACTGCCTTCGGGTGCTGGGTCCGCACCGCGTGGCGTACCTGGACCTTACGGGGAGCGGCAACGAGACGTCGGCGCACCTGGCGCAGAACGGGCGCATCACCGTGATGTTCTGTGCGTTCCAGGGCCCGCCGTTCATCCTGCGCCTGTACGGCCGCGGCGCCACCGTGCTCCCCGGCGAGCCGGACTGGGACGAGTTGCGCCCGCTCTTTCCCGACCACCCCGGCGTCCGGCAGATCGTCACCATCGACGTGCACCGGGTGCAGACGTCGTGCGGCTTCGCGGTGCCGCGGATGGAGTTGGTAGGCGACCGGGACACGCTGCCCCGCTGGGCGCTCAACAAGGGCGAGGCGCGTCTGGTGGAGTACCGCCAGGAGAAGAACGCCCGCAGCATCGACGGCCTTCCCGCGCCGCTCACCGCACGGGGATCGCTGGTGCTGGGCCAAGGCTGACCCGCGGCGCGTTAAGACGATGCGAGGCGTCCAGGGCGGCCCGCGGGCTCGAGTGCGGCGCTCGTTCAGAACGGCGGGGTACAGCCCAGGCTCGCGTCTCCCCTCTCCCGCGCAGTTCCGCATGGTTTACGGGTGAGGGCGGGGGGTGAGGGCCTCGTCAGGCGACGGCTGGATCCCGATCGACGAGTCCTGAATCAGCGGCTACGGCTGGGCGCTCCGGGAGGAGCAAGCAGGGAGGGGCCCATCCCGCAAATGCCGTTGTGCGCCCGGAACCCGTGACATAGCTTGGCGGGATGAACCTTCGATCTTTCGCAATCGCAACGCTGGCGGCGGCACTGCTGCTGCCGATGACCCCGCGGCCCGCGCCCGCGCAGGACGGCGGCGAGTATCGCGGCGCCGCCGCGCTGGGGCTGCAGCTGCGCAAGCTGGGCATTACCAAGCGCGTGCTGATGATCGGCGCGCATCCGGACGATGAAGACACGCAGCTGCTCGCCCGCTTTGCGCTGGAAGAGGGCGCCGAGGTGGCGTACCTCTCCCTTACGCGCGGCGAAGGCGGGCAGAACGGCATTGGGCCCGAGCTGGGCGAGGGGCTGGGGCTGCTGCGCACCGAAGAGCTGCTGGCCGCCCGCCGCGTGGACGGCGCGCGGCAGTTCTTTACCCGCGCGTACGACTTCGGCTTCAGCAAGAGCGCGGAAGAGACGTTTCGCCACTGGCCGCGCGAAGAGCTGCTGCGCGACGTGGAGATGGTCATCAGCCAGTTCCGCCCTGACATCATCATCACGGTGTTCAGCGGCACGCCGCGCGACGGCCACGGCCACCACCAGGTGTCGGCCATCCTGGCGCGCGAGGCGTTCACGGCGCTCTCGGCACCGTCCCGTGGACCGGGGTGGCGACCGGCCAGGCTGTACCAGTCGCTGCGCGGCAACGCGGAGAACGCCACCGTCCGTGTGCCGATCGGCAACCTGGACCCCCTGATCGGGCGCTCGCCCTTTCAGCTGGCCATGGCCAGCCGTTCGCGGCACCGCTCGCAGGACATGGGACGTCCGGAGCTTCCCGGCCCGCGCTGGGGCACACTGCGCCGGGTTCTTCCCGAGGGTGCCACAGGCACGGAGCCGTCCGTCTGGGCGGGACTCGACACCACGCTTGCGCTCGACGGGCCGGCGGAGAGCACCGCCGCACGCGCGCTGGCGCGCTACCAGCAGCAGGTAGAGACCGTTCGGTCGCGCTTCAACCCGCTGGAGCCCCGCGCCAGCGCGGCGGGGCTGCTGGAGGCGCTGGGAACGCTGTGGGTGGCGTGGGATTCGATGCCGGCCACCCATGGCGTGGCGGATCTCAAGTCCGACATCATGGACGAGATCCTCAAGGTGCAGGAAGCGGCGGTCGCGGCGCTGGGGCTGGTGATCGACGGCGTGGCCGGCGACGCGCGGCTGGCGCCGGGGCAGGCGGTGGACGTGGAGGTCACGCTGTGGAACGGCGGCGCGGAGCCCATCCGGGTCCGCGACCTGAGCCCCGGGATGCACGGCGACCGAAACTGGTACGCCACTCCGGTCGACACCATCCCGGGCCCGGGGGTGGAGGCCACGGTGGCGCCGGGCGCCCTGCTGACGCAGCGGTGGAAGGTGCACGTGCCGGCCGGGGCGGACCCCACGGAGCCGTACTTTCTCCGCGAGCCGCGCAAGGGCGACCTGTACTACTGGGAGATGGACGACCGCGACATGGCCGAGTCGCTGCCGTTCGAGCGGCCGCCGCTCACCGCGTGCGCCCAGGGCGAGGTGAACGGCCAGAAGCTCAGCCTGTGCACGGATGTCACCTATCGCGAGGTGGACCTGCGCCAGGGCGAGCTGCGCCGGCCGGTGATGGTGGTGCCCGCCGTCTCGGTGCTGCTGGACCCGCCGGCGCGCGTGCTTTCAACCGCCTCGCCGCGCCCCATCACCTACACCGTCCGCCTGGCGGCCGAGCAGCCGGGCGGCATCGCGGGGACGGCGCGGCTGGAGGTGCCGGCCGGGTGGCGCGTGGAGCCCGCGTCCGTGCCCGTGCGCTTTGCCGCGCCGGGCGAGGTGCGCGAGGTGCGCTTCACCGTCACCGCGCCGGCGAACGCGCGGGCGGGCGACCACCCGGTCTCCGCCGTCTTCGTGGCGGAGGATGGACGCCGCTTTGAGCGCGGGGTGCAGATGATCGACTATCCGCACGTGCGCGCCCGGCCGCTGTACCACGACGCGCGATCCGTGGTGCGCGCGTTCGACGTGCGCGTGCCGCAGGGGCTGCGCGTGGCGTACATCGAGGGCGCGGGCGAGGAGGGACCCGGCTTTCTGGCGAACCTGGGGATCACCCCGGAGCTGCTGGATGCGGAGGACCTGGCGGAGGGGGACCTGGACCGCTTCGACGTGATCATCGCCGGCAGCCGCGCGTACGAGGTGCGTACGGACCTGATGGCGCACAACCAGCGGGTTCTGGACTACGTGGAGCGCGGCGGCACCTTCATTGTCCAGTACAACAAGTACGAGATCGTGGAGGGCAACTTCACCCCGTTCCCGATCACCATGGCGCGCCCGCACGGCCGCGTGACCGACGAGAACGCGCCCGTCCGCACTCTTGACCCCGCGCACCCCGTCGTCACCACGCCCAACCGCATCACGGAGGCGGATTGGGCCGGATGGGTGCAGGAGCGCGGCCTGTACTTCGCGGAAACGTGGGATCCCGCGTACACCCCGGTGCTGGAAACCGGCGACCCCGGCGAGACGCCGCTGAAGGGCGGCCTGCTGATCGCCCGCCACGGACAGGGAACGTACGTCTACACGGGCATCTCGTTCTTCCGCCAGTTCCCGCACGGCGTTCCCGGCGCGTACCGGCTGTTCGCCAATCTGCTGGCGCTGGGAGCGAAGTAGGGGAGTGCGAAAGTGCGAGAGTACGAGAGTACGAGAGTGGGGGGCGCTGGATTGCCGCTGCTCGATTGGATGATGTCCGGGTTGCGGACGCGCTGGCCTTGGACCGCCACACCGTTGGGCCGCCGAGTCCGCCCCAGGAGCGAATGAATTCGCCGCTGGGAAAGCGCAAAGTCCACCTTCGTGGACTGTAGCCGCGACGGCGGGGCGCTTCGACATACGCAGGCTCGCCCGAACGCGCCGGGTTGCGGACGCGCAGGTGCTTGAGACGCCGTACACGGCCCGGCCGCCGAGTCCGCGCAGGCGGTGCTGTTGTAGCGGTGAATTCATTCGCTCCTGCAGGCGGGACGCGCCCGTGTCATGTCGAAATCGCGACGAACCTTGTCTACCGTGACATGGCTGATCGTGCACGACGACGGCTCGCCGCCTGATCGGGAATCGCGGCGACGAACCATCATCCCAAACGTGGGCGATCATGCGTCATGGCGGCCAACGCGGAGCCTGATGGGACGCAATCCGCAGAGCCTGTAGCCCGTACCCGTAAACCTGTCTCCTCGCCGTTCATGTCGATTGAAACGCAGCAGGACCTGGAAGGCCTCAAGCGCGCGGGCAAGATCGTGCGGATGATCATCCGTGCGATGGAAAAGGCGCTGAAGGCTGGCATCACCACCGCCGAGCTGGACGAGATCGGCGGACGGGTGATGCGCCAGCACGGCGCGCGATCGGCGCCCAGGATGGTGTACGGCTTTCCCGGCGACGTGCTGATCAGCGTGAACGACGAGGTGGTGCACGGCATCCCCGGCGCGCGCGTCATCAAGCCCGGCGACCTGGTAAAGCTGGACGTGACCATCGAAAAGGACGGCTACATGGCCGATGCCGCCGTGACCGTCGCCGTGGCGCCCGCGCCCGAGCGCGCCCGACGCCTTGCCGACTGCGCCCGCGCCGCGTTCGCCAGGGCGATGGAGGTGGCGCGCGAGGGGAACCGCGTCCACGACATCGGCCGCGCGGTGGAGGACGAGGTGCACCGCCGCGGCTTTCGCGTGCTGCGCGATCTGAACGGCCACGGCATCGGCCGCACGATCCACGAAGAGCCCAGCGTTCCCAACTACTACGACCCGCGCGCCAACCAGCTGCTCACGCACGGGCTGGTGATCACCGTAGAGCCCATCATCGGCGAAACTACGGGCAATTGGGTGGAGGGGTCGGATGGATGGACCGTGCGCACCGCCGACGGAGGCCTTGCCGCGCACTACGAGCAGACGCTGGTCATCACCCGCGGCAAGCCGATCCTGCTCACGGCGGCGTGAGGCCCTCACCCGGCGGGCCCTCACCCGGCTCGTTCCTCGCCTGCCCTCTCCCGCAAACTGCGTGGGCGAGGGGATAAACGGCGCGAGCTGCGGGGTGCTTCGGCGGGCCCGGCGCCGGCCCCCTCCGGGCGAGCACCACTCGCCCACCTCCCCCGACACTGCCGGGGGAGGTTGGACGCGATCCGAAGCTGTCGCAGCGGGATCGAAGTTCTCCTCTCCCCCCTGCAGTTCGGGGGGGAGAGGCCGGGAGAGGGGGGGCGCTGGCGGACGAAGTTCGATTTTATTCGACGAGCCTCCGAATCCCCGGTTACGACTCTCCCCTCTCCGTGAGGAACGAACGGGGAGGGGCCGGGGGAGGGGCACCCTCGCGGGCAATCAACATCCTCGAAGAAACGAAATGCTGAACAGACCGGGCAGGCTGGGGGCGCTGGCGGCGCTGGTGCTGGCGGCGGCGTGCGGAGGCGGGGGCGACGCGGGGCAGGTGGTGACCGTGTACTCGCCGCACGGGCGCGAGATGCTGGAGGCGTTTGAAAAGCAGTTCGAGGCCGCGCACGCGGGTGTGGACCTGCAGTGGGTGGACATGGGGTCGCAGGAGGTCTTCGACCGCATCCGCTCCGAGCGTGCCAACCCCCAGGCCGACGTGTGGTGGGGCGCACCCGCGCCGCTCTTTGAGCAGGCCGCGGGCGATTCGCTGCTGGAGCGCTTTGTCCCCACCTGGGCGGGCGCGCTGCCGGCGGACGCCAGGAGCCCGCAGGGCCTGTGGCACGGCAACTACCTGACGCCCGAGGTCATCGCCTACAACTCCGCCGCCATCCCCGCCGCCCAGGCGCCGCAGGACTGGGACGATGTGCTGGCGCCGCAGTGGAAGGGCAAGGTGCTCATCCGCGACCCCATGGCCAGCGGCACCATGCGCACCATCTTCGGCATGGTGATGGACCGCTCGCTGCGCACCACGGGCGACACGGCGCAGGGCTTTCAGTGGCTGCGGCGGCTGGACGGGCAGACCAAGGAGTACGTCCTCAATCCCACCATCCTGTACCAGAAGCTGGCGCGGCAGGAGGGGCTGGTAACGCTGTGGGACCTGCCCGACATCGAAATCATCAAGAAGCAGTACAACTATCCCATCGACTACGTGATCCCTCGCAGCGGCACGCCCCTGCTGGTGGATGCCGTCGCCGTGGTGCGGGGCGCGCCCAACCCGGAGCAGGCGCGGCAGTTTGTGGAGTTCATCGGCAGCAACCCGGCGCTGGCGCCCGCCGCGCGCGACTTTTTTCGCCTTCCCGCGCGCAACGACTTTCCCGCGGACTCGCTGCCGGAGCGCATGCGCGCCGTCCGCGCGCAGATCCGCCCGGAGCCCATCGACTGGAACCGGCTGCAGCAGCAGGGCCCCGCGTGGATGCGCTACTGGGATGAGAACGTGCGCAACCGCGGACCGCGCTGACGGATGCAAGAGATCCGGGTGCGCACCTCGCGCCGCAGCGAGATGGCGGAGATCACCGACAAGGTGCAGGCGATCGTGGCCGCGGATGGCCTGAAGGAGGGCGCGGTCGTGCTGCAGAGCCTGCACACCACCGCCGCCCTCACCATCAACGAGAACGCCGATCCCGACGTGGTGCACGACGTCCTGGGCAAGCTGGACCGCCTGGTGCCGCATGAGGAGCCGTTCTACCGCCACGCCGAGGGCAACAGCGACAGCCACCTCAAAACCAGCTTCTTTGGCCCGTCGCTCACGGTGATCGTCAGCGGCGGGCGGCTGGTGCTGGGCCGTTGGCAGGGGATCTATCTCTGCGAGTTCGACGGCCCGCGCGAGCGGCGGGTGGCCGTGCAGCTGCTGGCCGGGGCGTAAAGGCGGCGGATGTCGCGCCCGCCGTCACCGCTGCGGTCGATGCTGCGCCTGGCCGCGCGCGGCGTCCGCGTCAGCGGCGCGGCGCCCGCGCTGGACGTGACCTCCCCGCGCCGCAAGGCCGCCCGCGAGTGCGCGGAGATCTACGTGGACCCCGCGCACGTGCGCGACTACGCCCGCGCCACCGGCGGCGACGCGGTCACCGCGTTCTTCGACGCGCGGCCCGCCACGCCGCCGTTCTACTGCGCCACGTGGGAAACGGCGCTGGCGATGGAGATGCTTGCCGGGCTGGAGACGCCGCTGCCGCTGGGTGCCATGGTGCACGTTTCCACCGAGATGGTGTGGGCGCGCCCCCTGACGCCTGGCGACGCCATCCGCTGCCGCGTGGAGCTGGACCGGGTAGAGCGCACGCCGCGCGGGCTGAAGATGACCATGCTCTCGCGCAACTGGATGGGCGCCGGCCAGCTCTGCAGCCAGGGCACGTCCGTCTTCATGCTCCGCACGCGCACGCCGCACGACGCTGAACCGCCCCGCCTGGATCGGCCGGCTCCCGCAGCCGACGGCATTGCCTGGAGCGAGCTGGCGCGCTGGCCCCTGTCCGCCGGCGCGGGCCGCCGCTACGCCCGCGTCTCCGGCGACTACAATCCCATCCACCTGTGGCCGTGGACGGCGCGCCCGTTCGGCTTTCGCGCGCCCATCCTGCACGGCTACGCCACGGCGGCGCGCACCGCGCACACCCTCATCGCCCAGCGCCTGCGCGGCGATCCCGGCGCGCTGCGGCGGATGCGCATTGTCTTTCGCGCGCCGCTCCCCCTCCCCTCCACCGCCGTCCTGCTGACCGCCGAAGACGCCGCCGGCCACCGCTTCCGCGTCGCGTCGCCCCACGGGCCTACAGTCTACGCTGAGGGCACGTATGGCGGGGCTGCATAAGGACGGTAGGCCATCTCTGTAGATGCATCGCACACGCATGAAAAGGGGATCATTATGAGTTCAAATCTAACCCCGGACATTCACGTCAGAGTACTTCACTCCGCTCCGGACGAGGCCCTTGATGAACTCACGGAGGTTCTCTCCAGATTCTCAACCAATGTTCATGTCACAACTGATCGTTATCCACTTCAGATGTCAGTTGAATTTGATCTGCCTACTTACGTGGGAGTTTGGCTCACGCTTGAGATCGCGAAAGGATTTCTGGCTGAACTCGGTAAGCCCGCAGCGGTTTCCATGATCAACAAACTAAGCTCTATCCATAAGCGATTGCGCGGCGAGCGGATTCAGTGGGTTAACGCCAGCCAAGCACGAGCACTGGCCGCCGCTGTTGAGAGTGGACAAAGTACCCCCAGCATCGGGCCTAGCGGGTCTCCTCTTTCGATCCATCTTGATGTGGGAGTTATTGGCGGAACAACGTATCGCCGCGAGTACCAATTCCCACAGGAGCTAACGGAAGCGCATATGCAGCGTGCCTTTGCCGAGGTATCCACACACGCTCAGGCGCCCTTCCGCACAATCGGCGTTACGTGCGAGAGATATCACTACTTCCCAAATGCAGGTGGATGGTGCAGGACAGGTCCGCTTACCTATTTCGACGGCGCGGTCGAAATCGACCCATTTCTACAACACACAAATCCTGAATACACCCACGCGGGACCCCTAATTGGAAACCGTGAGAAGATGATATTCCGGTGGTGTGAGTGTCGGAAATACGTGCCGGGTGGAATCTCCAAGAAACAGATTTTGCTCTATACTCTGGATATGGCGCGAGCACTTGGGTACCGCCCCGCAAAGGACTGTCCTAGCTCGCCTTTGGTACGCCTACAGTAGGAGAAGAGCTTGGCGAATTTTGAGGTTAGGGCGATCGGCCGCGTCGAGTCGCCGCTGACGGAGCTGGAGTCGGCTCCGCGGCAGGCGGATGAAGGCGCGCCGGGGGCGTGGCTGGTGTTTGAGCCGGAGGTGCTGGAGGGGCTGCGGGGGCTTCGAGCCGGCGATGACATCATCGTCCTCACCTGGCTGGATCGGGCGCGGCGGGACGTGTTGAGCGTGCATCCGCGCGGAGACACCTCCCGGCCGCTGGAGGGCGTGTTCAACACGCGCTCTCCGCACCGGCCCAATCCCATTGGCCTGCACCGCGTGGGCATCACCGCCATCGACGGTTCGCGGGTGCGGGTGCGCAGCCTGGAAGCGCTGGACGGCACGCCGATCATCGACGTAAAGCCGGTCCTGAGCGAGGACATCGGCCAGCGCTGAACCGGCGCCGCACCCGCGGGGTTGCAGCGGTGCGCAAAGGACTTTGAATCCCCGCGTGATTTCCCGAAGGAGGCGCCGCACCGGACCAGCCCTTCGCGATCTGCCGTGGCGCCGAAAGGATCTCGCCGGCAGAACCGCGGGGCTGGCTTCTACGCTCGGATCTTGGCCGTGCGCGGAGGCCGACGAGATCCTTCGGTCGCGCGCAAGCGGTTGAGTCGCTTCAGGCTTCGGCGTGGCGCTCCCTCAGGAAATCAACGGGCTCGGCGTGTCACGCCTGTAGCGAGCATCATCGTCATTCCTGGCAGGCTATTCCCTATTCCCTGTTCCCTATTCCCTGCAGTTCACGGATACAGCTTCTGCACCGCCCAACGCTGGCCGTCCGCACGATCAAAGCGCTCGCGCTCGTGCAGGCGGCTGGGGCGGCCCTGCCAGAACTCGATGCGCTGCGGGTCCAGGCGGAAGCCCGACCAGTACGGCGGACGCGGGATGTCGTCGCCGGTGAACCGGGCCTCGTACTGCTGCACGCGGCCCATCAGCTCGTCGTACGAGGCGAGCGGCCGGCTCTGCTGGCTGGCCCACGCGCCGATGCGGCTGCCGCGGGCGCGGGAGGCGTAGTACTCGTCCGCCTCGGCGTCGGTGACGGAGGTGACGGGGCCCTCGATGCGCACCTGCAGCTCCAGCGGCTGCCAGAACAGGCAGAGCGCCGCGTGCGGGTTGGCGATCAGCTCGCGCCCTTTGCGGCTTTCCAGGTTGGTGTAGAACACGAAGCCGCGCTCGTCGAACCCCTTCAGCAGCACCATCCGCACGGATGGGCGCCCCTCCGTGTCCGCCGTGGCCAGCGCCATGGCCGTGGGCTCCGCCACGCCCGCCGCCATGGCGCGCTCCATCCACTCCCCAAAGCGGCGGAATGGCTCGCCGAACTCGGCCTGCCGCGTTTCTTCCTCCATCGTGTTACTGCGCTCCCAGGTTGACGAGCTCCATCGGCACGCTGGCGCGCGTGTTTTCCCACGTCATCACCAGGTTCAGCACGTTGCCGCCGCCCGGCTCTAGCGCGATGGTGAACTGCTCCACCGGCGCGGGCGTGCGGCCCACCTGCATGGGAACGCGCGCCAGGTCCTGCGCCTGGTCGTACTCCGTGCCCCACTGCCCCGTCTGCTTGTTGATGATCAGCTGCCACGCGTTTTCCGTCGGCAGCGTGTAGAGCGTGTGGGTGCCCGCCGGAACCGTCGTGCCGCCGATGCGCAGGTCGCGCGTGGTGACCAGCGTGGTGGCCGCGTTGGCGCCCGTGCGCCACACCTGCCCGTACGGAACCAGGCCGCCCATGATGGTGCGTCCGCGCATGGACGGCCGTCCGTAGTCGATCAGGACGCTGCCGTCCGCGATGGTCGCCTGCGCCGTGTCGCGCGGGCTGGCGGGGGCCTGCTGCTGTCCCTGCGGCTGGGCCGGCGCGGGTGCTTCGGCGGACGGAGCGGGCGCGGCGGTTTCCCCTTCGGCCGTCTCCGTTTCGCCCGAGCCGGAGCAGGCGGCCAGGGACGCGACGGCCATCATGAGCAAGCCCGTGCGCAGGGCGGGGGCAAATCGGTTCATGGGATCTTCGTGGCGCGGGTGGATCAGGGCGACGCAATCCCGTGGATTGTACCCGGCGCCGCCCCCGCCCGGCAAGCGGCCGAGGAGCGGCACGCTTGGTGATGCGGCCCCGACGACGCATTATCATCGCATGATCTACATTGCAGAAGAGCCCGAGGACGCCTGGCTGGACGAAGACTTTCCGCTGGGCGACGGCACCGCCGACACCGGTGCGACCGTGTTCTGCCCCTACTGCGGCGAGCCGGTGGACATCGCACTGGACCCCGGCAGCGGCCCGCGGCAGGAGTACGTGGAAGACTGCCAGGTGTGCTGCCGACCCTGGCAGGTGCACGTTACCTACCTTTCCGACGGCTCGGCGGAGGTGACGGTGGAGGCGTCGGATGACGGGTGGGATGATTGAGGGGTGATGCCGATGGATAGCGGTTCGGCGACCAGCATCGAACTGGCGGCCGCCGGGGTGCCCCTCCCCCGACCCCTCCCCGTTCGTTCCTCACGGAGAGGGGAGAAGTCGATCGCGCTGTGGCAGGATTCAACGTGCTGGGCTGTCGGATCGCGTCACCTCTCCCCCGAAGTTGGGGGAGAGGCCGGGAGAGGGGGCCGCCCGCGGACGCAGTCGGATACTGGCGGAAGCGCCCCACCATGTCGGCCACATCAACCTCCCCCAGGGTTTTTTGGGGGAGGTGGGCGAGGTTTACGAGCCCGGAGGGGGTGCTCCGCGGACGCAGCTGTATACTGGCCGAAGCGCCCCGGCTCCTCGCCGACCGGGCGCTCGATTGTAACGGCCCGTGGTGTGCTTGGTACGGCGATCAGGACCGGACGATGACGACGATGAGGAGGAGGAGATGAAGCTGCTGGTGATCCGCCACGGCGTGGCCGAGGACCGCGACTCGTTCGCGGCCAGCGGGCAGCCCGACAGCATGCGCCCGCTGACGGACGAAGGCCGCAAGCGCATGCGCGGGGCCGCGCGCGGCCTGAAACGCGTGATGCCCAAGCTCACCATGCTGGCCAGCTCGCGGCTGGTGCGCGCCGCGCAGACGGCGGAGATCGTGAGCAAGGCGTACGGCGGGATGGAGGTCGTCACGCTGGAGGAGCTGTCGCCGGAGCGGCGGCCCGACGAGTTGCTGGGGTGGCTGCGCTCGCACCAGCTGGGCGACACCGTCGCCGTCATCGGCCACGAGCCGCACCTGGGCTTTCTGATCGGCTGGCTGCTCACGGGGCGCAACGACTCGTTCGTGGAGATGAAGAAGGGCGGCGCCGTGCTGCTGGAGTTCGACGATCCGCCGTCCGGCGGCAACGCGGTGCTGTCGTGGTCCATCGCGCCGCGGCAGCTGCGCTGGCTGGGCGAGGGCGCGTGAGCCTGCTGGAGCTGGGCGTGCACCGCGCCGCGCGCTTTCTGGCACTGCGCTTTCTGGCCGAGGCGCAGGCCGCGCGCGTGCGCCTGGACGACGCGGGCGACGCGGAGGCGCTCCACGACTTTCGCGTGGGCCTTCGTCGGCTGCGTAGCACCGTCCGCGCCTACGCCGATCACCTGCGGGACGCCATCGGCGGCAAGGACCGCAAGCGGCTCAAGGCGCTGGCCGGCGCCACCGGCCAAAGCCGCGACGGCGAGGTGATGATCGAGTGGATGCAGTCGCGCCGTGACGGGCTTTCCGGCGCGGAGCAGCCCGGGGCGGACTGGCTGCTGGAGCGCCTGCGCGCGCGGCAGGCGAAGCTTGACCGCGACCTGCGCGACGAGGTGGCGCACGACTTTGGGCGCGAGCGCAAGCGGCTGTCGCGGCGCCTGTCCGCGTACGAGGCGCACGTCGACGCCGCGGACCCGCGCGAAACGCCGCAGATGGGCGGCGTGGTGGCGGACCTGGTCGTCGCGCACGTCGCCGACCTGCGGCGCAGGCTGGATGCGTCCGGCTCCATCGCCGAGCAGGAGGCACTGCACGAGGCGCGCATCTCCGCCAAACGCCTGCGCTACCTGCTGGAGCCGTTCGCCGACGAGCTTCCGGAGGCCGCGTGGGCGGTCAAGCGGCTCAAGAAGATGCAGGACACGCTGGGCGAGATGCACGACGCCTACGTGGCCGGCCAGCTGCTGGCGGCGGAGCGCGCGGACGCGGAGGCCATGGACCCGCGCCCGGAGCCGGACCCCGTTCCCGGCCTGCAGGCGCTGCGGACCGCGGCGCAGAGGGAGATGGAGCGGCTTTACGCGGAGGCGTGCGTAAGCTGGCTGGCGGGGCGGGCGTCGGAGTTCCTGGCGAGGGTGGATGCGCTGGCGGAGGAGATGCGGGGCAGCGGCGCGGGCGCGAACCAGGAGATCGAGCGCAAGTTCCTGCTGCGCAGCATGCCGAAGCTGCCGCCGGGCGCCGTGCGGACGGAGATCGTGCAGGGCTACCTGCCCGGCGACCACCTGCAGGAGCGCGTGCGCCGCGTGCGCCGCGCGGGCGAGCCGGCGAAGTACTATCGCACGGTCAAGCTGGGCTCCGGCATCAGCCGCACGGAGATCGAGGAAGAGGCGGACCAGGCCACCTTCCGCCGCCTCTGGCAACTGACCAAGGGCCGCCGCGTCCGCAAGCTGCGCTTCAAGGTGCCCGACGGCGCGCTCACGTGGGAGATCGACCGCTTCTTTCGCCGGCGGCTGGTGCTGGCGGAGATCGAGCTGCCCTCCGAGGACTTCGACGTGCAGATCCCCGACTGGCTTCGCGATCACGTGGAACGTGACGTTACCGGCGAGGACGAGTACGTCAACATCAACCTGGCCCGGTAAAAGCGCTCACGCGGAGACGCGGAGAAAAGATGAGCCGCGGAGATGCTTTCTCCGGGGCTCATCTTTTTCTCTCCGCCGACAAAATTGTCATTCTGAGGGAGGCGCCGCGCGGTACTCTCCGTTCGCCCAGGAGCATGGCGCCGACCGAAGAATCTTTATGCTGAAACGGGAAGTTCTTTCCGTCACGAGTGTGTTCCCGGGCGTTGCCCGGAAAGGGGTTCCGCGCGAGGGGAGGGAGATTCTTCGGTCGCGCCGCTGACTCCGCCGCTTTTCCGAGAGCCCGACGCGGGCGCTCCCTCAGAGTCTGAATGACAGGTGCTTCCCCGGATTCCGTATTACCGGTCGCGCAGGCGCACCTGGGTGATCTCCTCGACGGCGCGCATGACGGCGTGAAAGCCCTGCACGTCGCGCGGGGTCACGCGCGAACGGATGGCCTCTTCCAGCTCCAGCAGGACGCGGTTGGACGCCTCCGCGTGCGCCCGCCCCTCGTCCGTGATGTGGATGAGGAAGGAGCGGCGGTCCGTGGGGTTCATCTCGCGGCGGATCAGGCCGTCCTTCTCCAGCCGGTCCAGGATGCTGGTGAAGGTGGACTGCTTGATGCCGAACACCCGCACCAGCTCGCCGATGGCCGCGGGCGCGTAGCTGTTCAGATAGCTGAGCAGGTGCCCCTCGGTCGGCGTGAGCCCGGGTTCGCCCGGCGGCGGCTCCAGGTACACGGAAAGCTGGCGCGACGCCTTGTGCAGCGGGGAAAGAAATTCCAGGGCCATGGAACGGATTCGCTCGGAAGCAGATGCTACGATTTCGTAAGATACGATGAATCCTCACCTTGCCGCCACAGGCTTGACGGATGGGGGCGGACGATACAATATATGGAAATCGAATAGTACGAGATCGTATCATTCACACGCGAGGAGATACCCATGAGCACCGCCGCACCGGCCACCCTGAGCGAGATTGCGATCTACCAGCAGCAGGCGGGAATGACGCAGGGCGTGATCCGCGCGAACACCGCCGGCCTCACGCAGAAGGACAGCCTGGTGCAGCCTCAGCCCGAGGGTAACTGCCTGAACTTCATCGTGGGCCACGTGGTGAACGTGTACGACAAGGTGCTGCCGCTGGTGGGGCAGGAGCCGGTGATGGGCAGTGCGGTCGCGCGCTACGAGCGAGGTTCCCGGCCGATCACGGATCCCGCGGAGGCGCTGCAGCTGAGCGACCTGCTGGCCGCGTTCGACACGCAGACGGAGCGATTCCAGGCCGGCCTCGCCACGCTGACGCCCGAGGCGCTGGAGCGCCCCATGCCCGGTCCCGATAGCGGCGGCGAGCTGACGGAGACCACGCGCTCGCTGCTGGGCACCATCCTCTTTCATCAGGCGTATCATGCGGGCCAGACGGGCGTGCTGCGGCGCATCGCGGGGAAGCCGGGCGCCATCCCCTGATCCCAACAGATGGGGGTACAGAGAAACAGGGAACGGCCAGAGGAACAGAGGACGATCGATTCCCTCTGTTCCTCTGGCTTTTTCTGTTCCTCTGTACCTTTCGCCGCTATGGTACGGAACCCGCACCCGGTCCGGAGGTAGCACCCCACGGCATCATCATCCGCGAAATCCACATCCCCGGAACTCGTTGTCCATGCGTATCTTGCGCGCTCTGCTGCCCGTCCTGGCGCTCGCCGCCTGCGCGCCCGGCGCACCCGCGCCCGCCGCGGGCCCGTCGTCATCATCGGCCGAAACCGCACCGGCGCCTAGGCTTCCGGCGCTGGTGGGGGACACGTCGGTCATCCGCGGCGTGCTGCCCAACGGGCTTACCTACTACGTGCGCCGCAACGCCGAGCCGCAAAAGCGCGCCGAGCTGCGCCTGGTGGTGAACGCCGGCTCCGTGCTGGAAGACGCGGACCAGCGCGGGCTGGCGCACTTTCTGGAGCACATGGCCTTCAACGGCACGCGCCGCTTCGAAAAGCACCAGATCGTCGATTACCTGGAGCGCGTGGGGATGCGGTTTGGCCCTGACATCAACGCCTACACCAGCTTTGACGAAACCGTGTACATGCTGCAGCTGCCCACCGACAGCGCGGGCGTGCTTGACACGGGGCTGCAGATTTTGCGCGACTGGGCCGACGGCATCGCCGTGGACACGGAGGAGATCGAAAAGGAGCGGGGCGTGGTGATCGAGGAGTGGCGCCGCTCGCGGGGCGCGGGTGCCCGCATCAGCGACCGCCAGTTCCCCTTTCTGTTCGCCGGGTCGCGCTACGCCGAACGGCTGCCGATCGGCGACCTGGAGACGCTGCGGACGTTTGCGCCCGAGACGCTGCGCCGCTTTTACGCGCAGTGGTACCGGCCGGAGCTGATGGCCATCGTCGCGGTGGGCGAGTTTGATCCGCGCGAGATGGAGGCGCGCATTCGCCAGGAGTTTGGCGGGATGCAGGCGAAGGAAGGGCCGGCGCGTCCGGAGATCGCCATGCCCTTCCCCGACAGCACGCGCTACATGGTGACGGTGGACGCCGAGGTGCCGCGCACCACCGTGGCCATGAACTGGATGCTCCCGGCCCAGCCCGACACCACGCCGGCGGAGATCCGCCGCGGGATCGTGGAGGGGATGTTCGCGGGGCTGCTGGGCGACCGGCTGCAGGACATCAGCCTGCAGCCCGACGCGCCGTTCATCGACGTGGGCAGCTACCTGGGCAGCTCGCTGCGGCCGGTGGAGACGTTCGCGCTGAGCGCGGCGGTGGCCGAGGGCGGGGCGGAGCGGGGGCTGGGCGGCCTGGTGGCGGAGCTGGAGCGCGCGGCGCGGCACGGCTTTACCGCGGCCGAGCTGGAGCGCGAGCGGACGGAGCTGTTGCGCATGTGGGAGCAGATCTACGCCGAGCGGGCGAAGACCACGAGCGGCGCGTACGCGGGAACGTACGCCGACCACTTTCTCCGCCGCGGCCCGCTGCGGACGATGGAAGACGAGTACGCGATGAACGCCGCCATCGTCCCCACCGTTACGCTGGAAGAGGTGAACGCCGCGGCCCGCCGCTACGCCGGGCTGCGCGACCGCGTGGTGCTGGTGAGCGGGCCGGAGCGCGCGGGGCTGCAGCGGCCCAGCGAGGCGCGGCTGGCGTTTGTCGCCGACTCCGTCGTCCGCTCCGATCTGGCGGCGTACACCGAAACGGTGTCGGACGCGCCGCTGCTGGCCAGCGCGCCGGCGCCGGGGCGGGTGGTGGAAACGGATTCCACGGCGGAGATCGGGGTGATCCGCTGGACGCTGAGCAACGGCGCGCACGTCGTCCTCAAGCCCACGGACTTCAAGGACGACGAGATTCTGTTCGCCGCGACCAGCCCCGGCGGCCTGTCGCTGCTTCCCGACAGCGCGCACCTGTTCGGCCGCACGGCGACGGCGGCGGTGCAGCTGGGCGGGGTGGGCGGGCTGTCGCTGACGGACCTGCAGAAGCGGCTGACGGGAAAGGCGGCGTCGGTGGGCCCCAACGTAAGCGACCTGACGGAGGGGATGAACGGATACGCGGCGCCGCGGGACGTGGAAACGCTCTTTCAGCTCATCCACCTGTACTTTACCCAGCCGCGGCGCGACACCACGGCGTGGGCGGCGTACCTGCAGCGCGGCCGAGAGTCGCTGCGCAACCGCAACGTGACGCCCGAGTCCGCGTTCGGCGACACGCTGACGGCCATCCTTACGCAGGGGCACCCGCGCAGCCGGCCGTTCACCAGCGCGGTGTTCGACTCGCTGGACATCGACCGCTCGCTGGCCATCTACCGCGAGCGCTTTGCCGACGCGGGCGACTTTACCTTCTACTTCGTGGGCACGTTCAATCCCGATTCGCTGCGGCCGCTGGTGGAGACGTACCTGGCCAGCCTGCCCGGCACGGGAACGCGCGAGACGTTCCGCGACCTGGGCATCCGCCCGCCGTCCGGGGTGGTGGAGCGCACGGTGCGGCGCGGGGTGGAGCCCAAGGCGCGCACGGTGCTGATCTTTACCGGTCCCGCGGAGTTTTCGCGACAGGCCACGGCCGACATCGGCGGGCTGGCGGCGGCGCTGGAGCTGCGGCTTCGGGAGAAGCTGCGCGAGGAGCTGGGCGGCACCTACACGGTGGGCGTGGGGGGAAGCGTGGGGCGCGACCCCTATGCGCGCTACAGCCTGAGCATCGACTTTGGCTCGGCGCCGGAGCGGGTGGACGAGCTGGTGCTGGTGGTGATGGCGGAGATCGACACCGTACGCGCCGTGGGCGTTCCGCAGGACGTGATCGACAAGGTGCGCGAGTCGTTCCGCCGCTCGCGCGAAACGGAGATGCGCGAGAACTCCACCTGGCTGGTGCGGCTGATGACGTACGACCGCAACGGCTGGGACCCGCTCCAGATCACGGAGAACCTGGCCGCCACCAGCATCACCGCGGAGCGCGTGCGCAACGCCGCGCGGCTGTACCTGGACCCCGCGCGGCGCGTGCAGGTGTCGCTGGTGCCGGAGGGGCCGTAGGCCTCACCCCGGCTCGTTCCTCGCCTGCCCCTCTCCCACAAACCGCGTGGGAGAGGGGATACACGGCACGGGCTGGGAAGCGTTGAAATGACAGTTTTTTGTGTTCTTTGAAGTTGAAGCCCCGCCTGCCGACGCGTGAGCGTCGTCAGGCGGGGCTTGTCGCTTTTCCAGCAGCGGGTTTACCCGCTCATCCCGCGGTCCCGGTCATTCCACGGGGTTGGCTCGGCTCCGGGCCGAGCCCGCTCCGCCCGTCACACCAGCCGCACCACGTGGTTCTGCTTCTTCCCCTTTCGAAGCAGCAGAACCTGGCCGTCGATGGCTTCGCTGGCGCGGACGCGGTGCTCGGGGGTGGGGACGCGCTCGCCGTTCACGGAGATGCCGCCGCCCGCGATCAGCCGGCGCGCCTCGCCCTTTGACGCCGCGACGCCGCTCTCCGCCAGCAGGTCCACGACCGCGATCCCGTCACCGTCCAGCCGGTCGCGCGCCACCTCCGTCGAAGGGACGTCGGAGAACACGTCCAGCAGCTCCGCCGCGGGCAGGTCCTGCGCGGGACGGCTGCCGAAGAACACCGCCGTCGCCCGTTCGGCGCGCTCCAGCCCCTCATCGCCGTGCACCATGCGCGTGACCTCCTCCGCCAGCCGCCGCTGGCCGGTGCGCGCGGCGGGGTCCGCCTGGTGCTCCGCCACCACCCGCGCGATCTCGTTGACCGGGATGACGGTGAAGAACTTGAGGTAGCGGTCCACGTCCGCGTCTTCGGTGTTCAGCCAGAACTGGTAGAAGCGGAAGGGCGAGGTGCGCTCCGCGTCCAGCCACACCGCCGTCCCCGCTTCGCTCTTGCCGAACTTTACCCCGCTGGCGGTGGTCACCAGCGGCATGACGATGCCGTTGACGTGCTTGCCGCGCGTGCGGCGGATAAGCTCCATCCCCGAAGTTACGTTGCCCCACTGGTCGCTGCCGCCCATCTGCAGCGTGGCGCCGTGCCGGTCAAACAGCTCGCGGTAGTCGAACGCCTGCAGCATCGAGTAGGCGAACTCGGTCACGGACAGGCCACCCTCGTTCTCCATCCGCAGCTTTACGGACTCCTTGGCAAGCATGTAGTTGATGGTAAAGTGCTTGCCCACGTCGCGCAGAAAGTCGATCAGCGACAACCCGCCCAGCCACTCGTGGTTGTCGACCAGCAGCGCGCCGCCCTCGCCGGAGAAGTCGACGAAGCGGCCCAGCTGCCCGCGGATGCTGTCCACGTTGCGCTGCACGTCCTCGCGGGTGAGCAGCTGGCGCTCGGCCGTTTTGCCGCTGGGATCGCCGATCATCCCGGTGCCGCCGCCCACCAGTGCGATGGGCCGGTGTCCGGCGCGCTGCATCCGCGCCAGCGCCAGCACGGGGAGCAGGTGGCCCACGTGCAGGCTGGGCCCGGTGGGATCGAAGCCGATGTAGGCCGTGAGCGGCCCCGCGGCCAGTGCCTCGCGCGCGCCCTCGCTGGCGCCGTGGATGAGGCCACGTGCCTCCAGATCCTCAAAAAAATCGCTCGTCATCTCAGTCGTTTCCGCACGGGCCGCCGTTCATCATTCATCCCAAGCCGTTAAAGATGGGGCATGGTGCGAGAAATGACACCCCCGCACGTGCGGCAAGATCAAAAAGAAGATCGCCTCACACGGAGTCAACGGAGTTAACGGAGTGTTCTCGTGCCGGTTCCGCTGGCCCTCGTGTGCATCCTTTTTCCACCAACAAGGAATGGATAGAGCACGATCCAGGACGGGCGCCTCGAACGAACTCCGTTAACTCCGTTGACTCCGTGTGAGGCCCCATCTTTTCTGTAGTTTACGCCGCCGCGTCTTCGGCCAGGTCGCGGCCCTTCCACTCGGGGAGCAGCAGCGCACCGATGATGGCGATGACGAAGAACGCGGCGAAGGTGCCGAACACGGCTTCGCTGCCGCCCGCGTTCAGCAGCGGCGGCACGCAAAGGGGAGCGATGATGCTGGCGATGCGGCCAAATCCCGCGGCCCACCCGGCGCCCGTCGCGCGGATGGCGGTGGGATACACCTCCGGCGTGGCCGCGTAGACGGCGCCCCACGCCCCCAGGTTGAAGAACGAGAGCAGGCACCCGGCGACCAGGATGGCGTCGCGCGAATCCGCCATGGCGAACAGCACCGCCGCCCCCGCCGAGCCCGCCAGAAACGCCGCCAGCGTGGGCCTCCGTCCCCACTTCTCAATCAGCCACGCCGACACGGCGTACCCCGGCAGCTGCGCCAGCGTGATGATGAGCGTGTATTCAAAGCTCTTCACCAGGCTGAACCCGCGCCCCGTGAGCAGCGTGGGGATCCAGATAAAGGCGCCGTAGTAGGCAAAGTTGATCCCGAACCACACCAGCCACAGCGCCAGCGTGCGCCGGGCGAGCGGCCCGCGCCACAGCTCGCGCAGCCCCACCGACGCACTCGTCACGGGCTGCGGCGGCGCGACCCGCTCCGGGTGCGGCACCCCGGCCGCGGCTTCGAAGCGGCGCACCACCGCCTCCGCCTCGTCCGTCTTGCCTTTGCGCTCCAGGAAGCGCACGGATTCAGGCAGCGCGCGCCGCACGATCCCGGAGTACAGCGCCGGCAGCGCGCCGATGGCGAATGCCCAGCGCCAGCCGTTGTCGGAGCGCGGGATGACGTAGGTGCCGATGAGCGCGGCCAAAATCCATCCCACCGCCCAGAACGCCTCCAGCATCACCACCAGCCGTCCGCGAATGCGCGCCGGGGCAAACTCGCTCACCAGCGTGCTGGCCACCGGCAGCTCCGCCCCCAGCCCGAAGCCAATCAGAAAGCGGAAGAAGAGCAGCGACGCCACCGACCACGAGAGCGCCGCCGCGCCCGTCGCCACGCCGTAGATGAGCAGCGTGGCCGCGAACACAAAGCGCCGTCCCACGCGGTCGGCCACGCTGCCGCCCAGGCTGGCCCCCAGTGCCATCCCCACAAACCCGACGGAGCCGATCCACGACAGCGTGGCGCCGTCCAGACTCCACTGCACGGCGAGGGAGGCCATGACAAAGGAGATCAACCCCACGTCCATGGCGTCCATGGCCCACCCCGCGCCGGAGATCACCACCAGACGGCGATGCAGGGGCGTGAACGGCAGCCGGTCAAGGCGTTCGGAGCGGGTTGCGTTGGCCATCGGGAAAGTGCGTGAGTGCGTAAGTGCGTAAATGCACATTTAGAAATGCCTAGCACGCTGCGCCAGCGAGGGCCCTCACCCGCTCGCTTAGGCTCGCACCCTCTCCCGCAAACGGGAGAGGGTATAAACGTCACACACGCCGGCGGTGCGCGCCCTCTGTTGCGAGGCTTGTCGCCGCCACCGCGCCCCCGCCGCGCACAGGCCTCAGCTGATCCGAGCAGGTGAAGCCGCGCCGGGCGAGCTCCGCGAGCCCAGGGCGGGGCTTATGGCATCTCTAGCCCCGGGCTAAAAATCAGGGTGGTCGGGAGGGCGGCGGTTCCTCCAGGACAGCGATATTCAACCAGCGACGCTCACCACCCCTTCCCGAACTCCATGGCCCGCCAATCCACGAAGGTGGATTTCGTGTGGTTGTTGCCGCGAATTTATTCGCCCGTGCGGGGCTCCGGCTCGGGCTCCACCTCGCGCACCAGCACGTAATCCAGCTCCAGGCTGTTTCCGAAGAGATAACCGTTGCGGCCAACCTCACGGAAACCCTCTTTCGCGTAAAAGGCCATCGCGCGAGGGTTGTGCTCATACACCATGAGCCAGACGGTGCGCGCGCCAATCTCCCGCGCCTGGGCCAGGGCGGCGTCCATCAGCCGCTGCGCAATGCCGCGCCCGTGCCATCCCTGGTCCACGTAGAAGCGGGCGATCTCCACGGCGTCGGCGTCCGGCACGCACGACGGGGGCTGGCCGCGGCGGATCTGCGCGTATGCGGCCGCGCGCCCACCCGCCTCCGCGAGCAGCGTGGTGATTCCGGGGTGCGCGATCTCGGCCGACTGCTGTGGAACGCCGTAGGAGCGCGCGGTGTGCAACGCCAGGTCGTGCGGATCGCTGCCGCCGGCAAACGCATCCACGAACGTGCGTAGCGCAAGCTCCGCCACCACGGGGGCGTCGGCCGCGACGGCGCGGCGGATGGTCAGCTGCTCGGGATCGGTCGTCATCGTCAGGCTTTGTGGATCGGGATGCGCGCGCGATGACGATTCCGCGCGCGGGGCCGTGGCGCAAGAGCAATCATCCATCCACCTTTGCCACAGCCGCCGTCCCGGTGCAGATTTCCCCTCTGCGCCGGTGCCGTTGCTGGCTATTCCCTATTCCCTGTTCCCTATTCCCTGTGTCCTTCGTCCCGCAGGATCCCGACTTCGAGGCGCGCGTGCGCCGCAGCTTTGCCGCGCAGCGGGTGATGGAGACGATCGGCGCGCGGCTGGCGCGGGTGGCGCCGGGCGAGGTGGACGTGGAGCTCGCCTTTCGCGACGACCTGACGCAGCAGAACGGATTTCTGCACGCCGGCATCGTCAGCACCGTCCTGGACAGCGCCTGCGGATACGCCGCGTACACGCTGATGCCGGCGGATGCCGGAGTGCTGAGCATCGAGTTCAAGGTGAACCTGCTGGCGCCCGCGGTGGGCGAGCGGGTGATCGCGCGGGCGCGGGTGGTGCGCGCGGGGCGAACCATCAGCGTCTGCACGGCGGATGCGTTCGCCATCCGCGACGGCGCCGAGCGCCACGTCTCCACCATGACGGCGACCATGATGACCGTCCCGACGCGCGAGAACGCGGGCGGCTGACCATCCGCATCCCGATGCATTATATTTGTGGATTCGATCGACATCCGCCGCATCCACCGGCTCCATCCTCCCGACCCCATCCACCGATGCGCAACCTGCTTCGTCCGTTCTTGCTGACCGCGCTGCTGCTGGCCGCCGCGCCGCTCGCCGCGCAGGATTCCACCGTGGTCGTGGTGGTGCGCCACGCCGAAAAGGCGGTGGTAGAGGCCGGCAACAACGATCCGCCGCTCAGCGAGGCCGGCACGGCGCGCGCGGTCGCGTTGCGCGATGCGGTGGAGGGGATGCGCTTTGACGCGGTAATCGCCACGGACCGCCAGCGGACGCAGGCCACGGCGCGGGCGGTGATGGAGGCCCAGGGGCTCACGCCGGAGATCGTGTCGCTGCGGTACGGCCCGGCGCACGTGGATTCGGTCGCGGCGGCGGTGCGGCGGCACACGGGGCACACGGTGCTGGTCGTGGGCCACAGCAACACGGTGCCCGCCATCGTGCACGCGCTGGGCGGGCCGCGGCTGCCGGACCTGTGCGAGCCGCAGTTCTCCCACCTGTTCGTGGTCGTGCTGAAGCCCGGCGCCGAACCTCGCGTGGACCACCGCACCTACGGCGCGCCGGACCCCGAGGGCGCCGACGTCTGCCCGGCGCACTGACGCCGCCCATCCGCGCGAATGACGCCGGCCGCCCCCTGATGCACAGGGTGCGGCCGGCTTCTTTTTGTCCGCGCAGGCGGACAGCGTGACGTGGTAGCCGCGACTTCAGTCGCTATTGAGGACCTCGCGCGTCGATGATGTCGCCGGTGTCTGTCTGGCCGTTGGGCGCGGCGACCCAGCCGCTGCCGCGGCGGACGCGGATGCCGGGGAAGTACGAGGGCAGCCCCTCGGCGCCGTGTTCCACGCCGGTGACCAGCTGGTAGTGCAGGTGGGGAAAGAGCGAGCTGCCGGACGATCCCACGCGCGCCACCGCCTGCCCCTGCCGCACGTCGTCGCCCGGGCGGACGGTTACGGACCCCTGCCGCAGGTGCGCCAGCACGCTCATCTCGCCGCCGCCGTGGTCGATCACCACGTAATTTCCGTACATCACCAACTCGTTCGCGCACAGCGCCGAGATGTCGAATTCGCCGTTGTCCGGCTCCGCGCCGGTGGCGGCGATCACGCGTCCGGCGGCCGGCGCCCGCACCTCGGCGCCCCAGCCGTGCCACTGCGCGTGCGACGTTCCATCGCCCGTGTGCAGGCTGTCGTCCGCGCCCAGCGGCACAAAGTCGTAGCTGTAGCGCCCCGGGTTGCTGGTGATGCAGTTCTCGCGCAGCACGGGGTGCGCAAAATCCCACCGCCGGTGGTGCGAGTAAAAGTCGTGGCCGTCCCACACCAGCACGCGGCCGTGCACCGGCATCGCCAGTGGCGTTCGGGGCTGATACGGACGCGGCTCCACCGTCACCGACACCACGGACGATGCCGGGCTCTCCGCGCCGCGGGGCTGCAGCTCGATGTCGTACTTCAGCCGCGCCAGCCGCACCTCGCGGGGAAACTCGAAGAATGGGTTGAAGATCAGCCCCTCCGCGCCGGGCGCGAACGAGCGCATGGGCGCCAGCGTCTGCACGCTGGGGCTGGGGCCGTTCTGGTTTACCAGCTTGCGGATCTGCAGCCCGCCGGCCTCGTCGTAGACGGACACCTCGATGCGCGTAACATCCATCGTATCCGCGCCCGTGTTGCGGACCACGAAGTCAAAGTTCAGGTACTGCGACGCGCCCTCCTCGATCCACACCTGCGCGGGGGCGACACGCACCTGAACCGTCGGTGTATCAAGCGGTGCGGCGGCAAAGGCCAGCAGAAGCGAAAGCATCGTCGGATCGTACGGGGGATGATGGGAACGGCCGAGACGCCGCCGTACGGTGCCGGCGCGCGGCTCGTTTCATGTATGGAGATGCGGACGTTGCGCGTGCCGCCGCCGCGGGCAGTATGCGTTCAACCTTTGGTGGAGGCGGAGGATGGAGAACAATCAGCGTGAAGTGGCCACGCTTGCCGGCGGGTGCTTCTGGTGTCTTGAGGCGGTGTTCGACCAGCTGCGCGGCGTGGAGAGCGTGGTGAGCGGATATGCGGGCGGCCACGTGCCCAACCCGTCGTACGAGGCGGTGTGCGCCGGGGTCACGGGGCACGCCGAGGTGGTGCAGGTGACGTTCGACCCGGCCGAAGTCTCGTTCCGCGAGATCCTGGAGGTGTTCTTTACCATCCACGATCCCACCACGCTCAACCGTCAGGGCGCGGACGTGGGCACGCAGTACCGCTCCGCCATCTTTACGCACGGCGAGGAGCAGCGCGCCACCGCTCGCGAGGTCATCCGCGACCTGGAGGCCGAAGGCGTGTGGGAGGAGCCCATCGTTACGCAGGTGGAGCCGATCACGGAGTTCTACCCGGCCGAGCGGTACCACCAGGACTACTACGCGCGCAACCCGCGCCAGGGCTACTGCCAGGTGGTGATCGCGCCCAAGGTGAGCCACTTTCGCAGCAAGTACCTGGCGAAGCTCAAGAAGTAGGGTCCGCCTCGCCTGTGTCTCCGGAGAGGGAGCGTGCGTAGGAGCGTCGGCGGGGATCTCGATAGCGTAGCGTTCTACGGGGTCGCGTTGTGCCCGGACCCGTCACCCCCCGGCCCCTCGCCCGCGAACGGGTGTATGGTCCGGGGACAGGCGTAACGGATGTTCCCGATACATCGGTAACGCTTCTGGGTTTTGAGTGTGTGAGGCGAAGCCGCGTAGCGGCGCAGCCTCACACACACTCGGCGGACACCGGCTGCACCCTCAGGTCCAGCTCTCGGACCTGCTGCTTGCAGTAGTACACCTGTACGCGTCCTTCCTCCTTGCCAGGCCGCACGGTCATCCGCTCGCCCTCAAACGCTCTTCCTGTGCGCCACTCGCGACCGCGGTAGCTGATCCGGTCCCAGTCCCTTCCGCACCCCTCGGCCACCACCCCTCCCCCGAAGTAGGGGCCCGAAGTTGGGGCAGGGGTCGCCAGCCGTCGCGAGGAACGGCGTAAGGCCTGGCGGGGGAGAGGGCCCTCCAACGCGCGGCGTTGCAGGGGAAGCGCGGTGCGGCCCATATTTGTTTCTCCGCGTTGCGCCACACCACCTGATCCCGTCGATCATGCGCCCATCCCATCTTTCCGGTCTCCTTGCCCTCGCCGCGCTGGCCGCGTGCACCCGGGCCCCCGCGCCCGCCACGGCGCCCCAGCCCGCCGCGCCGGCGGCCGCGACGCAGGTGCGGCAGGCGGACGTGCGCGAGCAGCTGGAGGCGCTGGCGGCGGACAGCATGGAGGGGCGCGCCACCGGCTCCGCGGGCGGCATGCGCGCGGCCGTCTACCTGGCGCGCCGGCTGGAGGCCATGGGCGTGCAGCCCGCGGGCGACATGGCGTACTTTCAGCTCGTCCCCGTTGCGGAAAACGGCGGGCGGCTGCGGCTGATGGAGTCGCTGGACGCGCTTGCGGAGGTTCCGGCCGAGCAGCGTCGCCAGGCCTTCAACGTGATCGGGATGGTCCCCGGAAGCGATCCCGCGCTGCGCCACGAGGCCGTCATCGTCGGCGCGCACTACGACCACGTGGGGATCGGGCGGGCGGTGGACGGCGACAGCATCTACAACGGCGCGGACGACGACGGCAGCGGCAGCGTGGCCGTCCTGGAAGTGGCCCGGGCGCTGGCGCGCGGGCCGGCGCCCAGGCGCACCGTCGTCTTCTTCTTCGCCACGGGCGAGGAGGTGGGGATGCTGGGGACGCGCTGGTACCTGCGGCACCCGGTGGTGGCGCTGGACAGCACGGTGGCGGGGCTGATGATCGAGATGATCGGCCGGCCGGATTCGCTCGCGGGCGGGCCGGGGCGCGCGTGGCTGACGGGATACGAAAGGTCGACCGTGTCCCAGATCCTGGCGGGCGCGGGCGTGCCCATCGTCCCCGATCCGCGGCCGGACCAGGACTTCTTCAACCGCAGCGACAACACGCCGTTCGCGCTGCAGGGGGTGCCGGCGCACGCGCTGTCGTCGTTCGGGCTGCACGCGGACTACCATCAGCCGGGGGACGAGACGGAGCGCATCGACTGGGACCACATGACGCGGGTGGTGCAGGCGGCGATGGACGCCACGCGGGCGCTGGCGGACGGGCCGCGGCCGCAGTGGGCGCCGGGCGGCCGCCCCACGCGCTGATCCGCATCGCCCGATGATCGACGTTCGCGAGCTCATCAAGCGCTACGAGGGGCGCATCGCCGTGGACCGGCTGAGCTTTGCCGTGCAGCCCGGCGAGATCCTGGGGCTGGTGGGGCCCAACGGCGCGGGAAAGACGACCACGCTGCGCGCCATCGCCGGCATCCATCCCCCCAGCGGCGGGACGGTGCACATCGCCGGGTTCGACGTGGAGCGGCAGCCGATCGAGGCCAAGCGCCGCCTGGGGCTGATCCCCGACGAGCCGCAGCTGTTCAGCACGCTGACGGTGTGGGAGCACCTGGACTTTACGGCGCGCGTGTACGGCGTGCGCGAGTGGAAGCCGGCGGCGGAGCGCCTGCTCGCTGAGCTGGAGCTGGCGGAGCGCCGCGACAGCATGGCCGACGAGCTGTCGCGCGGGATGCGGCAGAAGGTGGCCGTGGCCTGCGCGCTGCTGCACCAGCCGCAGGCGCTGCTGCTGGACGAGCCGCTGACGGGGCTGGACCCGCGCGGCATCCGCACGCTGTACGACCTGCTGCGCCGGCGCGCGGCGGACGGCGCGGCGGTCATGCTCAGCTCGCACCTGCTGGGGCAGATCGAGGGGCTGTGCACCTCGTTCCTGGTGGTGCGGCAGGGGCGGCTGCTCTTTCACGGCACGCGCGACGAGCTGCGGGCGCGCTACGCGGAGCAGGTGGGGCCCGACGCCACGCTGGAGGACATCTTCTTCCACCTGACGGAGGGGCCCGCCGCGCCCCCGGCGGCGGGGGCGGCGGCGTGAACGCCGGGCTGCGCTACCTGCTGTGGGCGGGGATCCGTGGCGTGATGCGGCGGGCCGGGCGGCGGATGCGCACCTTTCGCGGGTTCGTCTCCGCCATCATCGGCCTGCTGTTCTTCGTCTTTGTCGTCGCGTCGCAGCTGATGGCGCTGCAGGCCTCGGGCGGCGTGGCGCGGCAGCACGACCCCGTGATGCAGGGCTTTTCGCTGGCGCTGCTGCTGTTCATGATCCCCGCGCTCGTTGCGGCGGACGCGCCGTTCTACTGGCCGCAGGAGGTGCAGTTCCTCTTTCCCGCCCCGCTGCGACGGCGCGAGCTGCTGCTGTACGCCCTGGTGAGCCGCGGGTGGGTGCAGCTGTTCAGCGGCATCTGGCTGGGGCTGGTGGGGATGCGGATGGCGGTGCGCCCCGCGGCGGCCATCCCCGCGGTGATGCTGGCCGTGCTCTGGCTGTTCGTCCTCACCCAGCTGGCGGGGCTGCTGAAGCTGGCCGTCGGCGACCGCCTGCCGCCGACCGTGGCGCGCGCGGTGCGGCCGGCGCTCTACGCCGGCATCGCCGTGGCGGGGTGGCTGTTCTACCGGGAAGCGCAGGAGGTGGGGTTCGGGATGGCGCTGGGCGACCTCATTGCGTCGCGCGGCGTGCAGCTGGCGATGCTTCCGGCCCGGCCTTTCGCGGAAACCTACGCGGCGGAAACGGCGGGCGCGGTGCTGGCGTGGTCGGCCGCCAGCGTGGCGCTGGTGATGGCGACGGCAGGAGCGGCGCTGCTGATGCGGGTGGACTTTCGCGAGCGGTCGCTGGTTTCCAGCGCCAGGCGGTTCGAGCGCATCCGGCGCATGCGGCGCGGGCGCGGCGGTCTGGCCAGCGCGGCGGTACCCAGGAATCGCTGGCTGCCCGTCCCCTCCTTCGCCTTTCTGGGCGCCGCCGCGCCGATCGCGCGGCGGCAGGCGTACGAGCTGGGACGCGGGCTGCAGACGCTGGGGGCGCTGGCGTTCATGGCGGGGATGGCGTTCTTTTACGTGATCGGCCTTCCGCGCTGGCTGGGCTCGGAGGGTTCCGGCGAGCTGGGAACGTCGCTGGTGGTGCTGGCGGTGGCCTTTCCCCTCTTTGGCACCGGCTCGTTCTCGGTGGATTTTCGCCGCGACGTGGAGCGCATCGGCTACCTGCGCTCGCTGCCGCTGCGCCCGGTGACGGTGGCGGTGGGCGAGGTGTTCGTGGCGGCGGCGATCATCGCCCTCGTGAACCTGCTGCTGCTGGGGATTGCGGTGTGGATGGTCGACGCGCCGGTGGAGCCGCGGATGGGGTTGCTGGCGGCCGCCGTCGCGCTCCCCGTCGCCTGGCTGGCGGTGACGCTGGAGAACTGGCTTTTTCTCCTTTTTCCCACGCGCATGCAGGCAGACGGCGGCCAGCAGAGCGCCTTTGTGGGCAAGCAGCTGATCAAGCTGTTCTTCAAGCTCGTTCTGCTTGGCATCGTGGTGGTTGCGGCGGGGCTGATGGGGATGGCGGGCGGGTGGGTGGCGGATACGGCCGGCGCCGCGGCGGGCGCGGTGATCGTGGTCGCGCTGGCCTGCTGGGGCGCGACGCTGCTGTTGGCTCGGGCGTACCAGAGCTTCGACCTGACGGTGGATACGCCGGCGTGACGGGTGAACGGGTGAACGGGTGATGGGGTGTGATGGTGTGATGGTGTGATGGTGTGATGGTGTGAGTCGGGTCTCCCCTCTCCCGCGCGGTTTGCGGGAGAGGGGCCGGGGGTGAGGGGTCCGCGCGCAGCGCGACGCCGTTGCCCTGCACGCCGATCACAGCTTGCAAGCGATGGTGGGGGTAGATCGAAACCGCGACGCGGACGACGCATGACATCGACGGAAACTTTGCGCTATTTCTCGGGCGTGTGCGCCCTGGCGGCGGCGGTGATGCTGGCTTCGTGCGGCGAGCGGGCGGGCGAGCACGGCGGAGCGCCGTCATCCGCCGGCATCGTGGTTACCGAACTCGAGCTGAACGCGGCGCCGGGGAGCGGCGAGCCCAACCTGACGGTGGGGCCGGACGGGCGCGCGTACCTGTCGTGGATCGAGCCGGCGGCGGACAGCGCACACGCGCTGCGCTTCGCGGTGCTGGAGGACGGCCGCTGGTCCGCCCCGCGCACCATCGCCAGCGGGCGCGGCTGGTTCGTAAACTGGGCCGACTTTCCCTCGCTGGCCGTGCTGCCGGGGAACCGGATGGCCGCGCAGTGGCTGCAGCGCGGCGGGGAAAGCAAGTATGCTTACGACGTGCGCGTGGCCGTGTCGGCCGACGGCGGGGTGACGTGGACGCCGGGGGTGACGCCGCACACGGACGGCACGCAGACGGAGCACGGCTTCGTAAGCATGTGGCCCGCGCGCGGCGATTCGGTGGCGCTGGTGTGGCTGGACGGCCGCAAGTTCAAGCCGTCCGCGGACGAGCACGCCGCCGGCAACGAGATGACGCTGCGCTACACCACCATCGGCGGGGACGGGCGCGCGGCGCCTGACCTGGAGTTGGACGGCCGCGTGTGCGACTGCTGCCAGACGGGGATGGCCATGACGGGACGCGGGCCGCTGGTGGTGTACCGCGACCGCTCGGCGGCGGAGGTGCGCGATATCTACGTTACGCGGATGGTGGACGGCGCCTGGACGCCCGGCCAGCCCGTGCACGCGGACGGCTGGGTGATGCCCGCTTGCCCGGTGAACGGCCCGCAGGCGGCGGCGGAGGGCGACCGCGTGGCCGTGGCGTGGTACACGGGCGCGGACAGCACGGCGCAGGTAAAGGTCGCGTTCTCCGGCGACGCGGGCGCCACCTTCGGCGCGCCGGCGCGGGTGGACGGCGGCAACCCCGAAGGCCGTGTGGACGTGGTGCTGCTGGATGACGGCGGCGCGCTGGTCAGCTGGATCGAGCGCACGGGGGAAAAGGAGGCGGAGGTGCACGTTCGCCACGTAGGCGCGGATGGAACGATGGGGGAGCCGCGCACGGTGGCGGGATCCAGCTCCGCGCGTTCCAGCGGATTTCCTCGCATGGTCCCTGCGGGCGAGCACCTGGTGTTCGCCTGGACCGCGCCCGGCGACCCGTCGATGGTGCGCGCCGCGCGCATGCCCCTCTCCGACCTTCGCTAAGATCGTGACGATGCGCTGGACGACGAACCTGCCGCGAATCGCCTGCGCCGCGCTGCTGCTGGCGGCCTGCGGCGACGCGCCCGGCGGCGCGGTGCGGACGGGCGCCGAGGCCCCCGCCTACGCCGCGGAGACGCTGGACGGCGAGCGCGCGTCGCTGGCGCTGCTGCGCGGCCGGCCGGTGCTGCTGAACGTGTGGGCCACCTGGTGCCACCCCTGCCGGCAGGAGATCCCCGCGCTGGAGGAGCTGCACAAGACGTACGGGCCGCGCGGCCTGCACGTGGTGGGGGTCAGCATCGACCAGGGCGACCAGGAGCAGGGGATCCGCGAGTTTTTGCAGGAGTACGGCGCCAGCTACCCCATCTGGCTGGACCCCGACGGCGAGATCGCTACCGCGTACAGCACGATGGGCGTGCCCAACACGTTCCTGATCGGTCCCGACGGCACGCTGCTGTGGAAGCACGTAGGCCCCGTGACCGCCGACAACGCCGAGCTTCGCGAGCTGATCGAGAAGTCGCTGCCGGCGGCATCCTGAAGGCGATCCGGGTCTGATTCCTGAGGCTGAGAGGGTGTTGACCAACCCTCGAGAAGCGTTGACTTCCTGAGCCTGAGGGAGGCGCCGCGCTGCGTCCTGCTTGTACGAAGGATTTTGGCGCTGACCGGAGGATCTCGCCGGCAGCACCTGCAGGCTGGATCGATGACGCGTAGCCAGCTCCGCGACGGCCGCAGACTAGATCCTTCGGTCGCGCGCAAGCGGTCGTGTGGGATGAAGTTCGGTGTGGCGCTCCCTCAGGAAATCAATCCGGGGGGAGGTTGGCGATACATCCTGGGAGTGATGATGACGGAGCTTGCGAGCCAGAAATGCGAACCCTGCCGCCGCGGCACGCCCACGGTGACTGCGGAGGAGATGGAGGTGCTCAAGCCGCAGGTGCCGGAGTGGGCGGTGGTGGAGCGTGAGGGGGTTCCGCGATTGGAGCGCGTCTTCGAGTTCCCGGACTTTGCCCGGGCGCTGTCGTTCACCAACCGCGTCGGCGAGATCGCGGAGGAAGAGGACCATCATCCCGCGCTGCTGACGGAGTGGGGCCGCGTCACCGTCACCTGGTGGACGCACGAGGTCCACGGCCTGCACCGCAACGACTTCGTCATGGCCGCCAGGACGGACGAGATTGCGCGAAGTCGGACGTAGGCTGTCATCGCTCGGCAGAGCGCGGATGAATCCGGAAAAACAAGATCGGTACAGAGGGAGGGAAAAAAGCCAGAGGAACAGAGGTGATCCGCATTCCTTCCTCTGTTCCTCTGGATGTTGTCGGTTCCTCTGTACTCTGACCTCTGTTTCTGTAGTCCGATTCGAGACTGTCCAGAAGCGCCACGTCCCCGGCACCCAATCCGTTCACTCCGGTACGGCGGCGTCGCGGAGGCGGCGGTGGCGGTCCTGGCGCTCGGCCGCCTGACGCGCCTCGTCCAGCCGGTTCAGGCGGTTGAGCAGGCCGATCAGCCGCTCGTAATCCACCGCCAAAACGCGGTGGTTGGGATCAGGGCCGGCCTCCTCCACGCGGATGCCGGCCTGCAGCGCGTCCGCCGCCTCCCAGTCGCGCCCCTGCGACAGCAGCGCATCGGCCAGCGCCATGTGGTAGCGCACCTCGTTGGGCACCGCCTCGATGGCCAGCCGGTAGCGGTCCGCCGCCTCGCTCCAGCGGCTCTGGCGCCCCAGGCTTACCCCTTCGTCGAACAGGCGCCGCGCGCGCTGCATCCGCTGCACCGCCTCTTCCGCCGGCGAAACGGCGACGGGAGGCGGAGGCAGCGGGGCGGGGGGCGGCGCCACGGGCTGGCGCGGATAGCACGCGACCAGCGCCAGCGGGACAAAGGCCAGGAGAATGCTGCGTACCTGCATGATTTTCCTGCGATACCTGCGCGACGGGTGAACGGCCAACACTACCGCGGGCGTCCTACCCCGTCAATCGGCTGGAGTGGCGTCACGCGGCAGCGCCCCTGGCGCGCAGGTGCTCCACCACGTGCGCGTGCCCCCGCTCCCGCGCAAAATCCACGGGGCGGCGGCCGTCGTCCGTGGCGGAATCGGGCGCCGCTCCACGCTCCAGCAGCAGGTCGATGATCTCCACGATGCCGCGGTTGGCGGCGGAGTGCATGGGGGTGAACCCGCCGTGCTGCCGTGCGTTCACGTCTGCGCCCGCCTCTACCAGCAACCGCACCCCCTCGACCCCCATGGGTCCGGAAAGGCCGGCGTGCAGCGGCGTGTTACGCAGCGCGTTGATTGAGAGCGCGTTGGGATCGGACCCGCGCTCCAGCAGCAGCCGCACCGCCTCGGCGTGGCCAAAAAAGCCGGCCAGGTGCAGCAGGGTCCATCCATCGTGCGTAAAGCGGGTGACCAGGCCCGGCTCCGCGTCCAGCGCCGCGCGCAGGCGATCGACGTCGCCCAGCGCCGCCGCCTCCACGCCGTCCGGCTGGCGGCCGTGCGCCAGCAGCAGCTCCGCCAGGTCGCGGCGGCCATGGTACAGCGCGATCATCAGCGGGCTGTCACCGCCCTCTTCGCGCGCGCCGGCCGCGTCGGGATCGGCCTCCAGGATCGCCCGCAGCCCGCCCGCATCGCCCGCTTTTACCGCCTCGATCATCCGCGTCGCCACGCTCATCAAAATCGCTCCCGTGGAATCGTGCAGCTTGCTTCGTTAGCGAAACTAAATATACTGTAGATCATGATCGATACGGACGCAAGACTTTCGGATTCGGGGGATGCGGACGCGCGGGCGGAGCGGCTGGCGGACCGGCTGCACTCCGCCAGCATTCACCTGCTGCGCCGCCTTCGCCGCCAGGACGATGCGTCCGGCGTAACGGCGCCGCACCTGTCCGCGCTGTCGGTGCTGGTGTTCGGTGGCGCGCGGACGCTGGGCGAGCTGGCGCGGGCCGAGCAGGTGCGGCCGCCGTCGATGACGCGCATCGTCCGCAACCTGGAGCGCGACGGGCTGGTGAAGCGCGAGCCGCACCCGGACGATCGCCGCTCCGTGCGCCTGCGCGCCACCGGCGCCGGCCGCCGCCTGCTGGAGGAAGGCCGCGCCCGCCGCGTGCACTCCCTCGCCGACCGCCTGCACGCCCTCTCCGCGGACGAGCTGGAGTGCCTGGAGCGCGCCGCGGAGCTGATCGAGGGGATCGTGCGGGAGTAGGGGGGAGGGGGGGCGACTTCCGAAGCCGGCGCGACCCGCGGGCCCTCTCCCCCGCCCGGCCTTTCGCTCGTTCCTCGCGACGGCGGGCGACCCCTCCCCCAACATCGGGGGAGGGGTTGTCGTTTCGGCCGGCCGCGTCGCGGCACGGCTAGTCTGGTGCCGCCGCGGGCTTCCGCGTGCGTAATCGCCCCGCCACTCGGCAGCCGGACGTTCGCGTCACCCCTCTCCCGCGCGGTTTGCGGGAGAGGGGCGGGGGTGAGGGGTCCGCGCGTAGCGCGACGCCGTAGAACCGTCTTGTACCCACAGCCTTCCGAAGCCAGTGCGACCCGCGGGCTCTCTCCCCCGCCCGGCCTTTCGCTCGTTCCTCGCGACGGCGGGCGACCCCTCCCCCAACTTCGGGGGAGGGGTTGGGCGTGGGCCGACAGGGCGACGCGCTCCGGATCACTTTTCGACGGCTCCGCGGTAAGAACGGCGCTCCGGACGTGCGGCTCGCGTCACCTCTCCCCCGAAGTTGGGAGAGAGGCCGGGAGAGGGGGCCGCCGGCGGATGCAGTTCGATGCCTGCCGAGGCGCGGGAGTGGTAGCCCCCATCCCTCCATCCCGCTAAAAACTTGACACACCCGAACGGCCGTTCGATTCTACCGGTATCCACACACAGCAGCGAGCGGCGCGGCCCCCGGCGGCGCCCCTCGGCAAACCGGCGGAAGGAGCGGTTCGCCTTTGATCCCGTCCCCCAGTACACGGCGCGCGCCTGCCCTGGCGCTCGCGCTGGCCCTGTTCGCCGCGGGCTCCGCGGACGCACAGCAGCGGCTAACCACCCCCGAGCAGCAGTTCGGCCACCCCATCGGCGCCGACTACGAGCTCCCCAACTACCAGGACCTCGTCGCCTACTGGCAAAAGCTGGACGGCGAGAGCGACCGGATGACCCTTACCGAGATCGGCCGCACCGAAGAAGGGCGCGCCCAGGTAATGGCCATCGTCACCAGCCCCGAGAACCACCGCAACCTGCAGCGCTACCGCGAGATCAGCCGCACCCTGGCCATGGGCCAGGTGGATTCGGCCACGGCCGCGGGGCTGGCGGCGCAGGGCAAGTCGGTGGTGTGGATCGACGGCGGGCTGCACGCCACCGAGGTGCTGGGCGCGCAGCAGCTGATGGAGACGCTGTGGCAGATGGTGAGCCGCGACGACCCCGAAACGCGGCGCATTCTGGACGACGTCATCATCCTCTTCGTCCACGCCAACCCCGACGGCATGGACCTGGTCAGCAACTGGTACACCCGCAACCCCAACCGCGAGGCCCGCTCGACCGCGTGGATTCCGCGGCTGTACCAGAAGTACATCGGCCACGACAACAACCGGGACTTCTACGCCTCGACCCAGGCCGAGACGGAGAACATGAACCGGGTGATGTACCACCAGTGGTTCCCGCAGATCGTCTACAACCACCACCAGACGGGCCCCACGGGGACGGTGATGTTCGCGCCGCCCTTTCGCGATCCGTTCAACTACGTGTACGACCCGCTGGTCATGACCGGCATCGACATGGTGGGCTCGGCGATGCACAACCGCTTCATCGCCGAGGAAAAGCCGGGCGTGACCACGCGGCGCGGGGCCAACTACTCCACCTGGTGGAACGGCGGCCTGCGCACCACGACGTACTTTCACAACATGATCGGGCTGCTGACGGAGACCATCGGCAACCCCACGCCCATGAACATCCCGTTCGTCCCCAACCGGCAGCTGCCCAACGCCGACCTGGTGTCGCCGATCGCGCCGCAGAAGTGGCACTTTCGCTCGTCCATCGACTACTCGGTGACGGCCAACTACGCGGTGCTGGACTACGCCTCGCGCTACCGCCAGACGCTGCTGACCAACTTCTGGCGGATGGGGCGCAACTCGGTGCAGCGTGGGCGCGAGGACAGCTGGACCGTGTACCCGCGGCGGGTGGACAGCGTCCGCGCGGTGATCGCGGCGTCCCGGCAGGGGCAGCGCTCCGAAAGCAACGCGGTGATGTCGGCCGGCGGGCTGTTTGGCGGCGCGCCCAATCCCGAAGAGTCGGCGCGGTACCTGGCGCTGCTGCGCACGCCGGAGTGGCGCGACCCGCGGGCGTACGTCATTCCCTCGGACCAGGACGACTTTCCAACCGCCACCAAGTTCGTCAACGCGCTGCGGGAGAACGGGATCCAGATCCATCGCGCGACGGCGTCGTTCTCCGTGGGCGGCAAGACGTATCCCTCCGGCTCGTACGTGGTGCGGCTGGACCAGGCGTTCCGTCCGCACGTGCTGGACATGTTCGAGCCGCAGGACCACCCCAACGACTTTCTGTACGAGGGCGGGCCGCCCATCCCCCCGTACGACAACGCCGGGTGGACGCTGGCGTACCAGATGGGCGTGCAGTTTGACCGCGTCCTTGAGGCGCTGCCGGCGCAGGCGCCGCTGCGCGAGGTCACCGAGTGGAACCTTCCGGCGCCCGAAGGACATACCGCCGCGCCCCGCTGGGCCCCCACGGGCTACGTGATCTCGCCGCGCCAGAACGACGCCTTTACGGCGGTGAACCGGCTGCTCAAGGAAGGCGTCTCCGTCTACCGCATGACCCGCGCGGGCGAGCGCGGCCAGGGCGACGCGGGCGACTTCTGGATCCCCGCGCGTGAGCTCCGTTCCTCCACGCGGTGGATGGACTCGCTGGGCCTGAACGTCGAGGCCTCCAACCGCATGCCGGCGGGCGCGGTGGCACTGCGGCCCGTGCGCATTGGCCTGGTAGACCGCTACGGCGGCATCATGCCCAGCGGTTGGACGCGCTGGATCTTCGAGCAGTTCCAGTTCCCGTACACGGTGGTGTTTCCGCCGGAGCTGGACGCGGGGAACCTGAACGCCAGGTACGACGTGCTGGTCTTTGTCGACGGCACCATCCCCGAGCGCGACCCGCGCGGCGGCGGCATGGCGTTTCTCCCCAGCCCCGACGCGATTCCCGAGGAGTTTCGCGGGCAGCTGGGCAACGTGACCATCGAGCGCACGGTCCCCAGGCTGCGCGAGTTCCTGGAGGCCGGCGGCACGGTGCTGACGATCGGCGGATCGACCATCCTGGCGAAGCACCTGGGGCTGCCGATCGAGGACCACCTGGTCGAGGCGGGGCCAGACGGGCAGCCGCGCCACCTGCCGCGCGAAAAGTACTACATCCCCGGCTCGCTGCTGCGGGTGACGGTGGACAACGACGCCCCGGTTGCCTGGGGGATGCCGGAGCAGGCGGACGTGATGTTCGACGACTCGCCCGTCTTCCGTCTGGGTGCCGGCGCCGAGGCGGCGGGGATCCGGCGCATCGCCTGGTTCGACACGCCGGCGCCGCTGCGCAGCGGCTGGGCGTGGGGGCAGGAGAACCTGAACGGTGGCGCGGCGATCGTCTCCGCGCCGGTGGGCCAGGGCACGCTGTACCTGTTCGGCCCGGAGATCGCCTTCCGCGCCCAGCCGCACGGCACCTTCCGCCTGCTCTTCAACGGCCTGTACGAGTCCGTCACGGACGACGCGCAGCGGCCGTAAGTACGGGCAGGCAGGATCTGCACGAAGGAGCGGGGCACGCGGAATCATCCCGCGTGCCCCGCTCCGCTTTTTCGTGCAACCGATCCGACGCCGTTTTCTCACCTGTGTCCCGTGAGTATCGATTTGAGGCCTTCGGATCGCCATCCACGGGCGGTCGGGCCACCCAAACGCAGCAGGCTGAATCCACAAGTCATTCGCAGCAAAGCCGTTGCAGCAAGGCCGCGCCTGTCGGGAAGTGGGCCCGTGAGCTGTCGTGTCGTGATTGTAAGATTTTCCGGCTACCGCCCTATACTGGCTTCTGCACTGACGTGCCGCTTCCATGGGCCAGTTGAAAGGCTGGCGCAGATGCCGATTTCTGGAGATACTCGATGAATCCAGGATTTGCGTATTGCCGGGGCTCGCGATGCCGACCGTGAGCCGCTTCTTCGGGATTGTGGTTTATATGAACTACAAGGATCACAGTCCGCCCCACTTTCACGCGCGGTGCCAGCGTGAGGAAGTCCTGATCGACATTCACACGGGCGCCGTTACGGGAGAGATGTCACGAACGGCACTGCACATGCTGCTTGTGTGGGGCGTGCAGTACCGGGAGGAACTGCTGGCGAATTGGAGCCGGGCGAGGCAGCACCTTCCGCTCGTGCCCATTCCACCGCTTACCTGAGGAGCGAGTGATGTTGTTTCTGCACGTGGATCAGGTGCACGCGCTGGAGGGGTATACGCTTCGGCTCGAGTTCAACGACGGCGCGACCAGGGACGTAGACCTTTCCGACCAGCTCCATGGAGTGGTTTTCGAGCCGTTAAAGGACATGGCCTTCTTTCGTCGTGTGGCCATCAACTTCGAAACCGGGACGATCGAGTGGCCCAACGGTGCTGACTTTGCGCCGGAGTTTCTATACGAGATCGGTCGCGCGGTGCATCAGGTGGCGTAACACAAGCCCGGAATGCGGGGCGGCTGCCGATGACACGAGCGGGGCGCGACCAAGAAAAAGCAGGCCCCCCGCCACATAATTTGTCAATATAAAACAGCCCTAAAATAAAA
>NZ_JBMDXM010000195.1:0-17135 GCF_048594345.1 Longimicrobium sp.
TGGGTGCATGGGAAGAAGCAGGTGGTGGAGCCCACGCGGAAGCTGAGCGCCACCGAATTGAAGCAACGGGTCTGCAGCTACTACGGATGCGACCTGCTCGACCCAATTGCAAAGCAGGTCGCGTGATATTGCACTAGGCGCCGCCCCGCTTGTGTGTCGCGGAGAGGGGAGGACTTCAGGCGCGCTTCGAACGGCATCGGGCTGCGTCCGCGGTGCCCCTCCCCCGGGCCCTCCCCGCTCGTGCCTCGCGGAGAGGGGAGAACTTCGATCGCGCTCCGGCAAGAATCGAACTGGCGTCCGCCGCGCCCCCTCCGGGCTCGTAAACCTCGCCCACCTCCCCCCAAAACCCCTGGGGGAGGTTGAAATCGATCCCGCTCGGGAGGCGCCGGCAACGCAGTTCGCGACTGGTCCCGACGCAACCCACCCGACCGCTCTACGACCGCGCCTGCTCGTCGCGCGCGGCCTTCTGGGCGGGCAGCGCCTTCCACAGGTAGTAGGCGGGGATGCCGGCCAGGATGATGGCGAAGCCGAACAGCGTCTCCCTGGCGTTGTTGATGGCCGAGTTCAGCAGCATCCCCGTGGCCGCAAGCAGAAAGACGATGGGCACCACCGGGTATCCGATGGTGCGGTAGGGCCGCGACAGGTCCGGACGGGTGCGGCGCAGGCGAAAGACGGCCAGCACCGCCAGCGCGTAGAACGGCCAGATCCCAAGGACGAACGAATCCGCCAGCTGCTGGAAGTTGCGGCCCAGCACGTATGCGATCCCCAGCCCCGCCGCCAGGCCGATGGCCGCATACGGCGTGCGCCAGCGCTTGTGCACCAGCGCGATGGGGCTGAAGAAGTTGCCGTCCGCCGCCATGGCGTACAGGATGCGCGGCCCCGTCATGGTGCTGCCGTTCAGCGCGCCGAAGGTGGAGATCATCACCATCCCCGCCACCACGGACGCGCCCACCGCGCCGAACACCTTCTGCGCCACGTCGCTGGCCACCAGCGTGCTTGCCGCCATCTCCTGCATGGTCATCACCCACAGGTACGCGGCGACGATGGAGAGGTAGATGGCCGCCACCGCCAGCACCCCGCCGATGATGGCGCGCGGCATGGTGCGGCCCGGATCTTTGACCTCGCCGGCCATGAAGGTGAGGTCTGCCCAGCCGTCGTACGCCCACATCACCGACACCAGCGCAAGGCCAAACCCGATCCACGACGCCGGCGCCATCCCGTTCGGATTCGCCAGCGCGCCGCCGCCGCCGTCCCCCAGCAGGAACGCGGCGACCGCCAGCCCCACGATGCACGCGATCTTGGCGCCCGTGCTAAGGTTCTGCACGACGGCGCCCCATCTTACGGACCGGATGTTGGCCAACCCGAGGAGAAAGATCGCCCCCGCAGCCACCCATCGAACCCATTCCGGCCCGTAGCCAAAAAGCCGCCCCGCGTACTCCGCGAAGATCATGGCGATGGCGCCCAGCGCGCTGGGGCGGATGACGAGCAGCTCCGTCCAGCCGAAGAGGAACGCCGGCAGTGGCCCGTACGCCTCGCGCAGAAAGACGTAGATGCCGCCGGAGCGCGGGTACATGGCCGCCAGCTCGGCGATGGTCAGCGCCCCCATCAGCGCCACCACCGCGCCCACGATCCAGATCATGGAGAACGCACCCAGCGTCTCCACGCGTCCGGCGACGGTGCTGGGGACACGGAAGATGCCGCTGCCGATGGTGGATCCCACCAGCACCGCGGCCGCGCTCCAGATGCCCAGCCTGCGCGGCAGCGCGTCGTGAAACGAGCCGGGTTCCTGATCGTTGGGCACGGCGGTCTCGCGCGCCGGATTGGTGACGCTCATCGGGAGATTGGGACGGGTGGGGGGTGAGCCGTACCGGGTGGGCGTGGATGCCGTGGATACGACCGGGAAGATACGCGCGCGCCGCCCCGACTCACAACTGTGAGGGTGTGAGGGTGTGAGGGTGTGAGGGTGTGAGGGTGTGAGGGTGTGAGGGTGTGAGGGTGAACGGGTGAACGGGTGAACGGGTGAAGGGGGTGAAGGGGTGAAGGGGTGAAGGGGTGAAGGGGTGAGCGACGGCATCCGTGTCGCGCGGGCTCCAGAACGTCCCGTCGCATCGTAACACGGCAACACGGCACCGCCACGAGACCGCCCCATCCACCACGCCCCGGCCACGGCAGCACGGGCTAAAAAGCCCGCGGCTGGAAAGGCCACAAGCCCCGTCCTGGGCTCGCGAAGCTCGCCCGGCGAGGCTTCACCCGCTCGTTGCGTCGTGGTCCGAGGATCGATCGGAGAAGTTTCGGTTGCGACGGGGTTGCGATGGACGCCCTTCTCCGCCGGCCTCCGAACCGCCGCGGGATCCGCCCCACGCTCAACCTCCCCCGGCAGTTTCGGGGGAGGTGGGCGAGTGGTGCTCGCCCGGGGGGGGGGCGGCACCGAGCCATCCACAACACCCCACCCCCATCCGCTCACACCCTCACACCCTCACACCCTCACACCCTCACACCCGTTCACCCGTTCACCCGTTCACCTACTGGCGAACCTCCGCGCCACATGGCAGTATCACACGCATCACGATCCAGAAACCGCGCGGGCGGAACCGCGCCGCGCGGCATCATCCAGGAGAACGGCATCATCAACCCAATGCCCATGCGAACTTCCGTCCGGCATCTGGCCGTTGGACTCTCGGCGTTCCTCATCGCCGCGCCCGCGGCCGCGCAGCAGACGCAGACCGCGCAGTCGCGGCTCACGGTGGAGCGCATCTTCTCCGGCGAGTTCCGGCTGCAGGGGCTGCCCGCCATCCAGTGGCTCAACGACGGCCAGCGCTACACCTTCGTGGGCGACAACGGCGACCTGATGGTCGAGGACGCCGCCAGCGGCCGCCGCGAGGTGCTGGTCGCCGCCAGCGCGCTGGTGCCGCAGGGCGCGCAGCGGCCCATCGAGATCGAGGACTACGAGTGGTCCGACGACGAGCGCAAGCTGCTGGTGTTCACCAACTCGCAGCGCGTGTGGCGCGAGAACACCCGCGGCAAGTTCTACGTGTGGGACCTGGACCGACGCACCCTTGCACCCATCAGCACGCAGAACGGCTGGCAGATGTTCGCCAAGTTCTCGCCCGACGGGAGCAAGGTGGGCTTCGTTCGCGACAACGATCTGTACGTGGCCGACCTGGCCACGGGTGGCGAGACGCGGCTTACCAGCGACGGCGGCGAGCAGATCATCAACGGCACCTTTGACTGGGTGTACGAGGAGGAGCTGGGGCTGCAGGACGGCTGGCGCTGGAGCCCCGACGGCCAGCGCATCGCGTTCTGGCGCATCGACCAGTCGCCCGTCCGTACCTTTTACATGATCCAGGAGACGGACAGCCTGTACTCGCAGCCGATCGCGCTGCGCTACCCCAAGGCGGGCACGCCCAACCCCGTCGCCCGCATCGGCGTGGTGGGCGTGGGCGGCGGGGCCACCACGTGGATGGACACGGGGAGCGACACCGAGGCCCTGCTGGCGCGGATGGAGTGGGCCGAGTCGCCCACGGAAATCGTCATCCAGCGCACCAACCGCATCCAGAACCGCAACGACGTGCTGCTGGCCGACGCCACCACCGGCCGCACCCGTCCGCTGTTCACCGAAAGCGACGCCGCCTGGGTGGACGTTCACGACGATTTTCAGTGGCTCAACGACGGCCGCCAGTTCCTGTGGAGCAGCGAGCGCGACGGGTGGAACCACCTGTACGTGTACAACCGCGACGGCAGCGTGGCGCGCCAGCTTACCCGCGGCCCGTGGGAGGTCACGCGGGTGATGGGCGTGGACGAGCGCGGCGGCTGGGTGTACTTCGGCGCCACCGAAGAGGGGCCGGAGGAGCGCCACGTCTACCGCGTGCGGCTGAACGGCCGCGGCGGCATGGAGCAGCTGAGCCGCGAGGCGGGGACGCACAACGCCACCGTAAGCCCCGCCGGCACCTACTACCTGGACGCGTACTCCACCATCTCCACGCCGCCGGTCACGCGGCTGCACCGCGCCAACGGGGCGCCGGTGCGCACGCTGGTGGAGAACACGCCGGCCCGCGAGGCGATCGGCCGGCTGGGGCTGGGCGCGCCGGAGTTCTTTACCGTCCGCACGCAGGACGGGGCAGAGCTGAACGCGTGGATGATCAAGCCGGCGGACTTTGACCCGTCACGCAAGTACCCGGTACTCATGTACGTGTACGGCGGCCCCGGCTCGCAGACGGTGCTGAACTCGTGGTCCGGCAGCCGCTACCTGTGGCACCAGTCGCTCGCGCAGCGCGGCTACATCGTGGTGAGCGTGGACAACCGCGGCACCGGCGCGCGCGGACGCGACTTCAAGAAGTCCGTGTACCTCAAGCTGGGCCAGCAGGAGGCGGCGGACCAGATCGAAGCCGCCAACTGGCTGGCGTCGCAGCCGTACGTGGACGCGGGCCGCATCGGCATCTGGGGGTGGAGCTACGGCGGATACGCCACGGCCATGGCGATGACGCGCTCCGGTGCGCCGTTCAAGGCCGGGATCGCCGTGGCGCCGGTGGCCGACTGGGGGCTGTACGACACCATCTACACCGAGCGCTTCATGCGCACGCCGCAGGAGAACCCCGAGGGGTACCGCCTGGGCGCGCCGCAGACGGCCGCCGCCAACCTGCGCGGCAAGCTGCTCATCGTGCACGGCACGGGCGACGACAACGTGCACTTTCAGAACAGCGTGCGGCTGGCCAACGCGCTGCAGGCGGCGGGAAAGCAGTTCCAGTTCATGGCCTATCCCAACCGCACGCACTCCATCAGCGGCGGCCCGACGAGCGCGCACCTGCACAATCTGCTTACGGACTGGATCATCCAGAACCTGTGATGGTGTGATGGTGTGAGGGTGTGAGGGTGTGATGGTGTGATGGTGTGATGGTGTGATGGTGTGATGGTGTGATGGGGTGATGGTGTGAGGGTGTGAGGGTGTGAAGATGCGTTAGTGCGGAAGAGGCTCGTCTCCAGCGTTGGAGACGGGCCTCTTCGCATATCCACAACAGGAACGGATCTCACGCGGAGCCGCGGAGGAGGCGGAGGCGCGGAGAAGTTCTCCGCGTCTCCGCGCCCTCCGCGTCTCCGCGTGACACCTTCCGTCAGCGGCCGCCGATGTCTCATACCAAATCCGGCAAAACACCTCACCTCAAGTGCGACTACAGGAAACAGAGGTCAGGGTACAGAGGAACCGAGAACAGCCAGAGGAACAGAGGAGGAATGCGGATCACCTCTGTTCCTCTGGCCGTTCCCGGTTCCTCTGTACCTTCCGATGTTGTTTTTCCGGATTCGGTATCATATCACGGTGCTGCGGCCTGTCCCACGGGCGCAGCGGGGATGGGAGGAAGTGGAGCGGAGGGTCTTTACGCGACGAGGCGGGGGAATCGCTCCCCCGCCTCGTCCTCGTCTACCCGGCCCCCGGCGGAACGCGTCCGCCGGGATGGCGCGCGGATCAGTGCTTGTTGCCGTGCGCTTCCGGGTGGTGGTAGGAGTCAAGCTCCTCCTTGAACTGGCCGGCGCCCGGGCCGTAGCCCGTGCGGCCCACGCGGTTGGGCACCTCGATCACCACCTCGCCCACGTTGTTGTCGTACGACGCTTCCTTGAACATGTGGCACATGCCGCGCGAATCCTTGGCCGGGCACACCTCGCCCGCCGTCTGGGCAAACGGCGGATTGGCGGTGATGCGGATGATGTAGCGGCCCGGCGGCACCGGCTCGTTGGGATCGGACAGCAGGAACAGCTGGCCGGGAAGCTGCTTGACGTACATGTCGCCAAACCCGGTGCTGATCCCCTGGTTGCCGTGCAGGGTCAGGTTGCCGCAGTTGTTGTAGTAGCGGGCCTTGGGGGCCGTGCCGTCCTGCGCCCAGGGGGTGGTGTCAAGCATGCAGAAGCCGCGCTTGCGGGCCTGCACCGCGGTGCCGCGCGAGCCGTCCGGGTTCACGCGGATGATCTCGTACGTGGCGTAGTTGCGGAAGTGGAAGTGCGCGTGGCAGCTGGCGAACTCGAACAGCCGGTCGCTGTCGGCAAAGTCGCCGTCGCCGTTGGGGTCCATGTGCGCAAGCGGATCGCCCACGTACAGGTCGGCGTCGCCGATGTTGTTGATCAGCACGGAGAAGCGCAGCGAGCGGTGCGTGCCGGTGGGGATGTTGCCCTCTTCAACGCTGCACTGCCCGTCGATGAACTCTTCCTCGCGAACCACCCACGAGCTGGCGATGGTGCGGGTATCCACCACCAGGTCGGGGGTGCCCACCAGGTCCTGCTGGGCCGCCTGGGAGATCCCTTCGGGGGCCGAGAGGCCACCCGCGGCCTGCTCACATGCGGCCACCGTGCCGGCCGCCAGCAGCGCCGCGGCGCCCCATCCAAAAACCGAGAGTCTGCGCATTCGTCGTCTCCACTGAGGAGGTGAAATACGGGGACGGGTGTCCCCGGGGGGTGCCCGCCGCGGGGGGCCGCGGGCTCTGAACAACTATGGTGCAGCGCGGGTGCGTTACGGTGCACGCCAGGCGCCGCGAATTGCGCTCATTTTGGCGGATAGCATTAGCCCTGCGGATACATTCGCGGACCGCTACGACCAACGGTAGAACGTTGCCGCGGGCCTGCATGCGGCGTGGGGAGTGCTGGTACTGCCTGCTGATGATCCGCGAAGCCTCAGGTACCGCAGGGGATTTCGACGGAGGGTTCTGCCTGGCTTTTGCTCAGCCTGATCCGGCCGGGGAGGTCGAAACAGGGCGGGAACGGTGTGCCCTGATTACAAGACGCGTGCCACCCCTCTCGTAGCAGTTCAGATGAAGACGTTCCTGCCGCGCATCCTCACCCGGACGGATTGTACGCGTCGCAGCGGCTGGACAGCGTTGCACCCGGAGGCGCGATCGGACCGGCACTCTTTTCCGTTTCGTGTAAAAGAGTGCCGACTGATGCGGAGATTGGGTGGATCCCGACGACGCTCAACGGACCCGGAACGTACCCGTGGAAACGCGGAACGGGCGCACGGCCAATTCGGCCACGCGCCCGTTCCGTCCATCGAACCACCCGCGCGCCTCGGCACGCGGGTGCGCCGTTCATCCCACGAGCCTACTGGTGAATGCCCAGGTGGTGCAGGATGAAGGCGTAGCGGAACGCCGTCTCGCGCAGCGCGTCGTAGCGGCCGGACGAGCCGCCGTGGCCGGCGCCCATGTTGGTGCGCAGCAGAAGGGGGTTGTCGTCCGTCTTCATGGCCCGCAGCCGCGCCACCCACTTGGCCGGCTCCCAGTACGCCACGCGCGGATCGTTCAGCCCCGTGGTCACCAGCATGGTGGGGTACGCCTTGCGCTCGACGTTGTCGTACGGCGAGTACGAGAGCATGTAGCGGTACTCGTCCTCGTTCACCGGGTTGCCCCACTGCTCCCACTCGCCCGCCGTAAGCGGGATGCTGGCGTCGGCCATGGTGTTGATCACGTCCACGAACGGAACGTCGGCCACGACGACCTTGAACAGGTCGGGGCGCATGTTCACCACCGCGCCCATCAGCAGCCCGCCGGCGCTGCCGCCGCGGATGGCCAGCCGCTCGCCGCTGGTGTACCGCTCGCGCACCAAGTGCTCCGCCGAGGCGATGAAGTCGGTGAAGGTGTTGCGCTTGTTGAGCATCTTTCCCTGGTCGTACCAGGCGCGCCCCATCTCCTGCCCGCCGCGGATGTGCGCGATGGCAAAGATCACCCCGCGGTTCAGCAGGCTCAGGTTGGCGCTGGAGAAGGAGGGGTCGGTGCTGCTGCCGTAGGAGCCGTACGCGTACAGCAGCATGGGACGCGATCCGTCTAGCGCCAGCGGCTTTTTGTACACCACGGAGATGGGGACCCGGGTGCCGTCGCTGGCCCGCGCCCAGGTGCGCTCGGTGGCGTACTGCGAGGGATCGTACCCGCCCAGCACCTCGTCCTGCTTGCGCAGCTCGCGGCGGCGCGTGGCCATGTCGTAGTCGTACACGGCGGGCGGCGTCACCATGCTCTGGTAGCCAAAGCGCAGGCTGGCGGTGTTGTACTCCGGGTTGCTTCCCGGCGCCGCCGTGTAGACCGATTCCTCGAACGCGATCACGTGCTCGTCGTTGCGGCGGATGTCGCGGACGCGGATCTGCCGCAGCGCGTTGGTGCGCTCGTACAGCACCAGGTGGTCGCGAAACACGTCGAACCCGTCCAGCAGCACCGAATCGCGGTGCGGCACCAGGTCGCGCCAGGCGGCGCGGGAGGGGTCGCCCTCCGGCGCGGTGACCAGCTTGAAGTTGTTGGCCCCGTCCGCGTTGGTGCGGATGACGAACCGGCCGTCCTGGTGGTTCACCGTGTACAGAAGGTCCTTCTGCCGCGGCACCACCACGCGGAACGGATCGTTGGGCCGGCCGGCCGGCACCACCCACGCCTCGGAGGTGGTGTAGCTGCCGCTGGAAAGCACCAGGTACGCGTCGTCCTTGGTGCGGTACACGCCCACCCGGAACAGCACGTCGGGCTCGTGAAACACCCTCTGATCCTGCGACGGGCTGGTGCCCAACGTGTGGCGATAAACGCGGTCCGGTCGGTTGGCCTCGTCGGTCCGGGTGTAGAACAGGGTGCGGTTGTCCGCGGCCCACGTGGCACCAAAGCCCAGGCTGTCCACGCGCTCGGGCAGGATCTCGCCCGTCTCCAGGTTCTTCACCATCAGCGTAAAGCGCTCGGAGCCGGTGGTGTCGATGGAGAACGCCAGCAGCCGGTGGTCCGGGCTCACCGTAAAGGCGCCCAGGCTGAAGTAGCGCGTGCCCTGCGCCATCTGGTTCTGGTCCAGGATGATCTCTTCGGGCGCCTGCATGCTGCCGCGCCGCCGGGCGAAGATGGGGTACTGCTGCCCCTCCACCGTCCGCGAGTAGTACAGGTACGGGCCAATGCGGTCGGGCACCCGCGCGTCGGTCTGCTTGAGCCGCCCCAGGATCTCCTGGTACAGCGTCTCCTGCAGCTGCCGGGTGGGCTCCATCACCGCCTCGGTGTAGCGGTTCTCCGCCTCCAGGTAGGGGATCACCTCCGGGTTGGCGCGGTCGCGCAGCCAGAAGTAGTTGTCCACCCGCACGTCGCCGTGCAGGGTGTCGGTCTTGGGGACCATCCGCGCCACCGGGGGCGTGGGACGGCTTCCGTTCTGGGCCGGGGCGGGCGCCGCGAACGTCGCGGCGGCAAGGAGCGCCAGAAGGCGCAGCGTGGTTCGCGGCATGGGCTGCAGACCGGGATCAGGGGGATGCTAAAAACTTGGCAGACTGACGATAATCGTCGGGTGCCGGGCGCGACAGGGGGACGCACCCGCGGGGTCACGGAACGCATTCCGCGTCGCGGGGGATCATGAGGCTAACCCGCCCCTGGGCGCTCGATCGTCGATCACCCGGAAACGCAGGTGGATCGGAGGTGCGGGGACTGTGACGGCGCGGGAGAACGGCCGGCGGTACTTTGCCCGCGGTGAGCGTGGGAAAGCGCGTAGGGTGGCGCCGGATGATCGCGCGGGTACGGTGCCACGGGGTCACATGACCCTGGCGTTCGGGCTGCGGCCGAGCGAATGTAGGGCAAGCGCCAGACTCTGATGTCGGTTTTGATGTCTGGAATCGTGCGCATTGATTGGCGATGAGGCAGACGCGTCTGCGTGGATTGCGGCGCTGGAAGGCCGATCGGCCCGCAGGCCGTCGGGCAGGCCAACGATCCGTAGCGGCGCGTAGAGAGCGAAGGAGGCTGCAAGGCCGTCCGTCATCCTTTCGTCCTGGTGGCGATTGGACGCGAGAAGTGTGGAAACGCTGAGCTAGTCCACCTGGAACTTTGGAACGGAGAGGACCCGATGCCGCGCGGAAAGATCTTCGCAGACGTCACGCAGACCATGGGCGACACCCCGCTCATCCAGCTCAACCGCCTGGGCGCGGGGCTGCCCGGCCGTATCGCCATCAAGCACGAGGGCTACAACCCCTTCAACTCCGTCAAGGACCGCATTGGCGCGGCCATGGTTGACGACGCCGTGGAGCGTGGCGTGCTGCGCCCGGGGATGGTGGTGGTGGAGCCCACGAGCGGCAACACGGGGATCGGTGTGGCGTACGCCGCGGTGGCGCGAGGCTTTCGCTGCGTCTTCGTGATGCCGGAGACGATGACGATCGAGCGGCGCAACATGCTGCGCGCGCTGGGCTGCCACCTGGTGCTCACCGAGGGCCCCAAGGGGATGAAGGGCGCCATCGCCCGCGCCACCGATATCGCGGAAAAGCTGGGCGACCGCGCGTGGATGCCGCGCCAGTTCGACAACCCCGCCAACCCGGCCATCCACTACCGCACCACGGGCCCGGAGATCTGGGCCGATACGGACGGCAAGGTGGACGTGTTCGTCGCCGGGGTGGGAACCGGCGGCACCATCACCGGCGCGGGCCGGTTTCTGCGCGAAAAGAAGCCGGACATCCGCATCGTCTGCGTGGAGCCGGCGGAAAGCCCGGTCATCTCGGGCGGGCAGCCCTCGCCGCATAAGCAGCAGGGGATCGGCGCCGGCTTCATTCCCGGCAACCTGGACACGGACATCTTCGACGAGGTGGTCACCGTCACCAACGACGACGCCATCGCCACGGCGCGGCGGCTGGCGCGCGAGGAAGCCATCTTCGCCGGCATCTCGTCCGGTTCCATCACCTGGGCGGCGCTGCAGGTGGCCGCGCGGCCGGAAATGGAGGGCAAGCTGATCGTCTCCATCATCTGCGACTTTGGCGAGCGCTACCTCTCCAACCCGGTCTACGCCGAGCTGCCGGATCAGGACTTCAGCGAATTCGAAGACGCGTTCGCGGCGGAGCCGGTTCCGGCGTAGTTCGGAGGCAGATCGACGGAAGGTGTCACGCGGAGGGCGCGGAGGCGCGGAGAGCGATGTTCTCCGCGCCTCCGCGTCTTATTTCGTGAGGGGCCTTTTCGTGGGTGATGCGCGTCCCGCCGCCCTTCTCGGGAGTGTCCTCTCTCCAGGACAATCATCCCTGACATTGTGCTGAAGGAGATCGTCCAAGCTATTGATTCAGAGCAACTTGAAGATTCAGGCCGAAGTGGCAGGCGGGGTGCTTATAGAAATGGTGAAGTCAGCGCGACACCGGAGCTACGGAGCCGCTGGCCTGATCCCCTTCCCCGCCGCGCGGCAACGCTCCGCGCGCTGAAGTCATAGATTAAGATGTTGCGCAGGCGCGGCCCGGAATTCTCCGGGCCGCGTTTCGCATCTATTCGTTTATCAACCACTTACGATTTTCGCCCACAGAGACTTTGCGCGCCTGTGGCCAATTCGGTGCGAGCACCTTCGGTCTCTGTTGACTTTGCTTACTTCGGGGGACTGGACGGACGCTCCGGACGCATTACATTCGACGAAAACGAGCAGCATTCACGGAGGCCAACATGCCCGAGACGAAGACACCTTGGCGCACTCTGGTTACCGGCGGCCCGACCGGCCGCTTTACCCGCGAGCAGATCCGCAAGGCGGTGATAGAGGTCAAGGCAGAGAGCGACGCCCGGGCGCGAGAGGCCCGTTTGAAGCGCCGCGCCGCCAAGGCAGCCAGGCGGAGAGCGGCGTAGAAGCTCAATTGCCGCGGATCGTACGCGGTAACCGTGAAAGCGGATACAAGATCAGCATCCACAGGAAGGATGATCATGCCGAAGAACAAGCTGCCGTGGCGGACGCTCGCCCCTCCAGGGCCCAGTGGCCGTCTGGACCCCGTGCTGGTCAGGAAGGCAATCCTCGAGGTGAAGGCAGAGAGCGAGGCCCGGGATCGCGAGCAGACGCGCGTCCAGAAGGAGAAGGAGCGGCGCTCGGCGTAACGAGTCCCGTACCGCGGTCGCGACGCCGTACGGCGCCTCCGCCGTACGAGTGGAGCGTATTCTTGAACTGCCCGTTCGATGCGGCGTACCGGCCGCTGTTCGAGGCGCTGGTCTTCGCCATCCACGACTGTGGCTTCGAGGCACGCTGCGCTCTGGAAGCGGAGGACAGCGGAGAGCTCAGGATGCGCAAGATCAAGCGCATCATCCGAGAGTGCGAGTACGGCATCCATGACATCTCGCACGTGCAGCTGAATGCGAAGGATGGACTCCCGCGCTTCAACGTACCGCTGGAACTCGGTCTGTTTCTCGGGGCGCAGGAGTACGGGGCGGGTTCACAGAAGCAGAAGCGCTCGCTGATCCTGGACGCGGAGCCGGACAGGTACCACAGGTTTTGCTCCGACATCGCCGGGCAGGACATCCGCGCACACGGCGGCGAGCCCGCGGGTGCGATCGCGGCCGTGCGGGCGATGCTGTCGACGGCGCTGGATGGGAATGCACGCCTGCCCGGTGCCGCAACCATCTGCTCCCGCTTCACTCGTTTCCGCGCGGACCTTCCCCGCATCTGCCGCCAACTGCATGTAAAGGTGGCCGAGTTGCAGTTCATGGAACTGCGCTCATTTGTGATGGAGTGGCTGGCCGAGCACCCGCTCCCGTTTGAGAAGCGACCCGTCTGAACAAGGCGGAGACTCGCTCCGCCCCGACCTTCTGACGCCGCCTCACCCCGCGTCCGTGGCCCAGGCGCGGGTGGCGGCCAGGGCGCGGCGCCAGCCGGACAGAAGGGCAGCGCGGCCGGAGGCATCGGCGGCGGGCTCGAAGACGCGCTCGTCGGGGCGGGCGGCGTGAAACTCCTCCGGCGAAGCCCAGAAGCCCGTGGCAAGGCCCGCAAGGCCGGCGGCGCCGCGGGCCGTCATCTCCACCATGGCCGGGCGGCGGACGGGTACCCCCAGCACGTCGGCCTGAAACTGCATCATCCAGTTGTTGGCCGTGGCCCCGCCGTCCACGCGCAGCTCTCCGATCCGCACCCCCGCATCCCCCTGCATCGCCTCCACCACGTCGTGCGTGGAGAACGCCATCGCCTCCAGCGCGGCGCGCACCAGGTGCGCGCGCGTGCTCCCGCGCGTCAGGCCGACGATCGTCCCCCGCGCGCCCGGCTCCCAGTGCGGCGCGCCCAGCCCCGTGAAGGCGGGAACAAAGTAGACGCCGTCGTTGGATTCAAGCGAGCGCGCCAGGAACTCCGTCTCGCCGGCGTTCTCCACGATGCGCAGGCCGTCGCGCAGCCACTGCACGGCGGCGCCGGCGATGAAGATCGAACCCTCCAGCGCAAACGCCCGCTCACCGCGCGGGCCGCAGGCGGCGGTGGTGAGCAGTCCCTGCCGCGATTCCACCGGCTGGTCGCCCGTGTGGACCAGCAGAAACGCGCCGGTGCCGTAGGTGTTCTTGCTCTGCCCGGGGCTCCAGCACCCGTGCCCGTACAGCGCCGACTGCTGGTCCCCCGCGATCCCCGCCACCGGAATCTCGGCATCGAAGGCGCGGCCGTCCGTGGTCCCGTACACCTCTGACGACGCGCGTACCTCTGGCAGGACGGCGGCGGGAACTCCGAACAGGTCCAGCATCTCCGGATCCCAGGCGCCGCTGCGCAGGTTGTACAGCAGGGTGCGCGAGGCGTTGGTGGGGTCCGTCAGGTGCAGCCGGCCGCCGGTGAGGCACCAGACCAGCCACGTGTCGATGGTCCCCGCGGCCAGTTCGCCGGCCTCGGCGCGGGCGCGGGCGCCGGGGACGTGATCCAGCAGCCACGACAGCTTGGTGGCGCTGAAGTACGGGTCGATGACCAGCCCCGTGCGCCGCCGCACCTCCGGCTCGTGCCCGGCCTCCTTGAGCGCGCGGCACGCGTCCGCCGTGCGCCCGTCCTGCCAGACCAGTGCGTGGTGGATCGGCCGCCCGGTCGACCGGTCCCAGACCACGATGGTTTCGCGCTGGTTGGTGATGCCGATGCCGGTAACCGCGTCCATCCGCAGGCGCGCCTCGGCCGTGGCCACGCGGGCGACGCGGCGGGTAACGTCCCAGATCTCCTCCGCATCGTGCTCCACCCACCCCGGCCGCGGAAAGTGCTGCGTGAACTCGCTGTACGCGCGCCCGCGCACCTGCCCGTCGTGGTCGATGACCAGGCAGGTGACGCCCGTGGTGCCTTCGTCGATGGCGAGGATCATGGGAGGATCCGGATGGTGGTGAGGGCCCAGGCGGGCGGAACGTGGCCGGCTCCGCCCCGTGGCGGTTGAACCCGCGGCTGCAACTGCACGAAATCCGCCTGCGCGGATTGTGCGGCCGCCGGCATCCGCGCGGGATCAGCCGCTGGACGCCGCCTTCAACTGCCCGAACGCATACCGCCAGCCGTGGCGCTCGATCAGAGAAAGCATGCGGACGACGGGGAGGCCCATGACGGCAAAGTAGTCGCCGTCGATGCCGTCGACGATGGCGCTGCCGAAGCCCTGGATGCCGTACGCGCCGGCCTTGTCCATCGGCTCGCCGGTGGCGACGTACTCCTCGGCGGCGGCGCGGTCCAGCGCGTGAAAGCGGACGCGCACGCGCTCCAGTCCGCTTTCCACGCGCCCGCCGTGCGCCACGGCCACGCCGGTGCACACCTCGTGCTCCCGCCCGGAAAGCCGCATCAGCATCTCGACGGCGTGCGCGGTGTCGCGCGGCTTGCCCAGCACGTCGCCGTCGATGACGACGATGGTGTCGGAGCCCACCACCAGCGCCTCCGGCCGGTCCGCAGCGATCTTGAGGGCTTTTTCGCGCGACAGGCGCTCGGCGTGCTCCGGCGGCGTCTCGCCGTGCTGATAGCTCTCGTCGATGTCGGCGGGGAGCGTCTCGAACTCCAGCCCCAGACGGCCGATGAGCTCGGCGCGGCGGGGGGACTGCGAGGCGAGCACCAGCGGCGGAACGGCGGCTCGGTTCATCGAACGTTTCCGGAGAAATTCGTCATGACGGGCCCGCTCTTCGTCGCTCGGCGCGGGCTCGTCGCTGATCCAGGCAAACACGTCCTCGTCCAGCTGCATCGCCGCCAGCAGCTCGCGCCGTGCTTCGGCCGGACCGTCCGCCCAGTCCACTTCCACGTGCGTGTCGGGTCCCAGCTGATGCTCCGGGCGCGTCAGCAGCAGGTGGCGGCCGGACGGGAGCCGGATCCCGGCGCCCTCGCACGGACCGAGCCCGTCCTCTTCCCAACGGACGAACGAGGCGCCGAAGCGCGCGGCCAACTCGTGCGGCTCCAGCGCCAGCGTCGCGATGAAGCGGGACTGGCCGGACGGCCACCGTCCCATCCGCGGCGCACCGAATGCGTCGCGCGGGCTCACCGTTCCAGGATCAGCGTCACGGGGCCGTCGTTCACCAGCTCCACGTCCATCATCGCGCCAAACTCGCCGGTGCCCACGGGCAGGCCGGTCGCGCGGAGGAGTTCGACGAAGCGCTCGTACAGCGGGATGGCGATCTCCGGCCGCGCGGCGTCCACAAAGCTGGGGCGGCGGCCCTTGCGCGTGTCGCCGTACAGCGTGAACTGCGATACCACCAGCAGCCCGCCGCCCGCCTCCTGCACGGAGCGGTTCATCTTTCCCTCGTCGTCCGGAAAGATGCGCAGCCCCACCACCTTGTCCGCCATCCACGCGAGCGCATCCTCCGAATCACCGTCCGCGAAGCCGGCCAGCAGCAGCAGCCCGCGGCCGATCTCGCCGGTGACGCGGCCCTCGACGGTGACGCGGGCCCGCGAGACGCGCTGCAGTACGATGCGCATCAGCGGCGCACCCCCACCACCTCTACCATCGGCGGCGAGACCAGGTACGCGGCGGGATCGGCGGCGCGCGCGGCCCAGACGGCGTCGAACGCCAGGCGCTCGTCCTCCGCCAGATAGCCGGTCTGCACCAGGTGCGGGAGAAAGTTGTCGAAGAAGGTGCGCGGCCATTCCCATAGCGCGTCGCCCGGCCGCGCGATGCGGGCGATGGGGGTGATGGAGACCACCTCCAGCCCCGCGTCGGTCATCATCCGCGGCACGCGCGCGCCCACGTTGGGATCGCCGCCGCCGTCGCGCCACGAAGCCACGATCGCCGCGACCACGCGGTGGACGGCGGGATCCTCCGGCGCGATCTGAAAGGCGGCGTAGTGGTAGTAGTCGTGCACCACCAGCCGTCCGCCGGGCCGCAGCACCCTTGCCGCCCCGGCCACCACGGCCTCCGGGCGACGCAGAAACGTCAGCACCCAGCGGGCGTACGCGCCGTCGAAGCTCTCCGGCGCCAAGGCCAGCTCCTCCACGTCCTGCACCTCCACGGCGACGTTGGCCATGCCGTTGGCGGCGGCGCGCGCCTGCAGGTGCGCCACAAAGCGCGGCGACACGTCCACGCCCACCACGCGCCCCTGCTGCCCCACGAGCCGGGCCAGGTCCAGCGTGGCGTAGCCCGGGCCGCAGCCGATGTCCAGCACACTGTGCCCCGGCCCAAAGCCGCCGCGCTCCCACGACGCGGCAGCCGTGCCCGCCCACACCTGGTGCTGAAAGCCCAGGCGGCGCAGCTCGTCGTCGTCCGTGCCCAGCAGGTACTCGTTTTCTTCGCGCATCGTCCGCCGGTGATGGGGACGCGCGGAAGATACACGGCGGTGGCGCGGCGGCAAACCACTCCCGCTCACCTCCATCGCCGAGGTGGCGGACGGTTCTCCAGATCGCGCATCAGGTGGTGCGATCGACAGGGTGCGGTGCGCTCCGGTGATCATCCACCGATCCACATCCCCTCTTCAAAAAAATTCTCATGGCCCCCTGCCGCATTCCATCTACCTCCCGTTCCCGACACCTCCACAAAAGAGTGTGCCTCGTCGACATCCTACACCCGCACCCGACACTGAGGAACCCGGCTCCACCCCGCAGCCGGAGGAGACGCCGAGAGCAAACTCTGTTGACTCTGTTAACTCTGTGTGAGGCCCATTCTTTCGTGGATTCGGCCCAGTGCCGGAGGACCGGCACGAGCAAACTCCCGAGTCTGGTCCAAGAAGTCACGATGGCTGATGCGGCGGTGTCAGGCGAATGCGGCCGTGGCCCATTGAGCGGGTCTCCAGAGGCGGATGAAGGCTCGGAACCGTCCGCGCAATCGCGGCCCCCGCCCGCCGGCATGTGCAACGAGGCGCAGAATCGGGACGCAGACGGGGCGTGAGGCCACCGGTTGAGACGGTGGAGACGCGGGCCTGCGCTGATAGCGGTAGATCCGGCCGAAGTTGATCCCGACCGCGCGCAGAAAACCAAAGCGGCGGCCCGCGTGCAGACCGCGCGTGCGCAGCTTGCCGTTGCGGCACGGCGCGTTGAACTGC
>NZ_JBMDXM010000196.1:0-14431 GCF_048594345.1 Longimicrobium sp.
TGTGAGGGTGTGAGGGTGTGAGGGTGTGAGGGTGGGAGGGTGTGAGGGTGTGAGGGTGTGAGGGTGTGAGGGTGTGAGGGTGTGAGGGTGTGAGGGTGTGAGGGTGTGAGGGTGTGAGGGTGTGAGGGTGAAGCCGCTCGAGTGTGCCCGGCGTTCACTCACCCCTTCACCCCTTCACCCCTTCACCCCTTCACCCCTACACCCCTACACCCCTACACCCCTACACCCCTACACCCCTACACCCCTACACGCCGTTATCCTCCAGCATTGGCAGACAACTTGCCCCTGCTACGCCGGCATGGCGAACCGAAAGACCCTCCCCTGGTGGCTGGACGGCGGCACGGAGTCGTGCGACCTGTGCGAGCAGCCGCACGCGCTGCAGTCGCAGCGCCGCTGTGCCGCGTGCGACCGCGCGTCGTGCGAGCACTGCGTGACGGTGGACCCGGATACGGGCGAGATCCTCTGCCACGAATGCGCCGGCGAGGCCGGGGAGGATAAAGGCTGATGGGCGCGCGGGCCATCTGGAAGGCCAGCATCCGCTTTGGCGCGGTGCAGGTGCCGGTCAAGCTGTACTCCGCCGTGCAGGACCGTACCGTGCACTTTCGCCTGCTGGACTCCAGGCGGCACGAGCCGGTCAAGCAGCACATGGTGGATCCGGATACCGGCAAGGTAGTGGATTCCGCCGACATCCGCCGCGCCTTTCAGACGGACGAAGGCGATCTGGTGATCCTGGACGAAAAGGATCTGGAAGAGCTCACGCTGCAGCCCTCGCGCGAGATCGAGATCACCCGCTTTGTCCCGCCCGACAAGATCACCCACCAGTGGTACGACCGGCCCTACTACCTGGGCCCGGACGAGGACGACAAGGGCTACTTTGCCCTGGCCGCGGCGCTCAACAAGCGCGGCGTGGAGGGCGTGGCGCACTGGATGATGCGCAACAAGGACTACGTGGGCGCGCTGCGGGCCGAGGGCGACTACCTGATGCTGATCACCCTGCGCCGCGCGGGCGAGGTGGTGCCCGCATCGGCCCTTCCCGCCCCCACCGGCCGCGAACTGGATGAGCGCGAGATCGGCATGGCGCGGCAGCTGGTAGCCGCCATGGAAGACCCGTTCAACATCGCTGCCTACCACGACGAGTACCGCGAGCGCGTGGTGGAGCTGATGCAGGCCAGGGCGGCCGGCAAGGTGGTGAAGTTCCCGCGCGCGCAGGTGCGCAAGACCGACGTGGACCTGGCGGACGTGCTGCAGGCCAGCCTGGCCGCGGCCGGCGGCGGAAAGGAGAGAAAGCGTGCCTGAGTGGGATGAGGACGACGGCGGACAGGAGGCCGTAACCCGCTCCTTCTGGTCCGGAACCATCACCTTCGGGCTGGTGAGCATTCCCGTGGCGCTGTACGCGGCCAACCGCTCCCAGCGCGTCTCGCTGCGCATGGTTTCGCCCGAGGGAACGCCGCTCACCCGCCGCTACTTCACGACCAGGGACGACCGCGAGCTGGATTCCGACGACATCGTGCGCGGGTACGAGATCGAGAAGGACCGCTTCGTGATCGCGGATGACGACGAGCTGGAGCGGCTGGCCCCGGAGCGCACCCGCGACATCGACCTGCGGCAGTTCGTGGACGCGTCGGAGATCGACCCGATGTACTTCGAGCGCGCCTACTATCTTACGCCCAACGGCCAATCGACCAAGGCGTACCGGCTGCTGGCGCGGGTGATGGAGGAGACCGGCCGCGCCGGCATCGCCACCTTTGTGATGCGGACGAAGGAGTACCTGGTCGCCATCCTGGCCGAGAACGGCATCCTGCGCGCCGAGACGCTGCGCTTTGCCGACGAGCTGCGCAGCGCCGCCGACATCGGCCTGCCCGAGGCGGTGGAGCCCGACGCGGCTGCGGTAAAGCGGATGGACCGCGAGATCGGCAAGCAGGTGGAGGCGCGGCTGGATACCAGGGAGCTGGAAGACCACTCCGCCGACCGGCTGATGAAGGTGGTGCGCCAGAAGGTCCGCTCCGGCGACGACGTGGTGCACCTGGATGAGTCCGAGCAGGAGCGTTCGTCGGATGTCATCGACCTGATGGAGATCCTCAAGCGCCGCCTGCAGGGCACCACGGAGGAAGAGGACACCCCGCCCACATCGCGCACCGCCGCCAAGCCAAAGCCGGCTGGCAAGAAGCCGCGGAAGACCGCGAGCAAACCGTCCAGCACGTCTTCGAGCAAGACGAGCAAAGCCTCGTCCGCGAAAAAGCCCGCGAAGCCCTCAGCGGGCGCGCGCAAGGACGCGGACCTGGCCGCGAGCAGCAAGACCGACCTGCTGAAGCGCGCCCAGAAGCTCGACATCCCCGGCCGCAGCGGGATGAGCAAGGACGAACTGGTGAAAGCCATCCGCCGCGGTGCCTGATCGGCGACAGATAGATCTCACCGCGCGACGCGGAGCGCCTACTGGCCCAACCGTTGAGTTCCTGAGGGCGTTGCCACGCCTCACCCGCTGCGAAAGGAAGCGCGGTGTCATCCTGAGGGAGCGCACGCACACAACCTTCGCTACCACAGTAACTTGCGCGCGACCGAAGGATCTCTGTCGGGTCGCGCGAGGTCCAGCCCTTGGGAGCCGTTCAAGTCTCTCATACCGAATCCCGCTGTTCATTGTGCACCCGATCCCGGATCATGGAAAAAGACTCGTCTGCAGGTGCAGTCGGTGTTCGCCCGATTCGCCGAATGCATAACGAACCGTGAGAAACGGTATCAAGATCAATCGGGCAACCGCGATCCTTCGGTCCGCGTAAGCGGTTGTGATGGTTCAGGGTCGGGGTGGTGCTCCCTCAGGAAATCAACGATTCGGATTCGGCAACAGTCTGCGGCATAGCGACGGAGGCGCGGAGGAAATCCTCCGCGCCTCCATTTCTGCATCACCATCGAACTACGGCCCTGCTCTATCCTAGCGTGAACGGCGGGTACTCGTCGTGGAGCAGCAGCAGGTAGGCTTCCACGCGGATGTTCCAGCGCAGCACGCCCACGCCAAAGCGGTACAGCTCTTCGGGGTAGCTGCCGGTCATCAGGATCAGCACCCAGGCCACGATGGTGGCCAGACACCACGCCATGCCCAGCAGCCACACGGCGAAAATGTGGGGGATCGCCAGGATCAGCCGGAACGCCACCGACACACGGTCGCGCGGCTGGTCGTGCACGTCAAGCACCAGCTCCGCCGGATAGGGCGCGTCGCCAAAGGGCGGATATTCGTCGCGCAGCAGCGCGGTGTACGCCACAGCACGTACGCGCCAGCGCAGGTACCCTTCCACCAGGCTGCGCAGCCCCTCGGGGTAGCGGCCGGTAAACAGGATGGAGAACCACGCGATCATCGCGCAGAACCCGGCGATGGCGCCCAGCAAGCCGGTGCTGCTCCACTGCGAGCCGCTATCGCCCGACCCCCACGTCCACGAAAGAAAAACAGCCGCGGGCGCGCCCACCAGGATCAGGTGCGGAATGGCGAGCAGGAGCCGGAACGCCGTGGTCATGCGGTCGCGGTTCTCCAGCGCCGGCTGCAGCCGCACGTCCACGGGATGCGGCCGGTCCAGTTCCATGGCAATGGTGCTCATCGTCTCCCTCCGGGGCGCGTGCCCCGCTTATCGTAAAGTCCTGCATCGGCTCGGCGAGCCGGGTCCCGCAACCGGCGCGCGCAGCGCCTCGCGATGATCGTACGGAGCAATCGCGGAAAAGCTTCAACGCGAGATGATCCGCATCGACCCCATCGCAAAGAACACGTGAGGCGTGGGATGCGAACGGGTCACGCGCCGGCACGCCCGCGTCCGCACGTACGGATACGATCGATCGCGCCGCGGAGGCGCAGGGGTGACACCGGCGAGGCGCGTCGGGATCTTACCATCGAAAGACGAGGAGGTCCGGGTGTAGGGAAATCCCCGTCAGGAAGGATTTCGATCTCCCGACCCGCACTCGGGCAGTGCGCAGTACCTTGCATCGACGGCCGCGCATGGTGTGCGGGCCCAACCCTGGAGGGAGCATGACGACGATGCCGCAGCCTCGCATCCGGCGCCTGGACACGGAGGAGTGCAAGGAGATCCTGGCCCGCAACCACGTGGGCCGGATTGCCTACGCGTGGAAGAACCACGTCGACATCCAGCCGCTGCACTACGTGTTCGACGGCCAGTGGCTGTACGGCCGCACCTCGCCCGGCACCAAGCTGGACGTGACGGGCGACCAGTGGTGGCCCGTGGCGTTCGAGGTGGACGAGGTGCAGGGGATCTTCGAGTGGCGCAGCGTGGTGGTGCACGGCGGCTTCTACGCCATCGACGAGGACGGGCCGGAGTGGGAGGAAACCGCGTTCAACAGGGGCGTCGACCTGCTGCGCGCGCTGATCCCGGAAACGTTCACGCCCGGCGACCCGGTGCCGTTCCGCACCGTGCTCTTTCGCATCGCCGTGCAGGAGATCAGCGGCCGCGAAGCCACGCCGGGCGAGGCGGCGGCGGCGGACGCGCCGTCGCCCACGTGACGAAAAGGGATCCGGCGTAAGGCCGGCGGGTGCGGGGTACGGAGGATGCGGGGCGGAAACCCGGATCCCCGATATCCAACGAAACCGAAGCAGGGACGATGAGCGGCACGGCACAGTTTCCGGCGGAGACGGGCGCGGACGGCGCGTTCGTGCGGCAGCGGTACTCCATCCGAGACCGCATTACGGCCGATGGATCTTCCGGCTTTCCCGCGGAGGCGGGGCGCTACCACCTGTACGTTTCGCTGGCCTGCCCGTGGGCGCACCGGGCCATCATCGTCCGCAAGCTGCTGGGGCTGGAGGACGTGATCGGCATGTCCGTGGTGGATCCCCTTCGCGACGAGCGGGGCTGGGCGTTTCGCGAGGGTGCGGGGCACGGGCCGGACCCGGTATGCGACTTTCAGTTCCTATCCGAGGCGTACCTGCGCACCGATCCCGCGTACACGGGGCGCTACACCGTTCCCTGCATCTGGGACCGCCAGACGGGGCGGCTGGTGACCAACAACTACCCCGACATCACCATCGACTTCGAGACGCAGTTCACCGCCTTTCACCGCCCCGGCGCGCCGGACCTGTATCCGGAGCGGCTGCGCGCGGAGATCGACGAGGTGAACCAGATCGTCTACCGTGAGGTGAACAACGGCGTGTACCGCGCCGGGTTCGCCACCTCGCAGGCGGCGTACGAGGGAGCGGTAGAGGGATTGTTCGCGCGGCTGGACTGGCTGGAGGCGCGGCTGGCCGGGCGGCGCTACCTGGTGGGCGATCAGCTCACGGAAGCCGACATCCGCCTGTTCACGACCCTGGCGCGCTTCGACGCGGTGTACGTGGGCCACTTCAAGTGCAACCTGCGCCGCCTGGTGGATTACCCGAATCTGTGGGCGTACGCGCGCGACCTGTACCAGCGCCCCGGCTTTGGCGAAACGGTGGACTTCGACCACATCAAGCGCCACTACTACATGACGCACGACCAGCTGAACCCCACGCGCATCGTGCCGATGGGGCCGCTGATGGACTGGGATGCGCCGCACGGCCGGGAGCGGCTGCGTTGATGGATACGGACGGCCTGCGCATCCGCGACGCGCGCCCCGACGAGCGCGACGCCATCCGCGCGATCACCCGGCAGGCGTACGAGCAGTACGCGTCCATCATGGAGCCCGATGCCTGGGCGGGGCTTTCCGGCGCCATCGACGCGGGCCTGGAGGCGGAGGGTGCCGACCGCATCGTCGCGGAGCGGGACGGGCGGCTGCTGGGGTGCGTGGCGCTCTTTCCCCCCGCGGCGGACGCGTACCCCGGCGAGACGGGGCCGGCCAGTTGGCCGGAACTGCGCCTGCTGGCCGTGGCGCCCGAGGCGCGCGGGCAGGGCGTGGGACAGGCGCTGGTGGAGGAGTGCGCCCGTCGCGCGCGGCGGCTGGGCGCGTCGGAGCTGGGCCTGCACACGTCGCGCAGCATGGGGGCCGCGATGCGCATGTACCGCCGCATGGGCTTCGTCCGCGCCCCCGAGCACGACTTTCAGCCGCCCGGCGCGGAGCTCGTCGAAGGATATCGGCTGCCGCTGGGGTAGTGCGTGGTAGCCTCTACGCTGAAAAGAACAAAAGAGGAAGGGTACAGAGCAGGCATTCGACAGCGGCAGCTAACACGAGTTTCGCAAACTGTTTCTGTACATACAAATAGACAAATTCGCTCCAGGCGCGTGTACAACACGCCCGGAGCGGGTCAGAGTTTCCTAACAGCTTATGCTGGTGTGACTTGGAGCGTTTTCGGAGGGAGAGGGACCTTGCAACAATTCAATAGCTCGCGCTCCGCGCTGGTCAGCGACTTCGTCTGCAGGACTGAAGCGCGGCCGGTGGCAAGCTCGCTGAGCGTAATTCTTTCCACCTGCTCGCGCATCGCGTCCCATCCGATCCTTGCCCGGCTCTCGGCCACGCGGACCAGTAGATAGGCGAGGACGCAGACGTGCACGTGAGCGGTGATGCGCTCGGGGGTGCGGTGCTGGACCGGCTCCAGGTCCAGAATGCTCTTCATGGATCGGAAGGCGCGCTCCGCTCTCCACAGGTCGCGGTACCCGAGGACAAGCTCTTCCGCCGGCAGGTCGAGCTCGTTGGTCATCAGCACGTACTTGCCATCGTGACGCGCCGCGGCCGCAACCCTGGCCGGGTCGATCCGGAGCTTCCCGTCCGCGTCCCGCACCAGGTAGCGGGCGTAGCCGGGCGTGGAGAGCAGAGAATGCTTGTCGCGTGTCTCGTCGGCGCCCTTGCTTTTCTTCTGCTTCGCAAGCTTTGCCTTGAGCCGTTCGAGGACGGTGGCGCGCGTGCGGGCGTCGTGCTCCGCCCGCGCCTCGCTGCGGCAGAGCAGGTAGCGCAGGGTGCGGCCTCCGTCCGTGATCCGGGTTTCCTTCACGCCCAGGCCCTCGCAGACCGGGCTGTAGCGTCCGCGCAGGGAGAGGATGTGCGCCTCCAGAGCGGGATCGTTCCGGATCGGACAGCCGAGGAGATACCCCAGGCGGCGGGACTCGAGGAAGTCCAGGTTTGCCTGGCTGACCATTCCCCGGTCTCCCACGAAGAGGAAGCGACGAGGCCGCAGGCCCAGCAGATCGCGCGTGACCTCCTCCACCGTGGTCACGTCGATGCGGTTGCCGGGGTAGATCCAGTGGCGCACCGGGATGCCATCGCGATTGATGGCGAGCCCGACGACGATCTGCGGCAGGTCGGGACGCTTCTTCTTCGAATGACCATAGCGCCGGAGCTCGCCTTCGGGGTCTGCCTCGTCGAGGTAGAAGCTGACGCTGGTGGTGTCGTAGAAGAGGACCGACACGTCGGCGCTCAACAGGTCGGTCACCTGGAAGTACAGGTGCTCCTGCAACTCGGGCATGGCGCCGTGGAGGAAGTCCATGGCCCGATACAGGTGCTGCACGTCCAGCTCGGCGCCTCCGCCCTCCAACCCGGGAATCCAGGCGCTGGCGCCGGCCCAGCGGGAGCAGGCCAGCTTCGAGGCCGGGGCGAGGGCCCGGTGCGCGACCAGCGCGAAGATAGCCCGCTCTACCGGCTGGGCGAAGGAACGCGCTTCGAGCGCATGGGAGAAGAACTCGTCCAGGCGTAGCTCCCGCCAGAGCGAATCGAGCAGATGCGTGCCGCCGAAGGTCCAGGTGTGGGTCACCTCCAGCCCCGCGGCGGCCGGGGGCGTGGCGGGATCGAGGTAGCGGCTTAGCTGCTCGACGAGGCGTCTCTGGCTTTTGTCTGCCCCTCTATACTCCCCCATCTGTTCAGTTGCCGGCCGTCTACGCCGCGGTTGCGGCACCGGGGGAGAGCCCGAGCCGCTTCTATTTACGCGGTTCCACCCCCTATTGTTGCGTTTACTTCCGATACCGTGTGTAGCAGTCGTAATCTGGTGCATGAGCCGCGCGGCCGGAAACGCTGTCCACGTCGCGCGAACGCTTGTGTAACGGTGGTTCTCCCGACGAGTTACAGGATCTCGTCTTGTGGGGGGGAACCCCTTGTGCAACCGGCGGGTACTCCTAAATTGTAAGTATCTCTTCCAAATGACGTAGCCGAGTGCTGGGAGCCATGTATGAGTAGCCTGGACCACGAAGCGACGACGCGCACGGAGAGTGCGCCGGTGGATGAACTGCTGGGCACGGTATTCAACACGCCCAAGGACCTGCGGCACTCGGCCGAGCAGGTGCTGGGGCAGGAATTTGTGCCTACCGCGGTGGAGTACGAGGACGAGACGACGGCGGACCTGGTGCTTCGCCCCGCGGGGATGCCCGAGATCCACGTCCACGCCGAGCGCGAACGCCACTGGTACCCCTACGAAATTACCCGCGTAGACGACGTGGAGCGCTGAGGCCTGGTTGCAACTTTGTAACTCACAGGGTTGTAACGTGCAGAGTTGCAGGTAAGAGGCGGGCGATCGCACCATGCGATCGCCCGCCTTTCACGTTCACGCCAGCTCGACGACCGCCCGTTCCGCGGCGGAGCGGCGGGCCGCCTCGATGATCCGCAGCCCCTGCACCGCGTCCGCGGGATCCACGGGCGGCGGCGCGCCGTCGCGCAGCGCCGCCGCGATGCCCGCGTAGTACGCGGGCCAGGCGCCGGGCTCCGCGGGCACGAGGGCCCACGCATCCACCGCGCCCACCCTGCCCCACCGCGCCTCCGGCTCCGCGCCCCAACCGGCGCCGGGCCGCGCACCTTGCTTCAGCGCCCCCTCCTGCATGTCCAGCCCGTGCTTGACGTACGCGGCGCGGCTTCCCAGTACGCGGAAGCGCAGGTCGTGGTCCGCCGCCGTGGCGCTCATCCACAGGTGCGAGCGCACGCCGGACGCGTGCTCCAGCGCCACGAACGCATCGTCATCCACCTGCACACCCGGCCGGCGGCGGTCTACCTCGGCGTAGACGCGCGCCACGGGACCCCACAGCACCAGCGCCTGGTCGATCAGGTGGCTTCCCAGGTCGTACAGCGTGCCGCCCGCGTCCGCTGGATCGCCCGACTCGCGCCATCCTTCCTTCGGCGTGGGCCGCCAGCGCTCGAAGCGAGATTCAAAGCGGTGCACGTCGCCCAGCGCGCCCCGCGCCAGCAGGCGCCGCAGGGTAAGGAAGTCGCCGTCCCAGCGCCGGTTCTGAAAAACGGAAAGGAGCCGATCCAGGCGCCGCGCCTCGTCCACCAGCGCCTGTGCCTGGGCGGAGGTGGCGGCGAGCGGCTTGTCGACCACCACCGCCAGCCCCGCGCGTAGCGCCGCGCGTGCGTACGGCACGTGCGTCGTGTTGGGCGACGCGACCGCGACCAGGTCCACTTCGTCCGCGCGCGCCCACAGCTGCTCCGCGCTGCCGAGGACTTCGACGCCGGGATGCTCGCGCCGCGCCTGCTCCGCGCGGTCCGCGTTCCCCGTGACGACGATCGCCAGCCGCATCCCCTCCGTAGCCGCCACCAGCGGCGCGTGGAAGACCGATCCCGCCAGCCCGTACCCGATCAGCCCGACCCGGATCTCCCCATGCGCCGTCATCCCCCGTCTCCTCACACCGCCCCTGATGAGCAGCGTTCAAGAACTGTTAAGACCGATGACAATGAACGAGGACGCCGAGAGCCGATCCTCTCCGCGTCCTGTGTCACCCGTTCACCCGTTCACCCCTTCACCCGTTCATCCCTCGCCCGCTCACTCCTTCAGCGGCGGAAGCGCCTCGCCCTCGGGGATGAAGCGCAGCGCCACGCCGTTGTTGCAGTAACGCTTGCCCGTGGGCCGGGGACCGTCGTTGAACACATGCCCCTGGTGCCCGCCGCAGCGCGCGCAGTGGTACTCCGTACGCGGCCACAAGGTCAGAAAGTCGCGCTTGGTGTCCAGGTGCCCCGGGATGAAGTCGTAAAAGCTGGGCCAGCCGGTGCCGCTTTCGTACTTGGCGTCGGAGGTGAACAGCGGCAGGTTGCACGCCGCGCACACGAACGTTCCGGCGCGCTTTTCGTGGTTCAGCGGGCTGGTCCCCGCGCGCTCCGTCCCTTCTTCAAACAGCACGTCGTACGACTCGGGCGGCAGCTCACCGCGCCACGCGCGCTTCGGCTTTTCCAGCGTATCGAAATCCTTTTCCGCAGACGTCCCCATCGTCGTCTCCCTTCCCCATTTCCATAGGTCATCACCGGGATGCGGCGCGCGCCGGCACCGTTCCCGACGCAGCTGCATCCATCATACCCCGTTGGCGGGCTTCGGTTTGCATGACGGTGGATGAACGAAGGGCGGGATCAGTACGCCGGAACCGGCCGCGGGCGGGGCCTGCCAAACGGTCGGCGGCGACGCCCACGTCAAAGCCGCCACATCGGATGGATCGCGGTCGACCGCCCATTCTCACGCGGGGATGGATGCGGACTCCGGCGCGGAGGCGAACACCTCACCCAGCTCCGATGGCGCGCCCAGCGCCAGCTCCGCCGCGGCGCGGCCGCACAGCGCGCCGATCACGTTGCCGGTGCCGCTGTAGCCGCCGGCCGCCCACACGCGCGGGCGAACCTCCTCCAGGATCGGCAGCCCCGTGGTGCTGAAGCTTACGCACGCGGCCCAGCGGTGCGTCACCGGCGCGTGGACGCCAATGCGCTCACGGAGAAAGCGCTCCAGCGGCCCCTGCACGGGCTCGCACGTCTGCGCATCGTGCGTCCACTGGCTCTCGCCGCCAGCGTCCCGAAAGCCACCCAGCGCGATGCGGCCGTCCGGCAGCTGCTGCCAGTACTCGAACCCCCAACGCGCGTACACCGGCCGCGGAACGCGCACCTCGTCCGTGGGGGCGGTGGCGATCATCTGCAGGCGCGCGGTGCGGATGCGCGGCGCCAGCTCGGGGAAGATCGCCTCCAGCCGCCCGTCCACCGCCACGATCACCTGGCCGCAGCGGATGGTGCCGGCCGGCGTCACCACCTTGCCCGGACGGACCTGCACGGCGGGCGTGTGCTCGTACAGCCGCGCCCCCGCGTCCACGGCGCGCCGCGCCAGGATGCGGCAGCGGTGCAGCGGGTTGAAGACACCGTCGGTGGGCAGCAGCAGGCCGCGGCCCTCGGGCCCCTCGTACCACTCCGCGGGAAAGCCGTCCGCCCGCAGCGCGGCCAGGTGGTGGCGGCAGTCCTCGGCCTCCTCGTCCGTGTCGGCGATGCGCAGCGATCCCGTAAGCCGCACCGCCTCCGGCGTCTCCGCCGCGATCCGGCGCACCTCGTCCATCGTCAGCCGGTAGATGCGGCGCGCACGATGGTGCCCGTGCCGCGCCACGGCGTCGTGATAAAAGTCGTACGTCCCCGACAACACGAATCCGCCGTTCCGCCCCGCCGCCCCGCCCGCCACCTGTCCCGCGTCGATGCCGATGACGCTGACCCCGCGCCGCAGCAGCTCGCCGATGCAGGTAAGCCCCGACCCGCCAAGGCCGACGACGCACACGTCGGCGGATGCGTCCCCATCGAGCGCCGGCAGCGGCGTCCACGCTCCATCGTCCCAGACGGGGGTGTTTCGATCAACGGTCATGGATCACGAAAGCGGGTCCGGGAAGCCGGAGTCCGGTTGCGAGGAGAGCGAGCCGAGCCACACCAGGCCGCGGTAAAAGACCAGAAGCGTGTCGCCGTCGCCGGTCTGCTGGACACGGTCCGCCGTGGGGACCAGCCGCGCCAGTGCCTGAAAATCGCCTTCGTACGAGCTTGCCAGCTCCGCGTCGATCACCCGGCCGGCGCGCCAGCGAAGGTCGTCCGGGCCGCACGGCGCGTCCCCGTACTCCGCGGGCGGCTGCGCCGGAACGCCCTCGGCCGGTTCGAACACGTTGCGGTACCAGTCGATCTCCTCGCCCACCGCAACCACGACCTGCGTGTCGTAAAAGTCCGGATGAAACAGCCACATCTCCAGGTAATACGGCTCCCCCGCCGCGTCCAGGCGCTCGCGCCAGGCGCCCAGGATGTCGACGAACGCCGCCACAATGCGCCGCCGGTACCAGTAGGGCGGGTTTCGCGGCACCAGCCGCCGCCAGGGATCCAGCCAGATCTTTACGTAGTGCCTGCCCCCGCCCCGCAACGCCTCCACGTCCAGCTCGCGATGGGCAAGGCGGAACTGCTCCAGCTGCCGGATGCGCCGCTTCCACCCGCGCACCTTCTTCCGATTGGAGAACGGATTCGACATCGCTACCGAACCTCCGGGAGCACCGGCAGCGCAGGACTCAGCTCCGAGGGCTGGGTGCCCAGCCAGACGATGCCGCGTTTGAACGTGAAGAGGGTGTCGTCGGCGGTTTGCTCGATGCGATCGGCGGTGCGGGTCCAGTCGGCGACGTCGAACTCATCAAACGCATCCTCCCGGGCCGAGAAGACGTCGAGCAGCTGGCCCGCTCTCCACTGGAAGCGGCCCAGATCATACGATTCGTCCCGATACTGCACGGGTCCCGCGGACCCGCGCTCCACAAAGTCGAAGCGGGTCCGATAGCCCTCGATACGGTCCCCCGTCGCGGCAACGACCTGCGTACCGTGAAAGTTGGGCTCCAGCACCCACAGCGCCAGGTAGTACGGCTCCCCCTGCCGCTCCAGCGTCTCGCGCCACGCGTCGAAGATGTCGATGAACGCCGCCAGGATGCGGCGCCGATACCAGTACGGCGGGTTGCGCGGCACCAGCCGGCTCCACGGGTCCAGCAGGATCTCGACGTACTCCACACGGTCCCGGCGCAGCAGTTCCAGGTCCAGCTCCCGATGGCGGAGGCGCAACCGCTCCAACTGCCGTATGCGCCGCTTCCACCCGCGCACCTTTTTTCGATTGGAAAACGGATTCGCCATCGCTACCGGTCAGCCGGGACTGAGGTACTGGTACGGGTCTGATTCATCGACGGGGCATGTACCGGACGAAACGCCAGGGTTGGCGGTGGCGCCCCCAGCTCACCAGGGGTTGCGCGCGATCCACGCGGCGGCGACGGCCGTGTAGTCGCGGTAGATCAGGTCGCCGCGGTCCAGGCGGAGCTCGTCGCAGATCTCGGGAAGTTTGCGCAGAAACTCTTCGAAGCGCTGCACCATCACCGCGCCGCTGGGGAGGATGGCGCCGGAGCTCGCGCTCCGCAGCCAATCGCGTACGAGCCTGACCACATCACGAGGGTCTCCGTTGTGCGCCTTGATGTCCTGCCCGGCGATGTTCGAGCAGAACTTCTGGTACCGGTTCAGTTCACGGTCCAGGATCAGGCACACCTTGCGCCGCTGATCTCCGGTCCCGAAACGCTTCGCGCCCAGGAAGAAGCCAAGTTCGAGCGGCATGTTGAAGCGCGGCAGCCCCCATGGCGCATCGAGCTCCATACGAGAGATGTCGTGAATGCCGAGCCGGCACGCGGCAATCAGGCGCTCGACCTTGTCGATTCTGACCTGGCTCCCGTCTTCGAGTTCCAGCGCTGACCGCGCGATGAATCCACAGTCATGAACGGCGAATACCAGCGCCTCGAAAAGGGGCTGGTATTCGCCATCGAACGGGCAGTTGATGTAGACGTGGTCCTGGTGCGATACGCTCGGCAAGCGAATGCGCCCACGGGCAAGAGGAGCGGAATGCGTTCAGGCGCTGCTACTGACTCGCTCGACCGCGGCGCGGATCGCTGCGCGCGAAACTGTTCCCGGCTTGTACGAAGGCTTCACCACCCGGGCATTCTTGGGTGCTTTGCGGGCCACCGAGTCCGCGTCCGAATCACCCGCCGACGCGTTGCCGTTCTTCCCGCTTTTCCCTGCGCCGTTCACCTTTGACATTCGCCCTCCCGATGTTCAGGATCTGCCCGCAAATTAGTCGATCATCGGACGCCGATCAACTCCTTCTCCTCTCCCGCCATCTCGAAAACCGAGGTAGATCCTGACCCGACACACGGCAGCCGCGCCGACTCCTCCGCGCATCACACCGGCATCGTCCGGATCCGCAGACGCACGGTCTTGCCGCCGGGCGCGGGGTAGTCGAGCTCACGCGGCGGGGCGGCGAAGTGGGCGGGGTAGCCCTTGATGGCGGTGGACTCCGTCATCACCTCCTCGTCCTGCGGGACGGTGCGCAGGACGTCTTCGCTCATGAAAACGATGAGCTTGGAGCGGGGGCGGGTGATGGACACGTTGAACCGGTTGGGGTTCAGCAGAAATTCCGCCTCGCGCTCGGCGTATTCGCGGTCCGCGACGGCGTACGACACCAGGATCAGCTCGCGCTCGTTCCCCTGCATCCGCTCCACCGTGTCCACCACCGGCAGCGCGTCGCGCGGCCAGCCCGCGGCGGCCAGCTCGGCGAGGATGGCGCTGTTCTGCGCGCGGTGGGGGCTGATGACGGCCAGCCCGTGCGCGCGCAGCGCCTCCGGCGTGTACCGCTCGCCCGTCGCGGGATCGCGCAGCCCCACGCGAGCCAGCCGGGCGATGCGCGCCACCAGCCGCGCCTCGAACGCGTTGCGCGCCGTCGCCCGCACGCCGGAGTACGTCGCCAGCACCGCCGCGTCCTCCGGCCGCAGAA
>NZ_JBMDXM010000197.1:0-3139 GCF_048594345.1 Longimicrobium sp.
CAGCAGCAGCTTGTGCTTCAAGTCCATCGTCGATTCCCCGAAGGCGCCCCCGTGCGCGTGTCTACTCTACGCGCCCCATCTGCTTCGTGAGCACGTCGGGTGGTGAGACGTGCCCGGCATGACGGCGCTTGGCAGGGGCGCGGCGAATCCAGACAGCGCCGACGGTGCGCGTGTCGTCAGCCACGGTAGGTCTGGCGCAGCAGCAGGATGGGGCGCAGGATCCAACGGCCGGTAGCCGCCGGCATCCCGGGAATCACCAACATGGCGAAGAACGAGAAGACCAGCCCCAAGGCTGCGACTGCGGCCTCCAAGACGCTGAAGAACAAAGGCAGCAGCAAGGACGCGAAGACAGCGGCTGGCTCCGCGCTGTCGCAGGCACCGGATAAGAAGGGAAACAAGAAGTAATCTGCGCGGCGGGGCCCATGTCCCGCCGTTCTGCCGGGCGCGATGGGTGACAGCGTCGTGGACCTGACTTCTGCGCGTATCAGCGCTCGAATCCGTCGGTCCGAAAATGGCGCGCCTGGAGGGATTCGAACCCCCGACCAATGGCTTCGGAAGCCACTACTCTATCCGGCTGAGCTACAGGCGCGTTGTCCGGCCGACCACCGCAAAGCGGAGGAGGGCGGCCGGCGATTGTAGCCCAAACAGGCGTCCGCAATGCACCCGGCCATCGAGACCGCCCGCGTCAACGCGGATAAAGCGGTGGATCCTCATCACGCACCCGGCGTCGGCGCCCCCGCTCCCTCCCGCCGCGCGCGGCGGAGGGCTGCTCTACCTGGATGACGACTTGTGCGCATCTGCTCCCTCCCCGCGTGCGGGGGAGGACTGGTCTACCGAGAGGACGACTCGTGCGCATCTGCCCCCTCCCCCGCGTGCGGGGGAGGGCTGGTCTACCTAGAGGACGACTTGTGCGCATCTGCTCCCTCCCCCGCGTGCGGGGGAGGGCTGGGGTGGGGGCAGCTTCAAACTCCCCCGCTCGCGAACATCGCGCCCCTCATGGGCGGAGACCGGAGTGGACAAGGCCGCAGAGCACAGCGATCGGAACGAGGCCCCCACCCAACCCTCCCCCGTGAACGGGGGAGGGCAGCACGGCCGCCCCTGCGCAACTCGGCCCTTCTCTCCCCCCCGCCTACAGAGGAGGACCGGGGAGGGGGGCAGCTTCGAAACCCCCTCCCCCGCGTGCGGGGGAGGGCTGGGGTGGGGGCAGCTTCAAACTCCCCCGCTCGCGAACATCGCGTCCCTCATGGGCGGAAGACCGGAGTGGACAAGGCCGCAGAGCACAGCGATCGGAACGAGGCCCCCACCCAACCCTCCCCCGTGAACGGGGGAGGGCAGCACGGCCGCCCCGGCGCAGCGCTGCCCTTGTCTCCCCCCCGCCTGCAGAGGAGGGCCGGGAAGTGGGGGAGCTTCGAAACCCCCTCCCCCGCGTGCGGGGGAGGGCAGCACGGCCGCTCCGGTGCAACGCTGCCCTTGTCTCCCCCTTGCCTGCAAAGGAGGGCCTGGAAGGGGGCAGATTCGAAAACCCCCTCCCCCGCGTGCGGGGGAGGGCAGCACGGCCGCCCCTGCGCAACGCGGCCCTTGTCTCCCCCCCGCCTGCAGAGGAGGGCCGGGAAGGGGGGCAGCTTCGAAACCCCCTCTCCCGCGCGCAAGGGAGGGCTGGGGAGGGGGCGCGCCGTCTCCCCAGGCACCACCACCAGTCTTCAGCCCCCCGCCATCCCCGCCCCCTACAATCGAGCGCACGCTGCGACTGCAGCACCCGGCCCCCACCCGGATCCCCATGCCCTGGAAAGCCCTGACCCTGCTCGGCGACGCCGTGCTCGTCGTGCCGCTGCTGGCCGCCATCGCGGCGTGGCTGCGCGTCCGACCGGCGGCCCCGCGGCTGTCGAACGGCGAACTGCTGCAATGGGCCAGCATCGTCGCCGCCAGCCTGGCGCTGGTGGCAGGCAGCAAGATCGCCTTCTACGGCTGGGGCACCGGTATCCGGCGCTGGGACCTCACCTGCTTCAGCGGCCACGCCGTCCTGGCCTGGCTGCTATGGCCGGCGCTGTTCGCATTGCTCGTACCTCCGCCGCAACGCGCGCTGCGGGTCATGGCGACGCTCGCCGGCGCCGGGCTTGCAGCGTTAGTGGCCTGGTCGCGCGTGCCGATCGGCGCGCACCCACCCAGCGAAGTGGTCGCCGGCACGGCATTGGGCATGTGCGCTTGCTTCTTCACATTGCGCCTGCTGCGCCGGCTGGCGCTCGATCTGCGAGGCGTCGTCGTCGCAGCCGCACTGGCAGGCACGCTTGTACTCGGCACCACGCAGGCGATGCCCCGGCTCGACACCGAGCGCTGGTTCGCGAAGACCGGGATTGCGCTATCGGGCGCAGAGAAACCACAGTCGCGCCGCCATTGGCGGGGCTGAGAGCCCCGCATCGTTCCGCTCGCCTAAGGTGAAAGGCACGCTGCGCCAGCGGTCCAACACTCGAAAGAAGACGCCCTGCAGACCGGCGATATGCGGTCGACGCGATCAACGCCGCGTGCGTCCCTCCCCGGAGTGCGAGAGGAGGGACGTACGAAGCGCCATCAATACGCCGTGCCGCTCAGCTTGAAGATCGCCACCGCATCCTGCAGCGCCTGCGCCTGGCTCTCCATCGAGCGTGCCGCCGCGTTGGCTTCCTCCACCAGCGCCGCATTCTGCTGGGTGGCTTCGTCCATGTGCACGATGGTCTGGCTGACCTGTGCGATGCCGGCGCTCTGTTCCTGCGACGCGGCAGAGATCTCGGCCATGATGCTGGTCACGCGATGCACCGAGGTCAGGATCTCCTCCATCGTGCTGCCCGCAGTGCGCACCATGACCGCGCCTTGCTCCACCTGGCCGACGGAGGCCTCGATCAGCGCCTTGATCTCACGCGCGGCGTCGGCCGAGCGTTGCGCCAGCGCGCGTACCTCGCTGGCGACCACCGCAAATCCGCGGCCCTGTTCGCCAGCGCGCGCGGCTTCCACTGCGGCGTTCAGTGCCAGGATGTTGGTCTGGAAAGCGATGCCATCGATCACCGAGATGATGTCGCTGATCCGTCGCGACGAGGCCTCGATGCCAGTCATCGTGTCCACGACCTGCGCCACCACTTCGCCGCCCTGGCCAGCCACCGCGACCGTG
>NZ_JBMDXM010000198.1:0-53111 GCF_048594345.1 Longimicrobium sp.
GTCGGTGTTGATCCCCGTGCCGATGGCCGTGGCGCCCATGTTGGTTTCGCGGATGAGCGCCGCCGCCTCGCGCAGCCGGTCCATGTCCTCGCCGATGGTGACGGCGTAGGCCGTGAACTCCTGCCCCAGCGTCATGGGCACCGCGTCCTGCAGCTGCGTGCGCCCCATCTTGAGCACCGCGCCGAACTCCTGCCCCTTTTCCATGAACGCCTCGCGCAGCTCCCCCAGCGCCCGCACCAGGTCGTCGATCGCCCAGTTGCCGGCGATCTTGAGCGCGGTGGGATACACGTCGTTGGTGGACTGGCTGAGGTTGACGTGGTTGTTGGGATGCACCACCTCGTACTCGCCCTTGCGGTGGCCCAGCAGCTCCAGCGCGCGGTTGGCGATCACCTCGTTGGCGTTCATGTTGGTGCTGGTCCCCGCCCCGCCCTGCACCACGTCCACCACGAACTGCTCGTGCAGCTTGCCGTCGCGCACTTCGCGGCAGGCGCGGACCACCGAATCGGCCACCTCGTCCGTCAGCAGCCCCAGCTCCTGGTTGGCCAGCGCCGCCGCCTCCTTGACCGCCGCCAGCGCGTTTACCAGGTACGGATACTGGCCGATGGGGATGCCGGTGATGGGAAAGTTCTCCGTGGCCCGCAGCGTCTGCACGCCGTAGTACAGGTCGACGGAAACCAGGCGCTCGCCCAGCAGGTCGTGCTCGGTGCGCGTTTCGCCCGACAGGTAGCCGGAGCCGCGCCCGGAAAGCAGCGCGTTGGCCATGCGCAGCCGCGACGAGATGACCTGCGCGGCCGCCATCACCAGCTTGCCGTACAGCCGCGGCTCCGCCTCGGCCAACTGGGCGATGCGCGTGCGCGGCACCTCTACCAGCTCCGCGTCTTCCGTGATCAGCCCGCTGGTGCTGTGGGGATAGTCGTCCAGAAAGCTCCCCTCGCCATAGCTTTCACCCCCGCCCAGCACGTGCAGCACGTTGGTGCGGTCGCCCTTGATGATCTGCACCCGCCCGCGCACCAGCACGCCGAACGCGCGCCGCGGCTGGTTTTCGCGGAACAGGTAGGCGCCGGCGGGGCAGGCGCGCGTCTCGGCGCCCTCGGCCAGCACGCGCACCTCGTCGTCGCTCAGCCCGCGCAGGGCGCTCTGGGCGCGCAGCACGTCGAACACGGAACCGTCGGTCGTCATCAGCTCTGTCGTCGTCATTCACCCAACCGCCGGAATGAGGCGGAGGCACCGGATTGCGGCAGCCTCAGAACAAATCCCCCCGTCAGGCCGCAACGTAGCGACAGTGCGCGGGCGGATCAAGCGCGGCGCCGCCGCCCGTCCGCGCACCAAGTCGTTGCTGGAACGGAGATTGCACCCCTTGCGCGCCCCAGATTCGGAACCTTCCCGCACCCGGTGCGGGCGATACGACCCGAACTCCAGGAGGTCCAGATGGGGCTGTTCGACCGCAACAACAATGACCGTGGCTTCCGCGCCGGCGGCTACGACGGCCGCTCGTACGAGAGCGGCGGCGACCCGCGGGGCATGAACCGGGGTCAGGGCAACACGAGCCGCCAGCGCGAGGGGCTGTGGTCCAACTCCTTCTCCGACGGCGCGTGGACGGCCGACGCCGCGGACCGCACGGAGCGCGACTGGCACCTGGGCCAGGGCCGTGGCCGCTATGACAACGACACCCGCCCCAGCGAGGCCGGCTGGCGCGCGGGCGGCATGTCGGGCGGAACGGGGATGAACCGCGGCGGGATGAACCGCGGCGGCAACAACTGGAACCTGGAGGGCGGCGACTGGGGCCACAACTGGGGCTCCGGCAACCTGGGTTCGGGCAACACGGGCGGCGGCTACGCGGCCCGCGGGATGGACTACGACCGCGACCTGGACCGCGGCGGGATGAACCGCGGCGGGGGCTTTCTTGACCGCGCGCAGAACGCCCTGCGCCGCGGGTGGGACCAGGTGGAAGACCGCTTTGACCGCGACGACAACGATCGCGGCATGCACATGGGCGGCGGGTCCATGCGGGGCGGCACCAGCTGGGCCGGCAACTACGACCGCGAGTACGGCGCGCGCGGCGACACCGGCGTCCGCGGCTACCGCGATGACGAGGGCCACTACGGCGTCACGTCCGCGGACACCATGAACCGCGGCGGCTACAGCGCCATGGGTGGGTACGGCGGCGGCATGCAGAGCGGGATGAACCGCTACGGCGCCGACTACGACCGCGGGATGATGGACCGCGCCGACATGGACAGCGACCGCGGATACCGCAGCCGCCAGCAGATCGACAACGGCGATCCGTTCGGCGACCGCCAGAACCGCACCCCCATCCGCGTGGTGGAGGGCAACCGCGGCGGCATGGGCAACCGTGGGCGGTACGACGAGAATTTCCGCGACCGCAACCGGTACTGATCCGCGGCGCTCGTCCGCGCTGATTCGCCAGCGCACGTCGGCCCCGCCCCCAAGTTCCGGGGGCGGGGCCTTCGCGTTCGCCCGATCCGCACGCCATTCCCTTCGACCATGGTGCGGGGGGAAGGTCTTCAAGATCGCGCATCAGGTGGTGTGATCGGCATGCTCTCCTGCGCCACGGCGATCATCCAGCGATCTACATCCCTCCCCTAAAAAACGCGGATGGCCCCCTGCCGCATTCCACCTCTCCCGCGTTCCCGACACTCTCACAAAAGTCCATCCTCGCCGACCCGCCCTCTCCCGAACCCGACACTTGGGATTCTGCTTCACCGCGTCAGCGCATAGGAAACGGCACGGAAACTCACTCTGTTGACTCTGTTAACTCTGTGTGCGGCCAATCTGTTCTTCGCACACGACAGATTGGGAGGATCGGCACGAGAAAACTCCGTTAACTCCGTTGACTCCGTGTGAGATCCATTCTGTTGCGGGATCGGAACCACGTGCGGGTGCGGACAAAACGCAAAAGACGCGGAGAAGCAGATCTGTTCTCCGCGTCCTCCGCGTCTCCGCGTGAGCTCCCGCCGCCGCTACTGCGCCGCGGTCACCGTGACGGAGCCCGTCATCCCCAGCGACTGGTGAGGCTGGCAGTGGTAGTTGTACGTCCCCGCCGCGCCAAAGGTGTGCTCGAACGAGGCGCCCGGCGGCAGGATCGCGCTGCTCCACCCGCCGGCGGGGGCGCCCGCGTTGGGAGTGACCGTGTGGTCGCCGCCGTTGTTCACCCAACGGACGGTAAAGCCCTGCGCCACCGTAAGGTTCTCCGGCGCAAAGCTGGTCCCGCTCGCCGACACCTGCATCCCACGCTTGAGGGCGAACGAGGTGCTGGCCGTCTGCCCGGCCGCCACCGCCACCGTCTTGGACGTCGCGTCGGCCGCGTTGGCGGTGATGTAGCCGTTGGGCACGGTAATCACCACGCTGGGCGAGCCTACGGGCACGTTGGCGATGGAGAAGTTGCCCGTTGCGTTGGTCGACGCGCTCCCCACCCCGGCGATGGTCACGTTTACCCCCTGCAGCCCCGTCCCGCCCGCCGTCACCTGCCCCGCCACCACGCCAAACTGCGGCGTCGTTCCGCCCCCGCCTCCACCTCCACCCCCGCCGCCTCCTCCACCGCCGCCCCCGCCACCCCCTCCGCCGCCGCTGCAGGCGGCAAGGAGCGCGGTTCCGGCCAGCAGCACGGTGCCAATCAGCGGGAATGGACGATGGATCCTGGTCATGAGCATAGCCTCCCGTGGGGGTGTAAAGGGCGGCGGCGTGGGGCCGGCGCCCGCGAACAGTCGGCGGACGCGTTGAAGCATGCGCCCGCCGGTGTTAGATTTCCGGGTTGATCACGGAACCCGATGAGCGAAGAACCATGAGCAGGTTGAGCGACGAGGTCCGCCGCCGGCGGACCTTTGCCATTATCAGCCACCCCGACGCGGGCAAGACCACGCTGACGGAAAAGCTGCTGCTGTACGGCGGGGCCATCCACCTGGCGGGGAGCGTCAAGGCGCGCCGCGCCGCGCGGCACGCCACGTCCGACTGGATGCAGATGGAGCAGGAGCGCGGCATCTCCGTCACCAGCTCCGTGCTCCAGTTCGAGTACCTGGGCAAGGCCATCAACCTGCTGGACACCCCTGGCCACCAGGACTTCAGCGAGGACACCTACCGCACGCTCATGGCGGCGGACAGCGCGGTCATGCTGCTGGACAACCGCAAGGGCGTCGAGGAGCAGACCCGCAAGCTGTTCGAGGTCTGCCGCCTGCGGAAAACGCCCGTGTTCACCTTTGTGAACAAGTGCGACCGGCCCGGCGAGTCGCCGCTCAAGCTGATGGACGACGTGGAGCGCGAGCTGGGGATGAAGTGCTATCCGGTGATGTGGCCCATCATCGACGGCGACCGCTTTGTGGGCGTGTACGACCGCCTGGACGAGCAGGTGTACCTGTTCCACCGCGGCGAGGACCACGGCCAGTCGCGCGTGGACACGCACTCCGGCTCGCTGTACGACGACCACATCCAGGAGGCGGTGCCCGAGCGGGCCATGAACCAGCTGCTGGAGGACCTGGAGCTGCTGGAGATGGCGGGGGCCGAGTTCAGCCGCGAGGCGTTCCTCGCCGGCGAGGTGTCGCCCGCCTTCTTTGGCAGCGCGCTCACCAACTTCGGGCTGGAGCCGTTTCTGCGGCGCTTTCTGGAGCTGGCGCCGGAGCCGGCGCCGCGTGAAGCCAGCACGGGGACGGTGGACCCGCTCAAGCCCGAGTTCACCGGCTTCGTGTTCAAGATCCAGGCGAACATGGACCCCAAGCACCGTGACCGCATCGCCTTCGTGCGGGTGTGCTCGGGACGTTTCGAGGCGGGGATGCAGGTGAAGCACGTGCGCAGCGGCAAGCCCCTGCGACTGGCCTCGCCCACGCAGTTCATGGCGCGCGAGCGCACGCTCATCGAAGAAGCGTGGCCGGGCGACGTGATCGGCATCCACGACCGCGGCAACCTGCGCATCGGCGACACGCTCAGCGCCGACGGCGACCTGGAGTTCGGCGGCATCCCGCGCTTCAGCCCCGAGCACTTTGCCCGCATCCTCATCACCGACCCGCTCAAGCGAAAGCAGCTGGACACGGGGCTGCAGCAGCTGTCCGAAGAGGGCGCCGCGCAGGTGTTCTACGCCGAGTCCATTACCGGCCCGGCGCCCATCGTGGGCGCGGTGGGACAGCTGCAGTTCGACGTGCTGCTGCACCGGCTTGAGCACGAGTACGGCGTACGCGCGCGGCTGGAGCGCATGCCGTACGTGGCCGCGCGCTGGGTAGAGGCGCCGCGCGCGGAGATCGACCGGCTGGCCGGCGGCCACGGCCGCATCCTGGTGTACGACGCCAAGCAGAAGCCCCTGGTGCTGTTCGACAGCGAATGGACCATGCGCACCACCATCGACCGCGAAAAAGGCATCGCGTTCCATGACGTGGCGCCCTGATCCGCGGACGGATCGACGGTTCGATTGGCGGGGACGGATGCGCGTGCTCATGCCCCGCTGCAGGGCAAGCACGGCTCCTTGTGGGGATGATCGGCCCAGCCGTGGGTTAACCGCTGCGCGGCATCAACTTACGGAAATTCGATTTTTAGATGGATGTAAAACAGGGTGTCCCGCCACGGGACACCCTGTTGTTTTGCGGGGCACGCCTCCCCCTTGCCAACCTCGATCACTCTGTACACCTTTGCTGCCGATACCTATTCATCTCCTTCCCTCTGTCCGGCGAGCTTTGGATATGGCCCGCAGAAAGCCGCCCCGCACCCCCGCCAATCTCCCGGCGCCCGACAACCCACCGCCCGCGCTCGTGGATGCGGGGCTGCTGGGCGACATCCGCTCCCTGATCGAAGCGTCACGCCGGCAGGTGGCGCAGTTCGTCAACTCGGCGATGGTGGTCACGTACTGGAGCGTCGGCGACCGGATCAGGCGCGACATAGTGGGGCAGGAGCGCGCGGAATACGGAAAGCAGGTGATCGCCCAGCTGGCAACCGACCTGACCCTTGAGTACGGGTCCGGTTTTTCTCGTACGAACCTGTTCAACATGCTCCGGTTCGCCGAGGTTTTTCCGGATTTCGGGATTGTCCAGTCACTGGCTGGACAATTGGGCTGGACGCACGTGAGCCACCTGATCTACGTCGAAGATCCACTCGCGCGTGAGTTCTACGCGCGGATGAGCGTCGCCGAGCGGTGGAGCGCACGCACGCTCCGGCAGAAGATCCAGGGGATGCTTTTCGAGCGGACCGCCATCTCCCGTAAACCCAGGTCCGTGGTCATGCAGGAGCTCGAGGCGTTGCGCGACGAAGACCGGATGAGCGCGGACCTCGTTTTTCGCGACCACTACGTGCTCGATTTTCTGGGGCTGAAAGACACCTACGGGGAGCGCGACCTGGAAGAAGCCATCCTGCGCGACATCGAATCGTTCATCCGCGAGCTGGGAACCGACTTCACCTTTGCCGCGCGGCAGAAGCGCATGACGATCGACGGGGTGGACTACCGGCTCGACCTGCTCTTCTTTCACCGCCGGCTGCGGCGGCTGATCGCGATCGACCTCAAGCTGGGCCGCTTTCACGCGGGGGATAAGGGGCAGATGGAGCTGTACCTGCGCTGGCTGGACAAGCACGACCGGCACGAAGGCGAGGAGCCGCCGCTGGGGCTGATCCTGTGCGCGGGAAAGTCGCAGGAGCACGTGGAGCTGCTGGAACTGGACAAGAGCAGCATCCGCGTCGCCGAATACGTCACCGAGCTGCCGCCCATGGAGGTACTTGGGCGAAAGCTGCACTCCGCCATCGCCGCCGCCCGCGCCCGGATCGACGTCAGTCCGCCGGAACTCACGCTTGGGGAAGAGGATCCGCAGCTTCCTTCGGGTGAGTGAAGGAGGTTCCCGAATTGTCCAGACACCGTCTGGACAATTCGCCCACCAAGCAAAAAATCGCATAAACTACAACAAGAAAACAACTTACAACGGCACGAATCGACAAGGCCATAAAAGGGGGGGGTACAGAGGGACAGACAACAGCCAGAGATACAGAGGAAAATCAGTTCCCCCTGTTCCTCTGGCTGTTCTCTGCTCCTCTGTACCCCATTCTGTTTGTCTTTGAATTGTCCAGACACTGTCTGGACAATTCCGGGAGCCCTGCGGCTGGCACGGGACTGGCCGGGCGCCTGCCGCTACAGCTCGCGCGCGATGACGGCGACGGCTTCGGCTTCGGCGGTGGCGCCCAGGCGGGCGAAGTGCTGGGCGGACTCGGTGAGCGCCGCGCGGGCGTCGTCGGGGTGGCCGCGGTCGCGGAGGAGAAGGCCGCGGTCGCGCTGCACCTCGGCCATCAGCAGCGGGTCGCTCTGGGCGCGCGCGGTGGAGAGCGCGTCTTCCAGGCGCAGCGCCGCGTCGTCGTCGCGGCCGCCGGCGCGGGCGGCCGCGGCCAGCACCCGCAGCACGTCCGCCCGCCCCCGCGGGTCGCCGATGCGCTCGAAGCGCTGCAGCGCGCGGGTGGCCAGCGCCTCGGCCAGCGGGGCGTCGCCGCTGCGCACCCGCAGCATGGCGCGCTCCGTCTCGGAGACGGCGATGACGGTCTCCGTGTCCGTCTCGGCGGCCCGCGCGGCGGCCACCTCGCCCTCGGCGCTGGCCAGGTCCACCGCGCGGCGAAAGTGCCCGTCCGCCTCGCGGTCAAAGCCCAGGTCGCGGTACGAGATGCCCAGGTTGTGGTGCGTCTGCGCCAGCCCCAGCACGTTGCCCAGCCGCTGGTACGAGGCCAGTGCCCGCTGGTACGAGGCCAGCGCCAGGTCGCGCCGCCCGCGGACGTTGGAGAGAATGCCCAGGTTGTTGCTGGCGCGCGCCGCGAACTCCTCGTCGCCCCACTCCGCCGCGTAGGCCAGCAGCTCGCCGAAGCGCGACTCGGCCTCTTCCAGCCGCCCCTCCTCGAAGAGCGCGTTGCCCAGCAGGTTCACCGCCTCGGCCGCGCGGCGGCGGTCGCCGCGGCGGCGCGCCTCGGCCTCGGCCCAGGCGGCCACCTGCAGCGCGCGCGCCGTGTCGCCCAGCTGCCGGCAGGCGGCGGCGTAGGCGTAGGCAAGCTCCGGCTCGGCCTGCAGCTCCTGCGCGGAAAGCAGCGCACCGCGGGCAACGAGCGTGCGCCAGTCTCCCGCCGCGCGCAGCATGCGGGCGTCTTCCAGCGTGAGGGGTGCGGGCGGGGCGGGCGCGTTGGCCGTCACGAGGGCGCGGGTGTCAGGTTCCGCCCGCCAGGGCGTAGCGGGTAAATCCGTCGATGTCGGCGCGGATCTCGGTGGCGTCGTGCACCCGCGCGCTGGCGATGTTCTCCCAGCGCTGCCCGGGCATCTCCTGCCGCCACCAGCCGAACTCGAAGTCCTCGTCGTCGTCGTCCACCTCGCCGTCCCCGTTGAAGTCGGGGTGCGCGAACTGGTAGTTCACACGCAGCTCCGCCGGCTCGGCGAAACGCAGCCCCGCGGGCTGGAACTCGAAGTTGAAGTACCCTTCGTCCACCACGCGGATGGTGATGGTGATGGTGTCGCCCTCGTTCATCCGCGTGCCGTTGGGCCGGCGGGTGAGCGCGTCGTCATCCAGCCGAAAACGAAGGCACTCGTCGCCGTTCTCGTAGTCGATGCGGATGTCGTGGTCCTGCCCCGCCACCGCCACGAACGAGATCTGGTCCACCGCCAGCGGCGGCGCATCGGCGGCCGGGCGCAGGAACACCAGGTCCTCACCGGGGACGCGCCGGTTCCCCGCGGGGTCTTCGCATGCGCCCAGCGCGGGGAGCAGCGCCAGGAGCGCAAACCGGAAACATAGCTTCATGTGCATGAGATTCGCTTCAACGGAGGAGATGCGGATCGCCGTTCCGCCGTACTCTGAAGCAACCCCCAGGCCGGGAAGAAAGCCGCATGGATGCTGGATTTTTGCCGAGAACAGGTGTCGCCTGCCGGGACGGGTGTATCATTCCGGGTCATCCGTTCCCTCCAGCAGCCGGTACAGCCGCGACCGGCTGATCCCCAGCGCGTCGGCGGCCGCGCTCTTGTTTCCATCCACCCGGTCCAGCATGGCGAAGGCCGCCGCCCGCTCGATCTCGTCCAGCGTGGCGGGGAACGGCAGCGCGCCACTCTCGCCGCCGCGTGCCTGGGCCGAGGGCGCCGCGCCGTGGAACAGGTCGTCGGGGCTGATGCCGCCGTCGCCCAGGAGCAGCGCGCGCTCCAGCCCGTTGCGCAGCTCGCGCACGTTCCCCGGCCACCCGTGCGCCAGCAGCGCCCGCCGCAGCTCCGGGGTCACCACCGGCACGTCCAGCCCGTACTGCGAAGCGAGGGTGCGCAGAAAGTGCTCCGCCAGCAGGATGACGTCGTCCCCCCGGGCCCGCAGGGGGGGCAGCTGGATGGGGATCACGCTCAGCCGGTAGTACAGGTCCTCGCGGAACTCCCCTTTGGCCACGGCGCCCTGCAGGTCCACGTGCGTGGCGGCGATGATGCGCACGTCCACGGCCCGGGCGCGCATGGCGCCCACGCGGCGCACCTCCTTTTCCTCCAGCGCGCGCAGGATCTTTCCCTGCAGCGTCAGCGGCAGGTCGCCGATTTCGTCCAGAAAGAGCGTCCCCCCGTCCGCCGCCTCGAACAGGCCGGGCTTGGCCGTGCGCGCGTCGGTAAAGGCGCCCTTTTCGTGGCCGAACAGCTCCGTCTCGATGAGCGTGGCGGGGATGGCGTTGCAGTTAAGGTCCACGAACGGCGCGGCGGCGCGCGGGCCGTTGTAGTGGATGGCCTGCGCCATCAATTCCTTGCCCGTCCCCGTCTCACCGGTCACCAGGACCGTGGCCTTGCCGTGGGGGATGATGCGGGCCGCGCGGTCCAGCGCCGCCTTGAGCTGCGGGCTGCGGCCGATGATGCGGCTGAAGTCGAACGCCTGCCGCTCCGCCGCCGCCAGCCGCCCCCCCGCCGCCTGTGCCTCGCGCCGGCGCGCCCGCTCGCCCACCTCGTCGCGCAGCGCCTGCACGTCGCCCGGCAGCGCGAAGTAGTCCGCGGCCCCGGCGCGTACCAGCGCGACGGCCAGCCGGTGGTCCGCCCGCGCGCCGATGACGAGGGGAGCGGGGGCGCCGGCCGCCGCCATCTCGCGCAGCACCGCCTCGGCCTCTTCCTCTACCCCGGCCACGGAGAGCAGCACGGCCACGGCGTCCCCGGCGGGCCCCAGCTCGCCCGCGGATTCCGCGACCACGGCGTGCGCGCCCACCGCCGCGGCCAGTTCAGGCCACAGGGTGGAAAAGGAGTCACTGCGTGCGACGACGGCGAGATTGCTCAACGAAGAGGGTTGCCGCGAGAAACGGAGGAACTGACCTCAGAACGATGGTCCGCACGACACACAATGCGCAAGTGTAGCGATTCGAGACAATAACATCCACCGGCTCCGCGACGCCAGCCCGGCACTCGACAGGGTGAGATCCCCAGTCGCGGCGCGGGTTTGCCGGGATGTTGACGGGGCGGATCACCATCGGCATCACCCCTGCCTTACCGGTGCCCGAGAGTGCGCCGGATGTTTCTCCGGCGCCCCGCAAACCGACACAGGGAGTCCGGAAGATGTCGATCCACCGCACCTTCGCCGCCGCCGCGCTGCTGGCTCTTTCCGCCTGCGCCGACAACCCCGCCGCGGGTGGCGGCGGAGACAATACCGTCCGCCTGCGCTTTGGCGTGGCGGGCGGGCAGGCGCTCGCCTCGGCCGGCCGGTTCCAGACCAGCGGCACGGAGCAGCTTACGATCACCGGCGCCAACGGCACGCTGCGCATTGACGACCTGCGCATGGTGATGGCCGAGTTCGAGCTGGACGGCGATGACGACGTGAACCGCTGCAGCGACGACGCCGGCGCCGCGGACGACTGCGAGGACTTCAACGCGGGGCCGATGTTCATCGACTTTCCGCTGACGGGCGGCCCTGTTCCGGTAAGCAGCGGCAACGTGCCGGCGGGGACCTACGAGGAAGTGGAGTTCGAGGTGGAGGACCTGGACGACGACGAGGAGAACCCCGCGGAGCGTGCCCGCATCGAACAGCTTCGCGCGCAGATCCTGGCGCAGTTCCCCGACTGGCCGCGCGGCGCCAGCCTGCTGGTGGTAGGCACCTTTACGCCCACGGGCGGCGCGCCGCAGAGCTTTCGCGCCTTTGTCGAGGCGGAGATCGAGATCGAGACGGAGCTGAGCCCGCGCCTGGTGGTGGGCGTTGGGGAGAGCCGCAGCGTGGACGTGCTGCTGGACCCGGCCATCCTCTTCCGCAACGGCAACAACGTGCTGAACCTGGCGCAGTCGTCCGCCCGCGACGAGCTGGAGATCCGCATCGAGAACGGCTTCCGCGGGCGGGGTGGCTCGGATGACTGAAAGGTACGAAGGTACGGAGGTACGAAGGTACGGAGGTACGAAGGTACGGAGGTACGAAGGTACGGAGGTACGGAGGTACGGAGGTACGGAGGCAATCATCTGGGAACGTGCCGCCACCCTTTGCCGGGGCGAATAAATTCGCGGCAACAACTACACAAAGTCCACCTTCGTGGACTCGGCGGCCGGGCCGTGTGCGGCGTTCCAGGCACCGGAGCGTCCGCTATCAGATGACACCGAATCAACAGAGAAGCCCGCGCCATAGAGAGAGCCATCCTGCGATACCGCCGCTCATCATCCACGGCGGGACAGATCGTTGGGCGGGCAGACGGTGTCGGCATTCGGGGCCGCAGGGGATCGCGACACGCTTCTGGCGAAGCCTCGGAAATGGGTGAGGGGTGGAAGCGCGGCAGGATGCCATGAGAATTTTTTTCGGGAACCATCGATGTCCGCCAGGCGCACCGCACCCCACCGTCACGATCACCCGATGCGCGATCTGGCGAACCGTCCGCCCCGCACGGGCACGTGCGTAACGCTCGGACCGCCGGCGCTGACCAGATCATCGAGCGGGCAAACGGTGTCGGCATCGCGGGCGGCGGGGATCGCGACGCACTTCTGGCGAAGCGTCGGAAACGGGTGAGGGATGGAAGCGCGGCAAGATGCCATGGGAATTTTCTTTTCGGAAACCCTCGATCACCGCCGGGGCGCACCGCACCCCGCCGTCACGATCATCCGATGCGCGATCTGGCGAACCGTCCGCCCGCACGAGCGTGTGCATCGACGCGCGAACCGAGGCGCCCGCGCGGCGGGGCGTTGCTCCCCCGCCTCGCCCCGCGTAGTTTGCTCCGCCCGCCGCCCGGCCGTGCACGTTCGATGCATGTGCCGGGCGCCGGATTAAAGAGCGAACTCGCATCTGCTGAGGTGAGCGTTGGCGGACAACAGCTTCGACATCGTGGTGATCGGCGCCGGGCCCGGCGGCTACGTGGCCGCCATCAAGGCCGCGCAGCTTGGATACAAGACGGCGTGCGTCGAGGAGGGCAACCTGGGCGGGGTGTGCCTGAACATCGGCTGCATCCCCACCAAGGCGCTGCTGGAAAGCGCGGCCATGATCACGCACCTGGGGCACGCCAAGGAGTTTGGCGTGACCGTGGGCGAGATCAAGACCGACATGGCGCAGGCCGTCAAGCGCTCGCGCCAGGTGAGCGAGCGGCTGGTAAAGGGGATCGGCTTTCTGTTCAAGAAGAACAAGATCACCCACATCGCCGGACGCGGCCGCCTGGCCGGCAAGGGGCAGGTGGAGGTCACGGGCAAGGACGGCAAGGCGCAGCCGGTGCAGGCCAAGCACATCATCATCGCCACCGGCAGCCGCCCGCGCGACCTGCCGTTCCTCAAGATCGACCACGACCGCGTCTGGGATTCGACGGACGCCATGATGTCGAAGGAAGCGCCCAAGACGCTGGCCATCATCGGCGCCGGCGCCATCGGCTGCGAGTTCGCGGACGTGTACGCCGCGTTCGGCACGCAGGTCACCATCGTGGAGATGGCCGACCGCGTGCTGCCGCTGGAAGACCGCGACTGCAGCGCCGTGGTGGAGAAGAGCTACCGCAAGCGGGGGATGAACGTCCTTACGGGCGTCAAGCTGGAAAAGGCGGAGATCGGCAAGGGCGGCGTCACGCTGACCATCACCGACGCCAAGGGCAAGACGCAGACGGTGGAGGCCGAGCGGGTGCTGAGCGCCATCGGCCGCGCGCCGCTGGTGGAGGACATCGGCCTGGAAAAGGCGGGGGTGAAGATGACGGACCGCGGCTTCATCGCCGTCGACCGGCAGATGAAGACCAACGTCGAGGGTGTCTACGCCATCGGCGACGTGGCCGGCCCGCCGCTGCTGGCGCACAAGGGCAGCCACGAGGGCGTGGCGTGCGTGGAGGCCATTCACGGCGACCCGCACGCCGGCATCAACTACGAGAACATCCCCAACTGCACCTACTGCCACCCCGAGGTCGCGTCCGTCGGGCTTACGGAGGAGCAGGCGCGGGCCCAGGGGCTGGACATCGAGGTGGGCACCTTCCCCTGGACCGCCAACGGCCGCGCGCTCACGGCGGGTGAGACGGACGGCTTCGTGAAGGTGATCCGCGACAAGAAGTACAGCGAGGTAGTCGGCGCCCACATCGTGGGCCCGCACGCCACGGAGTTGATCGCGGAGTTCGTGGTGGGCCGCCACCTGGAGACCACGATGGAGGAGATGGACCGGGCGATGCACCCGCACCCCACCCTCTCCGAAGCCGTCGCCGAGGCCGCGCTGGCCAGCCTGGGCCACGCGCTGCACATCTAGCGCGCCGCTGACGCACCCGCCCATGACGCCGAGGCCGGCTCCGGAAGCACTCCGGAGCCGGCCTCGTCTCAAATAGCCGCCGCGGCCGAAATCTGATACAAGGGCGCGAGAACGCCGCCCGGCTACAAGGCCGATGGCGTTTTTTCAACGTTTCCGGCTCTGGGGAGTGACCCTATCCTCCGGTCACAGCGCGGTATGGAGGAATCCTACGGCGCACAGTTACCGCGCATTTCAGGACGCATATTGTGCATTTGCCTGCCAATCGCTATACTCTTTTTGCGCCTGTATTCACCTGAACAGGCGTAGCCTCTCCTGGTTCGGCGGCCACCCATCTGGCCGTGCGATCCCACTCTTCACATCCCACTCCTCGGGGGACCCATGAAGATCAGTTGGAGACGTGACGGCCAGCGGAATGCGGCGCGGGTGCTCGCGCTGGGGGCGCTGCTGCTGGGCGGCGCCGCCGCCTGCGAGCAGGTGGCCAGCCCGGAGTTCGAGCCCTCGGCCAGCGTGGCCAGCGGCGGCGACATCGGGGGGACGGTGGTGAACCTGCAGGGGCAGCCGGTGGCCGGGGCCCTGGTGAGCACGCCCAACGGCGCGCAGACCACCACCAACACGTCCGGCTCGTTCGTCCTGAACGGCCTGCCGCCCACGTCGCGCCTGGCGGTGTCGGTGAACGCGCCGGGGTACGACGGCACCACGGCGATCTACGAGGTGCGCGCGGGCGTGCTGCTCACGCGGCCCATCCGCATTCAGCCGCTGGCGCCGCCGGTGGTGTTTCCCGCGGGCGCGGGCGGCACCGTGCCCATCGCGGGCGGCGGGCAGGTCATCATCCCGGCCAACGCCTTTCCGGTCCCGCCGGCCACCCCGGTAACGGTGCGCGCTACCTACATCGACCCCGGCAACCCGGTGCAGTTCAGCACCGCGCCGGGCGACTTTACGGGCCGCACCTTCGCGAACACCCTCGTACAGATCCAGTCGTACGGCATGCTGACCGTGGACGTGCGCGACCCGCAGGGGCAGCAGCTGGACCTGTCGCCGGGGCAGCAGGCAGCCCTGCAGTTCCCCGCGAGCGGCGGCACCCCCCCGGGCACCCGCCCGTTGTGGCGCTTCGACGCGCTGCAGGGCATCTGGGTGGAAGAGGGACAGGTCACGGTCACGCCCACCACGCAGAACACCACGGTCGGGACGCTGGCGCCGCGCCGCAACGTGGACGTGCCGTTCCCGCCGGAGTGCATCTCGGTGCAGGTGCTGTTCGCGGGCACCGCCACGCCGCGCACAAACGAGTTCGTGAACGCGGCGGGCATCAGCTACGCGGGCGGCACGGGCGGGTGGACGAACGGCAACGGCATCGTGCAGCTGCGGGTGCGCGCGTCGTCGCAGGTGCTCCTGCGGTCGGGCACAGCGCAGCAGCAGGTGGCCACGCCGCCCCCGGGCACGCTGGGCTGCCCCCTGGTGGCGACGCTCTCGTTCTGATCCGGAATCGCCGGATCCCGGCGGGATGAAGGACGGTGACGAAGAGGCCGGCCCCGGCGGGGCCGGCCTCTTCGCGTCTGCCCCCTGCGCTGGACCGGGCACGGCGCTCCCCATTCGCCAGCGCGCGCGGATCGACCCTATTGTCGCGCGCCATCCGTGGAGCGCGAGTGCGGACGTAGCCAGGCAGGGCTCCGTCCGCCCTGTTGTTGCCCGCGGCGTCGTCAGCGCGGAGCGCTGATCTGCATCGACATCAGCCGCGCTTTCCTGCTGGTGCCTTGAAAAGAACAGGTTCACGCGGATCGCGATTACCGCAGGCGGCATTCGACGGCTCCCCGGGAGCAAAAGCCGTGATCCATGCCACCCGCCCGCATTCGCAGCCGGCCCCTTTCGCCGCCACTCCCGCAGGCGCATCATCCCCCTTCCGACGTAGAAGCCACACCGCATCCGCCTTTGACGAACATGACCGATATCTCGCAGAAGCCGCACGCCCGCGCCGCGTCCGGAGACATGCCGCCGGAGGAGTTCCGGAGGCACGCGCACGCCGTGGTGGACTGGATGGCGGACTACCTGGCGAACGTGGGCGAGTACCCGGTGCTGGCGCAGGTGCAGCCGGGCGAGGTGGCGGCGCGGCTGCCGGCGTCCGCTCCGGAAGCCGGCGAGGGGGTGGAGGAGATCCTGCGCGACTTCCGCGACGTCGTGGTCCCCGGCGTGACGCACTGGAATCACCCGGACTTCTTTGCCTACTTCGCCATCACGGGGTCGGGGCCGGGGATCCTGGGCGAGATGCTGTCGGCGGCGCTCAACACCAACGCCATGCTCTGGCGCACGGGCCCCGCGCAGACGGAGCTGGAGGAGCGCACGCTGGACTGGCTGCGGCAGCTGATGGGGCTGCCGGAGGGCTTCCACGGCACCATCCAGGACACCGCCTCCATCAGCACCCTGGTGGCCATCGCCGCGGCGCGCGAGGCGGCGGGGCTGGGGGTGCGCGAAGAGGGGATGAGCGGGCGCGACCTGCCGCGGCTGCGCGTCTACGCCTCCCAGGAGGTGCACTCGTCCATCGACAAGGCCGGGATCACGCTGGGGATCGGGATGGCGGGGACGCGCAAGATCCCCACGGACGCGGAGTTCCGCATGGACCCGGCGGCGCTGGAGGCGGCGATCGTGGAAGACCGCGCGGCCGGCGTTCACCCGCTGTGCGTCGTGGCCACGGTGGGGACCACGTCGACCACCAGCATCGACCCCGTTGCCGCCATCGCGGACGTCTGTGAACGGCACGGCGTCTGGCTGCACGTGGACGCGGCGTACGGTGGCTCCGCGGCGCTCGTCCCGGAGCTGCGGCACGTGCTGGACGGCGCGGAGCGGGCGGACTCGCTGGTCGTCAATCCGCACAAGTGGATGTTCGTCCCGGTCGACTGCTCCGTGCTGTATTCGCGCCGGCCGGAGATCATCCGCCGCGCGTTCTCGCTGGTGCCGGAGTACCTGATCACCCCTGAGGGCGCGTCCGTCACCAACCTGATGGACTACGGGCCGGCGCTGGGAAAGCGCTTTCGCGCGCTCAAGCTGTGGATGGTGCTGCGCTACTTTGGCGCGGAGGGGATGGCGGCGCGCATCCGCGAGCACGTGCGGCTCGCGAAGCAGCTCGCGGCGTGGGTCGATGCGGAGCCGGGGTGGGAGACGATGGCACCGGTGCCGCTTAGCCTGGTCGTCTTTCGCCACGCGCCGGCCGGGATGGATGGCGAGGCGGCGGACGCGCACAACGAGCGCATCATGGCGGCGGTAAACGCCACCGGGCGCGCTTTTCTGAGCCACACGCGCATCCGCGGCCGGCTGGCGCTGCGGCTGGCCATCGGCAACCTGCGGACGACGGAGGCGCACGTGCGCGCCGCCTGGGAGCTGCTGCGCGAAACCGCGGCCTCCATGCACGCAAGTGCTTGACTTATCGGGGGCTGCACCGCAACAATATCCATTCACGCCACGGACGGAACGCGCCCCCCTCCTCGCCATACCGCCGCAGTGCAGGTCGCCGTGAACGGCTCATCCGCCCACTTTGCCGAGCTCTTTGCCCGCGAGCGGCTCCTGGTCATGCAGGAGCGGCACCGGCAGGCCATCCAGCAGCGCTGGGCCATCACCACGCTGTCGATCGTGATGGCCCTGGCCGGCATCTTTACGCACGTCTTCGACATCGCCGTCCCCATCGCGCTGGGGTTTGCCGGCATCAGCTTCGTGGCGAACGCCGTAGCCCTGGCGCTGCACCGCGCGGGCCGGTTCGCCCCCGGGCAGTTCTGGGGGATGATGCTGACGGACGCGGTGATGATCACGGGCCTTACCGCGGCGCTGGGGGTGCACGGGTACCTGGTGATGCCGGTGCTGGTCTTTATCGTGGGCGGATACGCGCTGGGGATGCCGCGGGCGGCGCGCACGCAGTGGGCGGCCATGTTCCTGATGTACCCGCTGGGCCGCGCCCTGGGGTTCGGGGTCGCGGACACCCCGGTCAACTGGCCGCTGATCGGGCTGGAAAGCCTGTTCCTGCTGGGCTCCGCCTGGCTGGCGGCGATCGGGCCCATGGCGTACACCCGCCGGCTGCGGCGCGTACGGCAGGCGCTGGCCCGCGCGCAGGAGGGCGACTTCACCGGGCGCCTGCCGGACCGCCACCTGGACGACCTGGGCTTTCTTTCCGTTTCCGTCAACGGGATGTCGCACGCGGTGGGCGAGGTGGTGCGGCAGATCCAGGCGCACGCCCGCTCGCTCGCCTCCCTTTCCGACACGCTGCGGTCCACGGCGGAAGAGGTACAGGCCGCGGCGCGGACCATCGGCGACGCGACCACGCAGGGGGCGGAAGAGGCGGGGCAGCAGCTGGAGCTGGTGGCCAGCGGCGAGGCCGCCGTGCAAGGGATCGCGCGCGAGAGCGCGGACCTGCGCGCGGAGGCGGCGCGCAGCATGGAGGCCGCCCGCGGGCTGCGCGGCGAGGCGGAGGAGCACGCGCGGCGGGTGGAGCGCGCCGGGTCGATGCTGGTGGAGCTGACGGACGACTACCGGCGCCTAGCCGCGGCCGTGGACGCGCTGGAGGCGGCGGGGGCGCGGGTGAGCGGCTTTGTGACGGCGATCGGCGAGATCGCGGAGCAGACCAACCTGCTGGCGCTGAACGCCGCCATCGAGGCCGCCCGCGCGGGCGAGCAGGGGCGCGGCTTTGCCGTGGTGGCGGGAGAAGTGCGGCAGCTGGCCGCGCAGGCGGCCACCTCCGCGTTGGAGGTGTCGGGCGTGGTGGAGGAAACGGCGGCGGCGCTGGCGGAGGTGCGCGGCCGGCTGGAGGCGGGATCCACGCGGATCAGCGGCGTAGGCGCCGTGGCGGGGGCGGGAAAGGACTCGCTGGGGATCATCGTGGAGGGACTGTCGCGCACGGTGCAGTTCATCGAGCGCATTACGGGCGACGTGGACCGGCAGGCGGCGGCCATGGAGGCGCTGCGGGCGGACGTGGGGCGTATCCGCACCCTTTCCGACGCGTCGCTGGCGCGCGCCCGGCGAAGTGCCGGGGCCGCGGGCGAGCAGCGGGTGGCGATGGAATCGCTGGCGGCCACCAGCCAGCGCACGGCGGCGGCGGCGGCCACCCTGGACGCGCTGGCGGGCCGCTTTCGGGCGGAGGCGGAGACGGAGGCGCGGGGGGCGGAGCTCCCGGCGCGTGGCAGGGAGCCGCTTGCGCACTCCGGCGTTCTGGCCGGGGCGGGGGCGTGAACCGAAGGAAAGGAAGGCGAGCATGATGCCCGGACCACAGGGCGCATCCGGCGGCGAGAACGGCCGCTCCATCATGGAGGTGCGTGAACGGATGGAGGCGCTGGGACAGGTTTCGGCCGAGCTGCTGCACGACCTTGCCGACGCGGCGTATTCGCTGGAGCAGCGCGCGCGGCTGGCGGCGGAAGACGCACGCCACGGCCGCTCGCCGCTCCCCGAGCTGCAGCGGACGGTGGAGGCGGGGACGGAGATGCGGGCGATGCTGCGTGACGTGATGGACGTGCTTCGCGGCGCCGCGCTAAGCCCGGAGGTGGCGTACGAGCCGCGCGGCACGGTGGAGCGCGCCGTGCGCCGCTTTCTCCCCCTGAGCGGCCCGCAGGTGGAGGTGCGCCTGGTGTGCGACCTGCCGCCGGGGACGGTGGTGCCCGGGCGGGAAAGCTTTCTGTCCCGGCTGACGGCGAATCTTCTCGCCGGCGCCGCCCGCCGCGCGCGTACCCGCGTGCTGCTGGAGCTGCGCACGGAAGAGGAGGCGGATGGGCGCGGATTTCTGGTGCTGGGGGTGGAGGACGACGGCCGCGCGCCGGGCGAGGCCGGCCCCCCCGCGCGCCGCGTGGCGGGGGAAGACGAGTGGCGCCCTGGTGTCGTAGCCTGGCTGGTTTCGCAGATGGGGGGCGAGGTGCGGCAGCGGCTGGTGTGCGTGCTGGGCGGCTCCGGGATCGAGATCCGCATCCCCGCGAATGTCCCCTGAGGAGCGACAACGCTCCCGCGAGCAAGATTTTTCTTGACATTCTCGTGGGAGCGTCTTATCTAGGGCGCCAACATCGGCAACATCCTCCGCACGTGGCCCCGCGAGCCCCCGCGCGACAGAGCTTTCCTCTCCCCGCGTACGACCGGTTTCCGCAGGATCAGCACGACCACCCCACGGAGAGGCCCGGACCCCGGTGCGCACACGTGCGTCCGGCCCGGATTGCCGCAGAACATTGCGCCCCAGGGGCGCATTGCCCGCGCGCCGGACGGTCCGGTGCGGGGAACCCCACGGTGCGGCTCCGTCCGCGCCGGGAACACATGCTCACCGCAGCAGCAGGAGTAGGAGATGTCCCGTTCGACCGGGAAGGTTAAGTGGTTCAATGACGCCAAGGGCTTCGGCTTCATCGAACGCGAGGGTGGCAGGGACCTGTTCGTCCACTTCTCGGCCATCAAGGCCGAGGGCTTCAAGTCGCTCACCGAGGGCGAGATGGTGGAGTTCGACATCGTGGACGGTCCGAAGGGTCCGGCCGCCGAGAACGTGATGCGCGTCGGCTCCTGATGCTGTCGTGAGCAGGGGGCGTCGCCCGGGGTAACCCGGCGGCGTTCCGTGCGAGCGGTTGGAGAAAACCACGGGCGCCGGTTCCTTTCGGGGAGCCGGCGCTCGTGTTCGTTTGTAGAACAGACAAGAGATGGCCTCACACGGAGTTAACGGAGTCAACGGAGTTTGCTCGTGGCGTTTCCTCTGGATCCATCGCGTTCAAAACGGATAGGCCTCACACAGAGTTAACAGAGTCAACAGAGTTTGTTCGTGCCGTTTCCTCTGCGCCTGCGATGCAGAGCCGAGATTCCAGGTGTCGGATAGCCTTCTGGCTGTCGACGCGGCACACACTTTTGTGAGGGCATCGGAAACGGGAGGTAGGTGGAATGCGGCAGGGGGCCATGAGAATTTTTTTGAGAGGGGTGCGGATCGGTAGATGGGCGTCCGGAGCGCACGAGAGTACGTCGATCGCACCACCTGATGCGCGATCGGGAGAACCGTCCGCCAGCACGAGGATGGAGGCAGGCGAGAGGGTGGACGTGACCGCTTTGCGTGCAGCCGGGTACTGGAGCACAGCCGCAAGGGGATCGATACGCATCCACCCAAAGGGAGCCGCCGATGGCAGACCCGAACAACCTGTCCGACACGGAACGCGCGAAGCTTGAACAGCGGCGCGACCGGCTGATGAAGCTGCTGAAGGACGGCGACGGCGAACCCTTGGACGCGGAGGACCGGGCAGACCTGACGCAGGAGTGGCACAAGATCGACCAGCTTCTGCAGCGCCGCTGACGGCGGAGGGCTGACGGAAGATGCGGGGAGCACCGGCTGGCGCTCCCCGCGTTCGTTTACCCGCAGGGGGATCAGGTTGTTGTGGAGCCAGCGAGCCCCAGGGACGGCAACACCTCGGTTGTTTTTACCTTGCACATGCACTTGCATTTTGCTTGCAGATGTTTTACGCTCCCGTACCCACCAATGGGAGAAACAGGGATGATGGCTACGGCGCTGCTGACAGGAACACGAAGTGAGATCCAGGAGGTCGCGAGCGATCCGCGCATCGGGGCCGCGGAGGCCGCGATGGACCGGTTCGAGCGCACTGGTGCGGTGCGCGACGCCAGCGCGTACGCCCGCTCCTGCTACTCACTGGCCCACGAGATCGTCCACCAGAAGTTCCCCGACGACGTTCGCGGCAACGCGCTGCAGATGGCGGGGATCAAGATCGTCGACGCGGGGCTCTCGTTCGGCGTGGACGACGACGCGCCGGGCGGATGGCTGGTGTGGGCGCTCGCCCACGAGCTGCGCGACCTGGCCACGTCGTGTGGCGTTTGGGTGGAATCCATTCGTGCGCCGCGTCCGCACGCGGGCCAGGCGCGCGCGCGGCTGGTTATTACGGCGGGCTTCCTGGTCACCCTAACGCAGGAGGTCCTGCGCGTAACCGGCAGCGTGAGCGCACTCGAAGAGATCCAGCAGACCTTAGGGCTGAGCAGCGCCGAGGCGGGGGCGCTGTTCGGCGTCACCCGGCAGGCGGTTGACCAGTGGCGCAAGAACGGCGTTCCCGCCGATCGGGTGGCGGACGTGGAGCGCGCCAGAGACGTGGCGCGCGTGCTGTACGAAGAGCTGATCCCCGAGCGCATTCCGCAGGTGGTCCGCAACTCCGCGCGCGGGCTGGGCGACCGCTCCATCCTTCAGGTGCTGGCGCAGCCCCACGGCACCGAGCACGTGCGCGCGTACCTGGCCCGCCTCTACTCGTTCGAGGGGCGATGAGGCGGGTTGGCCGCGGGGGGGTCTACTATCGCGTGTGCAAGCCGGGATGGGTGGACTGCGCGGACACCTCGCATTCGCAGATTCGCGGGGGGCGCTGGAACGCGCCTGGCGCGCACCGGACGCTGTACCTCAACCGCACCATCCGTATGGCGGCGCTGCAGGCGCACGACAACTTCACCGGCGAGGCGCACAGCCTGTTCGACCTGCGCCCCGACCGCCGGCCGCACCTGCAGGGCTTCGACGTGCCGCGCGCGGACTGCGTGGACGCGGTGACCGACGACGGCGTGCTGGCGCTGGGCCTGCCGGTGACGTACCCGGACGGCTGCGGGTGGGACGTGTGCCAGCCGATCGGCGGCGACTTGTACGCGGCGGGGGAGCCGGGGATCGCGTGCCGCACGGCGTGCGCGGGCGGAGACGATCCGGACCACGAGGAGCTTGCCCTGTTTGACCAAGACGATCGGCCAGCGAGCCCCGGCCAGCGCTGGACGTTCGCGGAGTGGTTCCCCACCGGCGGTATCTGATCGTAACCGCCGCATCTGGATCCACACATCGGGCGCGGGGCGGCACGCATCGACGCGTGCCGCCCCGTGCTTGTTCAGCGACCGGCAGCATTCTTGTAGGCGGATGCGCATCGATCCGCATCCACCGAACGCCCATGGTGTGCATCCGGCGCGCATCATCCATCCATAGATCACGATGAGCGAATCCACCGTTCAGGCGGAGGTGCTGCACACCACCGCCGGGGACTTTCCGCTGCACGAGTACCGGCTGGGGCTGGGCGGGCGCACGTGGAGCATTCTGCACTCCGAATCGGTGCTGAGCCGCGACGACGAGGCGCACTTTCTCATGGAGCTGCGGGAGCGCCTGCCGTACGGCGTGGTCCTGTGGCCCGCGGCGATCGGCCTGGCGCACGAGGTGGCGGCGCGGGCGGACGAGATGCGCGGCAAGCGGGTGCTGGAGCTGGGTGCGGGGACGGGGCTGCCGGGAATCGTGGCCGCGTCTCTCGGCGCGCACGTGGTGCAGACGGACAAGCAGGAGATGGCGATGTCGGTTTGCAAGCGCAATGTGGAGCGCAACGGCGTGGGCTCCATCGAGCACCGGCTGGTGGATTGGGTCGACTGGACGGACGAGGCGCGCTACGACTGGATCATCGGCTCCGACATCCTGTACGGCGAGTCGATGCACCCGCACCTGCGCCGCATCTTCGACTCCAACCTCGCGCCGGGTGGCCGCATCCTGCTCTCCGACCCCTTCCGCGCACCCAGCCTGCGGCTGCTGGAGGCGATGGAGGCGGAGGGGTGGAAGATCGGGATGACGAAGTGGAGCATCGGCCGCGACGATGCACCCCGCCCCATCGGCCTCTTTGAACTGGAGCCGCCGCGGTAGATCAGCGTCCGGACGAAAAGCGGCTCACGCGGAGACGCGGAGGGCGCGGAGAACTCCTCGCGTTCTCCGCGTTCTCCGCGCCTCCGCCTCCGTACAGCCGTAATCCGTGAGTGGACTGCATCGACGTGATGCGGGCCCACGCCTGCTGGATCCCGCCGGCGCCCTGCCGCTTGCCGGATGGGCTGCACGCGAAGTATCGTGCGCCGCGTTTGAACCAGGTTCACCTTTCCAGAGAATTTCCCATGACCATTCGGCACCGGTGCGCGGCGGCGAGCCTTGCGGCGCTCGCGGCGTGCGCGCCCGCTACCGTCCAGAACGCCCCCAACGCCACGGCGTCCCCGTCGGCCGCGCCCGAGATGGCCGCTCCGGCAAGCATGGCGGGCGGTGCGGCGCAGGATTCCATCGACATCAAGCTGGCGCGGTACACGCCGGTGCGCCTTACCACCGACCTGCCGCTGAGCGCCGCCGACCGGCGGATGATCCCGCTGCTGATCGACGCGGCGCGGGAGATGGACGAGATCTTCAAGCTACAGGCGTACGGCAACCTGGACTCGCTGCTGGCCTCCATCCGCGACCCGCGCGTGCGGCGCTACGCGGAGATCAACTACGGGCCGTGGGACCGGCTGGCGGGGAACGCGCCCTTCCTTCCCGGCGTAGGCGCCAAGCCGGACGGCGGGACGTCGTATCCGGCGGACATGACGAAGGAGGAGTTCGAGGCGCAGACGGCCGCCGGCGGCGCGCGCGCGGACTCGCTGAAGGGGCTGTACACCCTGGTGCGCCGCGGCCCCGGCGGGCGGCTGACGGCGGTGCCGTACCACCAGGCGTTCCGGCCGCGGCTGCAGCGCGCGTCCGACAAGCTGCGCCAGGCCGCCGCGCTGGCGCAGGATCCCGGGCTGCGCCGCTACCTGGAACTGCGCGCCGACGCGCTGCTCACGGACGACTTTCAGCCCAGCGACCTGGCGTGGCTGGACATGAAGAGCAATCCGCTGGACGTGGTGATCGGCCCCATCGAGACGTACGAGGACGCGCTCTTTGGCTACAAGGCGTCGTACGAGGCGTACGTGCTGATCAAGGACCAGGAGTGGAGCCGCCGCCTTTCCCGCTACGCCACGCTGCTCCCCAACCTGCAGCGCAGCCTGCCGGTGCCCGAGGAGTACAGGCGCGAGACTCCGGGGATGGACAGCGAGCTGAACGCGTACGACGTGGTGTACTACGCGGGTGAGAGCAACGCGGGAAGCAAGACCATCGCCATCAACCTGCCCAACGACGAGCAGGTGCAGCTGCAAAAGGGCACGCGCCGCCTGCAGCTTCGCAACGCCATGCGCGCCAAGTACGACCGCATCCTGGTGCCCATCGCGGGGATGCTGATCGCGCCGGACCAGCGGCGGCACATCACCTTCGACGCGTTCTTCGGCAACACCATGTTCCACGAGGTGGCGCACGGGCTGGGGATCAAGAACACCATCAACGGCCGCGGCACCGTGCGCGAGTCGCTGCGCGACCAGGCCAGCGCGCTGGAAGAGGGCAAGGCCGACGTGCTGGGGCTGTTCATGCAGGTGCAGCTGCAGGAGATGGGTGAGCTTCAGGGCGACGTGATGGACAGCTACGTCACCTTCCTGGCCAGCATCTTCCGCTCGGTGCGCTTTGGCGCCAGCAGCGCGCACGGCCGCGCCAACATCGCGCGATTCAACTACTTCAAGGAGCGCGGCGCCTTTGCCCGCGACGCCGCCACCGGCACCTACCGCGTGGACCCGGTGCGCATGCGCGCGGCGATGGACGCCCTTTCCGCGCAGATCCTGCGCTTTCAGGGCGACGGCGACTACGCGGGCGTGCAGGGCTTCATGGAGCGCTACGGCGTGATCGACGCCGAGCTGCAGGGCGACCTGGACCGCCTGGCCGGCGCCGGCATCCCCGTGGACGTGGTCTTTGAACAGGGCGTGGAGGTACTGGGGCTCTGACCTGCTCCGCCGGCGGGTTGACCGCCGGCTTCACGCGGAGGCGCGGAGAACGTCAGTCGTTCTCCGCGCCTCATCGTTTTCTCAGTGTCTCCGCTAGCGCGGGGTGGGTGGATGCTTCTCCAGATCGCGCATCAGGTGGTGCGATCTACGTGTTCTCGTGCGCTCCGGAGATCATCCACCAATCCGCATGCCTCCCTCAAAAAACGCGGATGGCCCCCTGCCGCATTCCATCTACCTCCCGTTCCCGACGCCCTCACAAAAGATCCTGCCTCGTCGACATCCCCCACCCGCACCCGACACCAGGTATCCGGCTTCAGATCGTGAAAGCCAGGGAAACGCCTCGTGAAACTCTGTTGACTCTGTTAACTCTGTGTGAGGCCATTCCGGTGAGCGGATCGGCACGAGCGTCCGGGAAACGGCACGAGAAAACTCCGTAGACTCCGTTCACTCCGTGTGAGACCCCTTCTTTCCGCTGCTTCGATCATCGTTGGGGAGCGAGCCGCTTCATCTTCCGCCCCTACAAGTGTACATTGTGCGCGAGCCGCGGGACCCGCCCTGCGGCAGGTATTCCTCGCATGAAATCCGCGTGATCGCCGTACACGCCTGCTGGAGCCCGTTCGGCCTGCACCTGTGGGGTGAATCGTCCCAGCGCCTCGCCGCGCTGGAGCCTTCGCGCGGGCGCAGGCCCCGTCCGCCACGGCCGCATCCGTTCGCCGCGACCGCGGCAGCGCTGCGCGAGGCGCTGGGCGAGCAGAGGCCCGCCGCCGGCGCCGGCGCGGGGGAGATCACCCTGCACCTGCCCTCTGGCGCGCGGGTGCCGCTGGCGTCGCCGCACCTGGGGCACGTGGCGCCGGACGAGGGCGGCGCGGGCAGGGCGACGGCGGCGTGGACGGTGGAGGTGCTGTCGATGCAGGCGGCGGACGCACTGGACCTGCTGCTCGCGCTCCCCGCGGACGCGCCGGGCGTGGTGCTGGGCCAGAGCGTGCGCTGGTTCGCGGAGGTGGCCACGCTGGCGCTGGAGCTGGTGGCGGGCGGGCGCGTGCTGCCGCTGCTGGAGCCGGCGCACGGCGGGCGCTGGGTGGCGCGCTGGCGGCCGCTGCTGGCCGCCGAGGCGGACGGGGAGCGGGTGGCCGCGCTGCGCCGCGCCATGCCCGGCGCCTGTGCCGCGCACGCGCCCCCGACGGCCATGGACGACGCGGCGGGGCGCGCGCTGGACGCGCTGACGGACGCGTGCGTGCGGCGGGGGGGGGAGCAGATCCCCATCCCCGCGCCACGTCGAAGCGAGCCGCGCGAGCCGGCGCAGGCGTGGCGCGACGCGCTGTTCGCGGCGGAGGCGACGCCGCGCGCGGGCGGGGCCGGGTGGGAGCGGATGCACGCCGCGCTGGCCGCGTGGAGCCGCACGCTGGCCCCCGCGGCGGCAAGCGGCATCCGCACCTGCTTTCAACTCACGCCGCCCGTCGATCCCGTCGCGGACGCGGACGCGGCGGCCGAACAGCTGGAACGCGGGGCGAAGGTGGACGCGTGGCGGCTGGACTTTCTGCTGCAGCCGGTGGACGATCCCAGCCTGCTGGTGCCCGCGGGCGAGGTGTGGCGGGCGCGCGGCGCGCTGCAGGTGTTCCGCCGCACGCTGGAACAGCCGCAGGAGCGCCTGCTGGAAGACCTGGGACGCGCGCTGCGGCTGGTCCCCGGCCTTCAGCCCGCACTGCGGGGCGCGTGCCCCACGGGGATGTCGCTGGACGCGGAGGGCGCCTACCGCTTTTTGCGCGAGGACGCGCCGCTGCTGGCGCAGGCCGGCTTTGGCGTGCGGGTGCCGCCCTGGTGGAACGGGCCGGCCGCGCGGCTGGGGCTCAAGCTGAAGGCACGCTCCACCTCCGCCCCGGCCGGCGCGGCGGAGGGGCGCTTTGGGCTGGAAACGCTGCTGGCGTACGACTGGCGCGTGTCCATCGGCGGGCAGCCGCTTACGGCGGACGAGTTCCTGGCGCTGGCGCAGGCCAAGGTGCCGCTGGTGCGCTTTCGCGGGCAGTGGGTGGAGCTGCGGCCGGAGGAGATGACGGCCGCGCTACGCCTGTTCGAGCAGGGCGCCAGCGGCGAGATGTCCGCCGCGGAGCTGCTGCGCCTGGCTGCCGGCGCCGACGGCGCCGGCACCGCGCTGCCCGTGGACGAGGTAGAGGCGGAGGGATGGCTGGGCGAGCTGCTGGCGTCAGCCGCCGACGCGCGGGTGCAGCCGGTGGCGGTGCCCGAGTCGTTCACGGGGACGCTGCGGCCGTACCAGGCGCGCGGGCTCTCGTGGCTGGCGTTCATGGAGGGGGTGGGGCTGGGCGCCTGCCTGGCGGACGACATGGGACTGGGCAAGACGGTGCAGCTGCTGGCGCTCCTGCTTGCCCGGCCGCTGCGCCCGGCGAAAGGAAAGAAGACGCTGCCCACGCTGCTGGTGTGCCCCATGTCGCTGGTGGGCAACTGGCAGCGCGAGGCGGCGCGCTTTGCCCCGGGGCTGCGCGTGCACGTGCACCACGGCGGCGAGCGGCTGGGCGGGGCCGCGCTGCGCCGGGCCGTGCGTGGCAGCGACCTGGTCATCACCACCTATGCCCTGGCCGCGCGCGACCGCGACGAGCTGGGCGCGGTGGACTGGGGGCGCGTGGTGCTGGACGAGGCGCAGAACGTAAAGAACTCGGCCGCGCGGCAGGCGCAGGCGGTGCGATCCTTCCGCGCCCCGCGCCGCATTGCACTCACGGGGACGCCGGTGGAAAACCGGCTGTCGGAGATGTGGTCCATCCTGGACTTTCTGAACCCCGGCCTGCTGGGCTCGGCCCGCGACTTTCGCGCGAAATTCGCCCTGCCCATCGAGCGCTACCGGGACGCGGACCGCGCCGCCCAGCTCAAGCGGCTGGCGGGGCCCTTTATCCTCCGCCGCCTCAAGACGGACCGCGGCATCATCCAGGACCTGCCCGACAAGCAGGAGATGAAGGTCTTCTGCAACCTTACCCGCGAGCAGGCGTCGCTGTACCAGGCCGTGGTGGACGACATGCTGCGCCGCATCGAGGGGAGCGACGGCATCCAGCAGCGCGGGCTGGTGCTTTCCATGCTGCTGCGGCTCAAGCAGGCGTGCAACCATCCCGCGCAGCTGCTGGGCGACGGCTCGGCGCTGGCCGGGCGCTCGGGCAAGCTGGAGCGGCTGGAGGAGCTGCTGGACGAGGTGATGCAGGTGGGCGACCGCGCGCTGGTCTTTACCCAGTTCGCCGAGATGGGACACCTGCTGCAGGCGCGCCTGCAGGAGCGCTTTGCCCGCGAGATCCCGTTCCTTCACGGCGGCACCCGCAAAGCGGACCGCGACGCGCTGGTGGCGCGGTTTCAGGGCGCGGACGGGCCGCCGGTGCTGCTCCTTTCCCTCAAGGCCGGCGGTACGGGGCTCAACCTTACGGCGGCCAACCACGTGATCCACTTTGACCGGTGGTGGAACCCCGCCGTGGAGGACCAGGCGACGGACCGTGCCTTTCGCATCGGCCAGCGGCGCGACGTGCAGGTGCGCAAGCTGGTGTGCGCGGGAACGCTGGAGGAGCGCATCGACCAGGTGATCGAGGAAAAGAAGGCGCTCGCCGGCAGCGTGCTGGGCACGGGCGAGGCCTGGCTGACGGAGATGTCCACGGACGAGTTGCGGCGCGTGGTCGCGCTCTCCGCGGACGCGGTGGCGGAGTGAGGAGCGGCCGATGACCGACTGGCGGGACTGGGAGACGGGGCCGCGCCGCGCCGCCAGGGATGGCATCAAGGCGCGCAGCACCCGCGGCGAGATCGGCGAAACGTGGTGGAGCCAGCGCTTTATCGCCGCGCTCAAGGAGGTGGCCGATGCCGGGCGGCTGACGCGCGGCCGCAGCTACGCCCGCAGCGGTCAGGTGATGGACTTGCGGGTGACGCCCGGCGGTGTTACCGCCGCGGTGCAGGGGTCGCGGCCGAAGCCCTACGGTGTGCGCCTGGGCCTGGTGCCGTTCACCGACGCCGAGTGGGCGCGGGCCGAGGCGGCGCTGGCGGACCAGGCGCTGTTCCTGGCGGCGCTGCTGGCGGGCGAGATGCCGCGCGACGTGGAGCAGGCGTTCGCCGCCGCCGGATTGTCGCTCTTTCCCACGCGGCGCGAGGAGCTGCGGTCGGAGTGCTCGTGCCCGGACCCGGTGAACCCGTGCAAGCACGTCGCGGCCACCTACTACATCCTGGCCGAGGCGTTCGACGCGGACCCGTTCCTGGTGCTCTCCTGGCGCGGCCGCCCCCGCGACGACCTGCTGGCGCGGCTCCGCGAGCTTCGCGCGGCCCAGCCGGTCGAGGCGAACGAAGGGGTGGATGAGGGCGCGCCGGCGGATGCGGAGCCGGATTCCACAGACCCACCCGTGGCGGCGAGCTTCTGGCGCGCCGGGCCGGAGATGGCGTCGCTCACCTTTTCGCCGCGCGCGCCCGCCGTGCCCGATGCCGTCCTGCGCCAGTTGGGCCCCCTGCCGCCCGAGGCCGGCGGCCCCGAAGCAGACCGCGCGCTGGCCCAGGCCTACGCCGCCTTTACCCGCGCCGCCGAGCTCCGCGCCTTTGGCTGACCAAGCGCCTGAGCACGTCCCCAACAGAGGATGGGGTACAGAGGAACAGGGGGAAAAAGAGAGATGCAGAGGATCCGTTTTCCTCTGCATCTCTCCTTTTTCTCTGTTCCTCTGTACCTCATCCTCTTCTCAGGATCAGGGCTCGTCGCTGGCCGGCTCGGTGACGGGCTCGTCCACGGGCGCGTCGTCGATGGCGGGCTCGGAGACGGGCTCCGGCACGCGGCCGATGACGATGGTGTCGCGCGGGACCTCGCGCAGGGGCGCGGGGTCGCCCAGCACGCGCGGCCCCTGCTCGCGGGGCGGCTCGGGCGGCAGCGGCTGCAGCGTGGGGATGTCGGCAAGCGCGAACGAGGCGCCGCCACGCGCGGCACCCTGCCGCAGCCGCGCCATCGCGGGAGCCGGGATCGCCGCGGTGTCCACGCCGCCGCGCGCCAGCTCGCGCTTTACGTGCGCCGCTAATCCATCGGATCTGCCGTAGACGTCGGGGAACACGTGCAGCCGGTCACCCCGCAGTTCGGCCACCTGGTAGCTTACCCGCATGCGGATGGAGCGCGACATCACCGTGTGGCGCTGCGTGGTGCCGGCGCGCGACATGGCGTCCAGCTCGCCGTCGCCCATGGACGGGTTGGCGATGCGGTGCAGCCGGCGCGCAAGGTCCACCACGTCGGTGTTGCTCATGCGGATGCAGCCGTGCGACGCGGGCGCGCCCAGCCGCCCCTCGGACGTGGTGCCATGGATGTAGATGAGGTCATCCATGTGCAGCTTTACGCGGCCCATGGGGTTGCCCGGCCCCGGCGGCGTGGGCTTGCGGTTGCGCGCCCACTCGCTCTCCGGCGGATGCCACCAGGGGTTGAAGATCACCGTGGCCAGCAGGTAGTCGCCCACCGGCGTGGCGTACCGCGCGGAGCCCACGGAAACGGGGTAGGTGCGCACCACGCTGTCGCCCTGCACCAGCTGCAGCCGCCCGCTGGGGATGTTCACCACCACCTCCACGTCCGGCACGATCTGCCGCTTCGGCTTGGCGGGGCGCGCCGAATCAGCCGTGGCCCTTTCGGCGGCGGTGCCCGGCGCCTCGCCGTCCACCGGGCGCAGCGCATCCACCACGGGCTCCTCGCCGGCGATGCCGCGGGCCATCAGCACCGCCGTCAGCGCGCCGGTGGCGAGAAGAAGCCCGAAAATCGTGCGTGTGGCAGACCAGGACATCGAAAGAACCAGCTTGGGCGGGAGATGGTGCGCGCGCCTGAGTGGAGCGTTCCTAAATAAACCATCAAACCCGTCCAATCACAAGCGTTGCGTCCCATCGTGCTGCCCCCGTCCGATCCTCTCCAGGCGTAACACGAAGAAACGTCCACATGCCGCTGCTACAGACGCCACCGTCCATGTGCTCCAGAACGTACGTTCATAAGAAAAAATCTTCTGACGTAGCACGTACGTAGCAGTCGCGCATCATCTTCAGCTTCGCTCGCGGGCGAAGCATGCGCGCGAGAACCTGCAATCCAGAATCCGCCACTCCACACGCATCTGCCACAGATGCATCATTCAACAATAGTTGTGCAAACAACCTTTATATCTCCCCGCCGGCATCTCTCCTCCCGTGTGGCTCGGCTCCGCCTTCTGCTACATCCCTCACCTGCCACACATCCCCCGAGCGTTCGGTCGCCGACACGCGCGAGTAGCACTCTCATAAATATCACTTATTTGCGGTAAAAGTACATTATTACAAAGCGAACGAAATCAGCTATGGAACAAATATCCGCTCCGTAGTACAATTCCCCCACCACAACGTTATGCAGGAGATGCAGATAAGCGGTCTCCATCGCGCCGGTATACAGAATACGAAACCGGCGTTCGTTGGCCGGTCGATCTCTGCATTGGCGCTAAGGTATCGCTCAGGCGCGGGGAGGATGGATGCGCCGGGGTTGGAGTGCTGGCGTTCTGGTACCCGCCCGCGGGGGCGGGATGCGGGCAGCCGGGCCGGGGGAGCCCGGGTGCAAGGGCGCGAGGGGGGCCGAACCCCGCTCGCGAGGGACGTACGCCATCCGGCGGCTCGGGGGGAGCCGCCGGGCAAAGGAGTAACGAGGGGAATGAGAAGACTTGGTCGACTCATCGCGCTGGCCATCGCCGTTCTTGCACCCGCCGCGCTGGCGGCGCAGGAGGGAGCGACGGTGACCGGACGCGTGACAAACGCGCAGGGCTCGCCCGAGGCCGGGGTGAGCGTGCGGATCGAGGCGCTGGGGGTGGGCGCCACCACCGACGCCGAGGGCGCCTACCGCCTGGCGGTTCCCGCCAGCCGCGTGGGCACCGGCACCACCGCGCAGATCACGGCCACCCGCCAGGGGCTGGCCACGGTCACGCGCGGCGTGACGCTGGCGCCGGGCGCCGCGCTTACGCAGAACTTTACCCTGCAGGCGCAGGTGATCCTGCTGCAGGACGTGGTGGTGAGCGCCATGGGCGTGGAGCGCGATCGCAGCGAGCTGGGCACCGCGCAGCAGGCCGTGACCAGCGAGGACCTGAACACCACGCGCACGCAGAGCGTGGTGACGCAGATGCAGGGTAAGGTGGCGGGCGTGCAGATTACCGGGGGCGGCACGCAGGGCGGCTCCAACAACATGGTGATCCGCGGCTCCAACTCCATTGCCGGCAACAACCAGCCGCTGTTCATCGTGGACGGCGTGCCGGTGAGCAACCGCAACCGCGGGGGCGGGCTGTCGAGCGGCTACGACTACGGCAACGCCATCAGCGACCTGAACCCCGAGGACATCGCCACCGTGACGGTGCTCAAGGGGCCCAACGCGGCGGCGCTGTACGGCTCGCGCGCGGCCAACGGCGCGGTGGTCATCACCACCAAGAAGGGCGCCAGCGCCGACGGCGGCATCAAGACGGAGGTCACCACCAGCTACACGCTGGAGCGGCCCTCCATCCTCCCCGACTTTCAGGACCGCTACGGCCAGGGCACGTCGGGCAACTACTTCGCCAGCAGCGACCAGAGCTGGGGTCCGCAGCTGGACGGGCGGCTGATCTGCCAGCACGACAGCCCCCGCGACGAGGCGGGCGCGTGCACGCCCACGCCGTGGGTGGCGCACCCGGACAACGTGAGCAACTTCTTCGAGACCGGCGCCACGTCGTCCACCACGGTGGCCGTTTCGGGCGGCACGGAGAGCGCCAACGCGCGCCTTTCGTTCGGCTACGACAACGTGTCGGGCTACGTGCCCAACAACAGCTTCGAAAAGTTCTCGGCGGCGCTCACGGGTGCCGTGCAGATGACGGACCGGCTGAACGTGAACGCGACCATCAACTACATCCGCAACACGGGTGTGAACCGGCCGGGCACGGGCTACAACCAGTCCATCATGGAGCAGTTCTTCTGGTTCGGGCGCCAGGTGGACATCGAGTCGCTGCGCGACTACGAGCGGGGCGGCGCCGTGAACGGCGGCCCGGCGGCGCGCGAGTTCAACTGGAACTACAACTATCACAACAACCCGTTCTGGATCCAGAACGCCAACCGCATCGAGGACGCGCGCGACCGGCTGCTGGTGAGCGGCACGGCCAGCTACTCGCTGGCGGACGGGGTGAACGCCACCCTGCGCAGCGGGTCGGACCTGTACACGTTTGGCGCGGAGCAGCTGTACGCCCCGGGCTACATCGGCTTCACCAACCCGATCTACGCCGGCGGCTTTTCGTTCGTGGACGACTACAGCAACGAGCACAACAGCGAGCTGCTGCTTACGGCCGACCGCGACGTGGTGCCGGGGCTTAACGTGAACGCGCTGCTGGGCGGCGGCATTCGCCGCGAGTACTTCCGCAGCCGCACGCAGGCCACCAACGGCCTTACCGTGGCGGGGATCTACAACGTCTCCAACGCGGCGGTCACGCCCACGCTGGGGCAGTCGGTGAGCGAGCGCCACGTGAACAGCGCCTTCGGGTCGCTGGCGCTTACCTGGAACGGCTGGCTTACCCTGGAGGGCACGGGGCGCAACGACTGGTCCAGCACGCTGCCGGAGGGAAGCAACTCGTACTTCTACCCGTCCATCAGCACCTCGGCGGTGATCACCGACGCGCTGCCTTCGCTGCGCAGCGACGTGCTGAACTTTGCCAAGGTGCGCGCCTCGATCGCGCAGGTGGGCAACGACGCGTCGCCGTACCAGCTGCGCACCACCTACACGGGCGTGTCGCAGCAGTTTGACGGCCAGGCCCAGTTCACCCTGGGCGACGTGCTGTCCAACGCCGCGCTCAAGCCCGAGATCACCCGCTCGCGCGAGGTGGGCGTGGAGCTGGAGTTCATGGACTCGCGCTTCTTCGTCGACGCCACGCTGTACGACGAGAGCACCCGCAACCAGATCTTCACGGTGCCGGTGTCGCCGGCGTCGGGATTCTCGTCGCAGGCGGTGAACGCGGGGCTGGTGACCAACCACGGCTTCGAGGCGCTGGTGGGGCTTACCCCCGTCCGCAACGAGAACGGCCTGAGCTGGACCACCACCTTCAACTACGGCCGCAACCGCAGCGAGGTAAAGGAGCTGTTCCCCGGGACGGAAACGTTCATCCTGGGCAGCGGGCTGTTCGGCGACTCGCGCGTGGAGGCGCGGGTGGGCAAGCCGCTGGGCGCCATCTACGGCAACACCTTCGCCCGCGACTCGGCCACGGGCAAGCTGCTCACCCAGGACGGCCTGCCGTTCAGCGACGGCGAGTTTCACTACCTGGGCGCGGTGCAGCCGGACTGGACGGGCGGCTGGAACAACGACTTCACCTGGCGCAACCTGTCGTTCGGCTTTCTGTTCGACATCCGCCGCGGCGGCAAGATCGTCAGCTACACCAACGCGGTGGGCGAGTACAGCGGCGTGCTGGAAGGGTCGCTGCGCGGCCGCGAGGCCGACTTCAACAACCCGGGCATCGTGGTGGACGGCATCGACACGGAGACGGGGCTGCCCAACACGGTCAACGTTTCCGCGGAAAAGTACTTCCAGGGGTACTTCCCGGTGATCGAGCCCTACGTGTACGACGCCAGCTTCGTAAAGCTGCGCGAGATGCGCCTGGGATGGGACCTGCCCTCGCGCTGGACGCGGCGGCTGGGCTCCGGCAACGTCAACGTCGCCCTGACGGGGCGCAACCTGTTCACGTGGACGGACGTGCCCAACATCGACCCCGAGTTTGCCTACAGCTCGGGCAACTTCCAGGGGATCGAGTACGCGGTGCCGGCCAACCCGCGCAGCGTGGGCGTGACCATTCGCGTGAACCCCTGAGCGGCAGGAGATGCTGAACAAGATGAGCTACAAGAGATTCCTTGCCCCGGGGCTCGCCGCCGTCCTCGCGCTTGGCGCGGGGGCGTGCGACGACGGGCTCACGGACGTGAACCAGAACCCGAACAGCCCCGAGGACGTTCCGGCGCCCACGCTGTTCGTAAACGCCACGCGCCTCAGCGCCAGCCGCTGGCTGGGCGACGCCGGGCTGCGGCAGTTCGAGGTGCTGGCCCAGCACATGGCCGAGGTGCAGTACCCCGAGACCGACGCGTACCAGCGCCTGACGGCTACCTTTACCGAGAACAACTTCGGGCAGGCGTACTACCAGGAGCTCAAGGACTACCAGCAGGTGGTCGAAAAGGGGATGGAGGCCGGCGCGCCCGGCTGGTACGGCCCGGCGCTGGTGATGCGCAGCTGGGAGTTCGGCGTGCTGACGGACCTGTTTGGCGACGTGCCGTACTTCAGCGCGCTGGCGGGCGACTCGCTGGGTGCGGCGAACGCGGCCCAGCCGGCGTACGACGCGCAGCAGGAGATCTACGCCGACCTGTTCCGCACGCTGGAGCAGGCCACGACGGCACTCTCGCAGGCCGGCGGGCCGTCGCTGGGCGGGGCCGACCCGCTGTACGGCGGCAACCGCGCCTCGTGGCAGCAGTTCAGCAACTCGCTGCGGGCGCGCCACGCGCTGCGCGTGGTGAACGTGGATCCGGCGCTGGCCGACGCGCAGCTGCGGGCGGCGTTCAGCGCCCCGGGCGGCGTGTTCACCAGCAACGCCCACTCGGCGCGGTTCCCCTGGCCGGGGAACGGCGTGTACGACAACCCGTGGGCGGTCAACTTCCAGACGCGTGACGACCACCGGGTAAGCACCCGCCTGACGGAGCTGCTGCAGGCGACGGACGACCCGCGGCTGGCGGCGTACGCGCAGCCCACCGAGGACGATCCCACGGTGTACCGCGGGCTGCCCAACGCGCTGAGCCACGGCGAGGCGGTGGTGCAGGTGACCACCACCTCCAAGCCCGGGCAGCTCACCTACGCGGCCAACCTGCCCGCGTACCTGCTGACCCACGCCGAGGTGCGGTTCATCCAGGCCGAGGCGGCCGAGCGCGGGCTGGGCGGGCTGTCGCCGTCCCAGGCGGCGGGCTTCTACGAGGCCGGCATCCGCGCCTCCATGGAGCAGTGGGGGGTGACGGACCAGGCGGCGATCGACGACTACCTGGCGCAGCCGGGCGTCGCCTACCAGGGCGGCGAGGCGGGGCTGCGGCAGATCGCGCGGCAGAAGTGGGTCGCCCTGTACACCGAGGGCATCCAGGCGTGGAGCGAGTGGCGCCGCACCTGCGAGCCGTTCAACGTGCGCCCCGGCCCGGAGGCCACGCAGAACGAGGTGCCGCGCCGGCTGCTGTACTCCACGGTGGAGCGCGCGGTCAACGCCGGCAACGTGCAGGCGGCGATCACGCGGCAGGGGCCGGACGCGTTCACCACCCGCATCTGGTGGGACCGCAACCCCACCGCGGCGCCCACCTGGCAGGCCGGCTGCGGACAGCGCTGATCCGCATCCACCCGTTCGGCGGGAGGTAGACGAGCCCCCTGGCCCATCCGGGCCGGGGGGCTCTTTTTGGTGCTTCCGCGTGCGGAAACAAAAGACTTGTGGAGCGGGGCGAGGGTGACATAGTATGGAGGGACACCGCGTGTTTCCCGCCGTTCCTGTCCCCGCCGATCCACCTCCCATGAAAACACGATTCCTGCTGCTGGCCGCGACCCTGTCGCTTTCCGCCTGTCTCCCGCCTTCGTCGGCGTCCACGCCGCGGCGCGCGGGGGGCGACGCGCCGATCCAGCGCACCGAGCTGGTGCGCCTGGGCTCGCGCGACACGTTCACGGCCGTTCAGGCGCTGCGGCCGCGCTGGCTGCTGGCCGGGCGCCCGCAAACGCTCAGCGGCCGCGACGGGGTGGTCGTGTACTTCGAGACGCTGCGGCTGGGCGGCCTGGAAGCCCTGCGCGGCATGTCCACCAACGACATCGGCGCCATCCAGTACCTGCGCCCCGCTGCGGCCCAGTTCCGCTTTGGCGCGGGCCACCTGAACGGCGCCATCGTCATCACGCCGGCGCTGTAGCGGAGCCATCGGGTCACGACGGGTGAGCGGGGAGCGTCGGCATCGACGCTCCCCGCTCGTTCTGGGTTCGGCGTGCACGTCGCGCATCGCCGGAAACGGTGCGAGTCTGCATGCGCACCACGGTGTCCGTGCACGTCTGCCGCGGCGGGGCGCACAAAGCTTCCCTGGAAGCGTCGGAAACGGCAAAGGGATGGAAGCGCGGCAGGGGGCCATGAGAATTTTTTTCGGGAACTCCATTGCCCTCGGAGACGCCCCGCAATTTGCCATTCGGCTTCACCTGATGCGCGATCCCGTGAACCGTCCTCTCGCACGAGCGCGGCGGGAACACCCGGCCTCCTCGCGATCCGAGAGTTTGCGAGATCGCGCATCAGGTGTTCGTGAAGGCCGGGGCCTGGTGCGCTTCCAGCAGGCATTATCGCCAGTTGACGATCGGGATGAGCATAGGAGCCTCCCTCCAAAAAAATTCACATGGCCCCCTGCCGCACTTCTTCCTTTGTACCCACCCTCAGCTTTGCCTGGAGCGGGCATCCCGCCGAACGAATGGCTGACAGCGCCGCCGCGCTGTGACTCAGCTCGCGGCAATGACTCCAGAATTGACTTCCTGAGCCTGAGGAAGCGCACCTCGATAACCTGAAGTAGCTCAAATGCTTGCGCGCGACGAAGGATCTCGTCTCGGCGATCGCAGAGCTCGGATGTTCACCGCACCACCCAATCCGTGGTAACGATGAATAACACAATGAATGATGTTATCGATCATTGACATTAGCGGATCTGTTACCGATCATTAACATGATGACAAGCAGCGACTCTCGATGTCGAGGAAGGGATGAGACTCAGGACAGCCCGCGAGATCGGGCTTCTGGTGCGCACGGAGCGCAAACGCCAGGGGCTCACCATGCAGGACGTGGCGGAGCGCGTGGGCTGCTCACGGCAGTGGGTGGCCGCGCTCGAGGCGGGTAGCGAACGCCTGGAGATCGCGCTGGTGCTGCGGACCCTCGCTGCCCTGGGCGTGCGCCTGGATGCACGCAGCCAGCACGAGCCCGCGCGCGAAGGCGCCCAATGAAGACCCCGCCGATGCTCGCCGTTCTCCTGGACCGCGCCGTGGTCGGGCAGGTGGAGCCTTTGCCCGGGTCCCGCCTGTACCGGCTGCGCTATAGCGACGCGTGGATGAGCGATGCCGATGCCTACCCCGTGTCGCTGGCGCTTCCGCTCGCCGCGCCGGAGCACGAGGGGCTGCCGGTGCGCCACTGGCTTCGCGGCCTGCTTCCCGACAACGAAGGCCGGCTGCAGGAGATTGAACGCGAGTTCGGAGCGTCGCGCGACGACCCGTACGCAATGCTGGCCCACGTGGGCGAGGACTGCGTAGGGGCGGTGCAGTTCGCCACACCCGAACGCGTGGCGGCGATCGTCCGCGGAGCGGCGTTGGGAGGCGTGGAGTGGCTGGACGATGCGCGGCTGGAGCGACTGCTGCGCGACGTGGCGGCGCGTTTGTCCCCGGACCTGCGCGTGGCGCATACGGGACAGTTCAGCCTGCCGGGCGCATTGGGCAAGGTCGCCCTGGTGTGCGATCCGGACACCGACCGCTGGGGTTTGCCCTCCGGGCAGCGGGCGAGCACCCACATCCTCAAGCCGCCGTTGCCCGGCGTCGTGGGACACAACGAGAACGAGCACTTCTGCCTGAGGCTCGCGCGGGCGGCGGGACTGGCGGCGGCCACGTCGCGCGTGGTGCGCGTCGGCGAGCAGGGCGCCATTGCGGTGGAACGGTACGACCGCCGCCCGGATGCGCGGGGCGAAGTGCGCCGCCTGCACCAGGAGGACATGGCGCAGGCGCTTGGGCTGGACCCGGCGCTGCGTTACGCGGGCGAGGGCGGCGCAGGTATCCGCGAGATCGTGCGCCTGCTGCGGGACTACGCGACTTCGGACGACGTCGACGCGTTCATCCTGGGCGTGGCGTACGCATGGATCACGGCCGGCACCGATGCGCATCTGCGCAACTTTTCGCTGCTGATCCAGCCGGGGGAGGATTGCCGGCTGGCGCCGCTGTACGACGTGGCCAGCGCGCTGGGCTTGATCACCAGGAGCAGGCAACGGCGCGAGCTTCGGATCGCCATGGCGATCGGCGGGACGACCGTGCTCGGCGACATCGACCGCGCCGCGTGGGCGCGGGAGGCGGAGCTCAGCCGGCTTCCGCGCAGGCTGCTCGGGGAGGTGGGCGATCTCGCCGCACGCGTGGCAGAAGCGGCACCCCGCGTGGTGGAGCAGCTTGTCGAGCAGGAGCGGCTGGATGCGAAGTATCTCCAGCGCCTCGGGCGTGACGTGGCCGCGCGCGCCAATGGATGCGCCCTCGAGTTCGCCCGGCTAGGTTGAGCGCCACCACGTCGAGCGGAGAACGCGTTGCGCGGCGCTCCCCCGCTCTCAGGCAGACGCATTCATGTCAACGATCACTAACAGCGGATCGCATGTAACCGATCACTGACATCTACACCGCTGCGTTCCCACACCTATTCCGCTGCGTACGGATCACCGGCTGCCGCCCGGCGGTGTGGGGCGGCGGGCGCGGAACTCGGAGCCGGGGCTCCAGGTTGGCCACGCGTCGCCGTTCGCCACCTCCAGCCCCACGCCAAAGAGCAGGCGCGTGTCGTCCACGATCCCCGCCATGTCCCAGTCCGGCTTTACCTCGTCGCTGGGCTTGTGGTAGTCGTCGCGAATGTAGGCGCCGCGCACCCGCTCGCCGTAGCCCGGGTCCGGGTTCACGTAGTCCGTGCCGGGGAAGAGGAACGACAGCGCGGGAACGCCGCCGCGCGCCAGCTCCAGGTGGTCGGCGCGGTAGAAGTAGCCCTTTTCCGGTTCCGGGTCCGGCACCACGGTGCGGCCTTGGCGGGCGGCATGGCGGGCCAGCATGTCTTCCAGCGAGCTCTGCCCGTGGCCCAGGCTCACCATGCTACGCGTGCGCCCCCACGGGTTCATCGCATCCATGTTGATGTCCGCCAGCGTCTTGTCCAGCGGGATGACGGGGTGCGCGGCGTACCAGCGGGCGCCCAGCAGCCCCTGCTCCTCCGCCGTGAACGAGACGAAGACAAGGGTCCGGCGCGGGGCCGGGTTCATGGCCCGGTACGCGCCCGCCACGGACAGCATCCACGCCACCCCCGACGCGTCGTCCAGCGCGCCGTTGTAGATGGAGTCGCCGTCCACCGGGCGTCCGATGCCAAAGCTGTCCCAGTGCGAGGTGAACAGCACCGCCTCGTCGCGGACCGCCGGGTCGGAGCCTTCGATGCGCGCCACCACGTTGCGCGACTGCACCCGGCGCACGGCGTTGTGCACGCGGAACGCCGCCGTGCCGCCAATGGCCACGGGGCGGAACTCGCGGGTGCGGGCGGCGCGCTCCAGCGCGGCGAAGTCGTGGCCGCCGGCGGCGAACAGGGCGCGCGCGGTCTCCAGCTGGATCCAGCCTTCCACGGGCGAATGCTGGGGCCCGCCCTCCACCTCGAAGCGCTCGCGGACGTTGCCCTGCACCACGCTCCAGGGGTAGCCGGCGGGGCCCGTCTGGTGCACCAGCAGCACGGCGGCCGCGCCGCGCTCCGCCGCGACGTCGAACTTGTACGTCCACCGCCCGTAGTACGTCATCGCCGGGCCGCGAAAGACGTTCGGATCCAGCTTCGTGCTGTCGCGCGGGTCGGGGACGGGCGGGTCGCCGATCAGCATGACCACCGTCTTGCCGCGTACGTCCACGCCCTTGAAGTCATCCCATCCCAGTTCCGGCGCCACCACGCCGTAGCCCACGAAGACGATGTCGCTGGGCGCGACGGTGACCAGCGTGTCGGGGCGATGCGACCACGTCACCATTTCCTCGATCTGCCGCCAGCTCAGCGCGGTGTCGCCGGCCCGCACCGTGGCCTCCACGCGCGACGTGGTGCCGATCAGGGGCACGCGCTGCAGGTAGCTTCCGTCCGGCATCCCCGGCGCCAGCCCCATCTCGCGGAAGCGCCGCGCCAGGTAGTTCACCGTCGAGTCCTCGCCCGCGGTGGCCACGGCGCGCCCCAGAAAGCGGTCCGAAGCCAGCTCGCTGATGTCGCGCAGCAGCCCCTCCGCCGTGATCGCCGCCTCCCCCGCCGCCGCCCCCTGCGTCGCCTCACCACCGGCGGAGGCGGAGGCTCTCTGCCCCGCGCCCAGACCGCCGCATCCCGCCCCCGCGAGCAGCAGGACCGCCGCCGCCGAGCCCCTCATCCATCGATTCATCCGTATCCTCCAGGTGGTGAACAGAACGCTACGTCCGGCTCTGCAGGTGCGCTGGCCGATACCCGTCTCGGGCGGTTGAAACCGCGGCTGGCACGGCACAAAGTCCGCCTTCGCGGACTCGGCGGCCCGGCGGCATGCGGCGTCTCCGGCAACTGGGTGTCCGCAACCGGGGAAACTACGTTCCCGTATCGCCGGCTGCATCACCGGTGCCGGGCGAGCGCCACCGCGTCCGTGCGCAGCATCGGGGCGTTTGCCTTGACCGGATGCGCGGAAGTCCGTTATTCTCGCGGTTCCTGCCGTTCCCGTAGAACCGGAATCGATCCCATGTCTCAACCCTCGGACCGGGTTCGCGCGCTGCGCGAGGCCCTGCGCATTGCACCTGACGACGCGCCGCTGCGCCGGCTGCTGGGCGACGCCCTGCTGCAGGACGGCGCGGCCGACGAGGCGGAGGCGGAGTTCCGCGCCGCGCTGCGCCTGGACCCGGACGACGCCACGGCCCGGCTGGGGCTGGTGCAGGCGTTCCGCGCGCAGCAGAAGCTCTCCGCCGCGCTGGTGGTGCTGGAGGAAGAGGCGCGCGCCGGCCGCGGCGGGCCCGAGGTGCAGCTGCTGCTCGCCCGGCTGCTGCTGGAGACGGGCGAGACGGCGCGCGCGCGGCAGGCGTACGAGGTCGCCGTGGCCGCGAACCCCGCGGCGGCGGACGTGGAGCTGGCGGCGCGGCTGGGCGGCGTGCGCACCGGGCCGGCGGCGGAGCGGGAGGCGCCGTCCCTGGACCTTCCGGGCGATGCGGACGGCGCGGTACACGTGGAGCGTCCCGGCGTCGGCTTCAAGGACGTGGGGGGGATGGATGCGCTCAAGGAGCAGATCGGGCTCAAGATCATCCACCCCCTCAAGCACCCGGAGATGTACCGGGCGTACGGCCGGCCCATCGGCGGCGGGATCCTGATGTACGGGCCGCCGGGGTGCGGCAAGACGCACCTGGCGCGCGCGACGGCGGGCGAGGTGGACGCCACCTTCATCTCCGTGGGAATCCACGAGGTGCTGGACATGTGGATCGGCCAGAGCGAGCGCAACCTGGCCGAGCTCTTCAAGCAGGCGCGCGACCAGGCGCCGTGCGTCCTCTTCTTTGACGAGGTGGACGCGCTGGCCAGCCGCCGCAGCGACTTTCGCACGAGCGCCGGGCGGCCGCTAATCAATCAGTTCCTCAGCGAGATGGACGGCATCGACGGCGGCAACGACGGGCTGCTGGTGCTGGCCGCAACCAACGCGCCCTGGCACCTGGACCCCGCGTTCCGCCGCCCCGGCCGCTTTGACCGCGTGCTCTTCGTCCCCCCGCCGGACGTGCCCGCCCGCGCGGCGATCCTGGAGATCCTCACCCGCGGCAAACCGGCGGACCGGCTGGACTTCGACAAGGTGGCGCGCAAGACGGACGGCTTTTCCGGCGCGGACCTCAAGGCCGTCGTCGATCTCGCGATCGAGCGCAAGCTGACGGACGCCATCCGCACCGGCCGCCCCGTGCCCATCACCACGGACGACCTGCTGAAGGGAGCCAAGGACGTGCGCCCCAGCACCCGCGAGTGGTTCGCCACGGCGCGCAACTACGTGATGTACGCCAACGAGGGCGGCCTGTACGACGACGTGAAGCCCTGGCTGGCCTGATCGCGGTCCGCTGAAAGATGGGGCCTCACGCAGAGTTACCAGAGTTGAGTCCGGTCTAACAGTCCGCATCGGCGGTCGACACCCCAGATTTCAGGGTCCTGCGCACTATCCTGAAGTCACGATCGGCCGTCTGAGAGCATTCTTGAGACCCATTTTTCTCCACGTTGACGTGGAGTACGGCATTCGTGACTTCTTAGACCGGACTCAGAGTTAGCAGAGTTTTCTCGTGCCGTTTCCTCCGATCCGCGGCGAGGAGCCTCGGCCGGAGTGAGCGGACATGGCCCGCCCGTCTGTCGACGAGGCACGGGCCCGCGTGGTGCGTAGGAAACGGTAGACGGACGGAATGCGGCAGGGGGCCATCCGCGTTTTTTTGAGGGGATGCAGATCGGCGGATGATCTCCAGAACCCGCGGGAGAGCACGTCGATCGCACCCCCTGATGCGCGATCCGTAGAACCTTCCGTCAACGCCATGCTGGAGATGCGCGGCACCCCTGGCCGGACGCGGGCCCGTTCCGGATCTGGCATGACGATGATCACGATCTCCCCCATCCTCTCGAAGTGATGAGCGATCCCACCGCCGCGCGCCGGCAGCGCGGCTGGCTGCTGGCGCAGCAGGGCCGGGCCGAGCTGGCCGAGCAGGAGTACCGCCTGGCCCTGGCCGAAGACCCGTACGACGCCGACGCGCACGCCCTGCTGGCCCTGGTGCTGGCGGAGCATGAGTCCCGCCGCGCCGAGGCGCTGGAGGAGGCGCGCGCGGCGGTCGGCCTGGCCCCGGACGATCCGTTTCCACACTACGCCGAAGCGCACGTCCACATCGAGGCGGAGCGCTGGGACGACGCGCAGCGGGCGGCGGAGCAGGCCATCCGCATCGACCCGGACGACCCCGGCCACTACGTGGTGCTGTCCGCCGCGTTTCTGGGCCGCCGCCGCTGGCGCGAGGCGCTGGACGCCGCCGACGACGCGCTGGCGCTGGACCCCACCCACACGGGGGCCGCCAACCTGCGCGCCACCGCGCTGGTGCACCTGGGCCGCAAGGACGAGGCGGGCGCGGCGCTGCAGGGGGCGCTGGCGCGCGACCCGGAGAACAGCCACACCCACGCCAACCAGGGATGGGCGCTGCTGCATCGCGGCGACCGCGCGGCGGCGCTGGGGCACTTTCGCGAGGCGCTGCGGCTGGACCCGGAAAGCGAGTGGGCGCGCGAGGGGCTGGTAGAGGCGCTCAAGGCGCGCAACCCCCTCTACGCGGGGATGCTGCACTACTTTCTGTGGACCAACCGCCTTCCCGCGCGCACCCGGTGGATGGTGCTGCTGGGCGGATGGTTCGGCTACCAGGTGGTGCGGCGCGCGGCGGACGCCAACCCGGAGCTGGCGCCCTGGCTGATGCCGCTGATGATCGCGTACATCGCCTTTGTCCTTCTCTCCTGGACGGCGCCGCAGGTGTTCAACGCCGTCCTCCTGGCCAGCAAGGACGGGCGATACGTCCTTTCCCCGGAGCAGCGGCGATCGGGCGGGTTCATGGCGGCCGGGGTGGCGGCGGCGATCGCCATGACGGTGGCCCTGCTGGCGATGGGGACGAACTGGCTGGAGGCAGGCGCCATCATGTTCGCGGCGCTACTCATCCCCCTGGCCGCCACCTTCCGCGGCCCGCGCGGGCGGCCGACGCGGGGAATGTCGCTGGTGACGGCCGGACTGTACGCCGTAGCCGCGGCGTCGACGGTGCTGTACGCGCAGGGGAGCGAGCTGGGCGGTGCGCTCTCCACCATCGTGCTGCTGGGCGTGGTGGCGATCTCGTGGGGAGTGAACCTGCGGGGCACGTGATTCCGCCGGAGGAGCACGGCCCGTCGCTGGAGGCGGCCCGGCAGCTGATCCTGGCGCGCAGGGCGGACCTGGCCGAGCCGGTGCTGCGCCGCTGGCTGGCGGCGTACCCGCGGTCGGCGCAGGGGCACGCGCTGCTGGGCTGGTGCCTGGCCCTGCGCAGGCGGGCGGACGAGGCGGTGGCGTCCGCGCGGGAGGCGGTGCGGCTGGCGCCGGACTGGAGCTACGTCCACGCTTCGCTGGGCGAGGTGTGCCTGCAGTTTGGCCTGAACCGCGACGCCGAGCGCAGCGCCCGCGTGGCCCTGGGGCTGGACCCCAACGACCCGCGCGGCTACGCCCTCCTTGCCGCGTCGCTGTACGAGCAGGGCGGCCGCCGCCGTACGCGCGAGGCGCTGCGCGCGGCGGACGCGGGGCTGGCGCTGGACCCGGAAGACGCGTGGTGCGCACGGGTGCGCGCGCTGGTTCTGAGCCTGCTGCGGCGCCACGCCGAGGCGCGCGAGGCGGCGGCGTACGCGCTGCGGCTGGCGCCGGAAGAGCCGCTGGCGCACGCGGCGGCGGGAACGGTGGAGATGGGGGCTGGCGCCCGGCCGCGCGCCGGTGATTTTCTGCGGCAGGCGCTGCGGCTGGACCCCGCCAACGACTACGCGCGGACGGCGCTGCGGACGGCGACGGACGATTCCCGCGGCGCGGCGGGGCTGCTGGTGCAGGCGCAGCGCTGGGCGCGGCCGCTGGGCTGGGTTCTCGCCCTGTACGCCGCGGAGCTGGCCGTGGTGCTGCCGCGGGCGAGGGGCGCCACCATCGCCTGGGTGCTCGTCGCCTCCACGGTCGTGCTGCTGGTGCCCGGACGGCGCATGCGGTGGGCGCACCGCCGCCACCCCGCGCTCGTGGAGGAGGTGCGCCTGGGCGGCGTGGACGATCCCGCGGCGCGGGAGGCGCGCCAGCTGCTGGTCTACTACGCCATCCTGCTCCTTCTGGCGCCGATGCTCGTCCTGCTGGAGTAGCGCGGCGCTCCCGCTCGTCCACCCATCACGCTCCGGCGGTTCCCTCTCCATCGTTCCATGGACCTGTACGACGACGATTCGCTGCTCCAGGCGTGCGAGCGGCTGATCGAGGTGCGGCGGCTGGATCTGGCCGAGCGCGAGCTGGGCCGCTGGCTGTCGATGCACCCGGAAGACGCGTACGGGCACGCGCTGATGGCGTGGACGCTCACGCTGCAGGGGCGCGGCGAGGACGCCCTGCGCGCGGCGGGCGAGGCCGTAAAGCTGGAGCCGGACTGGGCGTACACGCACGCCATGAAGGCCGAGGCGCTGGAGCACCTGGACCGGCACGACGAGGCCGAGCGCAGCGTGCGCGAAGCCCTGGCGCTGGACCCGTACCATGCACCCTACTACGCCCTTCTGGGCGCGGCGCTGCTGAACCAGGGCCCGGCCCACGCGCGCGAGGCGCTTCGCGCGGCCGACGCCGGGCTGGCGGTGGACGCGGGGAGCGTGGCATGCGCCCGGGTGCGCGCGGAGGCGCTTTTGCGCATGGGGCGGCTGGCCATGGCCCGCGAGGCGGCCCGGTTCACGCTGCACCTGGCCCCCGACGCACCGTCAGCGCACGTGTCCGCCGGGTGGATCGAGCGGGCGGCGGGGAACCTGGAGGGGAGCCGCGAGCACCTGCGCGAGGCGCTGCGCATCGACCCCATGAACGACGACGCGGCGCGCGTGCTGCGGCTGGTGGGTGACGGTCCCCGCTTCTGCGCGGCGCTGGTGGTGCAGGTGGAGCGATGGGCAAAGCCGCTGGCAGTGGCAACCGCGGTCTTCGCGGCGGAGCTGGCGGCGCTGTGGGTGCGCGGCAGGCTGGACGCCTTCGTCCTCTGTTACCTGCTGGCCATGCTCGCGCTGCTGGAAGCCGCGATGCTCTGGGTCCGCATCCGCCATCCCCATCTGGTCGCGGAGTCGCGCCAGCCCGGCGCCATCGTCCCCTCCGATCAGCGCGACGCGCGATGGGCCCTGCTCCTGGGCATCGGCATCCTGCTCCTCGTTCCCCTCCTCGCCCTTCTCGGCTGATCTCGCCTCCGCACCTCCACTGTCGAGGTGGCGGACGGTTCACGGGATCGCGCATCAGGTGGTGCTGGCCGCCCGCTCTCGTGCGCTCCGGCGGGGCATTCACCGATCCACATGCCTCTTCAAAAAAATAAAAAATGCGGATGGCCCCCTGCCGCATTCCATCTGCGTCCCGTTCCCGACACCCTCACAAAAGATCCCGTCTCGTCGACATCCTCCACCCGCACCCGGCACCAGGAATCCGGCTTCACATCCTGAAATCAGCGGGAACGGCACGTAAAACTCTGTTGACTCTGCTGACTCTGTGTGAGACCCATTCCCTTTGTCGAATCGCGAAAGCACGACGACCCGGCACGAGAAAACTCCGTTGACTCCGTTGACTCCGTGTGAGGCCCCATTCTTTTGCGGCTCGCGACAAACGATCGGCCCCACACCGAAGTGTGAGGCCGATCAGCTTTCGGACGTGATGTGCCGGATTCAGGACGATGGATAGCGGAACGTCTCGCGATACAGCTCGCCGACCGTAAAGTCGCGCAACTCGGGAAGCACGCGGCCGTCCAGCTCCACCCAGGCGTGCTTCCCCGGCCGGCCGTCCTCCAGCCGCACCCCGCTTACGAACGAGACCGGCCACCCCTGCTCGCGCAGGGCCACGTAGAGCGCCAGCGAGCGCACCAGGCAGTCGCAGCCGCCGCCCCTGCGCAGCAGGCGCGAGGCCCAGCGCACCCCGCGCGTGGTGCGAAAGCGGCTCACGCGCGTGGCCGGCGCGCCGGGCTCCGGGCCGGCCGGCGTGAGCGCGGGAAGCAGCTCGCCCAGCTCCGTCGTCTCGCGCAGCGCCTTTCGCGCGCGCACCACGTACGGCAGCATGGCCGCCGCGTCCGCCGCGATCCCCGGGGCGTTGGCTACGCGCAGCACCGTGGCGCCCAGGTGAAAGCACTCCGCGGCCGAGAGCGTCCGCGCCCGGCGCACCCAGGCGCGAGGCGGCCGGCCCAGCTCCAGCCGCCCGCGCTCCGGATCAAACCGCTCCCGGAACAGCCGCAGCGTGCGCGCGCACCCCAGCTCCCGCGAGCGCGCCTCCAGCTCGCCGTCGTCCATTCCGCCCTCCTGGCGCAGCAGCCGCCAGTCCAGCGCGTCGTGCGCTTTTACCCCCCAGCCGTCCGCCCCCCAGGCGCGCCCCAGCACCAGGCCGACGAGCAGCGCGTCCACCGGGTCCATCTCCCACACCCGCAGCCCCTCCCACGTGCGCTCCCGCGCCCGCGCCCACACCGCGCCGGTCACGTGGCGCTTCAGCCGCAGCCCGGGCGTAAGCGCGCCCAGCGCGTAGCGGTGCGCGTCCACGCAGATCCCCGTGGTGGGGCTCACCAGTTCGAACGCGGTGTGAAAGTGCGGCTGCCCCACCTCAGCCGAATCGTAGTTCACCCGCCACCCCTCCTGCTCCGCCAGCCGGCGCGCGTCCTCCGCGCGCTCCGGCGGGATCAGGATGTCCACGTCCGCGTACGCGCGGGTGCCGCGCACGGGGTACACGAACTCCGACAGGTGAAAGCCCTTGAACAGCAGCATGGGGATCCCCGCCCGCTGCCACGCGCTCAGCAGGGGGAACAGCGCCGTGCGGATGTCCATCCGCCGCGCCACCGAGGTCACAAAGTCCATCCGCAGCAGGTCGCGCTCCGGATCGCCCTCGGCCAGCGTCGTGTACGCGTACGCGCCCAGGCCGGCCGCGCGAAGCTGCGCCGCGGGGGGTGCGTCGCCGCGGCCCAGCAGCCAGGCGGCCACCGGGGTCAGGGATGGGGATTCGGTGGATGCAAGAGCTGGCACGCGACACTGCCTCGGGCCGGGCTGGGAACGGCAACGCCGGGAACTGCGCGGGGGGGCTTTCGGATGGCGATCCGGCGCGCGGCGGGCGAGCGCCCGCTACGGTCAATTTATACGCGGGTGGCAGTCTCGTCCAGAAGGATCCTGCTGGTACGGACGGGCGGAGCACACCATCGTGCCCCGCCCGTCCGTTCACCCCCTCACGCGCCGCCCCGCAACGCGCCCGTCACCAGCGCCGGTGCTCGCCTTCTTCCTCATCCGTCTCCTCCTCGCGCCCGTTCCCCGGCCCGTCCGTATCCACCTGCAGCGGGGTGCGGGTGACGGGGGGAAGCCGCTTCGCGCGCAGCAGGCGGTTGAGCGCCTCCAGGTCCGTCGTCCACAGCGCCTCCAGCGCCGCCAGCTCGCGGTCCAGCTGGCCGGAAAGCTCCTGGAACACCTGGTACGACTGCTCCGTGGGCGCGCTCTCCGCCTCTTCCACGTGGCCCATCAGCGCCGCCAGCTTGTTGTTCAGGCGGATGGGATAGTTCAGCGGGTCCTGGCTGCTCTGGTTGCGCACCTGGTACAGCCGCTCCTCGATCACGCCGATGCGCGCCAGCAGCGAGTCCGCCGCCCGACGCACCTCCGCGTCCTGCGTGCGCTCCAGCCGCTCCTGCACCTGCTGCCGCACCCCGCGGATCAGCAGCACCGCGTCGTTCGCCTGGCTGGTGCGGTTGCGGATCTGCATGGCGAAGTCGAAGCGGCGCTGCAGGTCCGCCTGCGACACTCCCTGCAGCCGCGGATCGGTGCGGACGGTAAAGGTCTGGCGCTGCTCGCGGCCGTCCACCGTCAGCCGCACCGTGTAGGTGCCGGGGACCACGCGCGGGCCCGCCTCGGTGCTGGCCGCCCACAGGATCATCCCCGGAAACGACGTGGGGCCCGGGTAGCGCAGGTTCCAGCTGTAGCGGTTCATCCCCGGCTGATTGGGCGCGTACCGCTGGGCGCCTCCCCACCCGCCGCCTTCTCCCTCGTCGTCATCGTCCCCGCCACCGCCCGCGCGCCGCGGGTTGCGCACCGAGTCCGGCCGCGTGTCGTTGGCGAACGAGCGGATCACGTTCCCCTGCGCGTCCAGAAAGTCCACCGTAAGCCGCCGCGCCGCCGCCGGAAGCTGGTAGTACACCGTCACGCCGTTGTCCACGCCGCGCGCCACGTCCGCCGGCTGGTACAGGCGCGGCGGCGTACCCGCGGCGCGGTTCCGCGTGCGGGCCGGGGCGTCCGGCTGCGCGGGGACGTCGCGCATCTGCCGCAGCAGGTGGGCGCCGTAGTCCAGCGCGTAGAACGAGCGCCCGTGCGTGCTGATCACGATGTCCGCGTCCCGCACGGCCAGGTCGGAAACCTGGACGACGGGAAGGTTCAGGCGGATGGACTCCCAGCTGCCGCCGTCATCCCACGAAACCCACACGCCGCGCTCCGTGGCCGCGTACAGCATCCGGGGCCGCACCGGGTCCTCGCGCACGGAGCGCAGGTTCTCGCCCTCCGGCAGGTTGCCGCCGACGTTCGTCCACGTGCGCCCGTAGTCGTCCGTGCGGAACAGGTAGGGGCGGAAGTCGTCCAGCAGGTAGCGGTTCCCCGCCACGTACGCCGTCCCCGGCCGGTGCGGCGACGCCTCGACGGTGAAGATCTTGGTGTGCTCCGGCAGCGCGGGCGGCGTGATGTCCGTCCAGCTGCCGCCGCCGTCGCGGGTCACGTGCACGCGGCCATCGTCCGAGCCCGTCCAGATCAACCCCCGCTCCCGCGGGCTGGGCCCCACGGCAAAGATGGTCGCGTACGTCTCCACCCCCGTCTGGTCGCGGGTAATGGGACCGCCGGACGGCCCCAGCGTGGCGGGATCCGCGCGCGTCAGGTCCGGCGAGATGCGCTGCCAGCTCTGCCCCTCGTTGGTGCTCTTCCACAGGTGCTGCGTGGCCGTGTACAGGACCGCCGGGTCCATGGGGTCGAACAGGATGGGGAACGTCCACTGCGTCCGCTCGCGCACGTCGCTGGCGGACTGGCCCATGGGGTTCTCCGGCCACACGTTCACCGGCCGGTTCTGCCCCGTGGAGTAGTCGAAGCGGTCCAGCGCGCCGCCGTAGCAGCCCGCGTAGTACACGTCGGTGTTGGAGGGGTGCGGGGCCACGTAGCCGCTCTCGCATCCGCCCACCGCGAAAAAGTTGCGGCCGCCCGCGTTCAGGTGCCCCCACCCGCGGACAGGGACGCAGACGGTGGTGTTGTCCTGCTGTCCGCCGCACGCCATCGCCGGCTGGTGGTGCGTCAGCGCCAGGCGGTAGATCTGCGCCGTGGGATAGTCCTGGTCCGTCCAGCTCTTTCCGCCGTTCACGCTCACGTTGCCGCCGCCGTCGTTCCCCTGCACCATCCGCTGGTTGTCGTCCGCGGCAATCCACAGGTCATGGTTGTCGCCGTGGGGCACGCGGATGGCCGTGGGGAACGTCTTGCCACCGTCGTCCGAGCGGTAGAAGCCAACGTTCAGCACGTACACGCGGTCCTTCTCTTTGGGATCGGCCAGCAGGCGCGTGTAGTAGAAGGCGCGCTGCCGCAGCTTGCGCTCGGTGTTCACCCGCTCCCAGGTGTCGCCGCGGTCGTCCGAACGAAAGACGCCGCCGCTGTCGTGCTCCACGATGGCGTAGACGCGCGTGGGGTCCGCGGGGCTCACGGAGACGCCGATCTTGCCGACCAGGCCCTGCTGCGGCAGGCCGGGGCGGCGCGTGAGCTCCGTCCAGGTGGCGCCGCCGTCGTTGCTGCGGAACAGGCCGCTCCCGGGGCCGCCGCTGCTCATCGCCCACTGGTTGCGCCACGCCTCCCACAGCGCCGCGTAGACGATGTCGGGGTTCTGGGGGTCGATGGAGATGTCGACGCCGCCCGTCTTTTCGTCGCGCTTAAGCACCTGCGTCCACGTCTGCCCGCCGTCCGTGGTGCGGTAGATGCCGCGCTCCGGGTTGGCCTCGCTGTAGTGGCCAAACGCCGCCGCGTACGCCACGTCGCAGTTGGTGGGATGGATGCGGACGCGGCCCACGTTGCGTGCCTCGCGCAGGCCCACGTGCGTCCAGGTCTTGCCGGCGTCGACCGATTTGTAGACGCCGTCGCCCGCCTGGATGTTGCCGCGCAGCTGGCTTTCGCCCGTGCCCATGTACAGCACGTCGGGGTTGGACTGGCACACCTCCACCGCGCCCACGCTGGACGTGCCGATGCGGCCGTCCGTGGTGGGCTGCCAGGTGGTGCCGCCGTCCGTGGTCTTCCACAGCCCGCCGCCCGTGGCGCCAAAGTAGTACTCCTGCGGCCGGGCGGTGCTGCCGGCCACGGCGATGCTGCGGCCGCCGCGGTTGGGCCCCAGGTTGCGCCAGGCGAGCCCGCGGTACCGCACGCTGTCGGCTTCCGGCGGTGTGTTGCGCTCCACCTGCGCCGCCAGGGACGGCGCGGCGAGCAGGGCGAGCGCGACGAGTGCACTGCGGAGTGGGTGCATGGATCCAGGCTGGTGGTAAGGACGTACGGCGGGCCACCTCCGGCGCGGGGTCGCCGGACGGTGTGCGCGGGGGCGCCGCAGGTTTCTCGCCACCCCGCGCGGACTTGCCGCCGCCGGGCGAGCGGTGTAGCGTCGCACCCGTATTCTGTATACGGCCGTTGTCCCCTTAGCCTGCACCCGGATGCCCGTCTCCGCAAGCACCCGTCCCGTTGCCGCCGCCGATCGCAAGCCGCGGGACCGCTCCCGCGGCTGGGCGCGGTGGATGTTCTATTCGCACCTGTGGCTGGGGGTCATCACCACCGGCCTGGTCCTCATCATCTGCGTCACCGGTGTGCTGCTGAACCACAAGCGCCCGCTGGGGCTGATGCCCGACGTCCCCAACGAGTCCCCCGGCGCGCTCCCCGCCTCGCTGCCCATCGCGGAACTCGCCGCCCGCGCGGAAGGGGCCGTGCGGCCGGAGGTGGCGGCCACCGGCATCGACCGCATGGACGTGCGCCCCGGCGACGGCTTCGTCAAGGTGCGCTTCGACGACCGCGAGGTGCACGAGGTGACGGTTGACCTGGCCAGCGGCCGCGTGCTGCACGTGGGCCTGCGCAACGACGTGTTCCTGGAAAAGCTGCACTCCGGCGCGATCTTCGGCGACGGCTGGACGCTGCTGAGCGACATCGCCGCCGTGGCGCTGGCCGTGCTGGTGATCAGCGGTCTGTGGCTGTGGCTCTATCCGCGGGCGCGGTCGTGATGGGGTCCAAGCTGGCTCTGGTGGCGGGGCTGTTCATCGTCCCCGCCGTGCTCCTCTGGCTCGGCCACCGCCTGCGCCGCGCCACGGCGACGCGCCGCCGCGTCTTCTGGGGCGCGACCCTCGGCTACCTGGCGGGGATGCTGGTCACGCTCGTCGCCCTCCACTACCCCGCCGTCCTCTGGACTGGCGGCGAC
>NZ_JBMDXM010000199.1:0-38433 GCF_048594345.1 Longimicrobium sp.
TCTTCACCCATGTCGTGTATTCGAGGGTACGCGGACGGATGGTTGCTTCGACACCACCCATCCTACCGCTGCTCAAGAACATGCGACATGGGTTCTTTCTTTGTATGACCCTGAGGTCTGGTTTCAGGTGAATAACCGAGGATTAACCCGATCATCTATGCGGAGGTTTCCACTGGTTTTGACCGGGTCGAGGATCTGGACATGGCCCTCCCGACAGACATGTTCAGGCGTGACTCGCTACCCTGGGACGCCGCGTTCCTGGCGGGGAAGTCTTTTCTGGCGTATCGAAGGCGAGGAGGTGCCAAGCGTTCCCCGCTACCCGAATTCTACATCGGGGCACACGCCGCGGTGGCCGGCATGGAGTTGCTTACGCGCGACGCAACGCGCTACAGAACGTACTTCCCGAAGCTGCAGCTCATATCGCCGTAGCGCTGGCATCCAGTGTCACCGGTGACCTGGCGCTGTTTGCACGATTCAAACAGCCGCCATTTCTAATACCGTTTCTCGCGGTTCGTTGTGCATTCGTGGCGAATCCGTGTGAGATAAGTCTTTCCATGAGCCGGATCGGGTGCACAATGATCAGCGAAGTTCGGTATAAGGCTGCGCGGTTTTCTTCAGACTCAGCGACATCATCTCCGAATCCCAGTACTTGCCGTTGAGCTTGTAAGCCTCTGGCTCGATACCGTACGTGGCGAAGCCGAAGGAGTGGTAGAGGGCGCGGGCGGCCTTGTTCCCCGACTCCACGCCGAGTACGAGGCGCTCGACGCCGTCCAGCGTGCGGGCGTGGGCGATCAGGGCGGAGATGAGCGCGCGGCCGGCGCCGCGGCCGCGCGCTTCGGGGGCCACGTACATCCCCCACACGCCGGCGCGGTGGCGCGACTTGGGGCCGTTCTGGCGGGCCAGGCCGGCGAGGCCCACCAGCGCCCCGCCGTCGTCATCGAACGCGCCGAACATCACGTCCTCACGCCCGGCGCCGCGGACCAGGCGCTCGGCAATCTGCTCCAGCGGCGTATCCACCTCGTTCTCGTACGTTGAGCCGAACGCCGCGGGGCTCTCGCGCAGGCCGCGCAGGCGCAGCGCCTGGAACGCGGCCGCGTCGTCAGGCGTGAGGATGCGGATCATCAACCAGGATTCGCCGTTGTTCATCACGCCATGTCCGGGAAACACCTGTCTTACCGAAGAGCGCACATCAGAGCTGTGGCGCGGCCGTAGCTGAGGAAGAATCCTCCTCCGCTCGCGCGAGGCACCACCAACCGGGCAACGCCCGAAACAGCTCGCGAGGGGCAAGATCGTGCCGCCCAGCGTACAGATTCTTCGGTCGGCGCCAGGCTCTCAGCCGGAAGGAAAGTGTGGGGCGGCGCCTCCCTCAGAATGACAGTTAGGCCACCACAACATCACTCACGCACTCACGCACTTCAACGATACTCCAGCTCCCGGCGCGTCCAGACTTCGCCGCCGCGGGCGACCAGGCGGATCGCGCGGAGGTTGCGGACGTCGGCGAGGGGGTCGGCGTCGAGGACCACCAGGTCGGCGGCCATCCCGACGCGCAGCGTGCCGATGGAATCGCGGCCCATGGCCATGGCGGCGTTGCGCGTGGAGGCGACCAGCACGTCCATGGGCGACATCCCGGCGCCGGCCATGGCCTCCATCTCACGGAACACGCTGGCGCCGTGCAGCGTGAGCGGGTTGCCGGCATCCGTCCCCATGGCGACGGGGATGCCGGCGGCGTGCACGCGGCGCAGGTTGTCGACCATGATCAGCCGCTCGCGCTCGATGCTGGCGCGGACGCGGTCCATGGGATAGCCGTTCGCGGGGAGCGACTCCGTGAGCGCGGCCTTGGCGCGCGTGGCGGGGTCCACGCACTCCATCGGCAGGCCGGTTTCGTCAAAGTCGCGGCCGTACAGCTGCAGGTAGCCCTGCGTCACGGTAATGGTGGGGGTGTAGATGGCGCCCGCCTGGCGCGCCAGCTGAATGAACTCGTCGTCCACCGCGCGGTCCTGCACCGAGTGCACCAGCAGCCGCGCGCCGGCCCGCAGCGCGTCCTTGGCCTCCCACAGGCCGGTGGCGTGCACGATGAGGGGAATGCCCGCCTTGCGCGCCTCGTCCGCCGCGGCGCGAATCACGATCTTGAGCTGCGTGGTATCCGCGTTCGGGATGTCGGACAGGTACCACACCTTCACGGCGTCGCTTTCGTACTGCGCCATCATGCGGGCGCCCGCGCGGGTGGTGCTGTCGTTGGACGCGTAGATGAACTGGCGCTGCGCCGGCGTGTTGACCCAGTGGTCCAGCGTGGACAGCAGCGGCCCGGCGGCGGCCACGTGCGGCGCGGCGTTGTTGGCTTCCGCGCGGGCGCGCAGGGCCCACGTCCACGGATAGCCGCCCACGTCGAACGTTCCCGTCACGCCGGAGCACAGGTAGCTGCGGTAGTAGCGGTCGGGGTTGGCCTCCAGCGCGGCCACCGTGCTGTCGTACGGAAAGCGGGCGCGCACGTCCTCGGCGTCGGGCCGGCCGTCGGCCCACCCGGTCTGCGAGTAGTGCATGTGCGCGTCGATCAGCCCGGGGATGATCCACTTGCCGCGCGCGTCGATCGTGTGCACGTCCGGCCCGGTGGGGCACTCGCCCACGCAGGCGATGCGGCCGTTGCGCATCACCACGGTGGCGTTGCGCAGGGGCGCGCCGCCGGTGCCGTCGATCACCGTGGCGCCGGTGAGCGCGAACGCCGGGACCGGCGCGTCGCCCGGCGAGCCGAAGGCGGTGCTTACCGAAATCTTCCAGCTGCCGTCCGGCTGTTTGACCAGCACCCGTTCCGACACGCCGCGCTGGCTGCCGCCCTGCACCACGCGGTAGCGGTACGCGCCGTACACCACACCGGGCGCCAGCGGCACCACCTCGAAGTGCGTGGCGATCAGCGTGTCGGGCCACGCGTTGGGGTCGCCGCCCGTCATCCCCTCGTATCCCCAGTTCACGCCGCCGGGGCCGGTGCGCGCCAGCCGCGGGCTCTGCAGGTAGTACGTGAGGTACGTGGCGCGGTCGCGGCCGTGGATCGCGCCAATGTTGCCGCGAAAGGCTTCCAGCGCCTCCACGGAGTCGCGGGCGCGCTGCGCGGCGGGGTACGCCGGCTGTGCGGACGCGAGCGGAGAGAGGGCGGACGAGAGGGCGAGCGAGACGGCCAGGGCGCGGAGGATGTTCATGGCGGCGCGAGGGTGGGTGGATGATGAACGAAAGCGCACGCCCACAGAGTAGCGGGCGTGCGCTCCGGCGGTCAAATGGGACGGGTCAGCCCGCCGGGGTGGACAGGCGAGTCGAGACGGCGGCCGGGCAGGTCGGGCGCGTGCGACTGGCCAGTAGCAGCCGGAGAGTAGATTTCTCGGTTGGCCCCACGGTGTTACGCGAGGAGCGGGTTCCGCGCGGCGCCTCTCCTTCGAAATGACAGTTCGGGTAGGGGCTCCCTGGGGCGCTCCCGTCCACCGTCCACTTGGCTGCGGACGCCCAGGTGCCCAGAACGCCGCACACGGCCGGGTCGCCGAGTCCGCACCAGGAGCGATTGAAATCGCCGCTGGAACATCGCGAAGTCCGCCTTCGCGGACTGTTGCCGCAGGTGCTGGCGCGCCGCGTCGATTCACAGAGCGTCCGCTACGGATGATGTCGGCTCGGCAGCGGACGCGCAGGCGCCTGGAACGCCGCACACCGCCGGGCCGCCGAGTCCGCGCAGGCGGACTTTGTGTGGTTGTTGCCGCGAATTTATTCGCCCCGGCAACGAGGACCGGCCCCCTGCCGGACCAACATCGCGACCGCCATTGTCGCTCACGCGGCGCCCTCACATCCGGCGTTGCGCGATTCCTGCGATCACGCCATGCGCGGGTGAGGAGCAATCAAATGAGAACGTCCGTCTTGCCGCGCGGCGGCGGGCGGCAGAGGAAAGGATCGATCGTGGCGGATGAAGGGATGACGACCAGCCCGTCCGGGCTGCAGTACCGCGAAGACGCGGTAGGCGAGGGGCGCGAGGCCAGGGCGGGCGACACCGTGTCGGTGCACTACACGGGGACGCTGCAGAACGGCACCAAGTTCGACAGCAGCCGCGACCGCGGGCAGCCGATCACGTTTCCCCTGGGCGCCGGGCACGTGATCAAGGGATGGGACGAGGGGATCGCGGGGATGAAGATCGGGGGCAAGCGCACGCTGGTGATTCCGCCGGAGCTCGGGTACGGCGGGCGCGACATGGGCCCCATCCCGGCCAACAGCACCCTGCTGTTCGACGTGGAGCTGATGGGCATCCGCTGATGCGGTAGCAGGCGTCAACGTCGGAACTTTCGGACGGGCAGGCGGATACACCACCTGACCGACGAGCGCGGCCCCGGTCCTCCGGGGCCGCGCTCCGTGAAAGGACCAGACCAGGACAGACAGATGCGGATGACGATTCCGGTGCTCGCCGCGGCGGCACTGTTCGCCAGCGCCGGCACCGCGCAGGCGCAGAGCGGATTTGCGCTCAAGGGGCACTACCTGTTCAACGCCAGCGACGTGGAGAACCGCGAGACGCAGACGCCCGTGGCCGACGGCTTTAGCGTGGGCGCGGAGCTGGTGCTGCCGTTCAACGTGGGCGTGGGCGTTACGGCGTACACCACCGGCAAGGCCACCGAGGTGGACCGCGAGAGCACCAGCTTTGGCGTGCTGGCCGAGGCCAACTACTTCATCGACCTGCCGCTGTTCCCCGTGACGCCGTACGTGGGCGTGCACGGCGGGCTGGGACAGTACACCATCGAGGAAGCCGGCGCGGCGGACCCGGAGTTCGAGGATTCACGCACGCAGCTGGGATGGCAGGTGGGCGCGCGGTTTCAGATCAACTCCCTCATCGGCCTGGACGCGCAGTACCGCCGCGTGAGCGAGTTCGCCAGCGAGACGCAGGGCGGCGATCTGGAGCGCAACCAGGTGCTGGTAGGCATCACCCTGTTCTGATCCCCACCAGCCCCGCATGCGTCGACCGGACCACCGCTCACGTTGAGACGCCGCGCGCGTGGAGGGACACGGAGAGGACGGGAGGCTGCATCGCCTGCCCGTCCTCTTTGCGTTGTCTGCTCACCATCCCCGTCGATCGGGCCCTGCACTCCGGAAAGCACACCCGATACCATTTCTCGCAGCTCGTTGTGCAATCAGAGGAACGACGAAAAAACATCACGCGGAGGCGCGGAGGAACTAATGAGGCGCGGAGGCGTTTTGTGGGCGTTCCCTCCGCGCCTCTTCTGTTTTCTCCGCGCCTCCGCGTGAAAATCGTTCCCCTCACTGCACATCGAAATCCGGGAGGTGGTATCAGAGTGTGTTCAGGATGTCCCAGGCGCTTGATTTCCTGAGGGAGGCGCCGCTCCAAACCTGCTGCTGTCGAGGCAGTTTGGCGCCGACCGAAGGATCTCGCCGGCAGCAGCACCTGGGGGCTGGATCAGTGCCGCATGGCCGGCCTCGCGATCGCCGAGACGAGATCCTTCAGTCGCGCGCGAGCGGTTGAGCGATTTCAAGTTGTGGAAGCGCGCCCTCAGGAAATCATCATCGGGGGCATCTGAAGGGCAGATTCTCAAACAACACTCTCAGGGTACAGCAACCCTCACAAATACGCGCAGAACAACTCCGTTCTCTTCGATGACTCCGCCGCTGGGCCCACCGTTTTCCGTCTCCTGCCCCGTGCGCGAAAGGCGACGAAAACGCGACGCTGGCAGGAGACGCGCGGGGGCGGCTAGATTGCCGTGGCAAACGAGTTGCGAATCCGGCGCGGTGAACCCGGTACGGACGCCGATCCCCACACGTGCGCGAAGCCATCTCCAGCCCCCCGCCCCCGCCCTCCGCGGACGCCCTGGCCCACGCCCAGTACGCCCGCGGCCTAAGCCCGGTCGGCAGCATGCGCGCCATGCTGCGCATGGCCGAACGGGCCATGGTGCGCGCCAGCGACTCGGCCCAGGTACGCGGCAACACGGCGCACCTGCTGGCCAGCAGCCGCGAGGCGTTCGCCGCGTGGCTGGACGCCATTGGCCGCGCCGAGCGCTACGTGCACCTGGAGAACTACATCATGCGCGACGACCGCATCGGGCGGCGGTTTCGCGAGGTTCTCTGCGAGCGCGCGCGCGAGGGGGTAAAGGTGCGCGTGCTGTACGACTGGATCGGCTGCTGGGCCACGCCGCGCCGCTTCTGGAAGCCGTTCCGCGACGCCGGGGTGGAGGTGCGCGCCTTTGCGCCGCCGTCGGTGACTGACCCGCTCAACTTCATCCGCCGCGACCACCGCAAGGTGCTGGCGGTGGACGGCGAGTGGGGGTCGGTGTCGGGAATGTGCATTGGCGACGAGTGGGCGGGCGATCCGGACCTGGGGATCCCTGCCTGGCGCGACACGGGGGTGGAGTTTCGCGGACCCGTGGCGGCCGTCATCGACCGCGCCTTCGCCAAGACCTGGGGCACCGCCGGCGGCTGGCTGCCGCTGGACGAGATCCCCGACCCGGCGCGGGTGCAGCCGGTGGGCAACGTGGCCGTGCGCGTGGTAGAGGGCGAGCCGGGGCGCTCGCGCATCTACCGCATCTCGCAGTTCGTTTCCGTGGGTGTGGAGCGCCGCCTGTGGATCACCGACCCGTACTTCGTTCTTCCCCCCGCCATGGCCGAGGCGCTGGCCAGCGCCGCGCGCGACGGGGTGGACGTGCGGGTGCTGGTGCCGGCGTACAACAACTGGCCCATCGTGGGGGGGATGTCGCGCGCGGGGTACCGGCCGCTGCTGGACGCGGGGGTTCGGCTGTTCGAATGGGAGGGCCCCATGATCCACGCCAAGACGGCCGTGGCCGACGGCTTCTGGTCGCGCGTGGGGAGCAGCAACCTGAACCTGGCGTCGCTGCTGGGCAACTGGGAATTGGACGTGGCGGTGACGGACCTGAACTTTGCCCGGGAGATGGAGGCGCTGTTCGAGCGTGACCTGGAATCGTCGGTCGAGGTCACGCTGGTGAACTCGTCGCGCGTGGCGGGGAGCGGCATCAAGGAGCGGCGCGCGGTGGAGCGGGTGCTGGCGCCCGACCTTGAAGACGGCCATTCCGCCAGCCGCACCGCCGCCCGAGAGGCCCGCGCGCGCTCGTTCCGCGGCTCGCAGGTCAGCCGCTTCATGGGCCGCCTGGCCCGCGCCGCCACGGTGCTGGCGCGCGCCCTGGTGGGCCAGCGGACGGTGGGGCGCGAAGATACGGGCTGGGTAACGGTGTGGGCGGTGATCCTGCTGACGGTGGGGATCGTGGGCTTCCTGTTCCCGCGCGTGACGGCGTGGCCCATGGCGCTGCTGAGCTCCGCGCTGGGCCTGGCCGCCATCGTCCGCATCAGCACCGACCGCCGCCCCTCGGACCAGGACGACGAGGCCGGCCTCACGCGCAGCCGGCACCGTCCGGAACGGGTGGGGGGTACGGAGGGACAGGGAACCGCCAGAGGAACAGAGGAATAGCCGGCGAGCGGCGACGCCTCCTCATCTCTCCCCATCTCTGTTCCTCTCCTGCCTTCCCGGTTCCTCTGTACCCCATCCTTGGTTGGGAGGCTTCAACAAAAATCCACCCTCGCCAGACGCGGCGAGGGTGGATTGTTTTGTGGGGATGCGGGCGGCTACTGCCCCGGCTCGGCGTCCGGCGGCGTGGGCTGGTGGTCCTCGGCCCGGCGGCCGGTACCTGGGATGATGCCGCCCGTCGCCTCGCCGTCGTCGTCGCGGTCGTCCGGCGACGGGGGCGAAGGCAGGTCGGCCACGGGACCCAGCAGTTCGCGGACGGCTTCCTCGTTGATGGACATGAGATTCACCCCTCCCCGAAAGTGGCGTTGCGTGCTGCCTGCGTCGGTCCGTGCGAGGGCGGGCGCTGCGGCGGCGGAATCTGTATGCCACCAAAAGCAAACACCGCGCCCAAAACCGCGGCGCGGTGTTACAGCGTAAACCGTGCTACTGCGAGCCGCCGCCGTACGAGGTCTCGGCGCGCACCGCGTCCGTCACCCGGTCGTGCACCGTGCGGCGAAGCGCCTGCATGCGGTTGGGGCCGTCTTCGTAGGTGCGGTTGGCCAGCAGCACCACCCAGGTGCCGCGGTCCGGATCGATCCAGATGCTGGTGCCCGTGAACCCCGTGTGCCCGAACGAGCGGCTGGAAACGCGCGTCCCCGAAGCGCCCGTCCCCGGCGCGCCCGGCGTGTCCCACCCCAGCGCGCGGGTGCCCGTCCCCGGCTGCCGCTGCGTAAAGGCGCGCACCGTGGACTGCCGCAGGATGCGCACGCCGTTCAACTCGCCGCCGTTGGCCATCATCGCGGCGAAGCGCGCCAGGTCGTGCGCCGTGCTGAACAGCCCCGCGTTACCGCCGATGCCGCCCAGCCGCCGCGAGATGGGGTCGTGCACCTTGCCGCGGTAGGCGTCGCCGCGGTTGCGGCTGGTGCCGGCGCAGCGCAGGCACCCCTCGCCCATCACGTACGACGTCGACAGCATCCCCAGCGGCTCGAACACGCGGCGGTCCAGCAGCCGGTACAGCGGCTCTCCCGCGGCCCGCTCCGCCGCGGCGAACAGGACCACGAACCCCACGTCCGAATACTCCACCTGCATCCCCGGCGCGTGCTCCAGCGGGGCCCGCATCAGCCGCAGCAGCGACTCCCGCGGCGTGGGGCCGGCGCCGTCGTAGCCCGCCGGCAAGCCCGAGGTGTGGGTGAGCAGGTGGCGGATGGTGACGCGGTTCTTGTTGACGCCGGTGAACTCCGGCAGGTACGCCTGAACCGGGTCGTCCAGCGACATCTTGCCGTCTTCTACCAGCAGCATCACCGCGGTGGTGGTGCCCACCACCTTGCTGAGCGAGGCGATGTCGTACACGGTGCGGTCGGGGTCCACCTCGCCGCCGCCGGCGCCCACGCGCCCCATCCCCTGCTCCAGCACCACGTACCCCCAGCGCCCCACGGCCAGCGACGCGCCGGGAAACGAGCCGCGGCTGATCTCGTCGAGCACCGCGTCTTCGGCGCGGGCGAGGGCCGTCGCGCTCAGCCCGGCCGCGGCGGCCGACGAAAGCTCGTGGGTGGGCACGCGGGGCGTGATGCCGCGCGGTTCGGTGCTGTCGGAGGGAGCGGCGTGGAGAAACGCCGCCAGCCCCAGCAAGGCGGGTAAGTGCATAGGACCTGCGTTGCCGTGATTGAGAACACGAACGAGTCTGCGGAAGCGGTAAAACCAGTGTAATGGAGGGCGCGTACCGCTGTCAAGAATCATGACTTAGCGGAGTCATGTAAAGTAGACTCGAATGCAGATTGCACAGGCCCCATGCGGATTGCAACTGATACATGCACTGCGTCATACGCGCCGGATCAATGTGTGTGATATTGATCGAAAATAGCAGATAAGTCGATGAAACCAAACAACATGCGTTCGCTTCTAGCCCTCAGCCTGCGCACCCCGCGGACTCCTCTCCGACGCCCTCCCGACGTCCGCACCCCGCGTCTCACGGCACCGGCGCCCACGGCGGCCTCGCGCGTCGTTTCGCCGCCGCCGCGCTCTAAGAGGTAACCGACGGTTCGCCAGATCGCGCATCAGGTGGTTCGATCGACGTTCTCCCCCTCGCTCCGGAGATCATCCACCGATCCGCACACCTCTCTGAAAAAACGCGGATGGCCCCCTGCCGCATTCCATCCACTTCCCGTTCCCGACGCTCTCACCCACCCTCACCGCAATCCGGCGAGGGTGGATTTTTGATGGGCCCCAACAGAGGATGGGGTACAGAGGAACAGGGAAGACGGGAGAGGAACAGAGGAAGGGGAGAGATGAGGACGCGTCGCCGTTCGCTGGCTATTCCTCTGTTCCTCTGGCTGTTTCCTGTTCCTCTGTACCCCCCGTATGTTGCCGGTCCGTACCCCCGGAAGGTGCTGGCTACGCGTGAGGCCCATTCCTCCGTGGACTTGGTAGGATGCGGAGGGTTGCAGACGCGGAACGGCCCCCGGAGGATGATCCTCCGGGGGCCGTTCATCTACGGAAGCAGTTGCAGGCTGTTCCCTATTCCCTGTTCCCTATTCCCTGCAGTTCCGCCTTACCGGCTCCCGTGCAGCCGCGCCTCACCCTCCAGGCCGCGCGAACCGGCGCCGGGCGTCAGCGGAAGCTCGGGGAAGCGCAGCCGCCCCTCGCTCATCGACGCGCCGCGCAGGGCGATGGAAAGCGCCTGGTCGATGGACTCCACCGGGTGCACCTCCATCTGGTCCAGCACGTCCCGCGGCAGGTCGTCCAGGTCACCCTCGTTCTCCTTGGGGAGAATGATGGCGCGGATCCCCGCCCGGTGCGCGCCCAGCAGCTTTTCCTTTACGCCGCCGATGGGGAGCACCCGGCCCGTCAGGGTGACCTCGCCCGTCATCGCCACGTCGTTGCGCACCGCGTTGCCGCTGAGCGCCGAGACCAGCGCCGTAGCCATGGCCACGCCCGCCGAGGGGCCGTCCTTGGAGATGGCGCCCGCCGGCACGTGGATGTGCAGCTCCGAGCCCCACGCCTTGCGCGGGTCGATGCCGTAGCGGCTGGCGTTGGCGCGTGCGTACGTCAGCGCGGCGCGCGCCGACTCCTTCATCACGTCGCCCAGCTGCCCGGTAAGCACCAGGTTGCCAAAGCCCGGCTGCGCCTGCTCCGGCTCGCCCGCCACCGCCGGCACCGGCGTGCGGTGCTGCGCCGAGACCTCGATGAACATGATGTCGCCGCCCACGGGCGTGTAGTACATCCCCGTCGCCACGCCCACGATGTCCTCGGCGCCGGCGCGCTCCGGGTGCACCTTGCTGCGGCCCAGAAAGTCCTTGATGGTCTCCAACTCCACCGAAACCTGGTCCGTGCCCCCGGTGGCGATGCGGCGGGCGGCCTTGCGGGCCACCTTGCCCAGCTCGCGCTCCAGCTGACGCACCCCCGCCTCGCGGGTGTACTCGCTGATCACGCTCTCCAGCGCCGGCTCGCTCACCTCCAGCTCGCCCTCGTGAAGGCCCGCCTGCTCCGTCTGGCGGGGCAGCAGGTACGTCTGGGCGATGGCCTTCTTCTCCATCTCCGTGTACCCGCGAAACTCCACCGCCTCCATGCGGTCGTACAGCGGCGCCGGGATGTTCTCCGCGTAGTTGGCCGTGGCGATGAACAGCACCTCGCTCAGGTCGAACGGCACGCCCAGGTAGTGGTCGGTGAACTCGTGGTTCTGCGCCGGGTCCAGCACCTCCAGCAGCGCGCTGGACGGATCGCCCTGGTAGCTCACGCCCAGCTTGTCCACCTCGTCCAGCAGGATCACCGGGTTGCGCGCCTTGGCCTGCTTGAGCGCCTGCACGATGCGCCCGGGCATGGCGCCCACGTACGTGCGGCGGTGGCCGCGGATGTCGGCCTCGTCGCGCACGCCGCCCAGCGCGATGCGCACGTACTTGCGCCCCAGCGCGCGGGCGATGGACTTGGCGATGCTGGTCTTGCCCACGCCCGGAGGGCCGGCGAAGAGCAGGATGGGCCCCTTGGCCGTCGCCCTGGCCTTGGCCTCGGCGATCTCCTTTTCCAGCACCTCGGGCGCCTGCTCGGCCTCGGTGTCTTCCAGCGCGTCGGCCTCGATGGCGGCGTCCTCCTTGACCTCGGCCTCGGCGCGGCGCGCGGCCAGCTGGCGCACGGCCAGGAACTCCAGCACGCGGTCCTTCACGTCCTCCAGCCCGTAGTGGTCCTCGTGCAGGATCTCCTCGGCGCTGGCCAGGTTGAGCGAATCTTCCGTGCGCACGTTCCACGGCAGGTCCGCCAGCCACTCCAGGTAGGTGCGGATGACCTGGTACTCGGCGCTCTGCGGGTTGGTGCGCTCCAGGCGCCCCAGCTCGCGGTCGGCCTCCTCACGCGCGGACTCCGGAAGCTCCAGCGCGTCCAGCTTCTGGCGCAGCTCCTCCAGCTCGGCGCCCTCGTCCTCTTCGCCCAGCTCGCGCTGGATCGCCTTCATCTGCTCGCGCAGCAGCATCTCGCGCTGGCGCTCGCCCAGCTCTTCCTGCACCTGCTGCTGGATCTCCTCCTGCGCCTCCATCAGCGCCAGCTGGCGCTGCACGATCAGCAGCAGGCTGCGCAGCCGCTCCTCGACGGAAAGGCTTTCCAGCAGCTTCTGCTTGGCCTCGGAGCCCATCTCCACGTAGAAGCCCACCAGGTCGGCAAAGGCGCCGGGCTCGGTGACGCCTTCCATGATCTGCTGCAGCATCTCGGCGGGAATGCCGCGGCGGCGACCCAGCTCGGCGGCGCGGTCGCGCAGCTCACGGTACAGCGCCAGGAACGCCGGGTCCTCGGCGTTCACCGGCTCCAGCTCCGTCATCTCGCGCACGTGCGCGGTCAGGCCGCGTCCGGGCGTGTTGACGTACTGCAGCGCCAGCGCGCGCGACTCGCCGTGAATCAGCAGCTGCACGCCGCCGCCGCCCTTCTGAACCTGCGCGATGCGCACGATGGTGCCCACCGTGTACAGGTTGTCGGGCTCTACCTCGTCGCGGTTCTCCTTCTGCGTCATCGCCAGCATGCGGCGATCGCCCGCGAGCGCAGCCTCTACGGCCTGCAGCGTCCCCGGCCGCCCGGCCGAGATCGGCACGGCGGTCCCGGGAAAGATGACCGTCTCCCGCAGGGGGAGCACCGGCAGCATCGTCTTTTCGCTCATCGTTGTCTCGCTTCTCCATTCGGTTGCGGCGGGCTCAGTGTCCGCCGCCTGCTGGAAGCGCTTCTTCGCATCTTCCCTGCCGCGCTACAATACACCCGTTTTCGCGTCCGGTTGCACCGTAAACCCGCTCCACATCTAATCTTAACCTACTCCCCCGGGGTATCTGCCATTCCGGCTGTCGATCCCGCTTGGGGGTGCCGCTTCGGCGCTGTTCTGCCGGTGTGGCGCAAAGGTTCGTCCAAAGCGCGCTGAAGGATGATACACCGACGCGCCCGCGATGGCATCGGTCACGTCGATGATCCGGGTGCGGGCTGCCGTCGCACGGCGAAGAAGAACGCGAGGTAGAGCATCCCCCCTGCTGCTGAGGACGGCGCTTCCGCGATTGAGTCGCGCCCAAGAGGCTTCCGTAGCTTACCCCGGACTCTTCCGGATCGCCCACTTTTCGCCAGCACCCAAACAGGGTTGTACCGCAGGTGGCCGTGTTCGCACGCGGGCTTCCGGGGCGCTTCGGACGGCGTATAGCTTTCGCGCATGCCAAAGCCACGCGTGTACATCGAGACGACCATTCCGAACTTCTACTACGACCGGCGGACTGACGCGGCAGTCGTATCGCGTCGCATCTGGACACGGGAATGGTGGAGCACGGCCGCCAGTGAGTATGAACTGGTGACCGGCGCTCCAGTTCTGGCCGAACTTCTCGCGGGGACGACTTCACGCGTCTCGCCCCGGATCCGGCTGCTCAGTGAGCTTCCGTTCCTGGTTCCCGACACTGCGGTGGACGAGACCGTGGGGTTCTACGTGCGTCACAAGCTCATGCCGGCCAAACCACTGGAGGACGCGCAACACCTGGCCCTTGCTTCGCACTATGCTTGTGATTTCATTGTAACCTGGGACTGCAAGCATCTTGCAAACCCCAACAAAGCAAAGCATGTGGAGCGGATCAATACCAGGCTCGGACTCCACGTTCCTGGCATTGTGACCCCACGCGACCTGCTCGGGAGGAAGGGATGAGCGAGGAAGAAGACTGGACGGCCGCGGACGACGTGGTGGAGGAAGTGCGAGAGGTGCGGCGCCGGCTGTGGGAGCGGTTCGATAACGATCCGGCGAAGTACGGCGCCTATCTTCGTGAGTTGTCCGCGCAACTCCTCCGTGAGGGCTGGGTAGAGGCGCCGCCTCGCGAGCCCCGGCAGGGGAAATCCGCCGCCTGACCCACGCGAGTCTTCATCGAACCCTGCAGCCCGGTTTACGCTTCGTGCGTGACCGGGTTGCGTGCGTTTACGGAGCACGGGTCGCCACGCGGCCGTGCTTCGATGTTCAGCGTGAGCTTCCTGATCCGCTCTGCGGAGAAGGAGGGGAACGGCGCGGGGATTGCCATCGCGCTGCGCGTGGTGCCGCTCTACGGGAGTGCGCCGCAAAAGGATAGCGCGTCCAGCGCCACGCGCGCGGGGCTTTCGCCACGGCGCATCCGGCGCGTATCCTTAGGCTGTACGAACCTGTCACACCCTGGGCCACCACCGTGTCCGAATCCACACCACCCGCGCCCCAGTCCGCCGCCTCCGCCGCCCGCCGCGCGACGGACGATCCGCACGTGTTCCTGATCCCGGCCGACGCGTTGCCGCCCGGGTTCGCGGACCGGGTACGGGCCGGCGACTTCACCCCCGCGCCCACGCGTCCGGCGGCCACGGTGCTGCTGGTGCGCGATTCCGCGGACGGTCCCGAGTTTCTGCTGCTGCGCCGCCACGGCCGCAGCGGGTTCGCGGCGGGGGCGTGGGTGTTTCCCGGCGGCGTGGTGGACGGCGGCGACCAGGAGCTGGCGCTGGTGGAGCGGATGGACGGACCCACGCCCATGCAGTGGGCCGAGCGCCTGGGGCTGACCGACCCGGCCGAGGCCGTGTCCTTTGTAACGGCGGCGGTGCGCGAGGCGTTCGAGGAAACCGGCATCCTGCTGGCCCGCCACGACGAGACGGCCACCAACCCAGGCCGGCGCGAAACGCTGGATGTGGCCCGGCGCGCGCTGCTGGCCGAGGTGGTGGACCTGCGCCAGATCATGGTTACCCGCAGCATGCGGATAAGCGGAGAGAACCTGCTGTACCTGGCGCACTGGATTACGCCGGAGCCGGAGCCGCGCCGCTACGACACCCGCTTCTTTCTCGCGCGCGTGGGCGCCGACGCCGTCTGCACGCCGCACGAGGCGGAGATGACGGAAAGCGTGTGGCTGACCGCCCGCGGCGCGGTGCACTTTTTTGAAAGCGGCTCGCTCAAGATGCTGCCACCCACGGTGCACACCCTGCGCCGGCTGGCCGGCTTTGGCTCGGTGGACCAGATCTTCGCCCAGCTGGCCGACGCGCCGGTGCCCGCCATCCTCCCCGTGATGCGCGTGCAGGAGGACGGCGTCGCCATCATCGTCCCCGACGAGGCGCGGGGGTAGGGCGAGCGCACACGGCAGGGGCCCTCACCCGCTCGCTTATGCTCGCACCCTCTCCCGCAAGCGGGAGAGGGGATAAACGGCACTGGCCGCGGGGCGGTTCGGAGAGTCAGCCGCGGGATGGTGGGCCGCCCCCCTCCCCGGCCCTCCCCCACAAATCGCGTGGGGGAGGGAGGTGCGACGCCACCTTGTCGAAGCGGGATCGACTTCTCCCCTTTCTCCCGCGCAGCGGGGGAGCGGGGCCGGGGGAGAGGGGGCCCTGTCGGACGCAGTTCGATTCCCGTCGACGAGCCGCTGACCGTCGGCAGCCGCTCCTCTCATCGTCGGGTAACGAGCGGCAATAGCCCCCGCCGTCACGCTTCTTGCGGCCCGGTGCAGGCTCCGACCCGCATGACACGCAATCTGAGACGAACGCCGTACACCTATGACCCAGCGCCCCACGACGCTCGGCGCCTTGCGCGCCGCCGGATACCGCCCGCGCTCCGTCAAGACGGAGATCCGCGACAACCTGATCGCCCGGCTCAAGACCGGCGAAACGGTGTTTCCCGGGATCGTGGGATACGAAGATTCCGTGGTGCCCGCGCTGGCCAACGCGGTGCTGGCCCGGCACAACTTCATCCTCCTGGGGCTGCGCGGGCAGGCCAAGAGCCGCATCCTGCGCCAGCTGGCGGGGCTGCTGGATCCCGAGATCCCCGTGCTGGCCGGCAGCGAGGTGAACGACGACCCGTTCGCCCCCATCAGCAAGCACGGGCGCCAGCTGCTGGAGCAGGCCGGCGACGACGCGCCCATCGAGTGGATTGGCCCCGACCGGCGCTACGTGGAAAAGCTGGCCACGCCGGACGTGACCGTGGCCGACCTGATTGGCGACATGGACCCCATCCGCGCCGCCCGGGGCGGGCACCTGCTCAGCGACGAGCTTACCATCAACTTTGGCCTGCTGCCGCGCGCCAACCGCGGCATCTTTGCGCTGAACGAATTGCCGGACCTTTCCGGCAAGGTGCAGGTGGGCCTGTTCAACGTGCTGCAGGAAGGGGACATCCAGATCAAGGGATATCCCGTGCGCCTGCCGCTGGACGTGCTGCTGGTCTTCAGCGCCAACCCCGAAGACTACACGGCGCGCGGCAAGATCATCACGCCACTCAAGGACCGCATCGGCTCCGAGATCCAGACGCACTACCCGCGCACGCCCGAAGAGGGGATGCGGATCACCGCGCAGGAGGCGTGGACCCGTCGCGACGGCGGCACCATGGAGGTGACGGTGCCGCCCTTCGTGGCCGAGCTGGTGGAGCGCGTGGCGTTTCTGGCGCGCGACGACAAGCGCATCGACCGGCGCAGCGGCGTGTCGCAGCGCATGCCCATCTCGGTCATGGAGACGGCGGTGAGCAACGCCGAGCGGCGCGCCATCGTGGCCGGCGAGCCGCGCATCCTGCCGCGCGTGGCCGACGTGTACGCCGCGCTCCCCTCCATCACCGGCAAAATGGAGCTGGAGTACGAGGGCGAGCTGCAGGGCGTAGAAGCCATTGCCCGTGACCTGATCGCCGCCGCCGCGCGCGACGTGTTCGACCGCACCTGGGACGTGCACTCGCTGGACACGGTGATCGAGCACTTCGACAAGGGCGGCGTGCTGCAGATCAGCGACGGCGCGTCGGCCGAGGCGTGCCTGCAGGGGCTGCAGGGGGTGCCGGGGCTGACGGAGGCGCTCAAGGAGGGCGACATGTACGACGCCGCCGACACGGGGATGACCGTGGCCGCGGCGGAGCTGCTGCTGGAAGGCCTTGCCGCGCACCGCAAGATCAGCCGCGCGGAGAGCGGCGTCTACCAGCGCATCAAGCAGGAGCGCCCCAAGAAAGGCCCCAAGGGCGGCGGCTTTTCCTTCGGCGACGACATGTTCCAGTAGGGCGCGCCCGGACGGCGACGCGGCGAAGCAAAGCGCCTCGTCGGGAGACCGGCCTTTTCGCCGTGCGTTCGCTGGGTTTGGGTGCGCGCCCCCCCCGGGGCGGGTCAACCCGCCCCGGGGGTCAGGAGCAAAGGCCCGTTTTCCGGTTCGGAGGCGGGCGTTTTGCCGTGCGTTCCACGCGGCGCGCGAATCCCTCCGTGGGAACGCCTCGATGTGCGTTCGACGGGTTTGGGTGCGCGCCCCCACTCGGGCGGGTAAACCCGCGGCTCGAAACGCCATAAGCCCCGTCTCGGTGCCGCTGTCGCGTCACCGAACGGGGCTTCACCTGCTCGTACGAGCGGGGTCCGAGTTTTGATCGGCGGAGTCGATCGCGATGACGTGGATCCGCCGCACGGCACCCGCGGAATGCATGCAGGGAAGCCCCCGCCGGGCGAACTCCGCGACCCCAGGGCGGGGCTTATCGCCGTTCTAGCCTCGGGGTTCCAATTCAACCCGGGGTGGCTGCGGGGCGAAGTCACCTCCAGACGATTTCGCCAGGGTCCATCTCATCCCCGACCCCTTTTCGATCTACATCGACGAGCCCGTTACCGCCCGCTATTCCCTAGTACCTGTTCCCTATTCCCTGCCGTCGTCCCCTACTCCGCCACCGGGTTCGGCAGGATCCCCGCGGCCGCCAGTGCATCCGCCAGCTTGCCGGCGTCGCGGTTGCGCAGGGGCTGGATCGGCGGGCGGGGGGCGCCGCCGTGCATGCCGATGGAATCCAGCGCCGCCTTGACGCCGGGAACCCCCATCTCCCCCACGACCGCCTTGTGCAGCGGGGCAATGCGCTCCTGCAGCCGCCCCGAATCGGCAAAGCGCTCCTCGTCAAAGGCGCGGCACACCTCGGCGCACTCCTCGGGCATCAGCAGCGACACGGCAAGGATGCCGCCCACCGCGCCCATCTCCAGCGCCGCGTAGAGGATGGCCCCGCTCCCCGCCAGCACGTCGCACCCGCCTCGGCAGGCGTCGATCAGCGCCCCCAGCACCCGCAGGTCGCCGGACGAATCCTTGATCCCCACCACGTTGGGGTGGCGCGCCACCTCCGCCACCAGCCCCGGCTCCAGCTCAACCCCGCTGAAGCGCGGCGGCACCTGGTACAGAAGGACGGGGACGGGCGACGCCTCGGCCACCGCCAGGTAATGGTCGCGCAGCGCGGCCGGCGTCATCAGCGGCTTGTAGAACGAGGGCGGCTGCACCAGCACCGCGTCCGCCCCCGCCTCGGCCACCCGCCTGGTCAGGCGGATGGTGCCGCGGGTAGATTCGGCGCCGGTGCCGCACAGGAGCAGCCGCTCGCCGTCCATCAGGTCGCGGGTGGCGCCGGTCAGGCGCGCCTTTTCCTCCTCGTCCATCAGCACCCCTTCGCCGGTGGACCCAAAGAGGACAATGCCCCGCAGCGGGGCCTGCAGCCACCGCCGCACGTTGGCGCGCAGCGAGATCACGTCCGCGTCACCCGTCACCGGGTCAAACGGCGTGGTGGCCGGCGCAAAGACGCCTCTCAGTTCCACGCGGCCCCCGTGGCGGGCTCCGGGGCCAGCCCCGGCAGCGTTTCCCCGGCGGTTACCCCGTCGCCGTACAGCGGCAGGCGCACGGCGAAGGTGGCGCCCTGCCCGGGGGGGCTCTCCACCTCGATGTGCCCCGCGTGCGCCTCCACGATCTCCCGGCAGATGGCCAGCCCCAGTCCCATCCCCTTGCCCTTGGTGCTGTGGAACGGTTGAAATACGAACGGAAGCTTTTCCGCCGGAATCCCCGGGCCGTTGTCGGTCACGCGGACCACGGCCTGCCCGGCGTCGCGCTCCACCGTTACGCGGATCCAGGCGTCCCTGGGCTCCGTCGCGGGCTCGCGGGCTTCCTTCTGCTCGGCCATGGCCTCGCGGGCGTTGCGCACCAGGTTCTCGATCACCTGGCGCAGGTAGTACGCGTCGGCGAACACCACCGCCTGCTCCAGGTCGCCGGCTTCGATGACGACCGTCTCGCGGCTCTCGGTGCGGGCCACCTGGCGCACCAGGTCGTCCACGAACACGGGCTGGCGGTTCAGGGCGCGCCGCGCGCCGGACGCGTACACGGACAGCTCGTCCAGCATGGCCACCAGCCGCTGCGACTCGCCGATGATGGCCTCGGCCACGTCGCGGCGATGCACGGGGTCGGCCACCATCTTTTCGTTCTGCAGCAGGTCCGAGTTCAGGACGATGGTCTGCAGCGGGTTCTTGATCTGGTGCAGGATGCGCGCGGTGGCCGTGCCCATGGCCGCCAGCTTTTCCTCTTCCGCGCGGCGGCGGTCGCTGCGGCGAAGGAGGGTAAAGATGACGCCGGCGGTGAACAGCACCACGCTGGCCACCACCACCACACTGACGACAAAGAGCAGGCGATTGTCCGCCCCCCCCGCGGGGGAGGCCGTCGCCTGGGCCAGCAGGATCATCGCAAGGGGCCGCAAGGAAAGGTTCCGCGCCGCGGCCGGGCGGCCGCGGTTCGGGGTGCCACGAAGTATAGGGGGTGGGTCAGGAGCGGCGCGAGTCGGGGATGCGGGAAACGACGAAGCTCACCGTCTCGCCCTTTTCCTCGCCCTCGGGCACCACGCACTCCACGGTGATGCGTCGCACCACGTGGCCTGTGTCGCGCAGCATCACCTCCACGTCGATGCCCAGCTCGGGCGCGGCGATGTGCGTGCGTACGCGCGGACCCGGGTCCGCCGCCGGCGGATCGGGGTTGCGAAGCAGGATCTTGGTGGACTGCCGTCCCGTGTCCAGCCCCCGCGCCACCTTGATCTGGTGAAACCAGTCCGGCTGGTACCCGATCAGGTAGCGCCGGCCGTGCTGGTCCTCACCCTGTCCCTCGCGGTTGTGGCGTGCCATCCCCACCTCCGGACTTTGAAGCGGTACTGCGCATTTTCCCCCAAACATTCTCCCGTTCACAAGCCCCCGTGTCAAGGCATACGTTTGTGCGGGGGCGGTGCGGCGGGATCGGAATCTGCCGTTTTGCGTGTCGCGGCGCGCCTGTGTCCGTTTCGGCTGCTTTACAGGAAGGCCGGTCCGCACCCCTCCATCCATCCTCCGCCTCGCTCCCACGGGGCTCGAAAGAGGGAGAAAGGCGCAGTTCCGGGCGAGCCCGATTCCTCGCGACCCACCCATGGGACAGTGCGCGCAAACGGCGGCGGGGAGCGGCGTGTCTCTTTGTGGACGCCGCCGCGTTCGCTAGGGAAAGGGGACCGGCACCAAGGTAAGGACAAAGATGGCGATGCACGCCCAGGCGACGGCGCGGCGGGGGCGGTCCAGGCGAAAGAACGGGTCAAAGACGGGCGGATGATGGAGGCGGCCGCGGCCGATCAGCATCACCAGGACCGCCCATATCAGCCAGCCGATCCAGGTGAAGGAAAGCGCCAGCAGCAGCGCCACCGTCATCACGCCGATCCGGGGGTGCCAGCGGTGGGACAGGGCGAACACCACGTGGCCGCCGTCCAGCTGGCTGACCGGGAACAGGTTCAGCGCGGTAAAGAACAGCCCCAGCCACCCCGCCAGCGCCAGCGGGTGCAGCGCGACGAACGGGGCGTCGGCCAGCGGCGAGAGCGCGCGGAGGAGCATGAAGAGCACGGATTGGCCCATGGGCAGCATCTGGTGATCCACCACCAGCCCGATCCGCGCCCCGTGGGCCCACGCCGGCACGTCGGCGGCCCGGACCGCCTGCGACCAGGCCAGCCCCAGCGCCACGGCGGGGATGGAAAGCACGAAGCCGATGATGGGGCCCGCGGCGCCCACGTCCAGCAGCACGGCGCGGTTCAGCAGCGGCGAGCGCAGGCGGATAAAGGCGCCCAGGGTGCCGATCAGGCTCACGATCCACGGCGCGGGGACAAAGTAGGGCGGCGACACGTCCATGCCGTGCCGGCGCGCCATGGCGTAGTGCCCCAGCTCGTGCGCGCCCAGGATGGCGAGCAGCGGAAGGGAGAACCACAGGCCCGGCGCCAGCGCCAGGGGTGTCAGGCGTGTGGGCACGGGAATCGCGGTCCCCGCGAAACTCGCGTCGCGCATACGGAGGGGGTCGCCGTCGGTCAGAACGGCGCCGGCGATGGTCGCGGTGAGCACGGTGAGCGCCAGCAGAAGCAGGTGCAGCCACCAGCGCTCCCGCGGCCGGGGCCGGATGCGGCGCGCCATTGTGACCTCCACGCCATGCGGCCCGGGCTGGGAATAGACCCGCCCGGGCCATGGGTCCAGACACCGGCGCACGTCCGCGTTCCCCAGCGAGAGCCCGGGACGCAGGCGAGCCTGAAACACTTGTTGGTCATGCACTTCCACCACGCGCCAGGCGGCGAACGGCCCCGATTCGTCGGGCACTTTTCTCTTGACCTTCGTGTATACCGTGCTTAGGTTGGGGCCACGCTTCCCGACGCCAGACCAGTTCGCCCCGGCGCGCGGCGCGCCCCCTCCCCTGGCCTATCTTCCCACTCAGCGGAACAATCCAGCGGACCCGGGCTCCGTGCCGCCGGGTCTGCCTACATACATTCGGAGCTAGTCGTGGACATCAGCACGATCAAAACCAAGAGCATCGCCGAGCTCCACGAGATGGCGGAAGGGCTCAACATCTCCAACTACTCGGGCCTGCGCAAGCAGGACCTCATCTACCGCATCGAGCAGAACCTGCTCGACAGCGAGGTGGTGCTGCGCGGCGAGGGCGTGCTGGAGGTCCTTCCCGAGGGCTACGGCTTCCTGCGCTCGCAGGACTGGAACTACCTGTACGGGCCGGACGACATCTACGTGTCGCCCAGCCAGATCAAGCGCTTTGACCTGCGCACCGGCGACACCGTGCTGGGGCAGGTGCGCCCGCCCAAGGAGGGCGAGCGGTACCTGGCCCTGCTCAAGGTGGAGCGGGTGAACGGCGACGAGCCCGACAAGGCCAAGCACCGCGTGGCCTTCGACAACCTGCGCCCCCGCTATCCGGACGATCGCATTCACCTGGAAACGTCCAACGCGGACCTTTCCATGCGGGTGATGGACCTGGTGGCGCCCATCGGCAAGGGGCAGCGCGGGCTGATCGTGGCGCCCCCCAAGGCGGGCAAGACGATCCTGATGCAGAAGATCGCCAACGCGATCACCGAGAACCATCCGGAGGTGCACCTGATCGTGCTGCTGATCGACGAGCGGCCCGAAGAGGTGACCGACATGCAGGAGAACGTGCGCGCCGAGGTCATCAGCAGCACGTTCGACGAGCCGGCGGACCGCCACACGCAGGTGGCGGAGATGGTGCTGGAAAAGGCCAAGCGCCTGGTGGAGCACGGCCGCGACGTGGTGATCCTGCTGGACAGCATTACCCGCCTGGCGCGCGCCTACAACGTGGTGGTGCCGCACTCCGGCAAGATCCTGTCGGGCGGTGTGGACGCCAACGCGCTGCACAAGCCCAAGCGCTTCTTTGGCGCGGCCCGCAACATCGAGGAGGGCGGCAGCCTTACCATCATCGCCACGGCGCTGGTGGAAACGGGCAGCCGCATGGACGAGGTGATCTTCGAGGAGTTCAAGGGCACCGGCAACCTGGAGCTGTCGCTGGACCGGCACATCGCCGACAAGCGCATCTTCCCGGCGATCGACATCAACCGCTCGGGCACGCGCCGCGAGGACCTGCTGCTCAGCGAGATGGAGCTTACGCGGGTGTACCTGCTGCGCAACTTTCTTTCGGACATGCCACCGGTGGAGAGCATCGACTTCCTGCTCAGCCGCATGCGCAAGACCAAGGCGAACAAGGAGTTCCTGGATTCCATGGCTCGCGGCGGCTGATCATTGGCCCCGCCGCACCGCAGAATCGAAGAGCCGGCCTCGCGATCGCGCGGGGCCGGCTCTTTTTGCGCGCGAGTGAAGGGTTCGGCCGAATCGACCCGGGTGTTCGCCGCCGACCCCCAAGGGCGGGTAAACCCGCCCCGACGAGGCGCGCGCCCAAACCCATCGACCCACATCGAGGCGTTCCCACGGAGGTTCGCGCGCCACGTAGAACGCACGGCAGAAGGCCCGCCTCCCAACCGGGAAACGGGCCTTCGCTCGTCCGTACTCACGTACTTTCGTACTCTCGTACTCTCGTACTCCGTACCCTCGTACCCCGTACCTTCGTACCTTCGTACCTTCGTACCTTCGTACCTTCGTACCTTCGTACCGCCTCAGAACACGCTGACGTTGATATACCGCCGCGGATTCTGCCGAATGTCCGTGGTCAGCTGGTTCAGCCCGGTGACGGCGTTGTTCATGTTGTTGTAGAGCGCGTCGTCGGCCAGCAGCTTGCCCAGCGTGCCCTGGCCGCTCTCGATGCGGCCGACCAGCGAGGCCATGCTGGTGCTGGCCTGCTGCAGCGACGCCGTGGCCGCGTCCAGGCGCAGGCTCATGCTGTCGGTGCGGGCCAGGGCGCGCGCCAGCCCCGGCTGCGTGGCCGCGCCCTCGATCCCCTGGGCGGAGCGGGTAAGGCTGGCGGTGAGCGCGTTCAGCTGCTGCCGCTGCTCGGCGGCCAGGCCGGTGAGCGCCACCAGCAGCTCCTGCATCTGCTGCGCGCTGGCCCCCACCGCGCCAATGTTGTCGCGCGAAAGCAGCTCCTGCGCGCGCAGGAGCACGGTGTCTGCGTCGGCGCCCAGCGTCTGGGCAGACTCGGCCAGCTGCTCGGCCGTCTGGGTGAGCGTGGTGGCCTCGGTGCTGGGAAGCACGGCGCCGTCCTGCACGCGCTGCGGGCTGTCGCCGGGCACCACCTCGGCCACCATGCTCTGCAGCAGGCCGCCGGAGACGATGGAGATGCGCGAGTCGGCCGGCACCGGGTACTCCGACTCCAGCTCCATGCTGATCCTCACCCCGGTGGGGGTGATGGTGAAGTCGCGGATGCGGCCGATGTTGACGCCCTTGAGCTGCACCGGGTCGCCCTTGCGGATGCCCCCCGCGGACTGGACGATGGTGGAGATGTGGTAGCGTCCGCGGAAGGTGCCGGGGTCGGTCAGGGCGAACAGCGCCACCAGCACCGCCAGCAGCCCGATCACCACGAACAGGCCCACGGAAACTTCGCGGCGGGGCTGACGGATGGGGGCCATGTTCCGAAGGTCCTCGGTTGAAAGTCGTTTGCGCGGCGCCGCGGGCGCCGAGCCGTCTGCGCGCTGGATCATTGCGTCTCTACCATATCACTATCGGGAACGTCGCGCTCCAGAAAGGCGCGCACCAGCGCGTCGTCGCTGTCCCGGAACTCGTCGGCCGTGCCCACGAAGCGCACGCGCCCGTGGTCCAGCATGGCCACCCGGTCCGAGATGGGGAGCGTCCCCTCGATGTCGTGCGTCACGATGATGGAGGTGACGCCCATCTCCTCCGCCAGCTGGGCGATCAGCCGGTGCACCACGGTGCCGTTCACGGGGTCCAGCCCCGTCACCGGCTCGTCGTACAGCAGGATCTCGGGCTTTCCCACGATAGCCCGCGCGATCCCCACCCGCTTGCGCATGCCGCCCGAAAGCTCCGACGGCAGCTTGGCCAGCACCTTGGCCGGGTCCAGGTTCACGTGCTCCAGCGCCGAGCTCACCTCGGCCATCAGCCGCCGGTCGCCCAGCTCGCGCTGCTCCTCGTCCGAAAGCCCCTGTGCCACGTTTTCGAACACCGACATGCTGTCGAACAGCGCGGCGTTCTGGAACACGTATCCCACCTTGCGGCGAATGCGGGCCAGCGTCCGCCGGTGCGCCCGCGCCACCGAGTCCCCGTCCACCACGATGTCGCCCTGGTCGGGCTGAATCAGGCCGATGGTCGTCTTGAGCAGGACGCTCTTTCCCGTCCCCGAGTGGCCCACCACCGAGATGGTCTCGCCACGGGCGATGGAAAGCTGCACCCCCGCCAGGACGGGGTGGTCGAACGCCTTGTAGACGTCCCGGTACTCCACCATGGGCTCGCCGCTCATCCCCACCTCCTCAGTTCAGCAGCAGCGGGGGGAAGAGCGCGTCCAGGATGAGCACCGCCAGCGTCATGGTGACCACCGCGCTGGTGGTGTACCGGCCCACGCCCTCGGCGCCGCCGCGCGTGGCCAGGCCCATGTGGCTGGCCACCAGCGGGATCACCAGGCCAAAGGCCGTCGCCTTGGACAGCGAGTAGAACATGTCCCAGTTGTGCCAGAACAGCTGCGCGCCGTACAGGAACGAGCGGTAGCCCAGCCCCGCCGTGGCCTGCGCCGCCAGCATCCCCGAGAATACGCCCACCGCGTCGGCCATCCCCGCCAGCAGCGGCACGGCGATCACCCCGGCGATGATGCGGGGCGCCACCAGCGTTCGCACCGGGTCGCGGCCCAGCGATTCCAGGGCGTCGATCTGCTCCGACACCTTCATGGTCCCCAGCTCGGCCGTGATGCGCGCACCCACCCGGCCGATGAGCACCACCGCCGTCATCACGGGGCCCAGCTCCAGGATGATGGAGCTGGTGACCACGCTTCCCAGGATGTACAGGGGAACGCCGCTGGTGAACTGGTAGCCGCCCTGCTGCGAGGTCACGATCCCCGCCAGCGTGCCGGTCACCAGCACGATGGGGATGGAGCCCACGCCCATCCAGTACATCTGGTTGACGACTTCGCGCAGCGGAATGCGGCCGGAGAACAGGTACACGACCGTGCGCCACAGCAGCGTGGCCATGCCGCCGGCGTGCTCGAAGAACCGCTCGGCGCCGCGGCCCAGGATGGCCAGACGGCGCTCCGGCCACGGCGCGCGCCGGGGCGGGGGCGGCAGGTACTTCTCGGCGGCGGTCTCGGCCCCGGCGATGGACGCCGGTTCGCGCGTGCTCTGCATCACCATCCCAAAGTAGAAAAGCGCCGGCCCGGTTCCCCGGATTCCGGTCGCGGCCGCACCTCCTCAGCAGCCGCGCTCATACACCGCTCCGTCAACTCCGTTCTACGTCCAGCGCGGGACCCGGGCCCGTTCCGCCCGCGCAAATGCCGTGCGGGGAAGGACGTAGTGCAAGGTAGCAGGCGAGACGCCCTGCGTCCAACTGCGCCCGACGGTACCCCTCCCCCGGCCCCTCCCCGTTCGTTCCTCACGGAGAGGGGAGAACTTCGATCCCCCTTCGGACGGGTCGAGCTACGTCGTCCGCGGGCCGACGGTTCGGAGGCTCGTCGACGAGCATCGAACTGGCGCCCGAGAGGCCCCCTCTCCCCCAGCCCCTCTCCCCCGCTGTCGCGGGAGAAAGGGGAGAACATCGATCCCGCTTCGACAAGGTGCGTCGCACTCCATCCGGAGCTCACCGCCGCCTGCCTCACACCCAACCTCCCCCAGGGTTTTTTTGGGGGAGGTGCGAGCCTAAGCGAGCGGAGGGGGCGCTGCCCTCGCGCCCACCCTGTCCACATCAACCTCCCCCGGCAGTTTCGGGGGAGGTGGGCCGGTGGTGCCGGCCCGGAGGGGGCCTGCGCGGACCCGTCAGAAGCGCCCCAATTCCTGCCCCACCCCAACCTCTCCCAGTCTTTTTTTGGGGGAGGTGCGAGCCTGAGCGAGCGGAGGGGGCGCCGGGGGTCGCCCTACGCCAGCCCCGGCGACGGGTTCTGCCCCGCGTCCATCCGCAGCGCGGGCTCCGGCTCGTGCCGCATGCGCGGCTCGTGCGGCACCGTCACGTCGTGGCCACCGTGGCCGCCGCCGTGGCCCCCGTCCCCCCGCTTGCCGCGAAAGCGGCGCAGAAAGCTTTCGCGCATCTCGTCCAGCAGCTCCCACACGGTGGGGATCACCAGCAGCGTCAGCAGCGTGCTGGTCGCCACGCCCCCGATGATGGCGATGCCCATGGGGGCGCGGAACTGCGCGCCCTCGCCGCTGCCCAGCGCCACGGGAAGCATGCCCGCGATCAGCGCAAAGGTAGTCATCAGAATGGGCCGCAGCCGGATGGCGCCCGCCTCGATCAGCGCGTCGCGGGTGCTCTTGCCGCTCTCCTTGGCCCACTTGGCAAAGTCGATCAGCAGAATGGCGTTCTTGGCCACGATCCCCATCAGCATGATGATGCCGATCATGCTCATCAGGTTCAGCGTGCTTCCCGCGATCCACAGCCCCAGCACCACGCCGATCAGCGACAGCGGCAGGGAAAGCAGGATGGCCAGCGGGTCCAGAAAGCTGCCGAACTGCACCACCAGGATCAGGTACATCAGCATCACCGCCACCAGCAGGGCGAACATGATGCGCCCGAACACCTCCGTCTGGTCCTCGGTGTCGCCGCCAAAGGTGAGCTGGTAGCCCACCGGCATGCGCACCGACTGGATGCGCGTGGTGATGTCGCCCACCACCTCGCTGAGCGGGCGGTCCTGCGTGTTGGCCTCGACGTTGATCACCCGCTCGCGGTCCAGGTGGTTGATCTGCGCCGGGCCCAGCTCGCGGGTAATCGTGGCCACCTGCCCCAGCGGCAGCGTGGTCGCCTGTCCGCCGGCCCCCGGAAGCACCAGCGGCACCCGCGCCAGGTCGGCCGTGCGCGACCGCGCCTCGGGGTTGAATCGCACGTACACGTCGCGCGTCTCGCCCGACGGGTCCACCCAGTCGCCCACGTCGATCCCCGCGAACGCCGGCCGCATGGCCTGCGCCACCTGCGCCGCCGTCACGCCCAGCGAGCCCGCCAGGCCGCGGTTCAGCTCCACCGTCAGCTCCGGCTTCTGCCCCTTGGTGGACAGGGAAACGTCCACCGCGCCGGGCACCTGCCGCACCTGGGCCTCTACCTGCTCCGCCAGCTGGTTGAGAACGGCGATGTCGGGCCCCTGCAGCTGGATCATGATCTGCTTGGTGCCGCCAAAGTTGCCCGTGCCCAGCGCAGCCGTGGCGCCGCCGATGCGCTTGGCCTGCTCGCGCAGCCCGGCCGCGATCTCTTCCTGCCCCTTGTCGCGCTCGGCCTTGGGCTTCAGGCGCACGTAGACGTTCCCCTGGTCCACCGCGCCGCCCTGCGCGCCGATGGTGGTGTAGGTGTACAGCACCTCGGGGATGCGCCGCGCCATCGACGCCACCTCTTCGCTCTTGAGGCGCGTGTACTCCAGGCTGCTTCCCGGCGGCGTGTCGATGTCCACCAGGATCTCGGAGTTGTCGTCCTTGGGAAAGAACTCGAACCCCAGCTTGCCCCCCGCCGGCGCCGCCCCGATGGCCACGAACATCAGCACCAGGGTGCCCACCGCGATGCCGCCCTTCATCCCCACGCCACGAAAGCCGCGGGGAAAGCGGAAGAAGGTGAGCGCCAGCACCGCCGCGGTGATCACCACCATCACCGCCAGGAACGCAAAGATCCCCTTGGCCGGGATCACCAGCGCGCCCACGAAGGAGCCGATGGCGATCAACACCATGGCCAGCGCATGGTCCAGCGCCCACGCGATCACGTGGCGGTAGTCGTCGGCCCGGCGGTCGAACCAGCGGTTGAACTTGTCCAGCTGCCGGGTGATCCAGGCTTTCTCGTGCTCCTCGCGGTGCGGGTCCGGCCAGTAGGCGGACAGCATGGGATCGAGCGAGAACGAGACGAACAGCGACACCAGCACCGAGCAGGCGATGGTCAGCGCGAACGGCGCGAACCACTGCTCCGCCAGCCCGCCCATGAAGGCGATGGGGACGAAGACGCAGACGATGGAGAACGTGGTCGCGGCCACCGCCAGGCCGATCTCGTCCGTCCCTTCCCTCGCCGCCCGATAGTGGTCCTTCCCCATCTCCACGTGCCGCACGATGTTCTCGCGCACCACGATGGCGTCGTCGATCAGAATGCCGATGGCCAGCGACAGGCCCAGCAGCGACATGGTGTTGAGCGTAAACCCGAACGCCAGCACCGCGACGAAGCTGGCCAGCACCGACACCGGCAGCGCCAGGCCGGTGATGACCGTCGAGCGCCAGCTGTTCAGGAACATGAACACCACCAGCACCGTCAGCAGGGCGCCCACCACCAGCGTTTCTTCCACGTTGGCGACGGAGTTCTCCACCCGCTCGCCGGAGTTGCGGACGACGGTGAGCTTGGCCCCGGCGGGCAGCGTCTTCTGGATCTCCGCCACCCGCTCGATCACCACCTCGGCCACGGAGGTCGTGGAGTAGCCCTGCGCCTTGACCAGGTCGATGCCCACCGCCGGCTGGCCGTTGAACAGCGCCAGCGAGCGCGGCTCCTCGGTGCCGTCACGGACCGTGGCCACCTCCGCCAGCCGCACCGGCACCCCGTTGGGCGCCGCGACGACCAGCTGCGAGAACTCCGCGGGCGAAACCAGCCGGCCGCGCAGGCGTATGGTCCGCTCCTCCAGCTGCGAGTTCAGCCGGCCCACCGGCACGGCCAGGTTCTGCGTCTGCAGCGCCGCCACCACCTGGGGGATGGAAAGCCCGGCCGCCTGCAGCCGGGAGGGATCCACCTCCACGCTCAGCTCGCGCTCCACCCCGCCGGCTACCTGCACCTCGGCCACGCCGGGGACGCCACGCAGCTCGCGGGTAATGCCCGGGTCCGCGATGCGCGTCAGCTCCGCCGGCGTGAGCGTGCTGCTGGCCAGGGAGAGTGAGACGATGGGCTGGTCGTTGGGATCGAACCGGGCCAGGATCGGCTCCTCCATCTCCTGCGGCAGGTCGCCGCGGATCTGGCTTACGGCGTCGCGGATGTCCTGCGCCGCCGCCTTGGGGTCGATGCCGTAGACGAAGATCACCTGGATGGAGGCAAATCCGTCCAGCGCCTGGCTCTGGATCTGGTCCACGCCGCTGATCCCCGCCACCGCCTCCTCGATGGGGTCCACGACCTCGCGCTCCACGATGTCGGGCGAGGCGCCGGGATAGGGGACGGAGATGAAGATGAAGGGCGCCTCCACCTCCGGAAACTCGTCCGTGTCCAGACTGAACAGGGCAAACAGGCCAAAGACGACCAGGGCCAGCATGGTCACCGTGGTGACCACGGGCCGCTTGATCGCAAAATCGGAGATGAACATCGTCCGGGTCTCCGTTCAGGGTCAGGGTGCGGCCGAAGCCGGTGCCGCGGGCGCCGGCGCGGCGGCCGCGCCGCGGATGCTCACCGGGGTGCCCGGCGTGGTGCCGATGGCGGCGCCGATGAGCAGCGTGTCGCCGGCGTTGATGCCGGAGGTGATCTCTACCCGGTCGGTTTCCGGGTCGCGGACGCCCAGCGTGACCGCCACGCGCTCGGCCTTGCCGCCGGTCACGCGCACCACCGCCGGCTGCACCCCCCGCTCGTCCACCGCCGACGCCGGGACGACGATCCCCTGCCGCGCCGCGGCCTGCACGCGGCCCTCGGCAAAGAGGCCGGAGACCAGCGCCCCCTGCGCGTTGGGAATGGAGACGGTCACCGGCACCTGCCGGGTAACGGGGTCGGCCGCGGGGTTGATGCGCGCCACGGTGCCGGTAAAGGTCTGCCCCGGGTAGCCGGTGACGGTAAAGCGCACCGGCGCCCCCAGGCGCACCGCGCCCAGGTCACCCGCGGGAACGCTCCCCTCCATCTGCATGCTGCCGGGGTCGACGATCACGAACATCGGCGCCCCCAGCCCCACGACGGAGCCGGCGCTCACCGGGCGGTCGCTCACGATGCCGCTGATGGGCGCGTTGACGGTGGTCTTGCTCTGCTGCTCGCGCGCGTTGGCCAGCTGCGCCCGGGCGCCGGCCAGCTGCGCCTGCGCGGCGGCCAGCTGGTTGCGCGCCGTCTCCAGGTCGCGCGTGGCCACGGCGCCGGCCGCCTCGAGCGTCTGGTTGCGCTCCACGTTGCGCGCGGCCAGCTGCACCGCCTGCTCGCCGGAGCGCACGGCCGACTGGGCCGAGATCACCTGGCTCTGCAGCGCCGCGTCGTCGATGCGGGCGAGAACCTGGCCCGCGCGCACCGGCTGCCCCTTCTCGGCCATCACCGCCGTCACCACCCCGCCGGCCTCGGCGTTCACCCGCGCTTCGCGCTCCGCGGCCAGGCTGCCGGAGATGGACGGGCCGCTGGAGATCTCCTCCATCACCGCCACGTACACGTTCTCCGGGCCGATGACCACGGATTCGTCGCGCTTGGCCTGCTCGCCCTCCGCCGCCTGCCCGTCGCCGCACCCCGCCAGCGCCACCGCGAGGACGATCGCCCCCACGTTCCTGATCTTGATCGCCATCACTCACCCCCCGAGGTGAACGCCGAAGCCTGGTCCGCCGCCGGAGCCTGCTGCTGCCGGGGCTGCTGCTGCTGTTGAGGTTGCTGCTGCATCTGCTGCGTGGCGCCGCCCTGTGCCCCGCCCTGGCCCAGAGGCAGGTAGGGAAGCAGCGCCACCCGCGCCTGCGCGATCTGCACGTCGCGGGCGGCCACCGCGCGGTTGGCCTGCGCCTGCTGCAGGAGGATGCGCGAATCCGCCAGCTCCACCTGCGTGCTGAGCCCCTCCCGGTACCGCACCTGGGCGATGCCGTACGCCCGCGCGGCCTGCTCCACCACGCCCTGGCTGGCCTGCAGCTGCGCACGCGCCTGCTCCAGCCGCTCCAGCGCCGTCCGCGTGTCCAGCGAGGCGGCGTCCTGCGTCTGCCGCAGGCGGGCCTGCGCCTCGACCAGGTCGGCCTCGGCCACCAGCTCGTCGCCGCGGATTCGCCCGCCGGTAAAGATGGGAACGGACAGCTGCGCCCCCACCGTCCAGTTGGTGCGGAACTGGTCCCACTGGGGAAGCAGCCCGCCCGGGTACGCCACACGTCCGTACTGGGACACCAGGCTCACCGTGGGCAGCCGCTGCGCGCGGGCGATGGTCAGCGAGTTCTGCTGCACCGTCACCAGCGTGGCCGCCTGCTGCACCGCCGCCCGGTTGACCACGCTCGTGTCGCCCAGCAGCCCCTCGTCGGCGGCGAAGCGGGCGACGGGAACGGCGCGCGTCTCCTCCAGCGAGGTGGTCAGGGCCAGCGGCACGTCGGCGGGCATGTCCAGCAGCAGCCGCAGCCGGGTGTAGGCCAGGTCGCGGTCCGCGCGGCGCTGGATGACCTGCGGCAGCAGGTTGTCGCGCTGCACCTGCGCGCGAAGCACGTCGAACTCCGGCTGGTTTCCCACCTGCTCCGCCAGCCGCACCTGCGCCAGCGTGGTGTCGGCCTGGGCGAAGGTGGCCTCGGCGATGCCCACCAGGCGGTCGGCCAGCGCGGCGTCGTAGTACGCCTGGGTCACGTCCAGGGCCAGCTGGGCGCGCTGGGTGTTCAGCTCGATCTCGGCCCGGGTGCGCCCCGCCTCGGCGATGCGGTTCTGCGCGCCGATGCGCGGGCTGAACAGCGGCTGCGAAAGGCTCAGCCCCAGCTGCCAGGTGTTCTCGCTGCCAAAGCCCAGGTCGCCGAAGCCCGCGAACGGGCTGCCGCCGCCGTTGGCGGTGCAGTCCAGGGCGTGCTCCAGCGAGTCCACGCGCTGCTCGAGCGGAAGCGCGGGGTTGGGAACGTAACGGCCGCAGTTGACCGGGGGTGGGGGCGCGGTGGTGTCGGGTTCGGCGCCGCCGCCCAGCCCTTCGAACTGCGAGGCCAGGGCGCGGGAGTAGGAAAGGGTGCCGTTGAGCTGCGGCAGGCGCGCGCTGCGGGCCTGCACCAGCTGCCCGCGGCTGCGGGTGAGCCCCGCGCGGGCAATCTGCACGGGCTCGCTGGCGTCCTCGGCCAGGCGCAGCGCTTCTTCGAGGGTGAGCGGGCGCGGCGCGGATGCAGGCGCGCCCTGCGCGGCCGCGGGCGCCGCGTACGCCAGCGCCGCCGCGAAGACGGCGCCGCGCAGCAAGCGGCCGGGCCAGTGGGTGGTGGACATATCGGTCTCTGCGTCCCCGTCAGGAGAGGTTCGGTCCAACTCGCTCGGTACCACCGGCCGGCGCGGCGTCCGCCGCCTCCGGCCCCGCCGCGGGCGCCGGCACCGCGCCGATCGCCCGCAGGAACATCCGTACGTACCGCCCGGGCGCCTCGGCCTCGGGGTACGGGTACTTCTCCGGCACCGCGTCGCGGGCAATTGCGTCGGCGAACAGCGACCCCATCAGCAGGTTGGCGGCGGCGTCGGCGTCCCACTCCCCGTCCGCCATCCCCCGCTCCCGCAGGCGCTGCAGGTACTGAAGCAGCTCCGTGTGCACCTGCACAGGCGGCCCCGCAACACACCGCGCCGCGTCCGGGGCTTCGGCCAGCTCGCCCAGGGTGGTGCGGATCATGGCGGCGTGAAGCCGCAGGTGCGCGTAGCCGGCGTGGCTCCACGCCATCAGCTCCGCCTCGGGGTCCCGCGGCTCGGCGGGCAGGCCGGTGCGCACGGGTTCGCGGCTGGCGGCCGCCAGCGCCTCGCCAATGAGGGCGGCCTTGCTGCCAAAGTGCCGGAACAGCGTGATCTCGTTCACGCCCGCTTCGGTCGCGATCCGGCGGGTGGTGGCCCCGCGGGACCCCGCCTCTTCGAACACGCGCCTGGCGGCGTGCAGCAGTCGTTCGCGTACTTCCATGCCGGCCAAGCTAGGCGGAAACATCGGTGCATGCAAGTGGTTGCTTACATCCTCGCGAAACCGTTACGTCCCCGGCTACGCGCCCGATGCGCGCCGCAGCGGTTCGCCCGACTGCGCCTGTTCCTGGCGCCGCAGGGCGTTCCAGTGCTCGATCAGCTCGTCGCACTCGCGGATGAGCAGGGTGTGAAAGCGCGCCGCCTCGTCCACGCGGGTGCGGCCGGCGGGCTCGGGCAGCCGCTGGGCCGCCTCGTTGAAGACGTTCACCATCTCGCGCCAGCGCCCCTGCGCCACGCGCAGCATCTGCTCCCACGGGTCGTCCTGCACGCGGTAAAAGTCGCGCCGGTCGCCCAGCACGCTCACCCGGCGGATCATCCCGAACTGCTCCAGCATTCGCGCGTTGGTGCTTACGGAGGCCTTGCTGGCCTGCAGCTGCTCGGCCAGGTCTTCCAGAGAGAACGTCTGGTCCGTGGCCAGCAGGTAGCCGAAGATGCGCCCGCCAATGCGGGGCATCCCCTCCTTTTCGCAGATGAGCGCCATCTGCTCCACCAGCTGCTGCACCGCCTCGTGCATCGTGTGTCTCGGGGTGACCGTTGTGCCGCGGAGGCGTCGTCCTGCCGCATGGCTGGCGCAGGATAATACGTTCGGATCGTTCAGTCAATACTGAACGTTATGAAAACACTTGTTGGGTGGGGATGGCGTCCGATCCTCCGCACGCCATCGCCCACCCAACCGGTGTTCGCCCCCCTCCGGGCTGCGCTCAAGATGCCACGGTGACGGCGGACGAGCATGGGTCAGGTGACCTACGCCTTCCGTGCGTGACACGAAATCCCAAAGAATGAAGGCATGCTGCGGTTCCGGCCTCGTGCCCGCCGGCCTTGCGGGAAGGAGGGTCATCGCGACCTGAGCCGACCACGTGCCGTTCGCCCAGCCAGGGCGAATAAATTCGCGGCAACAACTACACAAAGTCCGCCTGCGCGGACTCGGCGGCCCGGCGGTGTGCGGCGTTCCAGGCGCTTGCGCGTCCGCAACCGGACAACGCGCGCCGGGCGTGGCCTGCGGGAGAAGGTGAAGCCCCGTTCGGTGACGCGTGAGCGTCGCTGAGACGGGGCTTATAGCCTTGTTAGCCGCGGTCTTCAACCCGTGGGTGGGCACAGTGCGCGATTCCCCGCCGATCACGGCGACGTCCTACGCCACCCGTTCACCCGTTCACCCTCACACCCTCACACCCTCACACCCTCACACCCTCACACCCTCACACCCGTTCACCCCTACGCCGCCTCGCCGATCTCGAAGCGGCGCAGTCGGTGGATGGAGTACGCGGTGACCAGCACGGTGACCGCCGCGGCCATCGCGAGCGCCGTCGTAAGGCCCAGCTGCGAAAGGTCGTTGCCGGGCACGCTCGCCAGGCCGTCGGCGATGGAGAGGGTGTACTGGCGGATGCTGAGGGCGCGGCTGCCGCCAAAGGTGTTGCTCAGCAGCCCTTCCCAGATCACCACGTACGCCAGCCCCGCCACCAGCGCCCGCCGCGTGGTGAGGCTGAACCCCACGAACAGCGCGCAGTAGAAAAAGCTCCCCGCGGCCACCGCCGCCGTGAACCCCGCCGCCGTGCCGGGCGCAGCCGTCCCGCGCAGGGCGATGATCATCGACAGCAGGGTTGAGGGCACCAGCACCGCCGCCGTCAGCAGCCCGGCCACGACCACGCGGGTAAGGACGATGCGCCAGCGCGGCACCGGCTTGCCCAGGACGTAGGTGATGGTGCCGTCATCCACCTCCGCGCCAAAGACGCTGGTGCCCACCACCAGCGCCACGATGGGCAGCAGCACCGAGACCGTAAGCCCCTTGAACAGATCGGCGGCGTCTTCCAGGATTTCCCTGGCGTCGTTTCCTGTCTCCGTCTGCATCAGCAGCGCGAGCAGCACCGGAAGGAACGCGAACAGCACCACCCACAGCACGCGCCGGTTTCCCGCCAGCTGCCGCAGGGCCAGCCGCGCCAGCGTCAGTTCGACCGAGTGTCTCATCGCTTCACCAGGTAAGAGAACACGCTTTCCAGCGATTCGTCCGTGGGGCGCACCTCGTACAGGGTGATGCCGGCGTCGCGCGCGGCCCGCGGCAGGTACTGCGCAAAGCCGCCGCGCTCGCCCGTGTGCAGCGTGATGCCGTGCTCCCCCAGCTCCACCCCCTTGACCGACGCGTTGGCCATCAGCACCGACGCCAGCTTGCGGTCGTCGCTGGAGCGGAGGGTAAAGGTGTGCGGCCGGTCCGTCATCAGCCGCCGGATCTCGCGAAAGTGGCCGGATGCGGCCAGCCGCCCCGCCACCACCACCAGGACGTTGTTGGCCAGGTGGTGCAGCTCTTCAAGGATGTGGGTGGAGATCAGGATGGTCTTGCCCTGGTCCGCCAGGCCGCGCAGCAGCTCCATCATGTGCATGCGCTGGCCGGGGTCCATCCCGTTGAACGGCTCGTCCAGCAGCACGATGCGGGGCTGGTGCACCAGCGCGCCGGCGATCTTGGCGCGCTGCCGCATTCCCTTGCTGTATCCCCCGATCTTGCGGTGCATGGCGGCGCGCAGGTCAACGATGTCGATGGCCTGCTCCGCCGCGCGTTCGGGGTCCGGCAGCCCGTGCAGCCGCGCGTTCATCAGCGCGAACTCGTAGCCGGTCAGGAACGGGTAGACGGCCTCGCGCTCGGGAACCAGGCCCAGCGAGCGGTACATCCGCGGGTTTTTCCACGCGGGCTGCCCGTCCACCAGCACCTGCCCCGCGGAGGGAGCCAGAAAACCGGCCAGCATGTGCAGCAGCGTGCTCTTTCCCGCCCCGTTGGGTCCCAGCAGCCCCGTGATGCCGGGGCCCAGGGAGAAGGACACGTCGTTCACCGCCACCACGTTGCCGTACCAGTGCGACACGTTGCGCAGCTCCACGGCGGCCGTGGCGCGCGGGGCGGCCGGGGGCGCCACGGGCGGCTCCAGCGTCTGGACGCTCATGTGCTGATCTTCCGGTAGCGGTTGAGCAGGAGCAGCGCGAACACCAGCCCGTACGCCGCCACGACTGCGTAGTAGACTTCCGGCCCCAGGTCTGCCTGGCGCAGCGGACTGCCGCGCTCGTGCCGCTGGTTGAACAGGTCGTAGATGGCGCCGTTGCCCACCAGCACCGGGTTCAGCAGCACGCTCCAGTTGGCCTGCACGGTTTCCATGAGGATGGCCACCAGCGGCGCCGTGAGCAGAAACACACCCAGCACCAGCGCGCTGGCCAGCCCCCGCCGCGGCATGTACGAGGCGAGCGACACCGACAGCGTGCCGAACAGCAGCGCGCAGACCACGGGCGTGGCCAGAATGGCGAAGAAGTTCTTCGATTCTTCCTTGAACGCCGCGCCAAAGTCCGCCGGCAGCCCCAGCCGCCCGGCCAGGATGATGAGCAGCGGGGTGATCATGATCAGGAACACGGCGGTCCAGATGGCCAGCAGCTTGGCCGCCGCGTAGTCGCGCTGGCGCAGCGCGCGGCTAAAGTACAGCGGCAGCACGCGGTTGTACTGGTCGCGGCTCACCAGCTCCGGCGCCTGCGCGGCGCAGAACAGCGCCAGCATCATCGCGTCCCACATGAAGATCTCGTGGTAGTCGATGATGTTCTTGATCATCCCCCCGCTGATCCCCGCCACCGCCACGGTGACCACGGCGGGAAAGACCATGGCGGCGAAGAGCGCGAAGGGCAGCATCATCGCCTTTCCGCCGCGCCCCAGGCCAAACAGGCTGCGCAGCGAGTGGACGTACAGGGTGCGAAAGGCGTAGCCGCGGCCCAGCCGGACGCCCTCGTAGTTGCGGTAGCCGATGTCGTAGATGGTGCCGGCGGCGGCATCAAGCGCGTGCGCCATGCGCTCCCTCCGTGGTGTGGGCGCCCGCGGGGGCGCGGAAAAGCTCCTGCAGCGTGTGCCGGCGGCGCTCCATGCGCACCAGCGAAAGCCCCAAGTCGGCCGCGGCGTCGCGGACGATGTCGTAGGGCCGCTCGTCCAGCAGGGGGATGACGATCAGGTCGCCGTCTTCGGCCGCGGTGAGCCCCGCCGCGGCCAGGCGGGCCACCAGCTCGTCGCTCCCCTCGTCCACCTCTACCGCCAGCAGCGCCTGCTCGCCGGTAAAGCTGCCCAGCGGCGCCGCGCTCTTCAGCCGGCCCGCGTCGATGGCGACGAGAAAATCGCTCACCCGCTCGATCTCGCCCAGCAGGTGGCTGCACACCATCACCGCGATGCCGAACTCCTTGCCCGTGCGGCGCACCAGCTCCAGCATCTCCTCGCGCCCGGCCGGGTCAAGCCCGTTGGTGGGCTCGTCCAGCAGCAGGAGCCGGGGATCGTGCACCAGCGACTGGGCCAGCTTGACGCGCTGCTTCATGCCGGTGGAATAGCCGCCGATCTGGCGGTAGCGCTCCTCGTACAGCCCCACGTGGCGCAGCATCTCGGCGGTGCGCTCGCGGGCGGCGGCTTTGGGAAGGCCGGAAAGGCGGCCCATGTGCGAGACGAAGTCCGTGGCCGTCATGTCGGGCGGCAGGCAGTCGTGCTCGGGCATGTAGCCCACGCGCTGGCGGATCTGCAGGCTCTGGGTGCGCGCGTCCAGGTCAAAGACGCGCACGTCGCCCGTGGTGGGCGTAAGGAGGCCCAGGAGGATCTTGATGAACGTGCTTTTGCCGGCGCCGTTTGCGCCGACGAACCCGATGATGCCGGGTTCCAGCTCCAGGGAGAGCCCCTGGAGCGCCTTCACGCCGCCTGGATAGACGTGCGTGAGGTCGCGTACGGAAATCAGCGACATCCGGTGCTGGGGGGTTGCGGGAAGGTGGCCGCGCGGCGCGAGAGGGGTTCGCTGCGGCGGTGGTGGCTGGGAGGGTGAACGGGAAACGTATCGCCGGAGTTTCAGCCTGGGAACGTGCGAGGATTTCGGCGCGGTCTTCGGGCCTGGTGGCTACGGCAAAAGATGGGGTCTCACGCAGAGTTAGCAGAGTTAGCAGAGTTAGCAGAGTTGAGTCCGGTCCAAGAAGTCACGATGGCTGATGCGGCGGTGTCAGGCGAATGCGGCCGTGGCCCATTGAGCGGGTCTCCAGAGGCGGATGAAGGCTCGGAACCGTCCGCGCAATCGCGGCCCCCGCCCGCCGGCA
>NZ_JBMDXM010000002.1:0-2482 GCF_048594345.1 Longimicrobium sp.
CATCGGCCGTCCGATCGCCAACGCGCGGGTCTACGTGCTGGACGGGTCGCTGCGCCCGCAGCCGGCGGGGGTGCCGGGCGAGCTGCTCATCGGCGGCCCGGGGGTGACCCGCGGCTACCTGGGCCGCGCGGGGCTCACGGCCGACCGCTTCGTCCCGGATCCCTTCTCCACTCAGCCCGGCGCGCGGCTGTACCGCACGGGCGACCGGGCGCGGTGGACGGCGGCGGGGGTGCTGGAGTACCTGGGCCGGATGGACGCGCAGGTGAAGGTGCGGGGCTTCCGCATCGAGCCGGGCGAGATCGAGGCGGTGCTGCGCGCCTGTCCGGGCGTGGCGGAGTGCGCCGTGGTGGCCCGCGCGGCGGCCAACGGCGACACGCGGCTGGTGGCGTACGTGGTGGGCACGGCCCGGGCGGACGCGCTGCGCGCGCACGCCGCGGCCAGCCTGCCCGACTACATGGTGCCGGGCGCCGTTGTGGCGCTGGACGCGCTGCCGCTGACCCCCAACGGCAAGCTGGACCGCAAGGCGCTCCCCGCGCCGGACCTGGCCGCGGCCGCCGACGCGTACGTGGCGCCCCGCACCCCGGCCGAAGAGGTGCTGGCGGCGATCTGGGCCGAGGTGCTGGGCACCGCGCGGGTGGGCGTGGCCGACAACTTCTTCGAGCTGGGCGGCCACTCGCTGCTGGTCACCCGCGTGGTGGCGCGCATCCGCGAGGTGTTTGGCGTACCGATGCCGCTGCGCGTGCTCTTCGAAACGCCCACGGTGGGCGCGCTGGCCGAGCGGGTGGAATCGCTGCGCCGCGCCGGCGCCCCCGTGCTTCCCCCGGTGGTGCCCGTGGCGCGCGGCGGCGACCTGCCGCTGTCGTATGGACAGGAGCGTCTGTGGTTCCTGAACCGCCTGGAGCCCGACAACACGGCCTACAACCACCCGCTGGCCCTGCGCCTGGAGGGTGAGCTGGACGTGGCGGCGCTGGAGCGCGCCGTGGGCGAGATGGTGCACCGGCACGAGTCGCTGCGCACCGTGTTCCCCGAGCGCGACGGCGCGCCGGTGCAGCGGGTGCTCCCCTGGAGCGGGCTGTCGCTGCCGGTGGAAGACCTGTCGGCCCTGGCGGACGGCGACCGCGAAGCGGCGCTGCGGCGGGTGCTGGACACGGAGTCGGCGCGGCACTTTGACCTGGCGGCGGGGCCGGTGTTCGTCGCGCGGCTGCTGCGGCTGGCGCCGGCGGAGCACGTGCTGCTGCTGTCGCTGCACCACATCAGCATCGACGGCGGCAGCCTGCCCACGCTGTTCCGCGAGCTGTCGGCGCTGTACGACGCGTTCCGCGAAGGGCGCCCGTCGCCGCTGGCCGCGCTGCCGGTGCAGTACCCCGACTTTGCGGTGTGGCAGCGCGAGCAGCTGCGCGGCGAGGTGGTGGACCGCCAGATGGCGTACTGGAGGGAGCGGATGGCCGGCGCGGCCCCGCTGCTGGAGCTGCCCACCGACCGCCCCCGCCCGGTGATGCAGACGTATCGCGGCGCCACCGAGCCGGTGCACGTCCCGGCCGCGCTGCTGGAGCGGCTGGACGCGCTGACCCGCGCCGAGGGAACCACCCTGTACATGGTGCTGCTGGGCGCGTGGCAGGTGCTGCTGGGCCGGTACGCCTCCGTGGACGACGTGGTGGTGGGCAGCCCCATCGCCGGGCGCACGCGGCCGGAGGTGGAGGGGCTGATCGGCTTTTTCGTCAACACGCTGGTGCTGCGCACGGACCTGTCCGGCGACCCCGCCTTCCGCGAGGTGCTGCGCCGGGTGCGCGACGTGACGCTGGGCGCCTTCGAGAACCAGGACGTCCCCTTCGAGCGCTTGGTGGAGGAGCTGCAGCCGCAGCGCACGCTCAGCCACTCGCCCCTGTTCCAGGTGATGCTCAACCTGCACCTGGACCGGCCCGGGCACGGCCGGACGGCGCTGCGCTGGGAGCAGATGGGGCTGGACCGCGGCACCACCAAGCTGGACATGACCCTGGCGCTGGCGCGGGAAACCGACGGCCTGCGCGGCGAGCTGGAGTACGCCAGCGATCTGTTTGACCAGACCACGATCCAGCGGATGCTGGGGCACCTGGTGCGGGTGCTGGAGCAGGTGGCCGACGACCCCGCCGTGCGCGTGGCGGAGCTGGCGCTGCTGGGCCAGGACGAGCACGCGGTGGTGGTGGGCGAGTGGAACGCCACCGACGCCCCGTATCCGTCCCGCGCCACCCTCCACGGGCTGATCGCGGAGCAGGCCGCGCGCACGCCGGACGCCCGCGCCGTGGTCTTCGGCGGGGAGGCGCTGAGCTACCGCGAGCTGGACGCGCGCGCCAACCGCCTCGCCCATCATCTCTCCGCGCTGGGCGCCGGGCCGGAAGCGTTCGTGGGGATCTGCCTGGAGCGCTCGGCGGAGATGGTGGTCGCCATGCTGGCGGTGCTCAAGAGCGGCGCGGCGTACCTGCCGCTGGATCCGTCGTATCCCGCG
>NZ_JBMDXM010000020.1:0-2441 GCF_048594345.1 Longimicrobium sp.
TACTGGCAGCACTACCACGCCATGACCGCGCGCCGCGGCGTCACCCCCGACTCGGCCAAGAACCTGCTGCGCTCGCGCCCGACGCTGATCGCCGCGATCATGGTCGACCGCGGCGAGGCCGACGCAATGATCACCGGCATCGTCGGCCGCTTCCACAAGAAGCTCGGCTATGTGCGCAGCGTGCTCGCGCTCGACCCCGGCCTGCAGAGCACCTCGGCAATGACCGGCGTGGTCAACGACCAGGGCCTGTGGTTCTTCGTCGACACCCACGTCCAGCCCGACCCGACCGCCGAGCAGATCGCCGAGAGCACCATCCAGGCCGCCTACCGCCTGAAGCTGTTCGGCATCGAGCCGAAGATCGCCCTGCTTTCGCACTCCAACTTCGGCAGCCACGACGACCCCAGCGCCCGCAAGATGCGCGAAGTGCGCGAGATCCTCGTGCGCCGCGCGCCCCGGCTCGAATTCGACGGCGAGATGATGGGCGACACCGCCTGGGACGAATCCCTGCGCCGCCGCATGCTGCCCGACACCACACTGAGCGGCCGCGCCAACCTGTTCGTGTTCCCGAACATCGACGCCGCCAACATCACCTACAACATGATCCGCGTGATGACCGGCGGCGTGGCCCTGGGGCCGATCCTGATGGGCGTCAACAAGCCCGCCCACATCCTCACCCCCTCGGCCACCCCGCGCCGCGTGATCAACATGACCGCCATCGCCGCCGTCGACGCCCAGATCCGCAAGGCCCAACAACAAGGCGCCTGACCGGCACCCGTCACCTCCCGCACCCCCGGGAGGTCGGCGCACGCACCCGCAATCAGGTCACCTCCCCCGCATCGCGGGGGAGGTCGACACGCGCAGCGTGTCGGGTGGGGGCGGGGCTTTGAGCGAAATGTCGCTTCGTCCAGCGCCACGCGAAAAGCTGCCCCCATCCCAGCCTTCCACCCGTAAAGGGCGCAATGCCCCGCAGGCGGGGGAAGGAGCTAGCGCCTCGCGCGCTGGATCATTCATCGCGCGAGCGGTTACGTCTCGGAGCAGGCGGAGACAAGCGCATCGCGCAACCAGATCACCTCCCCGCATCGCGGGGGAGGTCGACACGCGCAGCGTGTCGGGTGGGGGCGGGGCTTCCAGCGAATGCCGCTTCGCCCAATACGGCGCGTAAAGCGCCCCCATCCCAACCTTCCACCCGTAAAGGGCGCAATGCCCCGCAGGCGGGGGAAGGAGACAAGCATCCGTCACCTCCCCCGCATCGCGGGGGAGGTCGACACGCACAGCGTGTCGGGTGGGGGCAGGGCTTCCAGCGGAATGCCGCGTCGACCAGCACCGCGCGTAAAGCGCCCCCCAGCCCAACCTTCCCCCGCACGCGGGGGAAGGAGACAAGCTCTCCACGCGCGAGTCATCGAGCCTGCGCCAGGAGATAAGCGCCGCGCGTGCTGGATCATTCATCGCGCGAGCGGCCACGTCTCGGAGCAGGGCGGAGACAAGCGCATCACGCAACCAGATCACCTCCCCCGCATCGCGGGGGAGGTCGACACGCGCAGCGTGTCGGGTGGGGGCAGGGGCTTTCAGCGCAGCCCCACCGCCTTCACTCCGCCCCGTCGTCTCCCGCCGCCAACACCTGGGCCAGCGCCGCCGGCAGGCGGTCGAGTTGGTCCTTGTGGACCAACGCATCGCCCTCGGGCATCACGTCACCCGGCAGGCCGTAGGCCGAGCCGGTCATGAACACCACCGGCACCCCAGGGCGCAGCCGGCGGGTGAGCGCCAGCGCTTCGGCGCCCGAGAACCCCGGCAGGTTGACGTCCGACAGCACCACGCGCGGCGCGAAGGCCGCCAGCGCCTCCACCAGCCCCGCCTCGCTGTGGACCCGCCGCGTCTCGACCGCCAGCCCCGCATCGCGCAGGGCCAGTTCGGCGAGCTCGGCATCGTCGCGCGAATCGTCGACGATCAGCACGCGCAGGCGTCCAGCCCGCGCGCCATGGCCTTCATCGTCCCCCATGCGGGCTCACTCTTCCTCGGGCACTTCGTTGAGCACGGCCCAGAACTTGCCCAGCGTGCGCACCGCATCGAAGAACTGGTCGACATCGACCGGCTTGACCACATACGCGTTCACGCCCAGATCCCAGCTGCGCGCCAGGTCGCTTTCCTCGCGCGAGGACGACAGGATCACCACCGGCATGCGCTTGAGCGTCTCGTGGTCGCGCAGTTGCTTGAGCACTTCCAGGCCGTCCATGCGCGGCATCTTGATGTCGAGCAGCAGCACCGCCGGGTCGCCCTCGGCGCGGCTGGCGTACTTGCCGCGACGGAACAGGTAGTCCACCGCCTCGACGCCGTCCTCGACATGCACGATCGGGTTGGCGAGATTGGCCTCGCGCAGCGCATCGATCGCCATCTCGGCATCGTGCGGGCTGTCCTCGGCGAGAAGGATGGTGCGGATTTCGCTC
>NZ_JBMDXM010000200.1:0-5946 GCF_048594345.1 Longimicrobium sp.
CTCTCCCCCGCTGTCGCGGGAGAAAGGGGAGAACTTCGATCCCGCTACGACCATCTTTTGGCCGTTCTCCCTCCCCCACGCAGTTTGTGGGGGAGGGCCGGGGAGGGGGGCGCCCACCATCCCGCTCCACCCTCTCCGCAGCACCCGGTGCCCTGCCCTACATCCAACCTCCCCCGGCAGTTTCGGGGGAGGTGCGAGCCTAAGCGAGCGGAGGGGCGCGCCCCGCAGCACCCGGCAAATTGCCCGCCGTCAGTCTCCGACCAGAAACCAGTCCTCGGGCTCCACCGACCACTCGCCCACGTCCGGCTCCTCGCGGTGAAACAGGCCGCGGAACGACTCGCCAAAGCCGCGGCGGCGCACCAGCACCACCGCCGTCTCGACTGGTCCGTGGCCGAAGCCCTCCAGGTACATGAACGCCATGTCCCCCAGCCGCTCCGGTCGCGGCAGCGACACCAGCTTGCCCCCGACCTCCGCCTGCACCTCTTTCATGCGATCGAACTGCGCCAGCGTCAGCTCTATCTCGACGAACACGTCGCCGTCGACATCCCACCCGCCCTCGTCCAGCGGCTCGCCGGAACGGTAGAACAGCGGATCGAACGGTAGGCCTTCACGCCGCTTGAAGTTCTCGTCCGCGGCGTAATCGAACTCCTCGAGCGCATCCTCGCCCGCGGTGCTCTCGCGGTGGTGCCGCACCTCGTGCACCACCGTCTCGTGCAGCTCGCCCTCCCAGTCGAACTCCGGATCCAGCTCCGCCAGCGCCACGAACGAGCCGTAGTACAGGTGTACGCCGGAGCGCAGCGTCTCGGGCGTCTCCATCCCCAGGTCCAGCTCGCCCGTGGCGCACTCGCCCAGCGTGTAGACCTCCGGCAGCTCCGGGTGCGGCACCGCTTCTTCGCTGACGGCTACGTACTCTACCCCACCGCGCAGCTCGGGCGGAATGGCGTCGAAGATCTCGTGCGCGCGGTGCTCGAACTCGGCAAAGGTCATGGTGCGGTCGTCAGGACGGGAGAAGTTCGGTTGATGAGGATACGCGCCGCCGCCAGCGCCGCGCCCACGGCGATCCCCAGCGCCCACGAGCGCGGATCGCGCCACACCACCAGCTTGTACCACGTGGCTTCCGCCGCCAGCGCGAGCACCAGCAGCTGAAGGCGTGTGGAGCGCGTGGTGAGCGCGGCGTACGCGTAAAACAGCATGTGCCCGCTGAACGGCACCGGCAGCAGCGCACCAAAGCGGACGGCGCCGAGTACCGTCGCGACTGCATCCACCACCAGCGCAGCGGGCCGGTCCGCCTCGATGCGCCCGACGCGTACCCACGCCCACGCGAAGAACGCGACAAAGAACGGCGCGATGTAGAACAGCAGAAACCGGCGCGCCGATCCATTCACCCCCACCGCCGCCGCCGCGAACAGCAGCGGGACCACGACGCCCCCCGCCACCAGCGCGCGGCGAAGCGGATCGCGGTGTTCGATGATCACCCTGCGGAGCGCATCCAATCGATCGCCTCCTCAAGTAGAATCAGCGGGTGGAGGACGCTGCGACTCACATCGAACTGCGTCCGCCGGCACCAACGCGAGCTTTTGGGCACTGCGAACCACATCGAACTGCGTCCGCCGGCGCCCCCGCGAGCTTTGGGCGCTGCGAAAGACATCGAACTGCGTCCGCTGGCGCCCCCCCTCTCCCGGCCTCTCCCCCCCGAACTGCAGGGGGGAGAGGAGAACTTCGATCCCGCTCCGGAAGGTGCGTCGCACCTCCCTCCCCGCGCAGTTTGCGGGGGGAGGGCTGGGGAGGGGGGCGGCCCACCATCCCGCGCCACCCTATCCGAACCGCTCAAAGCTCTGCCCCACACCCAACCTCCCCCGGCAGTTTTGGGGGAGGTGGGCGAGTGGTGCTCGCCCGGCGGGGGCCTGCGCCGGACCCGCCGAAGCACCCCGCATTTACGCACTTCCCCGTCAGGCACACGAAGGGCGCGGAGCCGGCCGGCCCGCGCCCTTCGCCCGTACGTCCGGCCCGACGGTCAGTCCAGCTCGTCGATGCCGTTGATGATCTTGCCCACCAGGCCGTACTCCTTGGCCGAGTTCACGTCAAGCCAGAAGTTGCGGTGCGTATCGTTCTCGATGCGCTCGAAGGGCTGCCCCGTTTCGCGCGCAAAGATGCGGTTGATGCGCTCGCGCATGCGGATGATCTCGTGCGCCTCGATGGCGATGTCCGCCGCCGTGCCTCCCGTGCCGCCGGCCGGCTGGTGCAGCAGAAAGCGGGTGTTAGGGAGCGCGTAGCGGTCTTCCAGCGGCGCCGCCACGTAGATCAGCGCGCCGGCGCTGGCCACCCACCCCGTGCCGATCATCCGCACCCGGGGCTTGATGAAGCGGATCACGTCGTGGATGGTGTCACCCGACTCAACGTGCCCGCCCTGCGAATTGACGAAGATGTTGATGGGCTTGTCGCTGTCCGCCGACATGGCCAGCAGTTGGCCGATGACGTTGGAAACCAGCTGCTGGTCGATCCCGCCGCTGATGATGAGCGTCCGCGATTTGAACAGGCGGTCGCGAATGCCGTCGGTCAGCGCGTTGGGCGGCGCCTTCTGGTCGTCCCCCGGCTGCTTCTCGTCGTCGTCGTGTTCCTCGTCCTGGTTCCTCATCCCGTAATCCCCCTGATGGTCTGGCGCATCCCTTTGATCGCCGTAGGGTAGCAGCCTGCCGCCCCCCGCGAAAGGGCTTGCGCGCCTCGCGCGCCGGGGCGCCACAGCCGCACGCCCCCGCTCCCGGGTGTGAGCCCGTCGCGAAAACCAGACCATGGACGCTGCGTGCGAAGAATCCAGTTCCCGGCTAGACTGAGTGGACTCGCGCGTATGCGCAGCGCGCTGGACGGATCGTTCAAAGATGAGAACAGCCTCCATGAAAGATGCACGGGTTGTAGTGATCAGCAGCACCGCGCGCGACCTGCCGGAGTACCGCAAGCAGGTGATGGACGCGTGTCACCGCTCCGACATGGTTCCGCGGATGATGGAGCACCTGCCCGCCATGGCGGCCGACGCCATCCAGGCCTCGCTCGACCTGGTGAATCAGGCGGACGTGTACATCGGCGTGTTCGCGCAGCGGTACGGCCATGTGCCTGAGGGACATGACATCTCCATCACGCAGATGGAATACGAGCGGGCGATCGAACGCGGCATCCCCCGCCTCATCTTCCTGATGCACGACGACGTCCCCGTCACCGTCGCCGACATCGATTTTGAGAACAAGCCCAGGCTGGACGCGCTGAAGAGGCGCCTTACGCTGGAGCAGGTCGTCGCGTTCTTCAGGAATCCAGATGATCTTCGCGCGCTCGTGCTCCAGAGCCTGGGCGCGCTCCAGAAGCAGCTGGACGCCGTCCGCACGGACGAGGCGGGACGGCCGACGCCCGCCGCGCTCGCCCAGAGCCTTCACTACATCTCCGAGATCCCGCAGCCGCCCGAGCCGTACATCGCGCATCCGTACACGCTGCTCCAGGTGCGCCGTCTCGTCGGGCGCAAAGACGAGATGGAGCTGCTGACGGACTGGGTGACGGGCAAGCGGTTCACCGACGTCCGGATCTTCAGCGTCGTCGCCATTGGCGGAATGGGGAAGTCGGCGCTGACGTGGACCTGGTTCAACGAGGTCGCGCCGCAGGAGATGTCGCCGCTGGCCGGCCGGCTATGGTGGAGCTTCTACGAATCCGACGCGCGGTTCGAAAACTTTGTAACGCGCGCCCTGGCGTACGTAAGTCGCCGTCCGCTGGACGAAGTGAAGCAACTGCCCGTTCCGGAGCAGGAAGACCTGTTACTCCGGCATCTGGACCGGGAGCCCTTCCTCATCGTCCTCGACGGGCTGGAACGCATCCTTACCGCATACGCCCGCCTTGACGCGGCGTACCTCCGCGATGAAGGCGCGCTTGACGAGGCGACGGCAAACCGGGTTGCCGGAGTCTTGGGACTTCCGGAGAGTGCTGGGCAATCGTTTGTGGGCAAACATAAACTCCGAATGACGGCAGCCCCCCGTGCAGGGCGCTTCCTGCGTAAACTCTCGCGTGTTCGTGCGTCACGTATTCTCATTAGCACCCGTCTCTATCCAGCAGACCTGCAAGCTCCCGGGGGAAAGCCGTCGCCGTATTGCTTTGCGCTTTTTCTGACAGGATTGAGTGATCAGGACGCGCTTGCGTTGTGGCGGGCGTACGGTGCAAGGGGCTCACGGGAGGTAATGCTGCCTGTCTTTCGTACGTTCGACAAGCACCCGCTCCTCCTCCAATTGCTTGCCTACGAGGTAGCTGAGTTTCGTGAAGCCCCAGGCGATTTTGATAACTGGAGCATCGCTAACCCTGACTTTAATCCGTTTGGGATGGAATTGGCGAACGTACAATCACATGTACTACAACACTCGATGCGCGGGCTCGCTCCGGCCGAACTCCGAACGCTTCACGTAATCGCAGGCTTCCGCATGCCGGCGAGTATGCAAACGCTCAAAGCGTTGTTGCTCTCCTCAGACAAATCGGAAAGCGTGGTTCAACAGCCATTCACAACGTTAGGTGATCTTGACCGTACCCTCACGATCCTTGAAGATCGAGGGCTACTCGGTTGGGATCGTCGCTCTAATCGGTACGACCTGCACCCGATCGTCCGCGGCGTGGTGTGGACATCCCTAGACGACGGCAAGCGTATAGATCTTTATGGCACCATGCGTGCTCATTTTGAGGCAATACCGCCAGTTGCGGATTCCGACGTAGAGAGCTTGAACGACGTGACCCCTACGATCGAGCTCTTCCACGCCTTGATTCGACTGAATTTGTATGATGATGCTTTCCTCGTGTACAAGGAGCGGCTCCACAAGGTCACCTCCTTCCGCCTAGGTGCTGGATCCGTTCGAGTACAAATCCTACAAGAACTGTTTCCGAACGGGCCCGAATCACCATCGCAGCTAACCTCCAACGTATACAGGACCTTCGCCCTGAATGCGCTAGCGCTAGCGTACGATCATATTGGGCAGCCACATACAGCCGCGTCGATATTGCAGGCACTCATCAAACATCCGGCTCGCAGCAATGAAGACGGTACTTACCGCGTAAATCTTTCGAGGGCATTATACTCTGCTGGACACCTAAGGGAAGCGGAGACTTTAGCTCGCGCCGCCCTGGTCATTGCCCGAGCATATCCTAGCTCGTTTAGCGAAGCCGTAACGTTGCAGGAGCTTGCCTTCATGTCAGGTGGACGTGGAAACTGGAATCTCTCGAAGGTTGCATTCGAGCGTTCGGAAAGGGTGTTTGAACGCTTGGAATGGCATATGGATCCGTATCGCTTTTCCGGCCGGATCCACTTCTTTAGGGGACAAGTAGAACTGTGGCATGGGAACGCCGAGAATACCAAGGAAATGGCTGATAAGGCATTGAGGAACGCAGAGCGTCGTCGTTACGAAGTAGATTTCATTCGTTCCGCTCGACTGTTAGGTACCGCCGCACTGCACCTGGATCACTACGCCACGGCTGCTGAACAACTCCATTACACCCTTCGTCGAGCGCGTTCTGTCTCTTTAGTGGAGGAAGAGCTTCCCACCCTCGTAGCGCTTGCGGAGTTGCACCGTCAACAAGGTGAGTATCCGCGGGCTCGAACAATGCTCGAGGATGTGTGGGATGCCGCGGAGCGCGGCCCCTACCCCCTCTTCCACGCCGACGCGCTGAACGTGCTCGCGCAGATCGAGCGGGACGTGGGGAATACGGAGGCAGCCGTGGATGCCGCAACAAAGGCGTACCGGCTGGCGTGGTGCGACGGGCCGCCGTTCGCATACCACTGGGGGCTGGAGAAGGCGAAGGCGCACCTCGCGGCGCTCGGCGCGCCGGAGCCGGAGATGCCGCCGTTCGACGAGTCGCAGCACGAGCCCATGCCGGAGGTGGAGATCAATCCACCCGACGAGTTCGGCGGCGGTGACGAGGTAGACGCGGACG
>NZ_JBMDXM010000201.1:0-1893 GCF_048594345.1 Longimicrobium sp.
TCGTGGCTGTCGGCGGGGGTCTCGGGGCTGGCGGGGGTGTGCTCGGACATGAGTCTGGGGCGAAAAAGGGCAGAAAGACCAACAGTCTAGCGCGTACAGGCCAGGGCTGCCCGGTCCGGAACGGTAGCGCCGGGCCACGCCCGGCGAGCGCGGCGGCGCGATTCAGCCCCCGGGCGTATGCTGGACCCCTGACTCAAGGAGCCGCCCATGCACATCGTGTACAAGGCCGACAATCTGTTCGACGCCCACCTTGTGAAGCACGCACTGGAAGACGCGGGCATCCCCGCCTTCGTGTTCGGCGAGCAGCTGCTGGGCGGCATGGGCGAGCTGCCGCTGTTCGGCGTGCTGCGGGTGGGTATCCCCGACGCGGCGCGGCCGCAGGCCGAAGACATCGTGGCGGCGCTGGACTTGGGCCACGCGCCGGACGCCCCCATTTCAGATGCAGACGACATAGCCGGCCTTCCGGCGTAGGAGCGCATCATGTTGGGAATTGGCCAGGGCATCCTCGGCATCGGCGCCTTCAAGCAGCGCCTGCCGCGCCCGGAAGAGGCGCTGCCGGGACGCGAGCAACCGCTGCCGCTGCACAGCAACCAGCACTTCGTGAACAGCCATCCGCTGAAGGACCGCTTCGCCGGCCTGCAGCAGATCCGTTTTGCGCTGGGCTGCTTCTGGGGCGCCGAGCGCAAGTTCTGGACCGAACCGGGCGTGTACAGCACCTCGGTCGGCTATGCCGGCGGCATCACCCCGAACCCGACCTATGAAGAGGTCTGCTCGGGCCTGACCGGCCACACCGAAGTGGTGCAGGTGGTGTTCGACCCGGCGGTGGTGAGCCTGGAGCGGCTGCTTCAGTTGTTCTGGGAGAGCCACGACCCGACCCAGGGCATGCGCCAGGGCAACGACACCGGCACCCAGTACCGCTCGGCGATCCACGCCACCGACGAGGCCCAGTACAAGGCCGCGCTGGCCAGCCGCGAGGCTTACCAGGCCCAACTGGATGCGGCCGGTTACGGCCCGATCACCACCGAGATCGTGTACCCGGCGCCGGCGTACTACTACGCCGAGGATTACCACCAGCAGTACCTGGCGAAGAACCCGAACGGCTACTGCGGCATTGGCGGCACCGGCGTGAGCTGCCCGATCGGGCTGGATGTGGAGGCGCCGCGCTGACGCGCGGTGGTCCGCCTGCGGCGGGCAACGTCAACATCAACATCCAAAGCGGCTCTGGGGTGCTGATGGTTGGCGGGACGGGGACGGCTGGCAGGACACGCCGTAAACCCCGCTCCGCGGTCCGGCCCAGCCGCTGGCGGCTGGGCGTTCGGGCGCTTGCGAAGCAGTGCTTCGCGAGCAAAGCGCCCTCACCCCTGGGGGCTCGATGGCGCCTTGCTCGTGTGCGCTGTCCTGCGCACACGGCAAGACCGGGGTTGGGCGTCCTGCCCAACCCGCCCGAGGCATGCCTCGGGCCCATGGCGCCAACGGTCCTGCCAACCCACACCGCCCCACCCCCCGACAGTTTCCCGGTGACGGTGGGAAAGAGCATTGGGTTACTGACGAACTGATGGGAAACAAGAAGGACGCGGCGTTCGCCGCGTCCTTTTTCTTTGGTTCTGCATTGCCCTTGTAGAGCCGAGCCATGCTCGGCTCCGAGCAAGCGAAGCGCGCGACCCGCTGTTGCTCTTCTTTCTTTCTTCCGTGGCGGGCGGCCGCAGGAAACTGTCAGAGGGCGGGCGGGTTGGGGTCGTGGGGGTGTCCGCGGCATGGATGCCGCGGCCAAGCCTCCAGGGATGGATTCACGGCGTCTCCCGCGACCCCAACCCGCCCGACCCCGCGCGGCGTTTGCGCTGAGTCCCCACCACGAGGGGCTCCGCCGTTCGCCGGGCTCACAGGTCCGCACCA
>NZ_JBMDXM010000202.1:0-1179 GCF_048594345.1 Longimicrobium sp.
CACGCGTCACCTCCCCCGCTCGCGGGGGGAGGTCGGCGCGCATCGCGCCGGGTGGGCGCACGGGCCGTCGCGCAGAAGCACCCCCATCCCAACCTTCCCCCGTAAACGGGGGAAGGAGCGAAGCAGCACAACGCGCCACCTCCCAAACAACGCGGGAAAGGCGCCAAGAACCATCCCCGCGCAGCTCACCTCCCCCGCTCGCGGGGGAGGTCGGCACGCGTCGCGGGCCGGGTGGGGGCACGGGCCCTCGCGCACAAGCGCCCCATCCCAACCTTCCATTCGGCAAGGGCGCAATGCCCCGTGACACGGGGAAGGAGCGAAAGCAGCGCAGCGCGCGTGTCACCTTCCCTGCAACGCGAGGGAGGCGCCAGGCACGATCACCGCGCGGGGTCGCCCCCCCGCTCCGCCGCAGAAAACGGCAGCACTGTATGCAAGCCACGCGCCTGTAGACGCTCCAAGACCCCCGCGACCATCTCGATGTTGCGGCCGTGGCGCGCGCCCTCGTGCAGCAGCACGATCGCGCCCGGCACCAGATCGACATCGATGCGTGCAACGACCTTCGCCGTGTCGCGCTCCACCGCGTCGAAACCGCGCGCGCTCCAGGCCACGCGCGCCAGGCCGGCGTCGCGCAATGGGGCGTGCACGAACGGGTTGCTGTGGCCGACCACCGACCGGAACCACATCGGCGCCCGCCCGGCGATCGTCGTCAACGTGCGCTGGCAATCCGCGATTTCGCGGCGCATCTGCCTCGGTCCCAATGCCCAGAACCGGGCCTGCGGGTGCCGCTGGGTGTGGTTGCCGATGTCGTGGCCACGCGCGACGATCTCGCGCACCAAGTCCGGACGTGCGGCCGCGCGTTCGCCCACGAGGAAGAACGTCGCCCGCGCCGCGTGCGCATCGAGCAGGTCGAGCAGCGGCCGGGTGTCGTCCGAGGGGCCATCGTCGATGGTCAGCCAGACCCCGGCCTCACCCTCGGACAGGCGCCGGAGCACCGGCCCGTACAGCCGCGAGCCGGGCGCCAGCACGCCCCACAGGCACAGCGCATGGCTGGCCAGCAGCAGCGGCAACCCGACCTGCCAGCCGCATTGCCACCATACCCACGCGATCACGGCCTGGGAGGCGAGCACCAGCGGCAGCCACAGGTGCGGGCAACGGGGCGGACGATGCGGCGACATGGCG
>NZ_JBMDXM010000203.1:0-41924 GCF_048594345.1 Longimicrobium sp.
CCTCACACCCTCACACCCTCACACCCTCACACCCTCACACCCTCACACCCTCACACCCTCACACCCTCACACCCTCACACCCTCACACCCTCACACCCTCACACCCTCACACCCTCACACCTACCCCGCTCCCCGGCACTCCGTCCTCGCCGGGTGCAGGTTGCCGAACGGGTGGTAGTAGCGGAACTCGCCGTCGCTCACCGGGACGGCGTGGCTGGGCGCGCGGCAGTAGGTGGCGAGCACGGTGGAGTCCGGCACCGCCAGGGCGCCGCCGTGGTAGGTGATCCACTGGATCCCTCCCCCGGGCGAGCGGATCAGGGTGCCCGGCGGGCGGACGGGGTGTCCCCGCGCCGCGAACACGCGCGGCATCCGCAGCAGCACCGAATCCGGCACCTCCGTCATGCGCTCCAGCGCCCCGGCGCCAAAGATGGAGTCCAGCGTGGCCGGATCGGGCACGGGGGACAGGATGCAGCCGATGACGACGAACGCCGGCTTGTTCTCGGGGTGGTCCGTGACGATGGGGCCCGGACCCCGGAGCCACGGGTGCTGCCGGACCGACGGAAGCGTGGCCCGCGGCCAGTCCGGCAGCCGTGAAAGCTCGCGCACGGCGTGGGGCTGGTGCCCGGTGCACGCCAGCAGCGTCGCGGAATCCGGGTAGGCGTACAGCATCTCGCCAAAAGCCAGGTACAGCCGGTCCTCGCCCGCGACGCGCACCGTCTCCCCATGGCCCAGCTGCTCGGCGTGCTGGACGGCCTCCGCCGGGAGACGCTGGCCGTCCGACATCCAGATCCCCAGCCCCACCAGCGCCGCCATCAGCACCGCGCCCGAGACCATCCCCGGGCGCCGCTTGCGGTCCCCGCCGGGGGTGGGGGCGCTCACCAGCCGGTTCAGCCGCGGCGCCGCCTTCGACGGCTGCACGGGAGCCGCCTGAGCGGGTGCATCGGGTGGATCCAGCCCCGCGCCGAGCTGCGTGGAGGCGATCGGCCCGCCGTCCGCCTCCCGCGGCGGATCGGCGGGCGGAGGCGGGGGGGCCGCCGGCGGCGCGGGACTCGCGCGGATCGTCCGTGGGGGCGGAGCGGGCGGGGGATCGGCGGCCTCGGCGCGCAGCTGCTCGGCCAGGGCGCGGGTGTCCGGGTCCGGCTCCGCGACCATCTCGCGGTCCAGCCACTCGGTGAACGTCTCGTAGTACCGCAGCGCCCGGTTGCGCTCGCCCGACCCGGCAAGCGCGCTCATCACCCCGCGCCGCGCCGTTTCGGCGATGGGGTCGATCTCCACCGCGCGCTCCGCCAGCCGCAGCGCGCGCGGCCAGTCGCGCCGGGCCGCGGCGTCCGTCCACGCCGCCTCCAGCCGGCGCAGGGCCGCCTGGCGGATGACCGGCCTGCGCCCCTCCGCCCACTCCGCGAAGCCCTCCGCCCCGGAGCCCGCGTCGAAGCCGGCCAGGAACTCGCCCCCGTAGAGCGGAAAGCTCTCGTCCACCCGGGCGGGATCCACGTCCCCCCGCAGCAGTTCCACGGCGTCGCAGGGAAGCGCCGCCGCCCAGTGCACCACCTGGTTGCCGCTGCGCAGCGACCCCGGAAGCACCGCGCGGATGCGGCGCAGCGCCTGGGTAAGGGAGTGTCGCGCCGCTTCCTCGGTGTTTTCGCCCCACAGCAGGGTGGCCAGCCGGCCGCGCGCCTGCACCTCTGCCCCCTCCACGCACAGGTAGACGAGGAGCGCAAGGTCCTTGGTGCGCAGCGAGCCGACGGTCCCGCCGTCGGAGCTTACGAGAACGGGATGTCCGAGAGTCCTGAGGTACACGATCCGTATGCGCCGGTTAGGGAGCAAAGTGGGTACTTTGCAGCCCGCAAATTATCCCGTTCGGCACGCCCCCCCGCAATGGCACAGGGGCGCACAGGCGGGTGTGCGATTGCTGTTCACCCCCGTGCGGAGAAGGTGCGCACCGATGCCCCCGGATGTGCGAATGCCGTGCGGAGGCGGTGCGAACGGGGTGCGGGAGGCCGATTAGGCTGTGTTCCGCGGACGCTAGGCACCCCCGCCGACGTCCCGCAGCCAACCCTCCCTCAGGAGACGGGAACCATGCTTCGCAAGTCCATCCTCGCCGGTGCCTTCCTTCTCGCGGCCGCCGCGTGCGGCCCCGCCGCCACCGAGCCCGCCCACACGGACGCCGCGGCCGCCGCGCACGACGGCAACCCCCCGCCGCCGGACACCACCACCATCGAGAACGATACCACCAAGCGTGGGGGAGGGACCATCGGCTCCGGTACCTGATCCGCACGTCAGACGACAATCAACAGGGGGCGGTCACCGCGGCGGTGGCCGCCCCTCCTTGTTGAGAGGGACCCGTGAGCTGGCATTCTCGTTTGCGGCTCGTCATCGCCCTATCCATTCACGCCTGAAGACGCGAAAGTACCGCACGAAGCCGAAGGGAGCCGGCGGAGAACGACTCCGCCGGCTCCCTTCGATGTCATACCATATCTCGCAGTCCGTTGTGCAATCAGAGGAACGACGGAAAAGCATCACGCGGAGGCGCGGAGGAACGGATGAGGCGCGGAGGCGTTTGGGGCGTTCCCTCCGCGCCTCTTCTGTTTTCTCCGCGCCTCCGCGTGAAAATCGTTCCCCCTCACTGCACATCGGAATCCGGGAGATGGTATCCATTTCCCGCCGTGCGTCCGCGGGGGTCAGTGCCCTTCGGACGCTTCTCCACGCGCGGCCTGGCGCTCGGACTCGCGGCTCACGGGGGCGGCTTCGCCGTCGCCGTAGGCGGGAACCACGCGCCCCTCACCCAGCAGCGCCAGGTCGAAGATCTGGTCCATCCGCTCCACGTAGTGAAACTCCATCCCCTCGCGCACGTCCGTGGGCACGTCGCGCAGGTCGCGCTTGTTGCCCGTGGGAAGCACCACGTTCGTGATCCCCGCCCGGTACGCCGCCAGCACCTTTTCCTTGACCCCGCCGATCTCCATGATCTTTCCCCGCAGCGTCACCTCGCCCGTCATGGCCATGTCGTGGCGCACGGGGCGCTCGGCCAGCGACGAGGCCAGCGCCAGCGTGACCGCCGCGCCCGCGGAGGGGCCGTCCTTGGGCGTGGCGCCCACGGGAAAGTGCACGTGGATGTCGTTGTCGCCAAACACCTCGCGGTCAATCCCCAACTCGTCGGCGCGGGAGCGGACGTAGCTGTACGCGGCGTTCACCGACTCGCGCATGATGTCGCCCAGCATGCCGGTGATCACCAGCCGCCCCGTCCCCGGCATCTTGAGCGCCTCAATGAACATCAGCTCGCCGCCGGAGGCCGTCCACGCCAGCCCCGTCACCACGCCCACCTCCGGCCGGATCTCCGCGGGCGTCGTTGAATAGCGCTGAAAGCCCAGGATCTCCTCGATCATCTCCTGTGTGATCGTCCATCCCCGGCCCTTGCCCTCCGCCTTTTCGCGGGCCAGGTAGCGCATCACCGCCGCCAGCGACCGGCGCAGGTTGCCCACGCCGGCGTCGCGCGCATAGCCGCGGGTCAGGAACAGGAGCGTCTCGTCCTCGATCTTCACCTCCTCCGCGGTAAGCCCGTGCTCCTTTACGATGCGCGGGAACAGCCAGTCGCGGGCGATGACGATCTTTTCCTCCGGCGTGTAGCCGGCAATGCGGATCTCGATCAGCTGGTCGCGCAGGTCGCGCGGAATACGGTAGAAGTCGCCCGCGGCGCCCACGAACAGCACCTCGGACAGGTCGAACGGCAGGTCCAGGTAGCGGTCGGTGAACTCCTCGCGGTTTTCCGGGTCCAGCACCTCCTCCATGGCCTCGACCGGGTCTCCCTCCACGCTTCCCAGCCCCAGCTCGTCCAGCTCTTCCAGGATGAAGACGGGGTTCTTGACCCCCGCGCCGGCGATCAGCTCCATCACCTTGCCCATCTGCGCGCCGGTCCGCGTGCGCCGCGTCCCCACCAGCTGCGCCTCGTCGCGCCCGCCCAGCTCCAGCCGCACCACGGGCCGGCCCAGTCCGCGCGCCACCGCCGTCGCCAGCGTCCGCTTGCCCACGCCCGGCGGCCCGACGATGCAGGGGATCGGCCCGCGCAGGTCGTTGCGCAGGTTGGCCACGGCCAGCACCTCCAGCAGCCGCTCCTTGCTTTCGTCCATCCCCAGGTGCTCTTCGCCGAACGCCTTTTCCACCGCGTCCAGGTCGATGGTCCCGTCCCCGGCGCGCCGGGTCCAGGGCACGGCGATCAGCGCGTCCAGGTAGGCGCGGATCTCGGTGGCTTCCTGCGCCGTCGTGGTGCTGGAGCGCAGCCGCTCCGCCTCGCGGCGGCCGGCGGCGGCCACGCGCTGGGGAAGCCGCGCCATCTCCAGCTTGCGCAGCATCTCGTCCGCCTCGCGCTCCAGCGGGTCCAGCTCGCCCAGCTCCGCCTGCAGCGACTGGATGCGGCGGCGGATCTCGGACGTGCGGTCGCGGCCGGTGCGCGGCTGGCTCTCCGCCGTCGCCGCGGCGCCCTCCTCGCCCGCGACCGCCTCTACCTCGCGCGCCCGCTCCCACGCCTGCTCCAGCGACTCCAGCACCAGGTCCAGCCGCTTTGCCACGTCCAGCTCCTGCAGCACGGCGTCGCGGTCGGGCAGCTTCAGGTTGCATAGGGTGGCGGCCAGGTCGGCAAAGCGGCCGGGGTCGCCCAGGTTCATGCGCAGAATGCGGGGTACCTCGTCGGGCACCCGGTCCACCTTGGCGGCAAGCCCGGCGACGGTGGTGAGGATGCGCTCCACCACCGGCTCGGCCGCGTCGGGGGAGAGCGTCTGCTCCTCGACGGTGCGCACGCGGGCGGTGTAGAAGCCGTCCTCGAAGCGCACGTCGTCCAGGTGAATGCGCCTGAGCCCCTGCAGCGTGGTCTGGATGGTTCCGCCGGGCAGGTTCAGCCGGTCCAGCACGCGCACGGCCGTCGCTACTTTTTCCAGCGAGCGGGGCGGGATGTCCTGCCCGTCATCGAGCGTGGAGACGATGGCGACGATCAGCTCCGGCTCCGGGTGCGCGTTCAGCGCCTCGACGTTGGGGGCGTAGCCGATCTGGAGCGCCGTGGCGCCGGAGGGGTACACCACGGTGCTGCGGATGGGGAGCACCGGCACCCGCTCGGCGAGCTGGTACGAGGCTTTGGTTGCGCTGGTGAGTGGCATCCAACTGCTTTCGGTCTAACGGTTTGTGCGTTTGCTTCCGAAAAGGCGGCCGTCCAGCGTCCGCAAGAACCGGGCAATTCGCCGCGCGTTGGTCCCCAGGTCGGCGGCCCCCTTTCGCGACGCTGAGGCCATTTCCACGCGGGTCTGCCCCTCGTCGTCCAGCGAGATGCGGACCCACACGTCGTCGGTGAACTTCCACAGCCGCGTGGTTGCCTCCGCGACGATCTCGCCCCCCACCGGGTCACTGCTGACGACGATCCACCCGCGCGTCTGCTCCGCGATCTCCAGCGCCGCCGCCCATACCTGGGCAAACGGGATGGAGTAGGCGCGCTCCCGCAGCCGCGGATCGTCGGCCTCGGCGTCGGTAAAGGCGCGGTTGGTGGTGAGCGCTTGCAGCAGGCTCATGGATCGCGTGGATGTAGATGATGCCGCGCCGCCGCTCTCCGGCGCGTCGCTGGGCCGAATCTACGTTGCAGAAGGCGTGGAGGGGAGAAGGGGCGTGTGAGGGTGTGAGGGTGAGCGGGTGTGAGGGTGAGCGGGTGAACGGGTGAACGGGTGTGATGTGATTTCGGTTTGACCGCGTTCGCCTCTCACAGGTATGTTGCCGCGGGTCAGGGCTACGGTATGGAAACTGCCCGGGCGGGGCGGCGGCTGGCGGGTGCCGCAGTGGATGGTGAGCCCTGGCGCGCCCCCATCCGGGCGGGCACCATCCCCCAATAAACCCTGGGGGAAGGTTGATGTGAGGCGAGTCCTGTGCGCGTAGCAGGCCTTCCCGCATCCGCCAGCCGCAGCGGGATCGAAGTCCACCTCCCCCAGGGGTTTTTGGGGGAGGTGCGAGCCTAAGCGAGTAAGGGGGCGCTTAGCGGCCGGCAGGATCTCCGCCGCAGCGGGACCGAAGTCCACCTCCCCCAGGGTTTTTTGGAGGAGGTGGGTGCCTAGGCGAGTTCGGGAGCGCCAGCGGCCGGCAGGATATCCGCCGCAGCGGGACCGAAGTCCACCTCCCCCAGGGTTTTTTGGGGGAGGTGCGAGCCTAAGCGAGTAAGGGGGCCCCCAGCGGCCGGCAGGATATCCGCCGCAGCGGGATCGAAGTCCACCTCCCCCAGGGTTTTTTGGGGGAAGTGCGAGCCTAAGCGAGTGAGGGGGCCCCCGCGGCCGGCAGGATCTCCGCCGCGGCGGGATCGAAGTCCACCTCCCCCAGGGGTTTTTGGGGGAGGTGCGAGCCTAGGCGAGTAAAGGGGCCCCCCAGCGGCCGGCAGGATATCCGCCGTGGCGGGATCGAAGTCCACCTCCCCCAGGGTTTTTTGGGGGAGGTGCGAGCCCAGGCGAGTAGGGGGCGCTCGGCGAGATGACAGCCGACGCGCTCGGGCCCAGCAGCTACGTAAAATCGCGCGCAGGTTACCTGCAGATACCAGAGCCGGAGGAATTTCGAGTGAAAGTCGTCATGCCGGTGGCGGGGAAGGGCACCCGACTGCGTCCCCACACCCACCTGGTCCCCAAGCCGCTCCTCAAGGTCGGCGACAAGCCGGTGCTCAGCTACATTCTGGACGACCTGCGCGAGCTGGGCGTGAACGAAGCCGTGCTCATCACGGGCCACCTGAAGGAGAAGGTGGAAGCGTTCATGAAGGAAGAGTACCCGGACTTCAAGGCCGACTACACCGAGCAGGTGGAGCAGCTGGGCACCGCCGACGCCATCCGCCTGGCCGAGCCGTTCGTCCAGGAAGAGATGCTGATCATCTTCGTCGACACGCTGTTCGACGCGGACCTTTCGCTGGTCAAGCGGCTGCCGGAGGACGTGGCCGGGGTCATCTGGGCGATGGAGGTGGAGGATTACCAGCGCTTCGGCGTGATCGTGACGGACGAGAACGGCTTCATGCAGAAGATCATCGAGAAGCCGAGCGAGCCCGTGAGCAAGCTGGCCAACATCGGCCTGTACTATATCCGCGACTGGAAGCTGCTGTTCGAAGGCATTCGCCATGTGATGAACAGCCCACCCGGCGGCGCCGGCGAGTACTACCTGACCGACGCGTTCCAGTACATGGTGGACCAGGGCGCCAAACTCAAGGTGGAGCCCGTGCACGGCTGGTACGATGCAGGCAAGCCCGAGACGCTGCTGGAAACCAACGCGCACGTCCTGGGCACCACCCGCGGCCGCCGGCCGGAGTCGGTCGCGGACGGTGTAACCATCGTGGAGCCGGTGCACATCGCGGACGGCGTGACGCTGGAGGGCAGCGAGATCGGCCCCAACGTCACCCTTTCCGCCGGTGTGGTCGTGCGGGGCAGCAAGCTGCGCCACACCATCGTGGGCGAAAAGTCGAGCATCGAGAACTCGGACCTCGACAACTCGCTGATCGGGCGCGATGTGAAGGTGAGCGGCGTGCGCGGCCAGGTGGACCTGGGCGACCACTCAGTGGTGACGATCGGCGGGGCGTGAGCGGTAGTGCGGAAGCAGAGGCGGCCCCTCCCCGAAGTCTCGGGGAGGGGCCGCCGTCGTTCGACACCCCCGTTTAGGGGCAGTTGGTGCCCGGGACGCAGGAGTACGTGTGCCCTCCGCTGCAGGCGACGGCGCAGGTGTACACGCAGCTGAACTGGCACGAGTCGGCCGTGACGCAGTAGTAGGTGCCGCAAACCGTGTCGCATGTGCGGTAGTTGCACGTGGCGGCGCCGTCGCAGGTATACCCGCCGTGGCAGCTATTTCCACCGCCGCACGTGTTGCCGTTCTCGCCTGTGCACGCCAGCGACGCGTGCCCCAGCACGGTGCCGCTATCCTTTTCCGCACCACTTGTTGTGAACGACTCCACGTCCAGCGTATCGAGATCCAGCTTTACCTTGCGCATGGTTCGCTTCTCATGGGAGGGTGAAATGCCGCCCGCGATTGAGGGTCGAGCGATGAGGGCGATCGCAATATTGTGTCTATTTATGTGCGGAGCAAGTTCCATGTTTCGGCGTGAATGACGCTGCGGCTTTCCTCGTATTCCAAGGAGCAATTGCACCCTCACACCCTCACACCCTCACACCCGTTCACCCGTTCACCCGTTCACCCGCTCACCGCAGCCGCCGCCAGCACCACCAGCAGCGCCCGCTCCACCCCCAGCGCACCGCCGTCGTTCGCGTACCACTCGTCCAGCGTGTGGATGCCGCCGCTGTCGCCGCCCACGCCGATGGCGATGGAGGGGATGCCCAGCGCCATCGGCACGTTGGCGTCCGTGGACGAGCCCACCAGCTCCGCGCGCGCGCCCAGCGACGCGGTGACGGCGGCCGCGGCACGCACCAGCGGGTGATCCGCCGCCGTTTCGCCGGACGGGCGGTCGCCGATCAGATGTACGCGGGCGTGCAGCGGGTGCGTCCCCGCGCGGCGCGACGCGTTCTCCAGCTCCACCGCGTCCCGAAGCACGCCGCGGACGCTCTCCTCCATCGGCCCCAGCACCCCGGTGGCCTCGCTGCGCATGTCCAGCTCCATCCACGCATCCGCCGGGATGGAGTTGATGCTGCTCCCTCCACCGATGCGCGCCACCGTCAGCGACGTGCGGTCGGGGTGGGGAAGGGGCATCGCCCGGAGGCCACCCGCGGTCCCGGCGAGCGCCAGGACCGGGTTCGGCACGCCGCGGTCGGACCACGAGTGGCCGCCCGGCCCCTCCGCCTCGATCCGCAGCCGCCGCGACCCGATGGCGCGATGGACGATGCGCCGCATCCCCGATCCGTCCAGCGCCACGCACGCCGCGGCCTCCCGAAATCCGCCGTCCTCCCGGAAAAGGTGCTTCACGCCGCGCAGGTCGCCGATCCCTTCTTCGCCCACAGTCGCGGCAAACAGGACGGGGTGCTCCGCCGCGACGCCTGACCCCGCCACCGCCCCGGCGACGGCCAGCATCCCCGCCAGCCCGCGGCAGTTGTCCGTGATTCCCGGCGCGTGGATGCGCTTGCCTTTGCGGCGCGGCTCCACGTCGGTTTCCGCGGAAAAAACCGTGTCCAGGTGCGCGGCCACCACCACCGGCGCGCCCTTTGCCCCGTCCGGACGCCACTCGCCCAGCACGTTCCCCACGGCGTCGCGGCGCACGTCCGCCAGGCCAATCTCGCGAAAGCGGGCGAACACGTAATCGCCGCGTGCCTGCTCGGCAAACGAGGGCGCGGGAATGCGCACCAGCGCAATCTGCTCGGCCAGCGTGTCGTCATCCGTCTGGTGTACGCGCTGCCGCAGCGGGCGGAGCGCCGAAAAGGCCGTAACGTCGCGCAGGGTCGCCATCCGGTACAGAGTAATAGGGGCCACGGGAGCGCGGATTGTGCCGCCGCCGGGGCTCGCTGTCAAACCCGCCCGTCGGATTTGCGGGACTTTTCTTGCGTCGGGGCAGTGAGTTAGGTTCAGACTCTGTACAAAATGTGCGAACCGGCCCTCCGCCGGCAACGTGCGCCGCATCCCAACTTCCAGACCATGCCGCAAGGGCCGCAGACGATGCAGGAGAGCGAGCTGATCTACGACTGGAACACCCTGGAAGGGTCGTTCGACTACTCCACCCGCCACGGCGTGCAGCTGAACGACGAGACGCTGCGCGACGGCCTGCAGTCCCCGTCCGTGCACGATCCGGCCGTCGAGGACAAGATCCGCCTGCTGCACCTGATGGACGAGCTGGGTATCGCCTCCGCCGACATCGGCCTTCCCGGCGCCGGCCCGCGCGCCGTGCACGACGTGGAGGCCCTGGCGCGCGAGATCGTGGACGGCCGGCTGGCCATCCAGCCCAACTGCGCCGCCCGCACCGTGCGTGCCGACGTGCAGCCCATCGTCGACATCTCGCAAAAGGTGGGGATCGGCATCGAGGTCGCCTCGTTCATCGGCTCGTCCCCCATCCGCCAGTACGCCGAGGACTGGACGCTGGACCGGATGCTGCGCGCCACCGAGGACACCGTGGGCTTTGCGGTAGAGAACGATCTGCCGGTGATGTACGTGACCGAAGACACCACCCGCGCGGCGCCCGAGGTGGTCAAGGCGCTGTACCGGACGGCGATCGAGTGCGGCGCGCGGCGCATCTGCGTCTGCGACACCGTGGGCCACGCCACCCCGCACGGCGTCCGCCAGCTGATCCGCTTCGTCCTGGACGAGGTGGTCAAACCTTCAGGCGAGGACGTGAAGGTGGACTGGCACGGCCACCGCGACCGTGGCCTGGCCATCCCCAACTGCCTGGCGGCCATCGAAGCGGGCGCGCACCGCATCCACGGCACCGCGCTGGGCATCGGCGAGCGCTGCGGCAACGCCGAGATGGACCTGCTGCTCGTCAACCTCAAGCTGCTGGGGCTGCACGACTGGGACGTGTCGCGGCTCAACGAGTACGTGGAGCTGGCCTCGCAGGCGTGCCACGTGCCCCTGGCGTACAACTGGCCCGTCTTTGGCCACGACGCGTTCCGCACCGGGACGGGCGTGCACGCGGCCGCCATCATCAAGGCCGAGAGCAAGGGCGACGCGTGGCTGGCGGACCGCATCTACTCCGGCGTTCCCGCCGGGTGGTTCGGCCTGCGCCAGGTGATCGAGATCTCGCCGATGAGCGGCATCAGCAACGTGCGCTACTGGCTGCGCTCGCACGGCTACGACGAGACCGACGAGGGGCTGTGCAGCTACGTGTTCGAGGCCGCCAAGACCTGCGACCACACCTTTACGGATGACGAGGTGCACGCCCTTTGCCGCGCCCACAGCGTGCACATGGCCTCCGCCACCGCGCCCCTGGCGGAGACGGTGTAACGAACAGATCGGTCAGCGTGCCTCTGGCACGGCATGCTCACCGGCGCGGGGAAGCGCCGGACTTCCCTGGTCGCACCACGCGCGGTGCGACCAGGGGTTTGATGCTGGTTTGCAGCCGCGCCCTGCGGCCTTCGGTTCCCGATTGGAGAGGTGATCGGGTTGTGAGATCCCGTCCGGGCGCAGCCGGCGACACCCGCCACGCGAGCAGGCGGGTGAGCGCGCGGACGGGCCGGTACGAGGCGCGGTGCGCCTATTCCACGACGAGCGGGATCGGTGCTCCCTCCGGTACGTGCTTCATGCTGACGGAGTTGATGCAGTACCGCAGCCCCGTGGGCGGGGGTCCGTCCGGAAAGACGTGGCCCAGGTGGCCCTCGCAGCGCGCGCAACGCACTTCGGTGCGAATCACGCCGTAGGCGTGGTCTTCGTGGTTGCTGATCGCGTTGGCGGATACCGGGTGGGTGAACGACGGCCAGCCCGATCCGGACTCGAACTTTTCGCCGGACCGGAAGAGGGGGTTTCCGCAGCCCGCGCAGACGTAGGTGCCCGGCTCGTGGGTTTCCAGAAAGCACCCGTCCCACGGCGCCTCGGTGCCGTGCTCCCGCAGCACCGCGTACTCCTCGGGCGATAGCCTCCTGCGCCACTCGTCGTCGCTAAGCCGCAGCTTTTCCATCATCGTCCACTCGTCTCCTCGTGAGGTTCCAGGCCGGATCCGGGACCGTCCGCCACGGACCGGCAATCCACTTCGTGCGTCCCGGAACCGCGCCTCGCAAGTCGTAAACCGCGCTTCACCCCGCGCTCCGCGCCGGGCTTCTCGCCCCCAGCCTCCACGGCCCGGCGAGCGACGCGCTGGACGGGAGGTTGCCGAAAGCCATCCTCCCCGGTTCTCTTGATACAGACGGCGGATCGTCCCAGGGTGCCGTGGCAATTCCTCCAGGAGAAGGTCGTGATGGCCAGTAGCGTGAAGGTTGAGGTATACGGGCTTCCGTACTGCACGACGTGCCAGCGTGCGATGCAGTACCTGCAGGAACGCGGCGTGGCGATCCAGGAGTTCCGGGACGTGAAAACGCAGCCGCTGACCCGCGCGGAGGTGGAAGAGCTGGCTCGCAAGGTGGGGAGCGCGGACAAGCTGTTCTCCCGGCGCGCCATGAAATACCGGCAGATGGGGCTGCATGAGCAGCAGCTTTCGGAAGATGACCTGCTCCGGCTGATGACGGAGGAGTACACCTTCGTTACCCGCCCCGTCATCGTCCGCGGCGACCGCGCCACGGCCGGATTCAGCGCGAAGCGGGTGGACGAGCTGGTCGGCACCTCGGCCTGAGCGGCTACGGCGCGCCGCAGGAGCAGCGGGATTAGTGTCGTTTTCGGGGCGAATGTCTTGCCGATTTTCCGCGCGCCACCCATGCTTCTCCGGACAGGCTTCGTGCGTTCGGCGACCGGGCGCGCGGAACGGGAGCGTGGTGCTCCGATCCTTCTACTGGAGAGGCGAGCAATGAAGAAGCTGACGCTGGACCTGGAGTCGCTGGGCGTGGAGACGTTCGCGACGGCGCCGGACATGGACCGGATGCAGGCAGGATTCGTGGTGGAGGGGATCTCGCGGAAGAGCTGCATCGAGCAGTGCACCACCTCGTGCACCCCGATGGCGTAAGGTAGCCAACGCGCAAGAAAGAGCCCGGCGGGGAGCGCTCCCGCCGGGCTCTTTCTGTGTAGAAACGCCCGCCGGGGCGTCGTGCGCCGGCGGGCGTTACCCCAGGATCGGTGCCCGCGGAACTCCGCCTCAGCAGAGGCCGGGGATCCGGGTGCAGGCCTGGGAGACGCCGCAGAGGGTGTCGTCGTAGGTCTGGCCGGTGCACGTGGGTGTCGCATCGTTCGCGCGTACGGTGCCGCGCGTCTCGGCGGCGGGGCCGGTGGGGAACGACTCGATCCGCAACCGATCGACGTCCAGGCGAAGCTTTTTCATCGTCATCTCCCTCATCCAGGTGAACGCATCCCGGCGGAACGAAGCGCGCACGGAAGCCAGTCCCGTGCCGTGCCGGGGACGCTGGACGGGGTGAGGGAGGTCGTCCCGCGGGGAATCAGACGCTGGGGCGCTTGAGGGCGGGCATGTCGCCGATGGTGGCGTAGAGGTCGCCCCACAGGCGGCCGACGGGGCGCAGGGCGGTGGTGTCGGCGTAGAGGGTGCCGGGGATGAGCGGGATGTCGTCGGCAAGGCGAACGCGCAGCACCTCGCCGATCACCAGCGTGTTGGGCCCGCCTTCCAGCTCCACGACCTTGAACAGGCGGCACTCCAGCACGGCGGGGCAGTCGGCCACGTACGGCGCGTCCACGGACTCCGCGTTCGCCGAGGCCAGGCCGGCGCGCTCGAACTCGTCCACGTCGGGGCCGTACTCGCCGGCGCTCTCGTTCATCGGCACCAGCTGCGGCTCGGTGGCCAGGTTCACGCAGAAGGCGCCGGTCTGGCGGATGTTGCGCAGCGTGTCCTTTTCCACGCCGCCGCGGCTGCCGATGGAAACGGAAACCAGGAACGGCGTGGAGGCGACGGCGGCGAAGTAGCTGAACGGCGCCAGGTTGCGCCGCCGCTCCGGCGATCTCGTCGACACCCACGCGATGGGGCGGGGGACCACCAGCGAGGTGAGCAGCTGGTACCGCTCGCGTCCGCCCAGCGCGGCGGTGTCCCAGATCACGCCGCGTCCGCTGCCGGAAGCGTCCGCGCGATCCAGTCGCGGATGTCGCGCGCTTCATCGGGGCTGATCCCGTGGCCCATGGGGTAGTCGCGCGTCTCCAGTTCCGCTCCCGCCGCCCGCAGCGCCGCGCGTCCTTCCTCGCCCATGGAGAAGGGGATGGAGGGATCCATCGTCCCGTGGCCCCAGAAAAAGCGGGTGCCGCGCACGGATTCCGGCGTGGCGCGGACCGTGGGATGATCGGCCAGGAATCCGCTCAGGCACAGCGCCAGCGGCACGGCGCCGGGGTTCCGCAGCGCGTAGCCAACGGACATCGTGCCGCCCTGGGAGAATCCGCCGAGTACGACCGGGCCGGTGCGGATCGGCAGCGTGCCCGGCAACGCCGTCAGGAACTCCGCAAGCGCCTGCTGCGACTGCTCGAAGCTCTGCGGCTCGGGGGTGTTGCCGCCCAGGTAGCGGTACCACGCCCAGCCGGGGCCGTACCCCCACGGTGTGCCGCTGTGCGGCGCCTGCGGCGTCACGACGACGGCGCCGGGCGCCAGGTGCGGCGCCAGGCTCAGCAGGTCGAAGCGGTCCGCCCCGCGCCCGTGCAGCAGCACCACCAGCGGCGCCCCGTCCCGTGCCTCCGGCGGCACCACCTGCTCGTATTGCAGCATCCTTGATCCTTGATGTAGTACGATCGAGCGTTGATTGGACGGGATGTCGTCCCAACGGAAGCGCGGTGTCATCCTGAGGGAGCGCACGCCCGTAACTTTCATAACCACAGAAGCCTGCGCGCGACCGAAGGATCTTTGTCGGGTCGCGCGAGACCCAGCATCGGGAGCCGTTCACGTCCCCCGGTCAGGCAAACAAGATCCTTCGGTCGGCGTCAGAGTGCGTCGTACAAACAGGATGCAGCGCGGCGCCTCCCTCAGGAAATCAACGGGTGCGCAGGGATGGAGACACCCGTAGCACTGCGTCTCACGAACGCGGAACCGGCTCGTTCGTCGTGCCCAGCTCGCCCGTTTCGCGGTCGTAGACCACGATGTTCTCCCACTCGCCGGAGTCGGAGCGGGCGACCACGGCGACCACGGGGTCGGTGTCGCTGAGGTTGAACACCTCGTGCGGCACGCCGGGCTCGATGAAGATGAAGTCGCCGGGGCCGTTCTCCACGCTCTGGCGCAGGTGCGGGCCGTACTCGTGGCGCACGCGGCCTTCCAGGATGTACAGCATCACCTCGAAGTCCATGTGCACGTGCGCGTGCGCCACCGCGCCGGGCGGGATGGTCGCCACGTTCATCGACAGCTTCTTCGCGCCCACGTTGGCCGCCGACATCCCCGTCTTGTAGCGGATGCCGTTCCACGCGCGGTGCGTGCCGCTGCCGCGGATCACCAGAATCCCGCCGCCGCCCTCCACCGCACCCGGCGCGTCAAAACCCGCTGCTTCACTCATCGAATCACTTCCTTGATCCTGGGCAGTGGATGCTGGCACCCGTCGTCAGCGGTCGGTTGTCGTGGCGGTGCCCGGGCCGGCCGTCATCTGCAACGGGGTTCTGCCGATGGCCATGATGCCGCCCACGATCAGCAGCAGCGACAGCGCCACGCCGATCAGCGAGATCATGTGCGCCCGGCGCGGGTCCGGCTGCTTCTTGGCGTAGCCGGTGATGCCGTGCGCCGCGCCGATCGCCGCCACCATCATGATCAGGTGGCCGATCAGCGCGCCGTACCAGGGGCGGGTGAGAACGGTGCCGATGCCCAGCAGAAACTGCAGCCCCAGGGCGCCGTTGAACACCGCCGTGACGGCACGCGACTGCCCGCCGAACTCGCGGCGCGAACTCCACCCCCACAACAGCACCGCGATGGCGATCACCGCGGACAGCAGCACCAGGAAGCGCAGCCCGGAGTGGGCGTAGTAAAGCATGTTGGCCATGCGTCGGCTTTCGGATCGGGTTTGTGTGGATGCGGACGCGGTAATGTAGTGCGAGAGTGCGAAAGTGCGAGAGTACGAGAGTACGAGAGTACGGGAGTACGGGAGTACGGGAGTACGGGAGTACGGGAAGTTGGAGGATAGGATGAGGGCGACGGTTGCAGCGGCGTCAGTAAGTGATTACTCTCTCACCTGTGTGGTTGATGTCGGTGCATCCACTGACCTGGAGGTGTGGTCATGAAGATCTTCGTGACGGGGGCTACGGGGGTGGTGGGGCGGCGGGCGGTGCCGCTGATGGTGCAGGCGGGGCACGAGGTGACGGCGGTGGCGCGGACGCCGGATAAGGCGGCGGCGATGGAGCGGTCCGGCGCGCGGGCGGTGCGCGTGGACCTGTTCGATGCGGACGGGGTGCGGCGCGCGGTGGCGGGGCACGAAGCGGTGGTGAACCTGGCCACGCACATCCCCCACTCCACCACGGCGATGATGCTGCCGTGGGCCTGGCGCGAAAACGACCGCATCCGCCGCGAAGGCTCCGCGGTGCTGGTGGATGCGGCGCTGGCGGCGGGCGCCACGCGCTTTGTGCAGGAGTCGTTCGCGCCCATGTACCCGGACATGCGCGACGAGTGGATCGACGAGGACGTGCCGCCCAACCCCGCGCGCTACAACCGCAGCACGCTGGACGCGGAGCGCTCGGCCGCGCGCTTCGGGCACGCGGGAGGCACGGCGGTGGTGCTTCGGTACGCCGGGTTCTACGGCCCCGACGCGTCGCACATCCCCGACCTGATCCGCTTTACCAAGCGCGGGATGATGGCGCTGCCCGGCAAGCCGGAGGCCTACTTCTCGTCCATCTCGCACGACGACGCGGCGTCGGCGGCGGTGGCGGCGCTGGGGGTGGACGGCGGGATCTACAACGTGTCGGATGACGAGCCGCTGCGGCGCCGCGACTTCTTTGCGGTGATCGCGGCCGGCCTGGGCGTCCCGGCGCCGCGCCCGCAGCCCGTGTGGATGGGGCGGATGATGGGCTCGCTGGGCGAGCTTCTGTCGCGCTCGCTGCGGATGTCCAACCGCAAGTTCCGCGAGGCCAGCGGCTGGGCTCCCCGCTACCGCAGCGTGCGCGAAGGCTGGCCCGCGCTGCTGGCCGAGATGCGCGGCTGAACAGAAAAAGATTGGCCTCACGCAGAGTGACCAGAGTTAGCAGAGTTCTACGTGGTGTTCCCCGCACGAATGCGCGAGGAAACGGCACGAGAAAACTCTGGTTACTCTGGTAACTCTGCGTGAGGCCCAATCGGTTACGAGCCTGGACGAGTATCCGGAAGCAGGCCGCGCAGCATCACCCGAAGCCAGGCCTGCACGAAGCGATCGTCGTCCAGGCGGGCGGGGGGCTCGCCCAGGAGCGTGTGAAAGACCTTGAACGAGGTCAGGCCGCCCAGCAGCACGGCGGCGGTCGCCTCGGGATCCTCCACGCGCAGTTCGCCGCGGTCCGCCCGGTCGCGCAGCCAGTCGGCGAGCGCGGCGTACGTCGTCTGCATCCGCCGCTCGCGGACGCGCGCCAGCAGCTCCGGAAACTGCTCCAGCTCCCGCCAGACGATCCGCATCACGTCCTGATCATCCTGCAGCATCTGCATCGCGGCGCGCGCCAGCACGCCCAGCGCGTCCTCCGCCGGCCCGGGAACGGTGCGGATGAGTTCGCGCGCCCGCTCCGCGCCCGCCACGAAATCCTCCATTCCCGCCGCCAGCACCGCCTCCTTGCTCCGAAAGTGCTTGTACAGCGCCCCTGAGCCCGGTGCCAGCCCCGCCGCCGCCTGGATGTCGGCGATGCTGGTGCGCTCGTAGCCGCGCTCCGCGAACAGCCGCATGGCCTCGCGAAGAATGCGCTCCGCGGCGCGCGAGCGACGGGGCCGTCCGGCGGGATCGGTGCTGTCGGGCATCAGGCGGTGGAATGGGATGGAAGCGGCGCGGCCGGCGGAGGGACAATCTAGCGTGACGGGGGTGTGGTGCCAGAGAGGGCGCGGCGGCGGGGGGCGATCAGGATGCGCAGCGGTCCCGGCATCCTGATCGCCCGATCCAGCCCTTACCGGCTGGACGCCTGCCGCACGAACATCTCGGCGACCAGCGCGTTGAAGTCGCGCTGCATGGTGTCGGCCGCCTCCTGGCCCTGGCGGCCCAGCTCGGCCAGGCGCGGCTCACCAATGCGCTCGCCGGCGGTGGCGAAGGTGGCAAAGGTGTCCTGCGCCTGGCGGATCATCACGATGTCCTCCACCACCCGCAGAAAATCATCCGAGCGAAGGGCGTCGGCGGCGTCCTTGGCCTTGCCCAGCACGAAGCCCAGCGCGCCCTTGAACCCCGCACCCGAGACCTCGCCCAGCGTGGCGCGGTACTCTTCCAGCGCCTGCTGGTGCGCGCGGGCGCCCGGCAGATAGCGCGTGCAGAGCGCCCGGAACTGCGCATCCTCCGCCTGCTTCTCGTGGTCTTCCAGGCTCTCGATCAGGGTCTTGTGCTGCATCACGCAGTTGCTCACCTGCGCCCTCAGAAAATCCTGTCCCTCGTGCATGACTGCTTTCCCTTCCGTTGATTTCTCCCGCCGCCGGACAATCACCCGGCGGGGCGGAGGGCGGGTGCACAAGGTATGCCTAAGGTTGTCCGAGATGAAAACAGGACCGGCCGCCTGCAACGCGGCGCCGCGGAGTTGAAACGGTGAGGCGCGGAGGACGGACAGGATCGCTCCGCCGTTCTCCGCGCCTCTCCCTTTTCCTCCACGGCTCCGCGTGAAATGCCGTTCAGGGCTTCGGGTTCGCACCAGGCGGAGGCGTTTCGGTGCTGAGCTCGCGGTTCACCGTGCCCGTGCCGCTGGGCGTGCGGCGATGCTCCTCCACCGCGTCGGCGGCCACCTCGGCCAGCGCGGCTTCCGTGATCCACCCCTTGGAGGCGGCGTGGCGGGCGGCGGCCAGCGTGTCGTCCGTCAGCAGCAGCGTGCTCCCCGCCTTTTCTACCTCGTCCGCCAGCTTTTTGATCGATCCCAGCCGGTCCGGACGCGGGGTGACGTTGCGGATGTACACGGCCTGGATGCGGTCCGGGTAGTCGTGCACCACGCGGTGGTAGATCTCCGGATCCTCCTGCCCGCTGTCGCCGATCAGGATGAAGGGCAGGGAGGGGAACAGGTCCATGATGCGCTTGATGGCCGCCAGCTTGTGGCCCGCGTGCCGCGTGGCCAGCGTTTCGCCCGCGTTCATCCCCCAGTCGCGCAGCATCAGCGGGCCCAGGGGGATCTTCTGGATCTGCAGGAACTCCGTCAGCAGGTCGTGCAGGTTCCAGGGGCTGCTGCTGACGTACCAGATGGGGTTGAACGGCGACTCGCCCGCGCCCTTCTGCAGCGCGCGGTAGAACGCCGCCACGCCGGGGAAAGGGACGCGGGTGCGGGCGTTGGAGAGAAACGTGGTCCGCGCCATCCGCAGCAGCGACGTCGCCCCCGTCTTGACCACCGTGTCGTCCAGGTCGCTGATCACGCCGAACGCGCTTTCCGCAGGTGGCACCAGCACCTGCGCCTCCACGCGGTGCGGCGGATCGCTGGCGGGGTGCTCCAGCTCCAGCACCAGGCTGTGCCACAGCGCGTTGGGGGCGAACTCCGGGCGAGGATGCACCCACGCCTCGAAAAAGCCTTCCCCGTCCGTCGTCACCGTGACCGGCTGGCCGCCGGGGACGTAGACGCGCACGCGCGCCCCGGGCACCTCGTCGCTTTCAAAGCGCTGCACCATGTTGGCGACGTTCATCAGCACCCCGTGCTCCGGGTCCGACGCCGGGACGGGGTTGCCGCGCAGCACGCGCCCCTTGAGGTACGCGCGGTCCGGGCAGCCGTAGCCGCGGTAGGCGTCGATGCGCGCCTTGCCGCTGCCGGGCGCGTACTTCTGCCGCTGCACGTCCACCTTTTCCTCCACCCGGTGGACGAACTTCTGGAGCGAGGTCTTCCAGTCCGCCATGAGACAGTGCGTGAGTGCGAGAGTACGAAAGTACGAAAGTACGAAAGTACGAAAGTACGAAAGTACGAAAGTACGAAAGTGCGTGCTGGCCACTGCGGCGTTGGCGGGCCGGTACCCGGCACTTGATCCTTGTTGCCTGATCTCTTCTTTCCGCCACTGGCCGTACGCCCGGCCGTGGAGCATATTGGCGGCCAGCAATCCCGCAGTCCATCCCGCGCCCCGTCTCTCCACCCGCCCAGGACCCCGGATCTGATGGCATCCCCCGCACCCGCCGCGGCCCCCAAGCGCCGCGGCATGCTGAACGCGCTGGGCCTGCACCGCCCGGAGCTGCGCGCCTGGGCCATGTACGACTGGGCGGCCTCGGCGTTTCAGACCACCATCATGGTGGCCGTGTTTCCCATCTACTTCATCAGCGTGGCGGGGAGCGGCGACGCGGCGGGGGCCAGCCAGTGGTGGGGGTACGCCAACTCGCTCAGCATCGCCATCGTCGCGCTCATGTCGCCCGTCCTGGGCGCCATCGCCGACTATTCGGGGGGAAAGAAGCGGTTTCTGGGCGTCTTTACCGGCATCGGCATCGCCGCGGTGGCCGGGATGTGGTTCATCCACCAGGGCGACCTGCTGCTGGCGGCGGCGCTGTACCTGGTGGCCTCCATCGCGGCGTCGGCCAGCTTTGTGTTCTACGAGTCTCTCCTTCCGCACATCGCCAGCGAGGAGGAGGTGGACCGCGTCTCCACCGCCGGCTACGCTTTTGGCTACGTGGGCGGGGGCGTGCTGCTGGCGGTGAACCTGGCCTGGATCCAGAAGCCGAACCTGTTCGGCATGCCCGCCGGTACCTTTCCCGCGCGGCTGTCCTTTGTCTCCGTCGCCATCTGGTGGCTTCTCTTCTCCATCCCGCTCTTTCGCGGCGTGCGCGAGCCCGCGCGGGGAATCGAGGCCGACGAGACCGCCACCGCCAGCCCCGCGCGCATGGCGTTCGTACGCCTGGGAGAGACGTTCCGGGAGCTTCGGGGATACAAGAACGCCTTTCTCTTTCTCGTGGCGTTCCTGCTGTACAACGACGGGATCGCCACCATCCAGAAAATGGCCGCTCCCTACGCGACGGAGCTGGGCATCCCCCAAGCGGTGACCATCGGCGCCATCCTGCTGGTGCAGTTCGTGGGGATTCCCTTCGCGTTCGCGTTCGGCGCGCTGGCGGGGCGGATCGGGGCCAAGCGCTCCATCCTGCTGGGGCTCGCGCTGTACGCGGGGATCAGCATCTTCGGGTTCTTCATCGGCTCGCTGCCGCAGGGTGAGCGGGCGCGGGCGTTCATCATCCTGGCGCTGATGGTGGGGACGGTGCAGGGCGGCACGCAGGCGCTCAGCCGCTCGCTGTTCTCCACCATGATCCCGCGCCACAAGTCGGGCGAGTTCTTCGGCTTCTACAGCGTCTTTTCCAAGTTCGCGGGGATCTTTGGCCCGCTGCTGTTCGCCTTCATGATCGGCCAGACGGGCTCGGGACGGCACGGCATCCTGTCGGTGATCGGCTTCTTCATCGTGGGCGGAACGCTGCTGCTGTTCGTCGACCCCGTGGCCGGCGAGCGCGCCGCGCGAGAGGCGGAGGCGGCCGTGCGCCTTGTCCCGGCGGACGATCAGGGAGGGTGAACGGGTGAACGGGTAATGATGATGCGGACGGAGACGGCGTGCTGACGGCCCTGCGGGTAGTCGCCCTCGTGCTGATTCTCTTCGGCGGATGCGTGGTGATGGTGTATGGCGCGGCGGCTCAGCGCATCCTGCGCCACGCCGGTGTCCGCTATCGCGGCTGGGACCGTGGAGCGGACTCCCTCTTTCGCTTCTGCGTCTTTGCGGGGCAGGAGTCGCGGCCGTGGCGCGGACGCGTGCTGCGGGATACCCGGCGGTCGCTCCTCACCGGCCTGGCCGCGGGATCGGCGGGGATGGTGCTTCTGGCCATCTCGGCGTTGATCGAGATTCTCCGACAATGCAGGCTGCGGCGACGCCTGGACGCCGTACGTCGCAGGGCCGACGTGTCTGCACCGGCATCGAATGATGCCCATTGAGAGTCTTAACCAGTAAGTGCCGCCCGCCCGCATGAGCGAATGAATTCGCCGCTGCAAAATCGCAAAGTCCACCTTCGTGGACTGTAGCCGCGCGGCCGGAGCGCGACGACCGGCCACGAGATTTCTGATGGTAGATTTCTCAGTCGCGTGCCGGGATGGAGGATCGGCCGCGTTCTGCGCGGCGCTCCTTCGAAATGACAGATGTGCGTGGCTGGATCGTCCGCCGCTTAAGCCATCACGACGACCTTGAGCGGCGTGCATGCGCCACGTAGGTTGCTCGCGCCCATCCCGATCGTATCCGACCCACCCTGCCTGCTTCCGTGCATCCACCGCCTCCACATCCCGCAGCACTCCCGCGCCACATTCGTGCGGCGGTGCGGTGGATGACGACGCGCCTGCGGGGCTTCGCGCGCCGCGTTGCCGCTCCGCTGGCCGCGACGCTCGTTCTTGCCTCCTGCGGGCGGGGCGGGACGGAGGACGCCGCGAAGCCGCCGTTCCGCTGGGGCGGGGACGCGGAGGGCGGCGCGCCGTTCGTGGAGGCAGACCTGGCGGACCCCGCGAAGGTAAGCGGCTTTGACGTGGAAATCGCGGAGATGATGGCGCGCGGGCTGGGGCGCGACCCGCGCTTTGTGCAGGTGGGGTGGGGATCCATCCCGCAGTCGGTGGAGCGGGGCGACGTGGAGGTGGGCATGTCGGGGATCGAGGACAGCCCCGCGCTGCGCGCCCGCTACGCCGTCTCGCTCCCGTACTTCGAGTTCCAGGAAGTCCTGGCCGTGCGCCCGGCCGATCGCGACCGCTTTCGCACCCTGGCGGATCTGGCCGGCCGGCGGGTGGCGACGCTCGGCGCGACGATGGCGTACGACATCCTCCTCAAGGAGCGCGCGCGCACCGGCCTGGTCCCCGTCTCGTACGACGACGACATCCACCCCTACCAGGACCTGGTCGCGGGGCGCGTGGACGCCGTCCTGCTGGACAACGTCATCGCCGAGCGGTCGCTGCGGCGCACGGGCGGCTTCATCATCCAGCCGCAGCCCGTGGCGACGGGGCACTACGTGGCGCTCTTTGCCCGCGGCGACGCCGCGCTGCGCGACTCGGCGGACGTGGTACTGCGGGCACGGATGCAGGACGGGTCGCTGGAGCAGACCTTTCGCCGCTGGGGCGTGTGGAGCGACGCGCAGGGGGAGTACTTTCGCCGCGTCCTTGCCCAGGCGCCGGCCGCGGACGCGGAGGCGGCAACCAGCGACCGCATGCTTCGCGCGTATCTTCCGTCGCTGCTGCGCGCCGCCGGGGTTACGCTGCTGCTCTCGCTGCTGGCGATGGCGCTGGCGGTGAGCGTTGGCGCGGCGGTAGCGGCGGGACGGGTGTACGGGCCGCCGGTGGTCCGCGCCGCCCTGACCGTGTACGTAGAGGTGGTGCGGGGGACGCCGGTGCTGCTGCAGCTGTTCGTGATCTACTACGGGCTTTCCGGCTTTGTGCGCCTCCCCGCCTTTGCGGCGGCGGTCATCGGGCTGGGGCTGAACTACGCGGCGTACGAGTCGGAGATCTACCGCGCCGCGCTGATGGCCATCCCCCGCTCGCAGCTGGAGGCGGCGCGCACCCTGGGATTGTCCGAGGGGCAGGTGCTGCGCCTGGTGCGCGGCCCGCAGGCGCTGCGGCTGGCACTGGCACCCATGACCAACGACTTTGTGGCGCTGCTCAAGGATTCGTCGCTCGTTTCCGTGATCACCGTGGTGGAGCTGACCAAGCAGACGGCGATCTGGGCCACCAACGTGGGAAGCTGGCTGGTGCCGGGCATCGTCTGCGCGCTCTTCTATCTGGCGCTCTCGCTGCCGCTTTCCCGCTTTGCCCGCCGGCTGGAGCGGCGCTGGAGCCACGCATGAGCGGCGCGCTTTCCATCCGCGGCCTGCACGCGGAACGCGGCGGCAGGCCCGTGCTGCGCGGGGTGAACCTGGAGGTGGCGGCGGGCGAGGTGTGCGCGCTGATGGGCGTGTCGGGGGCCGGCAAGTCGACGGTGCTGCGGGCGGTGGCGGCGCTGGAGCCGTTCACCGCGGGCGGCATCGCCGCCGCGGGGTTCGAGCTGCGCCCGGGTCCGCTTCCGCGCGAGTCGCGGCTGCGGGGGCTGCGGAGCAAGGTGGGGATGGTGTTTCAGGCGCACTCGCTGTTCGAGCACCTTACGGCGCTGCAGAACGTGACGCTGGCGCCGGTTCACGCGCTGGGATGGACGCGGGCCAGGGCGGAGCAGGAGGCTGCGGAGCTGCTGGCGGCGCTGGGGGTGGGGGCTCGCGCCGGCGCGTATCCGCGCGAGCTTTCCGGCGGCGAGGCGCAGCGCGTGGCGATCGCGCGGGCGCTGGCCCCCGGCCCCATGGTGCTGCTGATGGACGAGCCCACCTCGGCGCTGGATCCCGCGCGCCGCGGGGCGCTGGGCGACACGCTGCGCGGCCTGGCCCGCCAAGGCCGCGCGCTGCTGGTGGCCACGCACGACGTCGATTTCGCCCGTGACGTTGCCGACCGCGTGGCCGTGCTTGCCCAGGGCGCCCTGGTGGAGTACGGCCCGTCGCGCGAGGTGCTGGATCGCCCCACGCATCCCGCCACGCGCGAGCTGCTGCGCGGCCCAGACCCCGCCCCGGCCTGAACGCGCGCGATCGGCCCGGATCCAGCCGCCATCGGCCGGCGGCGCGCGGATGCGAAGGCCCGCTGGCGCGCCCATCTATTCACTCGAAAGCAGAGGATTCTTGACGCGGCCGTCTGGCTGGCCGATAGTATTTCCGCCTGATATCCGCCTTCCCCTCGCGGCCGATCCGAACGATTTCTTCCGCGGCGCCCGCCCCGCCTCCCGGGCACGGATCCGCATCCCGACCCTCCGGTGAACGTTCCATGGCAAAATCCCGCCGCCCGGCACTCCTGGTCCATTTTCCCAGATTCCGCTGGCCCCAGCCGGAGCCGGTGGACACGGTGGACCCGCGGAAGTTCGATCCCATTCTGTACGCCCCGTTTCCGCCCGACCTGGTGCACGACTACACCGCGGACCTGGACGTGCTGGGCAAGCACCTGCTTCCGCAGTACGTGTATGAAGACGGCGAGGCCACGCGCAGCCAGAACGAGTTTCGCCGCGACCAGGTGATCCTCATCATCGGCGGGGTGATCGCGACGGGGCTGGCGGCGCTGCCGGGTGCGGTGCCGGGCGAATCGGGGGATACGGTGCGCGTGGTCGCGGCCCTTGCGGCGGCTGCCCTGGCGGCGTGGGCCTCGCGCTCCCGCGACCTGGCCTCGCAGGAGCGGTGGCGCACCAGCCGCCTGAAGGCCGAGCTGCTGCGCGGAGAGTACTTTCTCTACCTGGGCCGCGCCAAGCCGTACGACGTGGAGGGGTGCCGCAACCGCAACCTTATGCGCCGCGTGGCGGAGATCCGCAGCGGAGGTGCCGCATGAGCGCGGAGAAGCTGACCCCGCAGCAGAAGCAGTTTCTGGAGTTCTACGAGACGTACCGGCGGGGCGCCCAGAGCAAGTGGTACCGCAACCGATTTGAGACGTACGAGCGCGCGCATCGGCAGAGCGTGACGCTCACCACGCTGGTTCTGTTTCTCTCCTCTGCCGCGTCCATTCTCTCCGTGGCGTGGGAACGGCCGACGATCTGGCCAGGCGTGACTCTGTACTGGCCTGTCATCGCGGCCGTGTTGACGGCTGCGGGCACCGCGATCGCCGCCTACCGCTCGCTGTACGGATTCCAGGAGAACTCGCGCCTGTACCGCGACGCCGACAACTCCCTGGCCGCCGTTCTCGCCGACTCGCCGGTGGAGTGCGAGAACTGCCCCGAGGCCGCCATCCGCACCATCGGCGACTACATTCCGCGGGTGGAAGAGGTGTTTCGCCGCGAGCAGGGCCAGTGGGGCCAGCTGGTCGCCCAGATCCGCGCCGTCACCGTCCCCGGCGCCGAGAAAGAGGGCGGCGGCGATGACGCACTCGGCGGCGGGCCCGTGGGAGGTGGAGGAGGGGGCGGCGGCGGTGGTGGAAACGGCGGAGGCGGTGGGGCGCCGGTGAAGCCGGTAACCGACGTGGTGCTTGAGGATACGGTAGTCGATCCCGCCGGTGAGGGAACCGAGACCTCCGTCACGGAGATCACCGTCGTCTCCACGGGCGAGGTGGATGCGGACATCACGGTCGTTCCCCCGGTGGAACCCGGGACCCCGGAGAAGGAGGATCCCGATCCACCCTCGCCTGCCGCTCCGGGCGAGGCGGTCGGCTGAGAGAGGTGTTTCCAAACCGTCAGCAGAGCGTTGACCTCCTGATGGAGCGCCGCACCACAGACTCCTTTCACGTAAGGGGTTGGCGCCGACCGAAGACCTTGTCTGCCTGATATGGGGGCTCGAACGGCTCCCGGTGGCTGGGTCTCGGCGCGATCCGACAGAGATCCTTCGGTCGCGCGCACGTTTGGTGGTTATGAAAGGTCTGGGTGTGCGCTTCCCTCAGGATGACAGTGCGCCTCTGGGGAACAGATGAGATTCGGGGCAGGGGCCGCGCGGCTCCTGCCCTTCGTCTTTCGCGCGGGCGCGTGACCTGCGTGGCGAACTCGGCATGATCCAGGACCTGCATCCAGCTGCGGCCTCACGAGAGTCGGCTTCGCGCGCTCGGCGTTCGCGCTGGAAAGTCATGCGCGGCTGTGCGGCGGCCGTGCTGTTGCCGGCGGTTTCGGCGTGCGCGGCGCGGCTGGCGCCGGCGGACGCGCGAGCGCTGGGCGACGTGCTGTTCGCGCCGCCCACGCGGGCGGAGATGTGCGCGGTAGAGGCGGAGTGGGCGCGGCGGGACACGCGGTCGTACGATGCGCGGGTGGAGTGGAGCGGGGAAGGGCGCCGCGGGCGGACGCTGGTGCTGTCGCACACCGTGGATGGGTTGCGGCAGTACGGGGCCGTGCGCATCCCGGCGGGCGCCCAGGGGCGGCGGCTGCCCGTGCTGGTCATCGCGCACGGCGGCGACAAGGGAACGTCGGGCTACAACTTTGTCCGCGGCGGGCCCATCGCGGAGGGGTGGATCCAGGTGCTGCCGTCGTACCGGTCGGAGCGGCTGGCGGTGCGGCCGTTGCGCCGATACCGGTCGGAAGGGCGCCCCAGCCCGTGGGACCGCGACGTGGACGACGCGATGGCGCTGCTGAGCACCACGCTGCAGCAGGTGCCGGAGGCTGACAGCGCCCGCGTCGCCGTTCTCGGCCGCAGCCGGGGCGGCGGCGTGGCGCTGCTGATGGCCATCCGCGACCCGCGAGTCAAGGGCGTGGTGGATTTCTTCGGCCCCACCGACTTCTACCTTCCCGAGGTGCGCAGCCTTGCCGACCGCGCGCTGCGCAGCCGCATCCCCAGGCTCCCCGGCGCGGGCTACCTGGCGGACAGCGTGCTCTTTGCCCTGCGCGACGGCCGCACGACCGTACAGCGCGCGCGGTCGGAGCTGCTGCGGCGCTCGCCCGTCTACTTTGCGCACCGCCTGCCGCCCACGCAGATCCACCACGGCACCCGCGACGACGAGGTGCCCATCGTCCACAGCCAGCGGTTGATGGATGCCTTTACGCGCATCGGCCGCCCGGCGCCGTTGTGGGAGATGAACCGCTACCCCGGCGGCGGCCACCGTCCGCACACGCTCACCGGCGCGCAAACGCGTACGGACGCCTGGCTGCAGCGCGTGATTGCCTCCGGCGCCGCGCCGCCCCGAACCACCATCACCTCCGCCTGCTGATCGTGCCGAATCGTCCATCCACCGCCGCCGCCGCGTTGCTGCTGGCGGCTTCCGCGTGCGTCAAATCCCACGTGCCGCCGGAGGAACGCCCCATCGGCACCGGTCGATACGAGTACGCCGCGGCCCTCCGCTTGCCCGGCGATATGGCGATCGACCTGGCGGGAGGAACGCTGGTGGTGAACGCCAGCACACCCGATTCGCTTGCGGGGCGATGGGAGGTCACGGGATACGATCCGGAACTGCGCGAGAACCGCTGGAACGTGGCCTCGTACGAGGTGCAAGCGCGCGTGGTGTGGGGCGCCGACACGGTGGCCGTCATCCACCACATCAAGCGGAGCCGCGATCCGCGCCGCCCGGAGTGCCGCGTCTCCGTTACGCGCACGGGCTATCACGAGAGCGGCGGCTGCACCCTGCGCCTCCGCTGATACTCCATCCGCAGAAAACCACGCAAAAACCCGGCGGATCGCTGTCATTCGGAGGAAGGCGCGCCCACGATCCTGTCGGCATGCACCAGAGCCCGTGTGCCGACCGAAGAATCTGCCGGATGGGCGCACCACCCGGTCGGCTACGGCTGGTTTCGGGGCGAGACCCCGCCCGTTTCCGACAGAGATCCTTCGGTCACGCGCAAGCTTTTGTGGTTGTGTGAGTTATGGGTGTGCGCTCCCTCAGGATGACAGTGGTTTCCCGGATGAGTCGACGGTTTTCCGGATGAGACGACGGTTTTCCGGATGAGTCGAGGATGTTCGGGATGAGCCGAACGGAATCGCGCTGAGCCGCGAAGGAATGAAATACGAGCCGCGGAGAACACATCTCCGCGGCTCGTCGTTTACTCCGCGTCTCCGCGTGAAAATCGCCTTTTACTGCGCCACGGTGCCTTCCGGCTCGCGGGACATGGCGTCCAGGTCCAGCTCGGCGGAGGGCGTGAGGTCGGCGTCGAGCACGCGCTGCATGTAGCGAAGTGCCTGCTTGGTGTCGATCGGTTCGATGGAGGCCACGCAGTCGGCGGGGACGTGCACCTTGTAGCCGCGCATGTAGGCGTCGCTTGCCGTCATCATCACGCAAATGTCGGCGGTCAGCCCCGTCAGGATCACGTGGCGCGTCTGCAGGTGCTCCAGCAGCGTGGCCAGCGTGCTTTCAAAGAACGCCGAGTGCTTGGGCTTGAGCACAAAGTAGTCTTCGCGCTCCGGCCGCAGCAGCTCCACCACCTTCTGGCCGCGCACGCCGTCTTCCAGGCAGTGCTTTACCACCTCGCGAAAGTCCGAGCGCCACTTGCCAAAGTTGTCGTTGGCGTAGATCACGGGAATGCCGCGCGCCCGCGCCTCCTTTTTGAGCGCCGCGATGCGCTCCGCGGCGGCCTGCGCCGGCTGCACCACGTTTTCGCCCCCCGGCCACTCCAGGTCGTTGATCATGTCGATCACCAGCAGCGCGACCGGGCAGTCGTCGGGCGCGTTTCCGTGCAGGTCGGGGCTGTCTTGCGGCATGCGAGTGCGAAAGTGCGAGGGTGCGAAAGTAAACGCGCGGAGCCGACGGCGCCTTCCGCACACGTTACAACACGCACACCTCCGCCGACAGCCCGCCTTGCCTCGCCGCCCCCCGCCACGTACCCTCCATCGTCGTCCTCCCCTCACCCTCGCACTCTCGCACTTCCGCACTTTCGCACTCGCATGCGAACCATCGCCGTCCAGATCCGCACCGCGTGCAGCGCCTGTGGAAGCCCGCTGCCGCTGAACGCCATGACGCCGCGGCTGGCCTGCCCCGCCTGCAGCACCGCCAACGACCTGGGCGGCGACTTCTGGACCCACGTGCTGGGCGACGAGGACCTGGGCAGCGCGACGATCCTCCTGCAGGGGCGCGAGGTGGCGCTGGAGGCGGACCTTGTCGACGACCCCGCGTGCGCGGCGTGCGGCGCGGGCATCCCCGCCGATAGCGTGATGGCCGCCGCGGACGCGGGCGGCGTCGCCTGCCCGGCGTGCGGGGTGCGTGCGCTGGTACGCGTTCCCGAGCGGCCGTGGGTGGTCTCCGGCTTTCCGCTGCTGGTGGGGGAGGATGCGCTGCAGCTTCCCGCCGCCGGCGCTACGGTGCCAGTTCCGATCGGGGCTTCGTCTCCGGTGGCGTTCAACTGCCCGACCTGCGGCGGCGTGCTGCAGGTGGATGGGACGGCGCGCGTGGTGAAGTGCGGGTACTGCGCGGGTTCGGCGTACCTGCCGGACGGCCTGTGGCACGTCTTTCATCCGGTGCCGGTTACGCGGCGGTGGTACCTGCTCAACGAGCCGCAGGTGCGCAAGGCGCACCGCCGCGTCGCGAAGGACGCGGCGACGGAGCCGGAGCGGCTGGAGGAGCTATCGCACCATCTTGACCAGGAGGTGCGCGAAGCGGTTGCCGCCAACCCCCGCACGCCCACCGCCACCCTGCGCCGCCTGGCCGACGACGACGTGCTGGCCGGCGCGGCGCTGGAGAACCCGTCGTTTCCGCGCGAGGCGTGGCCAGAGTTGGCGGCGGGGAGCCGCCCCTGGCTGCTGGAGCGGATCGCGCGCGCGGCCGACGCTCCGCCCGACGCGCTGCGCACCGTCGTCCAGCAGGTGGCCGCGCGCCTCGCCGGCGACTGGCGGGGCGACGAGGATTTCTTCGATGATTCCGACATGGGCGACGTGCTGGAGCGGCTGGCAGAAAACCCCGCCACCTCCGCGGAGATTCTGACGCAGGTGTGGAGCCTGAACGCCCGGCGCGACGATCCGGGCGACTACGGCGAGGTGCTGGCCCGCCACCCCAACGCGCCCGCTGAACTGCTCGCCGAGCTGGCCGGCAGCGGCGGCGACTCCGTCCGCGAAGCCGTCGCCGCGCATCCGCGCACCGCGCCCCCGGTCTTGGAGCGCCTGGCCGCGGACGCCGAGTGGAGCGTTCGCGAAGCCGTCGCCAGGCGGACGGACCTTTCCCCGGAAGCGCTCAAGCGTCTGGGAAAGGATGAAGAGTACTCCGTCCGCGAAGCCGCCCGCGCCAACCCCGCATACCCGCGCTTCTCACTGCGGCGGATGCTGTTCGGGGGATGATGCACGGCCGATCGTGGCCAGGCTTCCTACCTCACCCTCGCCTCACCACGGGCGCAAAGCCCTCCCCAACGCCGCGGGACCTCGTATCACGAGCAGGTGAAGCCCCGCCGGGCGAGCTCTGCGAGACCAGGGCGGGGCTTATGGCCGTCATAGCCGCGGGTTTCAACCCGTGGTGCAGGCGGGGCGGACCATCGATGCCGCGGGTCCGTCATCGATTCACCCGTTCACCCCGTCACCCGTTCACACCCTCACACCCTCACACCCTCACACCCGCAGCGTCTCCCACGTATCCGCCAGGCGCTGTGCCAGGCTGCGCTGGCGCTCGCGCAACTCCAGCAGCGCCTGCCCGCGTCGCGCCCGGATGAAGAAGCGCCGTGCCTCGCCGCTGGCGCGCCGCCACATGTCGATCACGATCACCGTCAGGATGGCGACGATCGGCAGCAGGATCAGCGCGGGAAGGCCGATCTTCCATCCCCACCTCCACCACGCCGCGCCCGCCAGCAGCACCGTCCACACCAGGTGCAGCACGATGCCGATGAGCGCCTTGTAGGTGGCGCGGATGTCCCGCGGCGGCTTTGCGCGGTCCGCCAGAAAGCCGGTGAGGCGGTAGGGGATGTAGAACAGCGCCAGCCCCACCATCGCGATGGGGAGCAGCGTCCGCAGCACCGTGAGCTGGCGAAAGGTCCACCTGGCCGCCTCGGCCGCGCTGGCGGAGGCCTTTACCTCCACCGGCGTCATCCGGAGCACCCGCAGCGTGCGCACGTGCTGGTGCACCGCGCGGGCGAGATCCTCCCATTCGCCGGGGCGCTCGGCGCGCAGGAGGGCCAGTGCCGCCGTGGTGTTGCGGGTGCGCCCCACCCGCGCCGCGGGCGAGGGGTTCGTGGGGAACTCGGCCGCGTAGACGGCTTCGGCCATCTCCACCAGCGGCGCATCTTCCCACCGCTCCAGGTTCACCGTCACCGCCTGCAGCGCCGCGTCGATGCGCGCCGTCAGCCGGCGGACGGCCTCGTGGTCATCGGCCCCGCGCCCCTGCAGCCCCTCCCACTCCACCGGCTCGCCCACCACCGCCAGCGCCTCGCTGCGAAAGGTGTCCTTGCGGCGAAAGGTGAGCCCCACGGGGACGATGGGGATGGGCCGCCCCAGCAGCGCCGAGGCGCCCAGCGCAATGCGCGCCGCTCCCGTCTTGAGCGGCGCCAGCGACGGCTGGCTGTGGCTGATCCCCTCGGGAAAGATGGCCACCGCCGCGCCCTCGGCCAGCACGGAGTACACGGTGCGAAAGCTGTCCTCGTTCTTCGCCACCTCCGCCTCGTCGTCCGCGCGGCGGTAGACGGGGATGGCGCCCGACCCGCGCACCAGCCAGCCGACCAGGGGGTCGGTAAAGAGCGGCGCCTTGGCCAGGAACCGCACGGGCCGCTCCGCCACCGCCGCCACCAGCGCCGGGTCCATCAGCGAGTTGGGGTGGTTGGCCACCAGCAGCACCGGCCCCCGCGCCGGCACCTTTCCCCCCGCCATCCCCAGGCGGTAGAACGTGGTGGTGACGAGCTTGGAGAACTTCGGAAAGAACGGAAGAAGCCACACGGCAGGGCAGGGGATTCAGACGAACGGCATGAGGCAGGCACAGGAAAGGTAGGCGGAGCAAGCAGGATCGGGCAACGGCCCGTCGCCGCGGCACACATCGAACTGTGTCCGCGGGCCCCTTCCACGTCCCGCGCCGCGCCAGCCGCAACGCACTGCCCTCTGCCCCTCGCCCCACCCCTCCCCCGAAGTTGGGGGAGGGGTCGCCAGCCGTCGCGAGGAACGAGCGAAAGGCCTGGCGGGGGAGAGGGCCTCCGAGGGTCGCGCCGCCCCCTTCACCCGTTCACCCGTTCACCCCTTCACCCGTTCACCTCCTCACGTCGCCCCCCAGATGCTCGGCCCCGCCTGCGGCACTGGCGGCGCGGCGTTCACGGCCGCGGCGGCGCCGTTGAACGCCTCCCACTCGGCGCGCAGCCTGGTGTACAGGTCGTGCAGCGGCGTGCCGGGGTTCTCGTACTTGCCCTCGTGGTCCTCCACCAGGTGGCGCAGTAGCACAAAGCAGCAGGTCGCCTCGCCCGCCAGGGACACGGTCTTGAACTGCGAGGGCGCCGTGAACCAGAGCGTCGTCGGCATGCGCTCCGCCGCCTGGGCGAGCGTCACCAGGTCGGGGGTGGGACGCAGCCAGGGGTGGTTCTCGAAGAGCGTGGGGTGGTTGCGCGCCATGGAATAGATGAGGTTCGAGATGCGCCGCCCCTCGAAGTCCCGGTCATCGAACACCCTTCCGAACACCAGCCGGCGAATGCGCGCCATGAAGATGCTGGAGGTAAGCGCCAGCAGCGACGTCACCCGCAGCACCATCATCTGAATGAACTCCGGCGTGGTGAGCTTCTTCATGCTCTTCCACGCCTCCACCTCCACCGTGTTCTCCAGCAGCCGGTCCACGTCCTTCAGCCGCCGGTGCCCCCACCACAGCCCGCCCGCGACGCCCGCCGCCAGCAGCCCCGGCACGCCGTACAGCAGCACGTTCTCCGCCTCCCATCTGCCCTCGCGGATCGCGCGGATTCCGTGCACCGTCAGCACCACCGCCGACGCCAGCGCCAGCACAAAGAGCAGCCGCCCGATCCAGAACACCCCGTTCAGCGTGAGCCATCCGCGCCGTGTGGGATTGGCCGGCACGGAGTACATCTCGGTGTTGCGCGCGCTCACGTCGGAGATGATCAGCGTGGTGGCCGTGGATTCGCCGAACGCCAGCAGCAGGCTTTCCACCCCCTGGTTGTCGTACACGCCGCCGTCCATCAGCGGCAGCCCGCTGTCGAAGTCCGGCCCCAGCTCGTTGAGCGCCGCGTCCAGCGGGTACTGCGCCGGCCAGTGGAACTGCTGCGGAAACACCAGCGGTTCGAACCCGCCGGGAAAGCACGACGACGCGGCCACGATGTCGGCCACGCGGACGTGCTGCGCCACGGCGCGGGGCAGGGGATAGTTGCGGTTGCCCAGGATGGTCCGCGGCCGGTTGCTCTTGCGGAAGCGAAAGTCCAGCCCGGTGTGGAACTCGGTGGAGTTGAAGATGGCCTCCTCCAGCTGCAGCCCCCTGGCCCCCAGCACGTCGCCGAACCTGCGGTCTCCGAACAGGTTGGGCCGCGCGTACACGTCCGCCGCCGCGCCAATCAGGCTGGCCCAGCTATGGCTGGAATGGTCGCGGTTGCCGGTGAGCCCTTCCATGGCCTGGGCGATCACGTTGTTGCTGATCAGGTACTTGGAAAACTGGTCGTAGAACTGATCGAACGTCCTGCCCTCGATAAGGCTCACCACCCACGCCATCCCGCAGATGGTGCCGCCGGAAACGGTGGACAGGCCCACCACGCTGGGAAGCAGGCCCACGCGGTCCATCAGCCGCAGGGTGCCCAGGTGGTACGCCGCCGCGCGGTACCCGCCGCCGGACAGCGAGAGCGCCAGATTCCCCAGCGGGCGCAGCGGATCGAACGGCGCCTCGGTGGGGCTGCTCGCGATGGCGGCTACCGGAGGGGATGCGGACGGAAGGTCGGTCGATGGGACGGCTGCGGGCGTCGGGTCTGACATCGGGGGCCTCGGGACGGGCGGGGAGTGGATGGAAGACGAGGAATAGAAAGCCTCTACCTTCCATCGGTCAATGAACTCCTCGCCCATCCCCGGGAATTGTCCCCAGACCTGCGGATGGAGGGCCGTCGGGCGCCTACTCGCCTTCGATGACGAGCGGCTGGTACTCCGGGTGCCGCTCGACGTAGGCGCGGACGAAGGGGCACCACGGCGCCACCTTCATCCCCCGGCCCTTCGCGTCGTCCAGCGCGTGCTTTACGATGCGCCCGCCGATCCCCTGGCCCTCCAGCTCCGGCGGCACCTCGGTGTGGGTAAGGTACAGCGCCCCGTCGCGCTCCATGTACTGCAGCACGGCCGTGCCGCCTTCCACCGCCAGCTCGTAGCGGCTCTGCTGCTTGTTGTCGGTAATCCCGCCCTGTTCCTGCGCCATCCATCCTCCGTTGTGTCGCGCGTGCGCCGTGCTCCGTCTCGCCGCAGAGCCTGCCACCCCTGCGCAACCGCCGGACCACTCGGGCCGCGCCGCGCGGAACGCTGATGAGGCACAAAATTGCCGTTTCCCCATAACCGTCCGAGATAGGCACGGTTCAAGGGTGCCGGCGGCGTTCTATGTCGTTCACTTGATGGTGCAGAGAATTTCTTTGCTCGGCATCTGTGGTCGATGACCAGATGCTCCGCCAGCGCCGGTTGAGAACCGTAGTTCCGCCGCCCGATTCCTCCCTGAGCGGAGTTGTTTTGGACAGCGTCGAGACTGATCCGATCGCCTTTGTAGTCGGAACCTACGGCAGGATGCTGATAAACGAACGTGCCGCGTTCGCTACGACGGCGTCGTCCGCCGAACGTAGCTCGTCCAGCAGAGCCCGCACTTCCGGAAGGACGTTCACGAGTTCGCCACGCTCGTTCAAGGCTGCGTCACCCGACATCGTCCACGTCCGCGCAAGTCTGCCCGGACGCGGCTCCAGGAGATCGCGCATGTCCAGGTAGATGCCAGGCTGCGCAAAGCTGGCCAGGAGGCCAAGGGCATACACGCGAACGGTTGTGCCTGCGCCGGGATCCTCCGCCACGGCGCGAACGGCGTTGAACAGCTCTCGCGTGGGAAAATGCCGGCTTGCGCCGGCAAGCTTCGCGAGCCTGTCTCGATCGGAAGGAAGCGTTTGTGTCCATGCTGCAGCCAGCGCGGGGCCGCCTGTTTGGTCGCACGCCCTGATCGCACCGTACGCCCACTCGCGGTGTGGGGCAGGTTCACCAGTCCGGATGATCTGAGCGGCAAGCCGACAATCGTTCCGGACGTGAACGTCGCGCTGCTCTTCTTGCGCCGTGAGGGCAGGCGGCGCCACGATGAGTCCGGCAGTAAGGCAAAGCAGTATCTTGTTCATCTCTATCTCCACCTGAACGTGCAGCCGAACCGCACCGGGTGATTCGTGTCCACTTCGTAATCACTGACGGCGTCGGCGTGCACTCCAACAGGGTTGAGCCGGCTCAGCGCCAGTTGCCCAAGGGCAGGAAGCGCGTCATTAGGAGCAACGAGATCTTCAACGGCTCTTCCTGCGCGGGAGCGATACTCTCGCAGGTATACTCCCGTATGAGCATTTGGATTCACCGGGAAACCTTCGTGCGCGAGGATCTGTTCTACATAGCGTGAAAACCCTCTTTGCAGACAAGGGGCTCCAAACGCGGGAGGAGTTACTGCTTGCCGCCGGTAGAACGCCCCGCGGTTTTCCATCTCCGGGTGCACCATGACCAGGAGTTCGAGTTCGATTGGCACTGCCTTCAAGAATGCGAGCCGATGGTTCGGACCATAATCGTCAATGTAGTCGACGACGTCGCTCGTAACGTAGACGCTTCCCCCTGCTGCCATCCGGCCGAGATCGTGGTCTGCCAGTGGCTGCGCGCCCACGATTTCACCAACGGATGCGACGGCATTGTACTCCTGAAGCGTTCCCCGCCGGATCTCGTACTTGATGGGCTCATCTGACCAGTCGCGAGCTTCTACCTGAACCGAAACCGACTGCTCGACAGCAGGAGCACCGTCGATGCTCGCCAGAACATGGATCGTTCCGCTGATCGCCAGTTGTCCGCTCCAGGACAGCCCCATCTCAGGGCTGTCTTCCTCCGTAGGGAACTGATAAGGTTGGCCCCGGCTGTCGACCCCAGAAAACCACCACTTCTCAACTTCTATCTTACCTCCCAGCGGATCACTCGCCACGGCACATGCAATCGTCCCTCCCCGCCGAACCACGACGCCGCTGCCCCGTGCACCATTACACTCCAGCCTCAACTCGCGATCGGGGTGCTTCTGTACTCGCACGATCCTGTCCGTTTCCACTGGTGCACCTTCGACGTACGAGGACACGTGGAGACGGCCGCTTACTTTGGGCTCGAACTCGCAAACGGGTCGGCCGGAGCAGACTTGTTCAGCCCGGGACAAGGGGGAAGCAGTGCCGGTCGTGTCGGTTGGGTACCACATCCACTGAACATCCCCAGGTTGTCCGTGGGGGTAGCGCAGGCGCAAGTCTCCCCACGGACGGGCTGTGAAGACCGCTGTTTCTCCAAGGGCAACTGAAGTGGGACCGTCCATGATCAGCGGCTCCGCGATGGCCGTTGCGGTCACCACGTGCGACGACACGACCCAGTGATCTTCCAGCCACGTCTTCACCAGCGGACGGTAGCTCGTATCTGGCTTGATCCAATCCGGTCCATCTGGGGTGCAGTACGGTTTACCGGCTCGGCAGTAGTAGTAGAATACCTCTGCCCCTGGCATCCGCTCGCGCTCGGCCCACACCTCGGTCGGCTGTGCGCCTGTGCGCACCATCAGCACGAGGTCGCTTCCGTTCGCCGCCGGACGGAAGAAGTACGATATCCTGGTGAGGTTTGAGGGGGAAAGACGCAGCCATACATTCGTTGCACCCCGGCCGGTGCTCTCCGTTGATTCAACCGGCGAATACGACCTTTCGATGTGACCTTGCCCGGCGCTGCCTCCCAGGTACGGATTGCGTACCGCCTCCAGAGTGCCGCTGATGCGAAGAAGCACGTAGCTGTTCGGCTGCAGCGGCGGGATGCTGGTTGGCTCCAGCCGCACTTCACTGGTTGGGCTCTCTCCCGGCACCGGCATGCGATTGGGGGCGGCATAAGCGCCCAGCAATACGGCACTTTCGGCTCGCGATTCCGCGGTCGGGGACACGTGTACGGAGCCCGCCGGATTCGGCAGGTCGCAGGCAGTCAGGACCAGCGCCAACCACAGAAACGTTCTCCGGCTTGGGGCTGCAGGATGCATTCTCGAGCCAGTTTCAAGTCGTTGGGCAGTGGAGGACGGGGCCGTCCGAAGCGACCGGGGCGCCTGCCAGGGAGCAGTATGGGATCGCAAGATAGGGTCACGCTACCTTCGGGCAAATTGGTGTAGGACGAAGGATCTCTCGTTATGTGGCTTCCTCCATCCTCTCCAAGCTGTGCGACAATGATCCATCCTCCACCCGGCACGCCCGCGAACGACGGAGCCCACCCCGCGCGGCGGGGTGGGCCCGGAAGGTCGCCGGAGGCGCGGCGCTCAGGGGAGCGGCGGCAGCAGCAGGGTGATGGACTTGTAGACGACCGGGTGGTGTAGCGCGTTCCATCCGTCGATGACGCGCGACGAGGCCGCCAGCCGGAACGTGTGCGCGCACCGCCGCGACGAATCGTCGCCCGCCACGGTGGCCTCCCACACGGGCGATGGCACCACCGCCCCGGCCGGGCCCGCCCATTTGCGCGTGGGCGACACGTGCGCCGCGTACGAGTCGCTGGCCACCGGCTTGGACTTGTTGTCGCCCCACAGCGCGATCAGGCTCCAGCTCCCCATGTGCTGCTCGGGGTCCTGCGCGGTAATGCCGAAGGTGAACTGGTCGCTGCCGCTGGTCACCAGCCCGCAGGTGCCCACCTCGCCGCCGTCGTGAAAGATCTTTTCGATCGCCACCAGCGGCGCCGTGTTGTCGATCTGCACCACCACGCTGCGCCCCGCGTCGGCGCCGCCGCCGATCTCCGTGGCCTCGCTGGTGCCGGTGAAGATGCGGAGGGTGATCTGGTGCAGCCCGTTCGTCAGCCCGGCGGTGTTCAGCAGGTAGCCCAGCCAGTGGTTGTACCACAGCTCGCTGGGCGCGCGCACCCGGTAGTAGCCGGTCGCCGAGGGGTTCACCGCCTGCGCCTGGAAGCGGTTGGTGGACGTGCTCCAGCGGTAGTCCGTAAAGCTCTGCCGCGGCTCCACGCCGTCCACCTCCAGCTTGTAGTAGCGGGCGCCCTCGGCGTACGCGCGCTCGTGGTTGAACATCACCGGCAGCGTGCCGCCAAAGGGCGCGTCCTTCACCTGGAAAAAGTAGCCGGGATCCGCCGTGGTGTCGGCGTAGCCGTCCGTGGCCGGATTCAGCGGCGTGGAGCGGCTGATGCGGTCCGCCGGCACGTGGCCGATCCCCAGCAGCATGGTCCCCGCCGGCGTGTAGATGGACGAGGTAAGGTCCAGCTGCGCGATGGTCTGGTCGCAGCACACCAGCAGCCGCGTGGGCGACACCACCGCCACGCTGGACGGGCGGAACGGCGTGGTGGCGATGACGGTCTTCGTGGCCGGCGCGTTCGCCAGGTTGATGCGGGTCACGCGGTTGCCCGGGTCGCGCTCGGCGATCAGGATCCCCGTTTCGCCCGCGTCCGTCCACGTCATCATGAACGGTGACGTCAGCCCGCCGATCACCTCCTCGCGGTGCCCGTTGTCCAGCCGCACGCGCACCACACGGCCCGTCCCCGCCTGCTCGGCCACGTACGCAAACTGCCGGTCCTGCGTAAGCAGCAGGCCAATGGCGTTCTGCAGCGCGGCCGAAAGCACCGTCTGCGCGCCGCTGGCCAGGTCGATGCGCAGCAGGCGGCCCAGCGGCGCGTACTCCACCACGTACGCCTGGTGGGTGGCCTCGTCCAGCACCAGCTGGTGCGGCGCCGTCATCCCCGACGAGACGACGGTGGCGTTGGCGCGGTTGGGGGCAACCGGGGTGTTCAGCGCCACGCGCAGCAGGCTGCCGGAGCGCTCGGTGATGTACGCGTGCGTTTCGCCGGCCGTCACCTTTACGTCTTCCGGCTGGTCGTAGCCGGTGCCCAGCACCTGGTACATGGGCGCCAGCTGGTACGTGGTCCAGCGGATCTGCAGGTCGTAGCCGTAGCTGAGCACCTGCGCCTTGGCCACGTTGCCGGCCGCGGTGCGCACGGCGAACACCGTTCCGTTGGTCAGCTGGTTCCCCGCGCCCACGCCGCCGTCGATCGGCGCAGCGGAGTAGGCCAGCCCCAGCAGCTCGGGATACGAGATGGCGTTGTAGTTCACCGCCCCCAGCCGGGCGAGCTGCGCGCCGCCCTGCGGGGTGAGCGCGCGTTCGGTGCTGGTCATCTGCCGCCACCACACCTCCGCGCCGGCGTCGGTGATGGTGCCGGTGTCAAAGTCGAACAGCCAGGTGCCGGGGATGGTGATGGTGCCCTGCGAAACGATGCTCGCCGAGGGGATCAGGTTGAGCCGCGACAGCTTGCCGCTGAACTCCACGAACACCAGCTGGTGCCCGGCCGCGCGGTAGTCGCTGCCGATGGCGCCGCCCAGCCCCGTCACCAGCTCCTCGGCCGCGGCGGTGCCCGCGGAAAAGATGGACTGCACCTGCACCTGCTGCGCGCCGGCGGTGGTTGCCTTGGGAATGCTCTTGGTCCTGGACATGTGGCGTGATCTCCCGGAGAGGAGTGGGGCCACGGGTGCGCCGCCGCGGGTGGGGTCCGTACCTGGGATGCGGGGCGCGGCGCGGCCGGAACGTGCGAAGCGCGAAGACCCGCGCTCCAGAGGGTGGCCCGCCCCGGGGCATAGCCCGCGCCGCTGTGCGGGGATGGCGCGCAAATCCACCTATCCTGATTCGAGATATGGATTTACACGCTGATGGGTACAGTCCGGCGGTGGGTGAAGGTGAGGCGGGGATGGTGCAGGTGAGATGCGCGTGCCCCAGTAGCAGATGCGGACCTCCGCTGTCAATCAAAATGTCACGTGGAGGGCGCCGGAGAGGCGTCCTACGTGCCGAGAAAGCGCTTCGCCACGCGGATGTAGCGGCGGTCCTGCTCCTCCTCCGGCAGCCCTTCGGCGGCCTGCAGCAGCTTGCGCACGTGGCGGTGCAGGCGCGGCTCGCCCCAGCGGTAGCCGGTGGCGGCCTCGGCGCTGGCGGTGTTGGCGTCGCGCGCCGCCTCGATCAGCGCCCGCGCCGCCGCGGCGTCGAACCTGGGGTCGTCCCGGTCGGGCAGCCCGAACAGCCCCGGCGGCACGAACCCCGAATCCTCCTTCACGAATGCACGTGACATCGATCACCACTCCGTTTCTGGTTGATCCGGCTCCGTGATCATCAAGCAAATCTGCTGCCTCGAACCAGATTCGAAAAAGAACAGCTCTCACGCGGAGACGCGGAGAGCGCGGAGGCGCGGAGACAGGGAGAGAGGGTTTCCGCGCCTCCGCAACCTCCGCGTCTCCGCGTGACACCTGCTGTTTTACGGAGTCGGAATCGGGCGAATCCGTTGCGTGACTGGCGGACGGCGGGGACGATTGGGTAGGATGCGGAAAGCGGCCCTCACGCCGATCACGGAACTCCTGAATCCGCTGCACGATGCTCTTGAAGTACTTCCGATCGCACGCGTTCGTCCTCATCCCCCTTCTTGCCCTCGCAGGCTGCGCGCTGGCCGGTCCGTCCGCCACGCGGCCTACCGGCGGCGCGGCGGGCGGCGTTCCGGTGCTGGCGTGGCACGGCTTCGCGGACTCGGCCGGCACCCGTCCCGGCTCGCTCACGGAGTCGTACGCCGCGTTCGAGGAGATGATCGTGTTTTTGCGCGAGAACGGCTTCCGCTCGGCGTTTCCGGAGGAGGTGCGGGCGGGGGCGGATGCGAGCGCGCGGCAGGTGATCCTCACCTTTGACGACGGCACCGCGGGACAGATGCGCGCCGCGGAGATTCTGGAGCGCCACGGCTTCCGCGGCATCTTCTTCGTCATCCCTACCCGCACGGGCAGCAACGACGGCTTTCTTGGCGCGGATGACCTGGAGCGGCTGGCGCGTGCCGGCCACCGGGTGGCGGCGCACGGATGGCAGCATCGCAGCCTCCCCGGCTCCGGCACCGAGGTGGCCGCATCGCTCGCGCGCTCCCCCACGACGTTGGGCGAGCGCGCCCAGCCGACCGCGAAGTACGATTTCGCCTTTCCCTTTGGCCACTACACGGACTACATCGCCGAGGCGCTGGCCGGCGGCTACCGCTACCTGCACACGGTGAATCCCGGCTACTGGGACGGCCGGTCGCCGCTGCTGCCGCGGATGCTGATCATGGCGGGCGTGAAGCCCGCGCTCTTTCGCGAGTACGTCCTTGCCGGCCGGCACTACCGTCCCACGCTGGAGCCGCTTACGCCGGACGGCGCCGTGGCCGGCCGCATCGCGTTCCGCGCGCACGGGCCCGTGCCGGATGGTCTGGAGCTGTTCGCCATCACGGCGGACGCGTCGGGCCGCAGCTACGTAAGCAATCCGCTGGGCGACCTGGCGCGGGTGGCAGGGGATACCGTGTGGGTGGATCTGGCGGGATACATGGCGCGGCACTATCCGCCGGGGCGTGCCGTGATCAGCTACGCACTCGTCACGCGCGAGAATGGGGAGATGCGGTACGCCTCGCCCGGGCTGCTGAACTGGACCGGCGATCCCATCGAAGCGTTTCGCCCCGCGCCACCGCCCGCGCGCCCGGACTCGGCCGCGGCGCCGGGCACCGACTAGCCGCCGCGGCAAACGACAGGGCCAAGGAACCTACCTTCCGACTGCTCCAACGCAGACGCGGCAGCCCGCATCGGCCCGCGGTTATGGCGACGCTTGAAGATGTCTCCGGTTGCGGACGCGCAGCCGTGTGGAACGCCGCACACACCCGTGCCGCCAAGTCCGCGCCAGGAGCGAATAAACATGAGTCCGGTCCAAGAAGTCACGATGGCTGATGCGGCGGTGTCAGGCGAATGCGGCCGTGGCCCATTGAGCGGGTCTCCAGAGGCGGATGAAGGCTCGGAACCGTCCGCGCAATCGCGGCCCCCGCCCGCCGGCATGTGCAACGAGG
>NZ_JBMDXM010000204.1:0-1895 GCF_048594345.1 Longimicrobium sp.
TGAGGAGCCCCGTACGGCCTCCGAGGTGACTCTCAGAGGCTCATCGGCTGAAAATCGCGCCTTCCTCGCGCGCGCGAGGCGCGGCGGCCGTCGTTAGAGACTCAGAATGGAGTTTTGAAACGGCCTCTCCCTCAGGATGACTGGCTGTTGATCCGCCGTGGGGCAGGGAGCGCGTTGCCATCGGAACGCGAGCGCGGCTACAATTGCCAAGGGCCTGCCAGGATCGTAAACGAGGGGTCACAGGGGATGGCCGGGATGAGCGGAATCCACCTTCAGACAGCGGAGGGTGCGGGGTGAGCGAGAGCAAGAAGGTCGATGCGCTGTTCCGCCGCTACCGGCGGGATGCGGTGCTCCTGCACCGGCCCTGGCCGCCGCACGCCGGGCCGCCCACCAACAGCCGGTTCGGCGGCCTGCCCAACCTGCCCGAGCGCTACGAGTGGCCGCGCACTTCGGACGGTACGCCGCTCCACTTTCTGGCACAGGTGGACTGCGCCGACATCCCCTTCAAGACCGTCCTGCCCAGCCGCGGCGTGCTCTTTTTCTTTGGCCGCGACGACGACGAGCAGATCTGGAACCTTGAGCCGCCCGCCTCCGACGACTGCCGCGTCCTGTACGCGCTCGACGCCTTTGCGCTCACCCCGCCGCGGCAGCCGCCCGATGACCTGCCGCCGATCCGGGGCACCGGTGGCATCTCGAGCGCGTGGTACTTTTACCGGGTGGGCAGGGAGCCGGGGCCGAACGTCCATCCGGCGTGGCCCATCGTGCCGCTCAAGCTCGAGAGCTATCCCGACGCGAGCGGCCTTCCCGAGCTGATCGAGCACGCCGACCGCACGTGGCGCCGGTTCCTGGAGGGACGGTTCTGGCGAGGCCTGCGGGTGCAGGGCGGGGACGACATCGAGGAGATCGCGGAGCTGTACCGCGAGCAGCTCAACGCGCGCCGCGTCGCCGCCCTCCGTGCCGCCAGCGGATCGGGGGGCGGAAACCTGGACACGCGCTACGATACCCTTGGCGGGGCCGCCATCATGGGCGCCGCCGCGTCGGGGCCGCGGGCGTTTCCGCAGCACTGGGCGTACATCCACTACCTGGCCCGTGCGATCCTGCACAGCCCGGCCAACTTCACTCCCGGCCGCGACGCGGATCTCCGGCGGTTCACTGAAGAGGCCGAGCGCTGGCTGGCCCGCTCGCGGGAGGTTCCGCTCGACCGGCCGGTGGCGGAAGAGGACCGTCAGGCGCTGCGCACGTGGCTGATGAGCCTCGCGGGCCCTCTCGAATCCATGGAGATCCCCTTCCGGGCCTCGCAACTCGCCTACATGGCCGCCGTCGCCACCATCCGCACCTGGGCGGGCGACCCCGCGCTGGCGGCGCTGGTCCCCTCGGAGGTGTACGCCGCCTGCACAGACTGGTTCAACACCTACAACGACGAGGATCCCCAGTTCTCCCAGATGCTGGGACATGCCCACGCTGCCCAGGACGCGCTCTCCGCCGACAACCCCATGGTCTGCCTGTTGAACCTCGACACCGAGCGGGGACTGGGATGGTCATGGGGCGACAGCGGAAAGTGCACCTTCTGGATCACCCCGCAGGACCTCGCCCGCCGCGACTTCAGCCGCGTCGAGGGGACGATCGAGGGATACTGATCCTGGACAAGGAACACCGACAGCGTCTGGCGGATGGTGTCATACCATCTCTCGGATTTCGATGTGCAGTGAGGGGGACGATTTTCCCGCGGAGGCGCGGAGAAAACAGAAGAGGCGCGGAGGGAACCTTCAGAACGCCACCGCGCCACATCCGTTCCTCCGCGCCGCCGCGTGTTGTTTTTACGTCGTTACTCTGATTGCACGACCAACAGCGAGCAAGGGTATCATTCTGAGGCTGAGTGGGGTTGAGGAACCACA